>JBGUEP010000018.1:4159-133413 GCA_041821245.1 Prolixibacteraceae bacterium
CAATAACATAAGCAGGTAGCCCGTTATCCCCTCCCCACTTGGGGGAGGGCTAGGGAGGGGGCAAATCCAATTATTCCCTATTCTATACATCAAACCTAACACTCATAACAACCTCCCTTCTACCATTTTTATCATTTTGTAATAAAATTTTAACATTCAGGATAGAAACAGGTAAATTTTAAAGTAATTGAAAATCTTTGCCCGTGCCCCTTTTCTTTAATGGATATAAATGCTAGATTTGTCGTGTTAATGGTGTATTCTTATGGGTAATCTTTTTTATTTTATTCTGGTTGCAATCATTGCGTTCGCGTTTACGGCTGTAAGTATTCCTCAGATTGTTAAAGTGGCGCATGTGAAGCACCTTTTCGATACTCCAAACTCTCGAAAAGCAACAAAAGTAATCGTTCCTACCTTAGGTGGCACAGCCATTTTTATCGGCATTACCTTAGGCGTTACACTCGGCGGCGACAGCTATCCCTTTACCGACCTTAAGTTTATATTTGCCAGTCTCTTAGTCACCTTCTTCGCCGGAATCAAAGATGATCTGGTGGGAATTTCACCCTATTCAAAATTGGGTGCCTTGGGTTTTAGTATCGTTATCATTGCCTTTTTTGCCAATTTAAAATTCAGCTATTTATATGGCTTGTTTGGCATCAACCACCTCGGCATCGTCCCCAGTACCATACTCACGTTTTTTGTCGGAATTGTCATCATTAACGCCTTTAACCTTATTGACGGCATTGATGGTTTGGCCTCCTCCATTGCCATTCAAATTGCCACAGTTATGGGCATTTGGTTTTCGCTCATTGATGCACCGGAATATGCATTATTGGCTTTTTCCTTGGCGGGTAGCTGCCTGGCCTTTTTTATGTTCAACGTTTTTGGCAACAAAAACAAAATTTTTATGGGTGATACCGGTTCCTTACTCATTGGTACCATGATTTTTGTCTTAGCCATTAAATTTAACGAAATCAATGCCTCCCACGCTGCAACTTATGCCATCAAATCTGTTCCTGCCGTATTGATTGGCTTTATGGCTTATCCATTGTTTGATGTGTTGCGCGTATTTATCCTTCGGGTATTTGTCATTAAACATTCTCCTTTTGTACCGGATAAAAACCACATCCACCATCGTTTACTGGCATTGGGATTAAATCACATACAGGCAACCGCCATTATTTTTGTGGCCAATACCTTTTTTATCATTGGCAGTTTAATACTGCAACAATATTTAGGTGTGTTAGAATTATCCTTGGCCATATTTGCGGTAGCCTTGCTACTTTCAACGGTTTTAGAGTTGATACTATTAATAAAAAAGAAAATCGAGCCCAACGATGAGCACCAACAGCTCTTTTTACCCCGAACACTAATCAATGCGGTGAATTACAAGCGGGTTTAGAACCTATTCCGATACAATGAAAAAGTACCTTCTTGTCTTCTTTCTGATCCTCTGTTTGCAATACAGTACATTGGGCCAAAACAATCATCAATTGACCGCGGGATTTGAATCCTTGCTTTCCTCACAACAGTCCATGCCCTTCTGGTTCACTGCAAATCAAAATGGTCGCTACCCCATATCAGGAAATACCATCCAGGTCATTTCTCTCAGCGGAAAAACTCATTTTGATTCTCTACTCCATACCAATTTACGTCTTGATTTGGGAGCCCACCTATTGAGCTCTTATACCAACGAATTTCAATTTCAAGCCAACGAACTTTACAGCAAATTGTATTGGAAAGGATGGAAACTGGAAGGTGGATGGTTCAAAGAGCCCGAATACTTTATGCGGCTCTCATCTACCAACGGAAACATCGATCGGAGCAACAATGCACGTCCCTATCCGCGTATCCGCTTTGGCACCAATGAATTTATTCCCTTTTTGTTTTGGAAAAATTACTTCAGTTTTAAAGCCGAATACGACGAAGGTTGGTTAAACGATGAGCGCTGGGTAATGGGAACACGCCTCCACCATAAATCACTCTACTTAAAAACAAAAATCACAAAAAACTCAAGTCTTTCCGCCGGATTAAACCACTATGTGATGTGGGGGGGAACATCCAGTTCACCCCAATATGGTCAGTTGCCGCAAAGCCTTAGTGATTATTTTATCTACATCACAGGGAGTATTGGCGGACCGAACTTCCCGATTACTGATCAATTTAATGTGGCCGGAAATCAGTTTGGAAGCTACCGGGTACAGTACGATTTAACCATAAAAGACATTCAATTTTCTGCCTACTTCAATCACTTGTTTGAAGATCACTCGGGAATGGAATTCAGAAATGGCCCTGACAATTTATATGGTTTATTTGCACAAATTGGTAAACACAAGGTACTGGAATCCGCAATATATGAATTTATGTATACCTTACACCAGGGAGGATCGGCGCATGTTCAGGGAAGTACCGGTCTGGATAATTATTACAACCATGGCGTATATCACTCGGGCTATTCCTATGATGGAAGGATGATGGTTTCGCCGCTTTTCGGACCGGTCATTTACAAGGATGGCATCGCCTTTGGTATTGCCAACAACCGGATCATTATGCATCACCTTGGTTTGGCCGGAGAGCTTTCAAGCACTATCTCATGGAATGGCAAATTCACCTACAGTAAGAACTATGGAACTTACAGTTCCCCATACGATCCTGTTAAAAACCAATTAGCTTCACTGCTGAATTTAGCTTACCATTCAAGCACCTTCCCATTGGATATTTCCCTTTCAGTAGCTGCCGATTTCGGTCAGCTGTATGATCATCGTGTTGGAGCCATGTTGAAAATTTCAAAAACTTTTTAACGAGCACCAAGTGTCGAGGACAAACCAGCAACCAGTAACTAGCAACCAGCAACCAGTAACCAGTAACCCCGTCTGACCGGTGCCATCCGGGCGGGCAGCACCCCGCCTCCGTTAAAACTACGGTGAGCAGGCCAGCAACCAGAACCCAGCAAAATCCTTGATTTTAATAAGACTGCTTTTAAATTAGTCCTACAGTTTTTGCGGGTTTAATGCCTGACGCTCTGATAAAATAATGATTGACTGCTAACTACAACAGTGCTCATTCAAAAACTTTTATTGACTAATAGAATTATCAAGATAAGTGAATATAATAAGTTCAATTTAAACTTCTTGTTTTTGATAATAAATTATATTTGCTGGGTCAAAATTTTAAAGCGATATCTTGTTTAAGCGACAACATATCAACCTATTAGCATTCGTTTTATGAAGAATAAAAGCTGGTTATGATTTCTGAATACGGTATAATACTTCTTTTCGTCATCCTGGGATTTGTTTTTGTTGGTATAGCTTATGCAGCTTCCTACCTCGTACGCCCCAGTCATCCAAATCCAATTAAAAATTCGACCTACGAATGTGGTGAAATTCCAATTGGCGAGCCCTGGATCAAATTCAACGTGCGATTCTATGTCATTGCACTGGTTTTTCTATTGTTCGATGTGGAAATTGTGTTTTTGTTGCCTTGGGCCATTGTGTTCAAGCAGCTCGGATGGTTTGCCTTCATCGAGATGATCATCTTTTTTGTGATCCTCTTTACAGGCTACATATACGTATGGGCCAAAGGTGACCTTGACTGGGACAGGCCAAAACCAATTATTCCAAAATTAGAAGATTTAGTTATTGGTAAAAAAATTGATTAAGCAATGGGTTTATTAAACAGATTAGACGATCCCTACGAAGGTGGTGGAATTGTTCTGGGAAAATTGGAAGATATTTTAAACTGGGGTCGTAGCAAATCAAACTGGTACCTTCATTTTGGATTGGCATGCTGTGCCATCGAATTTATGGCCATGAATGCCTCCCACTTCGATTTTATGCGCTTTGGAACCATTCCTCGTACCAGCCCACGCCAGGCCGACTTCATTATGATTACCGGAACAGTGACCCTCAAAATGGCCGAAAGAATTAAAATCCTCTACGAACAAATGGCTGAGCCCAAATACGTGATTTCAGTGGGTTCCTGTTCCAATTGTGGAGGTCCATACTGGGAACACGGTTACCATGTTTTAAAAGGAGTCGATAAAATTATTCCCGTTGATGTGTACATCCCGGGTTGCCCTCCACGTCCTGAAGCCTTTGAAGAAGGCATGATGAAATTGCAGGAAAAAATTAGTCACCAGGCCATTTTCAATAAAAGAAAAAAGTTAGCCGCTGAGAATGAGGACTTGCTTAAAAACAAAGAACAATGACCCACAACGAGATAGTTCAGGAATTAAAAAATAAATTCGGCGAGGCTGTGATCGAATCAACTGATCAAATGCCCACCGATCAATTTATAACAGTAGCAAGCGATCAGCTATTTGAAATCTGCCATACCCTTCGTGACAATGACCAGTTCCAGTTCGACTATTTGATGAGTTTGAGCGGCATTGATGCCGAAGAAAATGTTGGAGTGGTTTATCACCTCTATTCGATGCAGCTCAAACATAAATTAGTGATCAAAACCCTGGTACCAAAATCCAATCCTGTAGTTCCTACAGTGGAAAGAATTTGGAGAAGCGCTGATTGGCACGAACGTGAAGCCTACGATTTATTAGGCGTTCAATTCGAAGGTCACCACAATATGATCAGAATATTATGCCCATACGACTGGGAAGGCTACCCATTGCGAAAAGATTACGAAACCCCCGAATCCTATCACGGGATGAAAATAGCATATTAACAGGCATATGAGCGATATAAAAAAGTTAGACCTGGAATATAGCCAGTTAGGTTCCGATAAAATGCGAATTAATGTGGGCCCTCAGCACCCTTCAACACACGGAGTGCTCCGTTTGGAAGTGGAAGTTGATGGTGAAATCGTAAGCGAAGTGATCCCACACCTTGGCTATTTGCACCGCAGTTTTGAAAAGCATTGCGAAAAGATGACCTACCCACAGATTATGCCGTACATCGATCGTCTGGATTACATTTCGGCCATGAACAACGAGTGGGTTTATGCCATGGCAGTGGAAAAACTGATGGGAATTAAAGTTTGCGATAAAGTGGAATACATCAGGGTAATTGTGGCTGAGCTAAATCGCATTGCCAATCACCAAATTGCTGTAGCCACCTTTGGCCTCGATGCCGGTGCTTTTACACCTTTCTTATTCTATTTCCGCGATCGCGAACAAATTGTTTGGGCATTGGAGAAACTTTCCGGAGCCCGATTATTGTACAACTATTTTAAAATTGGTGGGTTAACCAACGACATCTATCCTGGTTTTAAAGAAGATTGTTTGGCCATTGTGAAACAGGTAAGGGCAACCAATGCTGAAGTCATGAACCTGTTGATGCTGAATGGCATCTTTATCAAACGAACTGCTAACGTGGGCATTCTGCCTGCCGATGTGGCCATTAACTTTGGCTGTAGCGGACCTGTTCTCAGAGGCTCGGGAGTAAAACACGATTTACGCAAGGATGAACCTTATTCGGTATACGATCGCTTCGATTTTGACATCCCCGTTGGCGATGGTCAGGTTGGAGTTGTTGGCGACAGCTGGAACCGCAACATTGTACGCGTTCGCGAAATGGAAGAATCGTGCCGTATTATTGAACAGGCTCTTGAACAAATGCCTGCTGATGGCGATGTAAAAGAATTTGTACCACGCAGGATTAAACCACCGGTTGGCGAGGTATATATGAGAGCTGAAAATCCAAAAGGTGATTTGGGCTTCTACATTGTTAGCGACGGATCCGACAAACCTTCCCGACTGAAAGCAAGGGCTCCCAGTTTTGTGAACCTTTCGGTGATTCCCGAAATATCAAAAGGGTACATGTTTGCCGATTTGATCCTCATCCTGGGGAGCATCGACATTGTACTGGGTGAAGTGGACAGATAATAACTAATGAATCAGTAATACACAACATGGATAATGTAAACTTTATATACGAACTTTTAGGGAAAAATGCCCTGGCAGTGACACTGGTGGTCACCCTTCCTCTTGGTTTCGTATTAATATATGCCCTGTTTGCCATTCTGGCTGAGTTAAAAGTATCTGCCTGGATACAGGAACGCCTAGGTCCAATGAGAACAGGTCCCTGGGGAATTCTGCAGCCAGTTGCTGAAGTAATCAAGTTATTGCAAAAAGAAGATATTACGCCAGACAAATCGAGCAAACTGCTATACAACTTAGCCCCATTCATCATTTTCACTGGTGCTTATTCAGCTTTTGCGGTAATCCCCTTTAGCCAGAGTTATGCTCCTGCCTCGATCAATTTAGGTTTGTTCTACATTTTTGCCGTAGGATCGATCAGTGCACTGGGAATTGTAATGGGGGGCTGGGCCTCGAACAATAAGTTCTCCATGATGGGAGCCATGCGTTCAGTTGCTCAGTTAATCAGTTACGAAGTACCGGCAGCAATCGCTTTATTGTCGATTGTTGTTTTAACCTCCACCATGGATTTACAGGAAATTAGCCGCTTGCAATCAGGTTATTTCTGGAATTGGTTTTTATTTGGTGGACCCGGATCCGCTTCAAAATGGTTTATACTTCCATTTACACTCATCCTGTTTTTCACCTATTTCATCTCCTCACTGGCCGAAACCAACCGTGTACCTTTCGATATTCCTGAAGGTGAATCGGAATTGGTGGCAGGTTTCCACACTGAATACAGCGGTATCAAATTCGCCATGTTCTTTTTTGCCGAATATACCAACATGTTTGTGGTGGCAGCCATACTAACCACTGCATTTCTTGGAGGCTGGAACTCACCCTTTGGCGACTTTTTACAAGGTCCGGTTTGGGGAGCATTCTGGTTTATTTTAAAGGGGTTTGTTATGATTTTTGTACAAATTTGGATTCGCTGGACCTTGCCGCGCTTCAGGGTCGATCAGTTAATGTATTTAGGATGGAAGGTACTTTTACCTGCCGCCTTCGTTTGCTTTTTAGCGATTAGTTTATTTGTAATGTTGAGATAAGATTCAAAAATGGCACACTACTTTAAAACAATATGGTCTGGTATTTCTACAGCGGCACAAGGTATGGCAATTACCTTCAAGCACATTTTCGCCAAAAAAGTAACCATTCAATATCCCGACGAAAGATTTCCAATACCCGATGGTGCCCGCAACCGTTTGTCGCTTGAGATGAGCCGTTGCACCGGTTGTACACTCTGCGCATCTGCCTGTCCGGTCAATTGCATCACCATTGAGACAGTAAAAGTTTCACCCGACGATCCAAACAAAGAGAATTATTGGAACGGAAAAGAACGCAAAATGTGGCTGGCTCGCTATGAAATGGATTTTGCTAAATGCTGCTTTTGTGGTTTATGTACCCAGGCCTGCCCTTCGGATGCCATTACTCATACCAAAGAATTTGAATATTCCGATTACAACAGAGACAACCTTGTGTACAAGTTTCAAACCTTAACGCCAGAGCAAGTAGAAGAAAAAAAACGTTTGCTCGAAGTGTACAAACAAAAAGAGGCTGAAATAGCTGTGGAGGCAGCAAAAGCAAAAGCGGCAGCAGCAGACAAAGAAGGTACAAAAGAAGATTAATCATACGAAAGAACAAGTCATACAGCTTATGGATTTATTTACAATAGCATTCTACTTTCTGGCGGCCCTAACCATTGGGTTCAGCGCAGTAGTTGTGTTTTCTAAAAACATAATGTATTCGGCATTTGCCCTCTTATTTACCTTATTCGGGGTGGCTGGCTTGTACATTCTGCTTAGTGCCGATTTCCTGGCCATTACTCAGCTGATGCTGTACATTGGCGGTATTCTGGTGCTCATCATTTTTGGAGTGGTACTCACCTCCAGAATTACCGGCATCGACGTAAAATCAGGCTCATTGGGGAAGTTACAAATAGCAGGTGCCGGGGTGGTTACCCTTTTGATTGCGGTTTCACTGATCATCACCTTTGTTTCAACCAAATGGCATTTGGCCGAATCGGAAGTCGTAACATCAACGGTTACACAAATTGGAAATGAGTTATTAACCCATTATTTATTGGCCTTCGAAGCAGCATCGATGCTGTTGCTGTTGGCCATTGTAGGGGCAGCCCTCATTGCACGCAAAAAAAAGTAAAAATATGCAGATAGGATTGGTTCATTTTTTGGTAGTCAGCGCGATATTATTTTCGATGGGGCTTTTTGCCATCATCACCCGTAAACACGCCATTTTGGTTTTGATGGGAATTGAATTGATATTAAACGCCGCCAACCTTAATTTCATTGCCTTCGCACGATACGGCGGCATGAACATCGAAGGACACGTTGCCGCGATTTTTGTGATCATTCTGGCAGCAACCGAAGCAGCCATTGCATTGGCAATTATTCTCAACATTTACCAGCACTTCAAACACGTCAATGTCGACGAAGTGGATAGTTTAAAAGGATAGTAATATTTCAAAAAGGACAAAAGATGATGACACAAAACATATTACTGTTTCTTAGCGTTGCAACACTTCTCATCCCCATGACGAGCTTTATTGTCAATATATTTTTTGGCAATAAGTTGGGAAGGAAAAGTGGTATTATTGGAACGGCCATCCTGGGGATCGATTTTTTAGTGGCCCTTACGGTTGCCTACAACAAATTGTTTGTTTTCGATACCATACATACTGTTCAAAACCGATTCGAATGGTTCAACCTGGGTGTTTACAAATTTGACATAGGCATTGGCATCGACAACCTTTCGGTCATCATGTTGGTAGTGGTCACGCTCATCAGCTTTTTGGTGCATTTGTTCTCTACTGTTTACATGGAAGGCGACAGGCGGTATCCAACCTTCTATGCCTATTTGGGATTGTTCACCTTTTCGATGTTGGGTATACTGATTTCGAACAATTTCCTGATGATTTATATTTTTTGGGAATTGGTGGGTATTAGCTCCTATTTGCTCATTGGATTCTGGTACGAAAAAGATTCAGCATCGAATGCCAGTAAAAAAGCATTCATTACCAACCGTATTGGTGACCTTGGCTTTTTTATCGGAATTATGATCCTGTACTTCACTTATCATTCGTTCATGTTCGACGATATTTTTGCAGGAATCGCATCAGGCCATCTTCCTTTCGATAATCCAACCATGCTGACTGTAGCAGGTATTTGTATATTCATGGGAGCAGTTGGTAAATCGGCACAATTCCCCTTGCACGTTTGGTTGCCCGACGCCATGGAAGGCCCAACGCCCGTTTCGGCATTAATCCATGCTGCAACCATGGTCGCTGCAGGAGTTTATTTGGTTTCGAAGGCATTTGTAATGTTTACGGCCGATGCCTTAACTGTTATTGCTGTTATTGGTGCCATTACTGCTTTTATGCCGGCTACCATAGCATTGGTTCAAACCGACTTCAAAAAAATATTAGCTTACTCAACCGTTAGTCAGTTAGGTTACATGATTATGGCACTTGGAACCGGTGGTTACACCAATGGTTTCTTCCATTTGGTGACTCATGCCTGGTTTAAAGCAGCCTTATTCCTTGCTGCAGGTTCGGTCATTCATGCCATGCACCATTCTATGCACCACATGAACGATCATCATACCGATCCACAGGACATTAACAACATGGGGGGCTTACGAAAAACAATGCCCTGGACTTTCCGGGCTTTTATGGTGGTCACTTTCGCCCTGTCGGGAATTCCGTTCACATCAGGATTCCTGAGTAAAGATGGCATTTTAGCGGGTACACTGGCCTATGCCAAGCTCGCAGGTGGCTGGCACTGGATCATCCCGGTATTGGGTTTTGCTGCAGCGGGCATGACCGCCTTTTACATGTTCCGCTTAACCATTCTCGCATTTTTTGGTGAAGCCAAAACCGAAGTAGCCAAAAAGACCAAGGAGAACAACTATAGAATTGTTACTCCACTGATTTTACTGGCCTTCCTTTCGTTTTGGTTCATTTATTCACCAAACCCTTTTAATGCATCGCAGGGTTGGTTTCAAAAGAAAATTGTGCAACCGGCCACGGTTGTTCCGGCTGCCTATCAATGGGATTTTCTGATTGCTGAACATCATGAAGAAGCTTCAATGCTTCATGCCGAAGGAATTGAAGTGGCTGAAGAAATAACTGAACATGTTGCCCATATGACCGTTGAAGGAGCACACGAATCCTTAAATCTGTTGCAGGAAGAAACACATCATTTTCATGTTACGGCAATGATTATTTCAATATTAACTGCAGGACTGGGCATATTACTGGCCTTCCTGATTTATCATTTTAAGGTATTTAATGCCGACGAAATGGAACGAAAATACAAACCCATACATCGATTTCTATACAACAAATGGTACTTCGACGAATTGTATAATGCCACTTTTATTGCAGGTACCATGGGCATTTCCAAAGCTTTTTCGTGGTTCGACACCAACGTGGTAGATGGCGCTGTAACCCTCAGTGCATGGATCACACGTGGCATTGGCACCATTTCGGGGCATTTTGATACTTACGTGGTCGATGGTTTGGTAAACCTTATGGCAAATATAACCGGTTACAGTGGAAAATTATTGAGAAAAACACAAACAGGTAAAGTGCAAACCTACCTTGTGTTTATGCTTACCGGGGTTTTAATTTTGGTTTACTTTTTTATTTAATTGAATAACAGATTCTAAAAATTAATTATATGCAAGGGACATTAAATTTTCCGATTTTATCATGGATTACTTTCCTTCCGCTTTTGGGAATATTAATTATTTTACTCATTCCAAAGGGAAAAGATGAGAAAGGAATAGACTTATCAAACAAACTCATTAAATGGACTGGTGCTGCAATCACTTTTATACAGCTTGTTCTGGCAGGTATTATTTATTATTACTTCGACACCGCAAAAACGGGGATCAACGATGCCAGCTCGTTTCAGTTTGTAGAAAAATTAAGTTGGATCCATGCCAGTTTCCCGCTACTTGGAAACCTGGACATCAACTACTTTATGGGGATCGACGGAATTAGTGTTCCAATGATTTTACTTTCAGCAATCATTACCTTTGTGGCCATTTTCCCATCGTTTAATATCAATAAAGCAGTCAAGGGTTACTTTGTGATGTACCTTTTACTCGACATTGGTATGATGGGTGTTTTTTGTGCCCTCGATTTCTTCCTGTTCTATATTTTCTGGGAATTGATGTTATTGCCGATGTACTTCCTGATTGGAATCTGGGGTGGTGCACGGAAAGAATATGCTTCAATCAAGTTTTTCATATACACCTTAATCGGTAGTGTTTTTATGCTACTCGTGATGATTGGATTGTACCAAAGCACCGGAACATTCAACATCATCGACATGATGAATCCGGACATCTTTAAAGTAGGCTCAATTTTTGGAGGAACGGCTACCACCATTCGCTATGTTGCCTTTATGGGCTTGTTTATCGGATTTGCCATTAAGGTGCCTATTTTCCCTTTCCACACCTGGTTACCCGATGCGCACGTTGAGGCCCCAACTCCAATATCTGTTATCCTTGCCGGAGTTTTATTAAAAATGGGAGCCTACGGTATGATTCGTATCGCTTTCCCCATCTTCCCCGATGCCTTCGGCTATTTCCAAACCCTGATTGCATGGATTGGAATGATCAGCATTGTTTACGGTGCATTGTGTGCACTGGGACAGCATAAAGTTGGAAAACGAGATTTCAAAAAATTGATCGCCTATTCATCAGTAAGTCATATGGGTTTAGTGATTCTTGGACTTTCATCGATGACTCCCGAAGGAACCACAGGTGCAATTTTCCAGATGTTTAACCATGGAACCATTACTGCCATGCTCTTTATGATTGTAGGCGTCATTTACGATCGTGCTCATACCCGCGGATTGGACGACTTTGGTGGATTGGCCAAAAAAATGCCGGTTTATACAGGTGTTATGGCCATCGCTTTTTTTGCAGCCATCGGATTACCCGGATTAAGTGGATTTATTTCAGAAGTATTGGTCTTCCTGGGCGCTTTCAGAACCTTCCCTATGTTGACAGTCGTTTCAGGCTTAAGCATCATTTTAGGAGCAGGTTATATGCTCTGGGCGCTTCAAAAGATTTTCTTGGGTACACTTCCAGATAAGTGGAAAGGCCCATGGGATCCAACAGGTAAAAAATACAAAACGGATGATATCAACGCCCGTGAGTTGGTTGCTCTGATTCCATTGGCAGTGATCATCATTGTTTTAGGTGTATATCCTTCACCCATACTCGATTTAATATCCGGTTCAGTCAACCAGTTTATTGAAGTCATGAAGCCTTACGTTGTTATTGGAGGCCTGTAAAACTTATTGCGTTTATTAAATAAATGAATTTAAGATGATAGATATAGCTTCCGTTACAGCTGACTTAATTAAGAGTATAAGTTTATTTAAGCCAGAAACTACTTTAACAGTAGGCATTATATTGGCCATTTTGTTTGACTTAATTTTCAAGAAGCCCAAACACATTGCCGGATACATTGCCATAGCTAGTTTGGTCGTTTCAGGATGGTTTCTTATTCAACAGTCGGGAACAGAACTACAGACTTTCCAAAATATGATGGTGGTGGACTCTTTTGGAATCTTCATGAAATTGATCATTCTAATTTCCACTATACTGATTATTCTGTTTTCCTTCTTTTCGAAAGAACTGAATCCAAAAGAATCGAGACTTGGAGAATATTTTATCCTCATTCTGGGAATGGCTTTTGGTATGTTCCTGCTGGTTGGAGCGGCCAATTTGGTCATGATCTACCTGGCCATCGAAACCATGAGTATTTCTTCCTACATTTTGGCAGGTTATACCAAGGAAATTAAACGAGCATCGGAAGCTTCCCTTAAGTATGTTATTTTTGGTGCCGTTTCATCGGCCATCATGCTTTATGGAATTTCAATCCTGTTTGGATTAACGGGTAGCCTCAACTTGTTTGTGATCAATCAACAATTGGTAACGGGCAACCTGAATACCATTCCTGTAGTGATTTCAGGAATCATGATCGTTGCCGGTTTCGCTTATAAAATATCGGCTGTTCCTTTTCACTTCTGGACTCCTGATGTATACGAAGGCGCACCCATTACCATTACAGCCTATCTTTCGGTGGCATCAAAAGCTGCAGGATTTGCTGTTCTATTGCGCTTTTTCAAAACAAGTTTTGTCGATTCATCAATTATTGGAGAAACCTGGCATTTAGTAGGTGGTTTCAACTGGCATTCGTTATTAGCCATACTGGCCATTTTAACCATGACCTTAGGAAACCTGGTAGCTTTGTGGCAGGATAACCTAAAACGTATGCTGGCCTATTCCAGTATTGCCCATGCGGGTTATCTGTTAATGGCCGCATCGGTGCTTGACAATACCGGCGTAACAGCCATCATGATTTACTTCTTCTTTTACATGATTATGAACCTGGGCGCCTTTTTTGTGGTGCAACTGGTCGCCGATAAAATCAATTCAGAAGATGTAAATGACTATACCGGTTTAGGACATAAGTACCCGCTTCTTGGAGTGTGTTTTACGATCTTCCTGGTTTCATTGACAGGCTTACCCCCTACTGCAGGATTTATTGGTAAATTTTATGTCTTTACTTCTGTGGTCGATGCCGGATACATTTGGTTGGCAGTCATAGGGGTATTGAATAGTGTTGTTTCACTCTATTATTACATGAAAGTGGTTCGCAACATGTACCTCAGACAAAATGAAACCGAAACGCCTAAAGTGACCTTTTCACCAATTGCGATAGTTATTGTTGTTGCATTGGCCATTCCAACTTTAGTGTTAGGACTTTACTTCGGCCCCATTGTTGAATGGGCCAATAGTTCGATGAATATTTTTATTGGATAGGAAATATTATCTGACCAATAGGAAAGAAAATAATTCAAAATTTTATTTAGTAGGCTGTACCATTGGGTGCGGCCTTTTTTATGCAATAATATTGTCTCTCAATTAATTCACGAATTGCACCCTGCCTTGTCATGTCTTCTGAAGCTAACCTTGTTCTTTATATTTGTAATCATAATTAAATTTGGGATATTCTCCATACTGGTTATACGATGGACTACTATCCTCAAGAAATATGAAAAACAAAATCAAAGCGCCCAATGCCGGAACAAAAAGCAGCAGCAACCACCAAGCTTCACGGCCGGTATCGTGCAATCGACGAATGCTTACTGCAACAAACGGAATAATAAAAAGCAATCCAAGCAAACTACTCAAGGTATAAACTGGCCAGCTTACAGTAGCCGTATTTGCCAAAAATTCAATTGCAAACAGCAATACAGAAAGAAAACCAATAACTAAGGTATATGCCCAGAATTCAATTCTTCGGGCCCGACCATTAAAATCGGAATAATTTTTTAAGACTTTTAGAAAATATCTCATCAGTTGATTCATGGTGTAATTTTTTAAGGTGAAATACATCTATCAAAAGTCATTCCACAAATTTATTCAACCAAAAAGAGCGATTTATCAAGGATAAACCATTCTATTCGTCTCAATTTGGGACACCCCTCCCACTACGATGCATCCACCAGTTTAGGCCTACTCAGTACTTCCGCTCAGATTTAGGTCACCTGAATAATAACAGCGGCTTGCCTTTTTTCAAAACAGCTTCTAATAACGACAGTTCGTGGGTCAAAACCCTTGTTTCACCGAAATCAAAGTATGCCAATGTCGACAATGCCTTAGCTTTAGATAGAAATTATCAAAAAAACAATTTACTATGGAACTTTTATTTTTTCATCATGGACTTTTTGGACTTGGATTTTTAGGCTTCGGTTTTGTTATCGTCATTCTACAGCTAGTTGCCATTATTGATATTTTGAAAAGTCAATTCAGGAACGACAACGACAAGCTCATTTGGATTCTGGTGGTTCTTTTTCTCAACATTGTTGGTGCAATTGTTTACTTTGCCATTGGAGGGAATCAAAAAATCAGGTCATAAAATAAAGGCCACATTGCATTTACCAATAAAAGCAAGCCATCATCTATTTTTGGTTTTGTACGATAAGCCATAAAAAAAAACCGTTCCTGTTAGTCAAGAACGGTTTGATTATCGTGTTTCAATTTATTAGTAAGCAATGGCGAAAAGCACTCTTTTGTTGGATGGATTTCCACTATAAACGCACAAACCTTCTTCCTCAACGGCATCCATCGGAATACACCGAATGGTTGCTTTGGTTTCATCTTTGATCTTTTGTTCTGTTTCAGGCGTTCCATCCCAATGTGCCGAAATGAAACCTCCTTTATTTTCTAAAACCTCCTTGAATTCATCCCAGGTATCGACACTGGTGGTTTTTTCGGCTCTAAAATCAAAAGCTTTTTTATAAATGGTTTGCTGAATATTTTCCAACAAATCTTCAACATATTGATCGATGCCAACAAAGTTCACGACCTCTTTGGTTAAGGTATCCCGACGAGCAACTTCAACTGTACCGTTTTCAATGTCACGAGGGCCAACAGCCAACCTTACAGGAACACCTTTAAGTTCATATTCCGCAAATTTCCATCCCGGCTTTTTGGCATCACTAAAATCGTATTTCACCGAAATGCCTCGTGCTTTCAACAATGGAATAATTTCATCCACTTTTTTTGTGATATCGGCCAGTTGTTCATCGCTCCGGTAAATGGGAACAATCACCACCTGAAAAGGAGCCAGTTTTGGAGGCAAAACCAATCCGTGGTCATCGGAATGTGCCATAACCAGCGCCCCCATCAAACGGGTAGAAACACCCCATGAAGTAGCCCAAACATGTTCCAATTTCCCTTCTTTATTTGCAAACTGAACGTCGAATGCTTTGGCAAAATTTTGACCTAAAAAGTGAGAAGTTCCCGCCTGCAAAGCTTTCCCATCTTGCATTAAAGCTTCAATGCATAAGGTATCCAAGGCTCCTGCAAAACGCTCGTTTGCCGATTTATGCCCTTTAATTACCGGAACAGCCATGTATTGTTCCACAAAATCGGCATAAACATTTACCATTTTAAACGTTTCTTCAATGGCCTCCGCTTTAGTGGCATGTGCGGTATGGCCTTCCTGCCACAAAAACTCAGCCGTTCTTAAGAACAAGCGTGTACGCATTTCCCACCGTACAACATTGGCCCATTGATTCACCAAAATTGGCAAATCGCGCCACGATTGAATCCAATTTTTGTAGGTGTGCCAAATGATGGTTTCCGATGTTGGTCGAACAATCAATTCTTCCTCCAATTTTGCATCAGGATCAACAATGACCCCATTCCCATTAGGATCGTTTTTTAATCGATAATGAGTTACAACAGCACATTCCTTAGCAAAACCCTCAACGTGAGCAGCTTCTTTACTAAAAAATGATTTCGGAATGAACAAGGGGAAATAAGCATTCACGTGGCCGGTTTCCTTAAACATGAAATCGAGCTGAGCTTGCATTTTTTCCCAAATTGCATAACCGTATGGTTTGATCACCATACATCCTCTCACTGCTGAATTTTCAGCTAAATCGGCTTTTACAACCAATTCATTGTACCATTGTGAGTAATTTTCGCTTCTTGAAGTTAATTCCTTTGCCATTTTTTATCCTTTGGTATAGTATTTGCTTATCTTAGATCGCCTAAAAGCACTACAAATAAAACACAAAAAAATTAAAACATAAAGCCTAAGGAGGACAAGTTATGAAACGTAAATTAATCATCATCACCCTAATTGCCTTGGTGGAATCGTCGTGCAGCACGAGCCTTCAAATGTCAGGGAATTATGTAGACGACCTCTATTACTGGCCTGGCGATGAGCCATTAGAGTTAAACAATACTGCTATTCAGGAGCTAAACAGTAAGAAGGGAGAGTCACAGAATGATTTAATCATTGTAAGTGAATTGATGGAGAATGAAGATGGCTCCAATACCCTGAACAATTACATTTATGCCGATGAAGAGCCCGATTGGTATGGCGACATTCAGGCCTATAACCTTGAAAACATGAATGGTGAGGAAAGCGACACCATCTTTTTTGATACCGAAGATGATGAAACATATTATGTGAACAACTATTTTGTGGATGACGACTATTCGTATTCATCACGCATTCGACGTTTTCATGATCCCTACTATTACAACAATGATCCATATTGGAACATCAACTTTGGTTGGAGAGGATATTCTCCTTACTACAATGGCTACTATTCCATGATGGATCCCTGGTCCTATGGTTGGTACAGTCCCTGGAACAATTATGGCGGATATTATGGAATGTATAGTTACTATAGCCCATGGAACAATTATTATGGCTATGGTGGTTATTACGGCGGATATTATGGTGGATATTATAATGGATATTATGGTGGATATGCCAACAATTATTATAATTACAACAACAATCACAGAAGCACTTACGATGGTGAACGGAGATCCAGAAGGCCGAATACTACCTATAGTGGTGCTGGTGTAGCACGGAGTACTATTAATTCTCAAAACACACGCAGTACCGGTACAACTGTCAACAAGTCAGCTCGCACGGAAAATCGAAGAAGTGTAAGCAATGATGGCACCTATGCCTCAACACAAAAATCAGTTTCCACCCGCGATGCCATTACAAACAATGGTGTATTAACAGAAAAGCGCCGTAGCGGAAGTACAAGTACAGTTATCACCAATTCCAATGGAAGTGCAACGAAATCATCAAATACCGGAACAAGAAATGCCACTCCTACATATCGTACAAGAAGTACGACATCAGGAACAACAACAAACTCAAGTTCAAGAACATATACGCCTAGTTACAACAAACCCAGAACCAACACCAAGCCGAGTTATAACAATTACAATAGCAGTCCGGCGACCACAAATTACAGGAGTTCAAGTGACAGGAGCAGATCCACAAGTACAGGTAGTTCGACTAAATCAACTTATGTGATTCCGTCAACAAAACCAAGTACCAGCGGAAGTTCATCGTATCGAAGCGGAAGCAGCTCCGGTTCCAGTTCTACAACCAAAAGCTACAGCACAGGTGCACGCACAGCTCCAAGTAGAAGTAGCTCAAGTTATTCAAGTGGAAGCAGCAGTAGAAGTTCATCAAGCCCAAGCTATTCAAGTGGTAGCACTCGAAGTTCATCGGGATCCAGTTATTCAAGCCCAAGCAGCTCCAGCGGAAGCAGCCGCAGTTCAGGATCATCAAGTTATTCAGGAGGAAGCAGCTCAAGCGGAAGCAGTCGTAGTTCAGGTGGAAGTACTTCATCCGGTAGCAGAAGGTAAGTACGCTGCGATTTACAGCGATATTGAAATAACGTTTAAAGTGTAGATCAAAAAAACGAGCATGTTCGTTTTAAAACACAAGTAAGGATAATATTCACATGCGAATACCATCCGGCCTAAAAAATTAAATTCTAATCGAATGAAAAAATATATTATTTCAGCACTGATTCTTATATCAGTTCAAACTGCTTTTGCTCAGGATTTTTTTGATGCGCTAAGGTTTTCACAAACCGAGTATGGAGGAACGGCCCGTTCAATTGCCATGGGAAGCGCCTTTGGTGCATTAGGTGGTGATTTCATTTCAGCCAGCATCAACCCTGCAGGTATGGGTTTGTACCGTTCAAGTGAATTTTCATTTTCACCAACCTTGAACCTGAACCAAACCAGCTCAAGTTATTTGGGCAATACTGAACCAGGAGATCGATACAACTTCAACTTTAACAACCTAAGTTGGGTGACAAATGCTAAAACCAATGCCACAACAGGTGTTTTAAGCTTTACGCTGGGCGTTGGGTATAATCGACTTAAGAATTTTAGTTCTGACACCTACATTCAAGGTTTTGGTTCAAATACCACCTTACTTAATTATTTTACCGATTATGCCAATAATAGCAATGGTGTAAATTCCTTTGATTATCATTATGAAGGAATGGCCTACAATGCATGGTTAATCGATGAAGATACTGATCCTGCTGTGATCGAAGGCATATACTACAATGACCTGACCGATTATAGCTCATATGACGTTACGGATGCTGCCGGAAATTATTTGGGCATCGGCTACGAGGCGACTGGGGTAAAAGCGCATCAACAAAAAAGTTCGATCCAACGAAGTGGACACGTTGATGAATACATCATCTCAACAGCCGTCAACATTAACAATAAAGTTTATGTTGGTGCCACCTTGGGTTTATTGGATTTGATCTATACTGAAAATACGATGTTTTCTGAAATAGACAACGAAAACAAAAGCGACTACTTTAAAGATTATACTTTAGAAACGAATCGCTCAGAGTCAGGTTTTGGGATAAATTTTAAAACCGGAATCATTTATCGCCCCAGTAAATCATTGCGATTTGGAGCAGCATTCTCCACACCCAATTTTTATGATATTTCTAGAATCGAGGATAAGGGAATTGTTGCCAATTATGATCAGGAAATTGGCAACGATGCAAACGGATACGATACCCAATATAAATCAAGTGACGATATAAAATATAACTATAGCCTTCAAACTCCACTCAAGGCCAACTTTAGTGCGGCCTACACCATTGGAGATGTTGCCTTGTTAAGTATCGATTATGAATTGGTGAATTACTCCAGAGCAAAATTCCGAGATTCAGGTGACAATTATGACTATTCCGATCAAAACTCGGACATCTACAATACCTTAAAGTCAACAGGGAATATACGAATTGGTGGCGAATACCGATTAACACCAAATTTCAGTTTACGTGGCGGATACAATCTGTTTGGAAACCCATGGAAAAGCAGCTATACATTCACCGATGGTACAAGCTCGGATATATTAAATAAAAACGATACCTATAGCAGCTATTCGGCCGGTGCCGGGTACAGAGTTAATAATTTTTATGTCGATTTTGCCTATCGTTTAAGTACCTTAAATTACTCGCATCAGGTACACGAAGTGTATTATACCAACCCTTCAGAGGTGAATCCTATTGCCAAAATCAATGAAGTAAATAACCAGGCAACATTAACCTTCGGCTTCCGTTTTTAAAAAAATACACAACAAGAAGGGGGGGAACCCTCTTCTTGATTGTATAAACAATGAAAACTACTTTTTCGCGTTTATTCAATTGTACTTAACGAAAACTGAATATGCATACGACCCAACAAATTGAATACATTATTGCCTGCAGTCATTTCGAAGATGCGGAGAACAAAGGACTAAAGTTGATTCAAGGTCAGTTTGAAACCAGCCTATGGCTTCACAAAGAAGGCATTAACCTTGATTTAGTGATTGAAACCGCACGGAATTTCCCCGATTCCAAAACCTTCATCATTGCCAAAGGTCCCAACAAAGGATTTTACGTATATTCCAACCAAAAAAAGATTTGCATTAAATTGGTGCACGAAAGCAACGTATTTACACACGCAGTATCTGCATGATTTACTATATTTGATTAATTTTAATCGAATAGAATGATTACAGTACCTGCATTTGATCCTATAGGCAACGCAATTTCCAATTATTATTACCACAAGGATAATACTCCAATAACCGTTTCGTCGGTGGTTGTCGAGGATGAACAATTACCACCCGATTACTTTTTTAGAGCATACAACGACATGCCCATGCTGGAACGTCTGGCACTGAAACACGCCACCGGAAACATTCTGGACATAGGGGCAGGTGCAGGTTGTCATGCCCTCTATTTACAAAAAGTCAAGAAAAAAGTAACCGCCTTGGAAATATCGGAATTATGCTGTAAGGTCATGAGAGATCGTGGAATAACGAAGGTCATTAATTCCGACATATTATCCTTTACTTTAGAAAAATATGATACCATTCTGTTACTTATGAATGGTATTGGCATTTCAGGAAGTATAAAAGGTCTGGAAAGCCTCTTACTTCATTTGAAAAAACTAATCAATCCTCACGGAAAAATTCTATTGGATTCCTCTGACCTCATGTACCTGTTTGAACAAGAAGACGGATCCTTTCTATTTGACATCAATGCTGAAAACTATTACGGCGAAATTGACTATTTATTAAAATACAAAAAAATATTAGGGCAGCCTTTTTCATGGTTGTTTGCCGACTATGTTATTCTAAGTGATCTAGCTGAACAATGTGGCTACCGTTGCAAAGTACTGGAATACGGCCCTCACTATGATTATTTGGCTGAACTAACTTTAATCTAAACTATGAAATATCGCAACCTCACGAATGCCGAAATTAACCAACTCGAAAAGCAAATGTGCACCAGCGACGAGTGGAGTTCAATTTTTGTCACCCCAGATTTTAATCCTAAAAACATTTCCAATTCCCACTTCTACGGAGTCATTCAAATAGGTTCTCAAACCGAAAAAATCAAACTCTTTGGAGGCATCAAAAAGCAGGCGGGAATTTACAACTCCACCATTCATAATTGCAGCATTGGCGACAACTGCTACATCAATTTTGTAAAAAACCACCTATCCAACTATAACATTGACAATAACGTCATCATCAATAATGTTCAGCTCATTGCCAATGAAGGTGAAAGCCGTTTTGGAAACGGCGAAAAAATTGCGGTACTTGATGAATCAGGCGGCCGTGAAATAATGATGTTCGATCACATGTCGGCCCAACTGGCCTACATCATTTCATTGTATCGCCACCGTCCAGAACTTATTCAAAAACTCGAGAATCTTATAGAGGAGTATTCAAAAAAGAAATCAAATTTACGTGGTCATATTGGATCACATTCAGTCATAATGAATACTGGTGCCATTAAAAATGTTTGGTTGGGGGAATATTTGCACATCGAAGGCGCTCGTTTATTACAAAACGGAACCATCATCAGTAACAAAATAGCCCCCGTAAGCATTGGCAACGACGTTATTCTTAAAAATTTTATCATTCAATCGGGAACATCCGTAAGCGAAGGAGTTATTTTATCGAAATGTTATATCGGCCAGGGATGTGAACTAGGCAAAAATTATTCAGCCGAAAACTCTGTTTTCTTCGCCAATTGTCAGGGATTCCATGGCGAAGCTTGCTCTATTTTTGCCGGACCTTTCACTGTTACTCATCATAAATCAACGCTTCTGATTGCCGGAATGTATTCTTTTCTTAATGCAGGATCGGGTTCGAACCAGAGCAATCACATGTACAAGTTGGGACCCATACATCAGGGAATTGTAGAGCGTGGCTCAAAAACCACCAGTGATTCCTACCTCTTATGGCCCGCAAAAATAGGGCCTTTCACGCTCGTAATGGGCCGTCATTACAAGAACTCCGACACCTCCGACATGCCCTTTTCCTACCTTATAGAGAAAGGCGACAAATCATGGCTTGCTCCGGCAGTGAACCTACGAAGTGTGGGAACAATTCGCGATGCCATGAAATGGCCCAAACGTGATAAACGCATTGATCCGAATAAACTGGACAGTATTAACTTTAACCTCTTAAGTCCGTATACCATTCAAAAGATGATCAATGGAATTGGTATTCTGGAGAATCTACGAAAAGTTTCGGGCGAAACATCCAGTGAATACATCTACCATAACACATCCATTTCAGACAACTCACTTCGACGCGGAATTGAGTTATATAACATAGGAATAGACAAATTTTTAGGGAACTCTCTCATTACCCGCATCAAAGATATTGACTTTACTTCCATCGAACAATTGCGAGAACGGTTACAACCGGAATCAACCATAGGACAAGGTGATTGGGTAGATATTGCCGGACTTCTTGCTCCAAAGAATGAGGTCAATGAAATATTATGCCAGATTGAATCGGGCGAAATTAATCAACTGAAGCAGTTCGAAGAAAAAATCAAAAATTTGCATCGATCCTATTATTCAATTGAATGGAACTGGTCGGCAGGATTACTGGAAAAATGGTTCAATAAGAAAATTGAAGAAATAAACATCAAAGATCTGATTCGAATTGTTCAACGCTGGAAAAAATGTGTGGTAGAACTCGATCAAATGTTATACAACGATGCCAAAAAGGAATTTCAATTAAGTGCAACAACCAGCTTTGGAGCCGATGGCGACAACGAAGATAAAATAGCCGACTTTGAAATGGTCCGTGGAAGCTTTGAGACCAACAGCTTTGTTATGGAAATCAAATCACACATTCAACGAAAGTCAAAACTTGGTGATGACATCATTGCCAGACTGAAAAAATGCATCACTGCTACTGACTAATGGAAAAACAGATAAGCCACAAAAATGGCCGCCACTATTCCGGCAAAATCGGCGATTAAACCACAGGCCAATGCATGGCGTGTGCGTTTAATCCCAACGGAACCAAAATAAACTGCCAGAATATAAAATGTAGTATCTGTCGATCCCTGAAAAGTGGATGCCAGACGACCGACAAATGAATCAGCTCCATAAGTATTCATGGCATCGAACATTAGTCCACGGGCTCCACTTCCGCTCAGGGGCTTCATGAAAGCTACGGGAAGTGCATCCACAAAATCGGTATTGAAGCCCATCATACCAACCATCCATCTGATCCCCCCGGTTAGGTAATCCATGGCTCCCGATGCTCTGAAAACACCAACAGCAACTAAAATTGCCACCAGATAAGGTATAATTTTAATGGCCGTTTTAAATCCGTCCTTTGCTCCTTCAACAAAGGTTTCGTAAACATTCACCCGCTTCCTTACGGCTAAAAGAATAAAACTGATAATGATGCTAAAGATGATGACCCCACTGGCCACATTCGAAACAATCTGCACCTGTTCCTGTCCCAATGTTGAAAAATACCAAATAATTCCCAAAATAACAGCGGTCATCCCGCCAAGCCACAACAAAATAACTTTGTTAAATAAATTGATACGCTGAAAAATCGCTACTGAAATTAAACCAGCCAAGGTCGAAAAGAAGGTAGAAATCAGTAAAGGGATAAAAATATCAGTAGGATTTACGGCCCCCAGCTGAGATCGATAAACCATAATTGAAACCGGAATGATGGTTAATCCCGATGTATTTAACACCATAAACATGATTTGTGCATTCGAAGCAGTATCCTTATCGGGATTACTAAGTTGCATCTCTTTCATAGCCTGCAATCCCATAGGAGTCGCTGCATTATCAAGGTTGAGCATATTAGCCGCCACATTCATGGTGATGGATCCGTATGCCGGATGATCTTTCCCCAGTTCAGGAAAAATCTTTTCAAAAAAAGGTCCAATAATCCGGGAAAGTAGCTTTACGATTCCACCCTTCTCCCCTATTCTCATAATTCCCATCCACAGCGTCAGAACTCCGGTCAAACCTATTGAAATTTCGAAACCGGTCTTAGCCATTTCAAATGTTGACATAACTATGGTGTAAAAGACCTGATAATCCTGAAAGAAAACCAACTTGATTAAGGCCACCACAAAGGCAATTAAAAAGAAGAAAATCCAAATGTAATTTAGGGCCATAGCTTCTACAAGTTTACCACCAGAAGTTGTCTGGATTATTTATATTTACCAAATCTAACAAAAAATAAAAAACCGTTGTCGGCTTGTCCATTTTTCGTTTAACATCGATTAATAATATTTAAGAACTCAGAAGCAAAATCAATCCCTTGTTTTTGTTAATTTTAGCACCATGAAGAAAACACTCACTATTTTTACCGTTATTTTATTCTTGTTGATCAGTGCAAAAACTAATGCCCAGGGTGATTTTCGGGTGGGTATTTCAATGGGATCGGTTATTCCTGTTCATGAGTTTAAAAACAACGACTACAAAAACCTACCTGCCGGATTTGCTCAATCGGGATTTAACCTCAGTTTTGATGGTGATTACTATTTTATCAACCGCATGGCAGTTTCTGCCCGGTTTAATTTTGGCATGTCATCCATGGATAAAGTAGCAGTTTCCGATTGGCTCGACAATCAAATGGCAGATTATCTGAATTCAGAGTTGGACAAAAATTTATACAGCATAGATTACTGGCAATGGTCAGCACCAATGCTGGGATTGAAATATAACTATCCGCTGGTGTTGAATAAATTGTATTTGGAAGTGGCTGGATTTAGTGGACTCAGCATAGTACAAACGCCAAGTCAAAACTTAAAAATTATCGATACAGAGAATAAACAGTCCATTTATTCCGAAAATATTGCAGGTAAATCACTGTCAGTGCCCTTCATGTTCGATGCAGGTTTTCGTTACCTGGCGGCAGATAATATCCAACTGAAACTACAAGCCGGTTATTTTCAAACCCAAGTCTCTTATGAACATGTGAATTACATTGTCAAGGACGAAGCCAATGAAATTTGGAAAGAACTCAAGCGCAACCAACAAAAAGTCCCTCTAAAAACGCTTACCCTAAGTATTGGAATCATATACAAACTTGAATTTTAATGTAGTTTTTACTTTTTATTGGCAAAATAATTTCTCTTTACTTTCTCAGTGGCGGTAAAAAGCCTAAATACAAAATTCTTTTCCTTATTTTCAACCCGCACAATTAAATTTGTGCTTTAGGCATTGTGCATTTTCAAAACTAAATTTTAGACCTTGCCAGGACCTGAACTTACTAAACCTATATTATCTAATAATCTTATGCGTATGATTCTTTTTAGAAATGCAATTCTTGTTTTATTGCTCGTATTCACTTCATGTGGCAAAACAATCAATTCACCAGGCAGTACATCTCAACAAGTGTCCTTTGAAGCAAAAAATGCCAAGGTTTTTGTCACCGCCTTCAATACCGATTTACGATTAAGTCAATTGGGCAATGTTGCCTTTGAAGCCTATGGACAGCCAAAAGAAACACAGCCTTTCATTTTAATCGATCCGGCCCGCACCTTCCAAACCATGGTAGGAATTGGTGCCGCTTTAAGTGACGCTTCGGCTGAAACATTTTTTAAAATGTCGGAACCAATTCAACAAAAAATCCTGAGCGCATTTTATGATGAAGAAATAGGAATTGGCTACAATTTTGCACGGACCAACATAGCCAGTTGCGATTTTTCGAGTGGTGTATACAATTACGTCGAAGAAAACGACTCCTTGCTAAACTCTTTTAGTGTTCAACACGATGAGCAATTTCGAATTCCTTTTATAAAAAAAGCACTTAACGCTGCTGGAGGAAAACTCAACATGTTTGTAAGTCCGTGGAGTCCACCAGCCTGGATGAAGGATAACAACAACGCTTTACAAGGTGGAATATTATTGGAGAAGTTTAAACAGGCATGGGCCAACCATTACGTGAAGTTTATTCAGGAATACGAAAAACAAGGAATTCCAATCTGGGGTTTATCCGTTCAAAACGAACCCATGGCTGTTCAACGTTGGGAATCTTGTGTATACACTGCTGCCGACGAACGTGATTTTATCAAAAAATACCTCGGACCAACCCTGCATAACAACGGAATGGAAAATAAAAATCTGATTGCATGGGACCACAATCGCGATCAAATTTACCAACGCGCAACCACCATTCTTAGCGATCCTGATGCAGCCAAATACGTTTGGGGTATCGGCTTCCATTGGTATGAGCCCTGGACCGGCGGCGACATGCAATTCGAAAATGTAAAATTGGTCAACGATGCCTTTCCCGATAAAAAATTAATTTTCACCGAAGGTTGCGTCGAAAAATTTGATATTGACCATGTTTCTGATTGGTACCTGGGCGAACGATACGGCTACTCTATGCTGAACGATTTTAACAGTGGAACTGTAGCCTGGACCGACTGGAACATCATTTTAGATGAAACGGGTGGACCAAACCATGTTGGAAATTTCTGCTTTGCCCCCATACATGCCAATACACAGACAGATGAATTAATTTACACCAATAGTTACTATTACATTGGCCATTTTTCAAAATTCATCAAAGAAGGTGCAAAACGTATTGCAGCTTCATCCAGTCGAACTGATTTACAGGCAACTGCTTTTATCAATCCGGATGGTTCTGTGGTAGTGATTGCACTCAATAAATCGGAATCCAGGTTCGATTACAAACTTATGGTAAATGGCAAGGCTTGTTCACTCGAAAGTTTACCGCATTCCATTGCTACGATTGTTCTATAAAATTTGTTTTAAATCATACAATAAACACCGGTGTTCCAGAAACATCGGTGTTTATTTTTACTACACAATACACCTTTAAAATCACAAGATAATATTGTCCCAAATGGATTGAAAAATTTAAAAAGTCAGGAAATTTTGACCTCAACTATAAACCGGAAATCAAGTAAAAGGTAAATTTTAAAGAATAAAATACAGGTAAAACCATAGTGGTAGCCAATATTATTCTTTATTTTGTAAAATTTTTCACATCAACGAGTATGGCAAATATAATGAATGAAGTTTCAAGAACTTTCAATGAATACCTCATTATCCCAGGTTTAACCAGTAAAACCCACACACCGGATAAAGTTAATTTACAAACACCTATTGTAAAATATAAAAAAGGAGAAAGCCCTAAAATTTCTTTAAATATTCCTTTTGTTTCGGCTATAATGCAATCCGTTTCCGATAGTGGATTAGCCATTGCATTAGCTAAAGAAGGAGGATTGTCATTTATTTTTGGCTCTCAATCAATTGAAGACCAAGCCAGAATGGTCCTGGAGGTTAAAAAACACAAAGCTGGTTTTGTTGAAAGCAGAGCCAATTTAACACCGGAACATACTTTAGCAGATGTTTTAGCCTTAAAAGAAAAGACAGGCTTTTCTACCGTTGGGGTAACACATGATGGTACTTCATTTGGGCAGATACTTGGATTGATCACCAGTCGCGATTATCGAATTGGTAAGGAAAGTTTGGATAAAAAAGTGAAGGACTTTATGACCCCCTTACCCAAATTAATTACCGCCAGAAATGGAATTTCCTTAAGTGAAGCCAATGATATCATTTGGGAACATAAGCTAAATACCCTACCCATTATCGATGAAAATCAACGCCTAAAATATTTTGTATTTCGAAAAGACTACGACAGTCACAAAGAATATCCCTATGAATTATTAGATGCCAATAAACGTTTAATTGTAGGTGCCGGAATTAATTCAAGAGATTATAAGGAAAGAGTGCCTGCTTTACTGGAAGCCGGTGTTGATGTATTGTGCATCGATTCATCCGATGGCTTTTCTGAATGGCAAATGGAAACCATTCAATTCATCAAAAGCAATTATGGCAGTGATGTTTTGGTTGGTGCCGGCAACATTGTGGATAAAGATGGTTTTCTCTATTTAGCCAAAGCTGGTGCCGATTTTATTAAAGTTGGAGTTGGTGGTGGCTCAATTTGTATTACCCGGGAACAAAAGGGAATCGGAAGAGGTCAGGCAACCGCCCTTATTGACGTAGCCAACACAAGGGATGAATATTTCAAGGAAACCGGTGAATACATCCCGCTCTGTTCCGATGGAGGGATTGTGCAGGACTATCACATGACCCTGGCCCTGGCAATGGGTGCCGACTTTTTAATGATGGGACGATACTTTGCCCGCTTCGACGAAAGTCCAACAAAAAAATTAATTGTTGGTGGAAACTACGTGAAGGAATACTGGGGTGAAGGTTCCAACAGAGCACGAAATTGGCAACGTTATGATATGGGCGGTAACGATGGCCTAAAATTCGAAGAAGGTGTGGACAGCTATGTTCCTTACGCCGGAAAGTTAAAAGATAATCTGGACCAAACCATCGGGAAAATTAAATCGACCCTCTGCAGTTGCGGCGTTTTATCCTTAAAGTCATTGCAAGCAGAAGCTAAAATTACCCTGGTATCATCAACCAGCATCATTGAAGGTGGCGCCCACGATGTGATTGTAAAAGATGCTCAGAATTAATCCCGAAGAGTCCATTCCTTCTTCGCCATCGGAAATTAATTGAACATCGGAGATCACTTGGAGCAAACCCCAAGCTGTGGTAGCTTGTAAAGCAAAAAGCAGGACAATCAGAGCAATTTGTATTTAGCGAACTACAACTTTGTTTTGGTTTGTCCCATCAAGGTCGAAGGTTTTATGACCTCAACATTGCATGCTTTCAGGTAATTCATCATCAGTTCTACTTGATTCAATTCATAAGAATGCCAACTCATTGGATGCCCCTGAATGGTCACAACCGATAAATTAGAATAAAAATAATACGAATTGAAGAAATGATAAAAATTGGCATGATGCACCGGATATTCAATGTTTAAAGCAGGTATTCTTTCTAATTTAACCAGATCAGTTTGTACTTCTTTTGGGGGATAAAACCATACACCTATTTCAGGAAACTGCTTCAGTGCCAAACTCGTATTTTCGTCACACCAATTGTATGGTGAACCAAAAGTGCTCAGCTGAAAACCCAGCTTTTCCATGGCCAGGTCTTGCGTTTGCTTCAAAAATGCAACCTGCTCTTCAATAGAACGATTATAAAACTCAGCACGTTTTTCACCGTTTACCTCATCCCTCTGATGAAGTTGACCATGGTTCCAAAATTCAAACAATCCGGTTTCGTTGTATTTTTTAATCCAGTTGAAAAAAGAATCTTTCCCTTTTTCCAATGAGCTGCCTACAATCCCAGCGGCCACAGGAATTTGTTTTTTTTCAACCAAAGCAGCAAAATTTTGCCATTGTACAGGCACTTCTCCTTCCCCATTAACGACTAAATCGTCCACCTTAAAAATCACAGCGGCCTTTTCACCCGCCCAATTCCCTTGAATTTTCATCCTTCTCAGGTTCGCTTCCAGAAAATAGTAATCGGCATAAATTAAAGGCACATCTATTTCGGAATTTCCCGGCATGCTGCCCACGCTGTGTTTTAATAAAAATCCATGATTTTCACCAACTTTTGCCAGGTATTTCTTCGACGACAAGGAAATTAGTATATGATCAGCGGCATTAAAATAAGTTTGCTGAGTTTCAACATCAACATATAATCCCAATTCGTACAACGCTGATGCAATTACTGCTGCAGCCGATGCATCTCTTGGCTCATCAGGGATTCCCGGTGCATCAAAATCCCAGTAAGGGATGCCATCCTTGGGTAAACGGGGATGGTTCAAAATGAATTCAGCAATACGATTGGCCTGATCTAAAAAGCGCTGGTCACCGGTTTCGCGATAAACCATGGTAAATCCATACAAGCCCCAGGCCTGACCGCGAGCCCAGGCACTTTCGTCGGAATAGCCCTGATGGGTTCCTTTAATAACAGGCTCGCCGCTAATGGTATCGTACGAAACCACATGGTAGCAACTATAATCATCGCGAAAATGGTTTTTCATGGTTGTTTCGGCATGCGAAACAGCTATCTTGTAAAAGCTCGAATCGCGTGTTTCCCTGCTCGCCCAAAACAACAATTCAAGGTTCAACATGTTATCGATGATCACCGGATAATCCCACTTATCAGAATTGTGATCCCACGAGCGGATACAGCCCACCTTAGGATTAAAACGTGTGCTTAAGGTTTTTGCACTTTGTAATAAAATAGTTTTGTACGCTGGATCACTGCTTAATCTATATCCGTTTCCAAAACTACAAAACATCTTAAAACCCATGTCGTGCGTGCGACCGTTTAGCTTTTCCTTTTCAATGTTCATGGTAAAATGATCAGCGGCATCCTTCCACTTTTCATCACGCGTATATTCATATAGGTTCCATAGGTTGCCCGGAAAAAAGCCACTTGTCCAGTCGCTCGACTTCACCAGTTTTGTTTCACCATTTTCCACGGTTCTCGGGTTCCGATCATTATTCGCAAGTTGATCGAGCATAAAATCAGTTTGTTTTTCAAAAACGGCAAAATTGGATTGGATTTGCGCCATAACATCAGTATGATGTTGTGATACACATGCTGCCAGCAAAATGATGGATAGAAAAACGAAGATTGTTTTTTTGAATTTGAACATCTTTAGTACCTTAATAAATAATTTGCTTTTTTAACTAACATTCTTCCACGGACGATTATCATTCTTTATAATGTATCCCCTGGGTTAAAACCCAGGGCTATTCATAATCGAGCCACAGAAGAGGATAGCGCATCACCAGGTTACGCTGCACTTCTTCCACTTCAGAATCATGTTCCAATTTCTCCCACAACTCAATGAAATCCTTTCGCTGGTACGCAAGGCCCTGCAAAACTAATGCGGCTTGGCTCACCGGCCAGTCCTCCCAGTACAGTACATCAGGTTTCAGCTTCCATGATGCTTTATCCCGGATGAAAGGAAACATATAATTCCCCGCCAATTTAAGACTTTTACCGTCAGTGTTTTCATATTCCCAAATATCACGGTATCCCGATGTATAAAGAATTTGAGCCAGCAAACTCATGGCATCGAGGTTAAACAGTGAATATCCATAGGGTTTGGTACGCTCCTGCTCCAGTGGAAAACTACCATCAACAGCCATCTGATTAGGGATCAGTGTTTCTTTCATCCTTGTAGCACAAAAAGCCAACACGGAATCATTCCCCGTCAGTTGCGCAAAAGCGGCAGCCTGCATGGCCCAACAGGTTCCATGATTGTTGGGATGCACCATTTCGGTTTTACCGTATTCATGGGTCATCATCCAGTTCAAATATTCGGCAAACCAATTTTTTACTTCATTGATATCAGTTGAAGAAATACCGGGAGCATTTTGAATTAGGTAAGCACTACGCGCCACTTCAATCAGATGTAGTCCATCAATAATTCCAATTCCTCTACCCGTATATCTACCTTGAATGGCTTGTGCAAAAAGCAAATTGGGATTCATTTTTGTGGAATCGCTTACAAACCAGGCCCGCAAACGTTCCATCGCTTTTTCGGAATATTTTTGTTCACCGCTTAGCAGGTATTGGCTGGTCATTGCACCAACGATACGACTCATTCGAATCATTGCATGGCGGTGGCTTACAAAATTATTGGGATTGCTGAGGCCATCGTTTCGAACATAAGGGCCATCGGGATTTTCCCGATCGGGCCACCAATAATCGCCTTCGGAATAAAAATCGTGAAGTCCCCCGGCACTGCGGATACAAAAAGTATCGGTAAGCGTTACTGGAGGCAAATCCCAAAACTCATTCACCAAATGCTGAATTCGAATGGATTCAAAATTTTCCACTTGCGATACAAGTGCTTGTTTTGAATCCTGCTTGCAGCCTAAAAAAAGGACTAAGGCCAAAACAATCCAATAATATTTCCTCAATTTTTTCATCTTTAAACCGTAAAAGTGCGACCACAACATGTGGCCGCACTGCCACCTATCTACTAATTAATCACTAATTTACTATTAATTATCTGCTTATTCTCTGACAAGATACTCACAATGTAGCATCCGGGTTGGCAAACTTCGCTTTCGAAGTGTTGCGCATTTATGGTTCTTCTTTCAATTACTTTTCCATTGATATTGAAAATAGTCACCACCTTTAACAAACAATTTTCCGATGCGATTACCACTTTCTGATGCAAGGTAAATACTTTAATTTCGTTTTGAATGAAAGCATCCACACCAGTCTTTTCGGTAATGTTGATGGGTGAAGTTCCTTTATCCGAAATATTTCCTGCAGCATCAATGGCATAAGCATAATAAATGCCAAGAGCCAATCCTTTGGTTAAAATTTTTACATCAGTATTCGCCTCGCTAACATTGGTCACTGATCCCTTTTTCAAAGCTACTGCCGTAATAAAATCAGCATTTTTACCCTGCGGTTCACCGTCCAGCATAATGTAAACACGTCCGTTATTTTCACTGCTTTGTACGTTTACGAAACTACCATCGCCATTGTTGGCCGACTGTACACCAGCCGAAACCACAGGTGCTATTCCATCGCTTACCGTAATGGCACTTTCGCCTTTTTCAGATATCACACCGGAAGCATCAACCAAATAGGCATAATAGGTTCCGGGTGTGATGTTGTAAGTTAAAACTTCAATATCGGTAAATGAAACCGTTACAGCAGCTTTTGCACCATTACCAATCTGAACGGCAACATCAAAATCAGCTATACTTGATTGAGCCTCTCCATCAAGAATCAGGTAAACATTTCCAGATGCCAAAGAGGTTTGTACTACGGCAAATTGTCCTTCGGCATTGGTCACTTTTTGTTCCTTCGCAAATACAACAGGGCGCATTTCTTCAACTGTATAGCTGACGGTGTTGTGCTGTGCATCCACCTTGTTGCCATTCAGGTCCTGTACATTTGAAACAGTGATCACCACACTTTCACCAACTTTCCCCATAAAACTTCCAGTAGTAATCACCACTGAACGGAAATTATATAACACGGCATTTTTAGCTGTTCCGGTAAGACCGGCACTACCACTAATGGTATAATTTGCAGGAACAATAGCTGTAGTGGTATCCATCCATTCATTAAAATGAATCAAAAGGGTTGAATCAGAAAGCGCCCTTACATCCGGCATTACTTTTGGACTGAGTACGTCGGCCCAGCGCAGGTCACCCAATGGCAAACCGTCACCTCCAAGGGTATACAATTCCATATTGCCAAGAGTTAAATCACCATTGGCCGCGTCGGCAAACTGTGGATCCAAGCTCCAGGTATGAGTGCCCAAAACGGCACTTCCAAGCGGCAGCGGGGCATTGGCACCGGTAATGTTGTAATGATCCACCATGGATTGTTTGGTCGCATCGCCGTAAAAAGCGTAAATGCTTGGCGAAGGACTGTTGGCAAAAATGGAATTGCTGATCGTAACATTTCGCATCGAATCGGCAATGATGACATTTTCACTTTCGCTACCCACATTGTAAAACGTACAATGATCGATATTGATGGGATAATCTTTATTCATCGAGGGTTGATCCTTGATGACCACAACTCCTTCCGGAATATTCATAAAGGTACAATTGGAAATTTCCAATTTATCCCACGATGGTGAATTTTCAGTTGAAAGACCAGTCATGCTCACCGCTTCAAAACTTTCGAAAATGCAGTTGCGGAAAATCAAACTGTCGGCGTGTGTACCGCCGTATGTTTTTACAATAGCACCGCTTTCTTTTAACTGACCATGGAAATAACAATCATCGGCCACCACGTAATAGTTACCAATGTCGGAAGCCACACGAATCATGTATTTTACAGGATACAAGGCATTGTATTTACTGTCGATTTCAAGCCCTTTTAGTGTAATAGATGCACCTGAGGCAAACAAACGGAAAGTTTGGTAGGTTGAATTTTCGATATAATTGCTGATGATTGGACGTTTTTCCAAATTCTCATCGGCCATAATAGTCACCTTGGCAGTCAATTTGTGCCAGTAGGCCAAGTCGTATGATCCTCCGCTGGTAGTCAAAATAAATGTGTCGCCATCGTTGGCATTCACCAGGTCAATCGATAAATTCAGTGCATCTTCAGCAGCATAATAGCGCAAGCGAGGTACATATTCGCTTACACTAATCGTGTTAGTGCTTCGTGTTGAAATATTTCCAGCTACATCAACAGCATAGGCATAATAGCTTCCCGGTACTAATCCTGCTACTGACAAAGCAGCAATAGTATCTCCATAATTAATTGCACCGGCAACAGCTTTCGCCGCAACTACGGCAGCTTCTAAATCGGCCACTGTGCTTTGCGCTTCACCTTCCAGAACAAGATATACCCTACCGCTTTCGTTGCTTGAAACCATTATTTTGACACCATTGGCAGCATTATTGACCTCTTGTGCCTCAACACTTACAAGCGGTGCGACCTGATCCTTTACCGATACAGTTGCATCACTTTTAGCTGAAATATTATCGTATTCATCCACAGCGTAAGCAAAGTATGATCCGGCTTGAATACCGGCTGTTGATACTTGCACATCGGTATTGGTCGTTTCAACAGTGGCACTTGCTCCCTGACCGGCAGCAATGGCTTTCTGGAAATCGGCAATGCTTGCCTGATCTGTACCAGTAAGAATAAGATAAACCATACCCTTTTCGTTGCTTTGCATTACGACCTGAGCACCGGCATCGTTGGTCACTTCCTGAGCGGTAAGTGTAATTACAGGAGGAACTTCATCGAGATAAGTATAGGTAGCCACATTGTTTTCAGAAATGACATTTCCCAGAATGTCAGTTACATTGCTTACTGTTACAACAACTGTTTGTTTTGGAGCAATTGCACTTAAATCGGCCACTTCCAACACCACACTTTTGGCATCATCGGAAACTGTTGCAGAGATAGGATTCCCTGTTAGACCATAAATTCCGCTCAAGGTATAAGAGCTTGTTAAAGCGGCTGTTTCTGCTGAAACTGCTTCGTTAAACACCACTGTTAAGTGGGTTTCGTCAATTTTCATCAATTCTGCCAGTACTTTTGGAGGGAACACATCGGTGTACCAGGAAAGGTCACCCAAAATTTGAAGGTCGGCTGCGGTTAGCATATCGAAATTAGTTAACTGCAGGTTATTGGTGGCGGCATCCACAAAAACCGGAGCCGTTTCGATGGAATTGCTTGCGGTTGGGGCTGTTTCAAAACCAGCAACATAACAGGAATTGCAGGAAGCAAAAGCGGCATCGATGGTACCGGCTACAGCGCTAAAAATACTATTTTCAATAAGAATAGTTCCCTGCATGTCTCTGAATTTGAAAACCCCTTCGGAACCTCCAATTTCGTTAAATGTACAATGGTTAACGGTAACATCACTACCAATGGCCACTGTTCCAGATGAACGGTAATAAATGACCGGGCCTGCAATATTATTGAATGAAGAATTAATCACATTCACTGGTCCATATATTTGATCAGGAGTGTACATGCAAATCACCCGTTGTTTGCTGTTGGCAATTAAAGTGTTTTCAAAACTAACCGAACCGCCGCCAACGTTCATACGGAAAACACCGTTGCTGTTGGTATTGCCATGCACATAACAGTTTTTGACGATTAAATCGGTTTCACTGTCACTACGTAACACGTTACCCTTATCATTGGTACAATCAATTTCAAGATTTTCAAATTGAACGGTGATTCTTTCAGTTGCCTTTTGAATTCTGAAAAGTCCAAATGAACTACTGGTATTTGCCGTGTAGCTGAGAATTGGTTTTTGTTCCAAACCTTCGGCACCTTTAATGGTGGTCGAAACACTGATGTCAGGATCGTCGGAAAAATCGTAAACACCACCTGAAGTAGTTAAAATGTAAACATCGTGTGCACTGGCCGAAATATCGGCTATCAGTTTCTCAACATCATCTACGGAATATTCATTCTCGGCGGAAGATGCAGTAGTGTACCATTTCAAACTTCCGGCTGTTTTGCTATCTGAACCAATAAAAGAATTTGCATTGGTCAATTCAAAATTCCCATTTTCTGCATCTTTGAATACAGGAGCAGTTTCAAACGAATTGGTGCCAACAACGGTTTTTTCCAATCCGGCCAAATAGCAATAATCCAACACGTTAATGTTGCTTAAGGAATCACCAACCTGCACAAAAATTGAGTTAGTGACCGAAACGGTTCCTGTCATGGCATCACCCACTTTTATGACAGGTGATCCACCAGGAATGTTGTAAAAAGTACAATGATCAACAGTAAGGTTATTTCCACCAGCAGTTATGCCGCCTGAATCACGAAAGTAGATGGCCGATGCTCCTGTGCTATTGGCAAAGGTGGTATTGCTTACACTCACATCACCATAAGTAAGCGTGTTGGTGTAAAGGTAGATCAATCGGGTATTGCAATTGTAAACGTAACAGCCCTCAACATTCACCGAAACGCCAGCCTTATCGCAACGGACAAAACCATTCGATGTGCTGAAATCGTGTATGTCGCAATCGACAATACTAATGGAGCTGTTGTCGCTTCGAACACGTGAGATCCCGATCATGGATTCCGCCGCAGTTCCAATAAATTCGAGTCCCTGAACCGTTAAATTGTAGGTTCCATTTTGAATGTCGAAAAATGCACGGAAGGTGCCCGTGTTGGCTTCATCGGAAATAACCGGTTTTTTGGTCAGCCCATCTTTGGCTTTCACCACAGCATCGCCTGCTAAATCAACATCGCTCATGATGTAAGTTCCACCGTCGGTGGTCAGAATGTATTCATTGTAAGTGTTTGCTTCAATGTCAGCTACCAGGGCATCCACTTCGGCATCGGTATATTCTTTTGATGTTTGGGCACTCAATGACATGGTGGTCATTAAAAGGCCAAAAATCAACACACCTGCTGACAAGATAATCCTGTTTCGTAAAGTAAATTGTTGGTTCATACGTCTTTTTTTTTAGTTAAATGTTATGGTAGTTCGCTATTAGTTACTGTAATAAATCCACTTTTTAATCCTTCGGAAACGGCAGATACAACAGCATTTTCACCGTTTAGTTGTAAGCGGATAGATGCCCTTCCGTTATAAAGTTCAATCACCCTGGAACCGTTTGATGTTCCCAGGTTATCGAGGAGTTGGCCATCGCCGGCAATTGAAAAACGAATTTGATTTTTTGCATCGGGGCAAAACACCTTGTTCGAATCAAAAGTCTGTACCTCGACTTCAACGGTATTCCCCAGGCGATGAATTTCTTTAAATATTAACTCAGTTGGAGCTTCCCACTTTTGCGTTTGATACACCTGAGTAATGCTGTCAGCAATTATTTCTTTCCCTTTTTTTGCGATCACTTTCAGCTGGTTATCGCCTGAAGAGAAGATCACGTTCCAGCGCAAACCAGCTGCCGGGAAATTTTGACTATCGCGTTTTTTGACTCCTTGTGATTTTCCATTGAGAAAAAGTTCGGCTTCGTCACAATTGGAATACACTTTGACCATTTTGGGTTCGTTTTCTTCACCCCATCGAACCGGCCAGGTGTGACCATAAATGTGTGCCATGGGTTTTTTCGTCCAATAGGACTGGAAAACATAGAAGGCCTCCTTTTTGGTAAAATCGCGCTGTACCACTCCTTTTTGATTTAAAAAAGGAACAGGATTTTCAGGACGAAGCGGAGTGGAAAAATCTTTAAACGGCCAGTAGGCTGTACCGGTATGCCAGTCCATGTTCTCCTGTTCTTTCAAATGCCAGTCGATCAAGTTGCAGGCGTAGGTTTCGGACCAATCACCGTCTTTCGATACCCGTGCATCGCCACCTTTCAACAGAAAATCACCAGAGCGCTCATCGGCTCCTTTTCCTCCCGAAATGGCTTCAATGCCTTTATCCGGATTTTCGGAATGGCGCATGGCATGGTTGCTGGCCCCCCACTCTACGTGTAGAAAGTTGGTCACTTTTTGGTTCCAATCTTCGGAAACTTTGGTATAATCGGTATATTTTCCGCGGTACCAGCCGGCCCATACGGAAGGTGAGTAAACATCAACGATGTCGGAACAGAAGTCGCAACGACGAATGGCCGTTTTTCTTACCGGATCGAGTTGATGCGATAAATCATTTAATTCACCCATAAAAGCGCGAATCGAATCTTTTTCGTATTCGGGGAAATCTCCGGGCCAGTCGTTTTCGTTGCCCAAACCCCAAATGATTACGGAAGGATGATTGTAATGTTGATTGATCATATTTGTGAGCATACGTCTGCCTTGCGCCTGATAGCTTTCGTTGCCAACTCCACCACGGCACCATGGGATTTCTTCCCACACCAGAATTCCCAAACTATCACAAGCATCCAATACAATGCGCGATTGTTGATAATGCCCCAAGCGGATGAAGTTTACCCCCATATCTTTCATCAGCTGCATTTCCTGAATGATTAAATCTTCGGGCATGGCAGCTGCATATCCTGCATGATCTTCGTGCCGATGTGTTCCCCTTAGAAACAAACGTTCTCCATTCAACAAAAACGGTCCATGCGGTATAAATTCAAAACTGCGAATTCCAAATTTTTGGGTGAAGGTATCTATACCATCTTCCGTTGTAAGTGTCGCTTCAAGCGTATACAAATTGGGCTGTTGAACTGTCCACAAGAGCGGACGATTAATTTCAAATTCAGTTTTCGATAAATTGCCTTCTCCCAAAGCAATTTCGACCTCTTTGGTGTCAATAATTTTTCCGGTTGGAGTACTAATTTTATAGTTCAAACGGGCTGGACCTTTTCTATTCTGTGGATTGTAAAACTCCGACAGAATGGTCAATTGTGCATTTTTATTATTTTTTTCGAGCTGAACATCAACGTGGATTTGCGAAATGGATAGCTCCGGCACATTCACTAAATTGAGGTAGCGATACAATCCTCCATAAATGTTGAAGTCACTTAAATCGGAAGGAATCATCTGCAGATCGCGTGAATTATCGCAACGGATTACCAGGGGAACACTATCTGCTTCGTTACCATCCATTTGAGAATATTGCCAAACAGCATCTGTGATGTCGAAGGTAAATTCGTCGTAGCCGCCCACATGTTCTCCCACCAATTGATTGTCCACAAATACTTTAGTTTTTTGACCCGCTCCTTCGAAATGAAGTAAATGCCGTTGCCCATTTTCGAATGCCGAGCGGGGAAGCAAGGTTCTATACCATCCCGGGCCCTGGTAATAGGCAACATCGGGATCGACCGCATCAAAAGCATTAAAACAATGTGGCATTTCCACTTCTTCCCAGGTCGGTAAAATAGACAATTCGGCAGGACGAATGGCTTCGTATACCCCGCCCAAATCTCCTTTTACGAATTCCCAATTGTTGAGTAAACGTTTTGAGCTACGATTTCCATATACTGTTTGCACAGCCAAAATGGCGAAAAGGAAGTAGAGAATAGGTCGCATGTTCAGTTTATTCATTGAATCTGTTTTCAAAAGAATTAATAATGGGCTAAAGCAATTTTTATGATTTGCATGTTTGCTGAAGTTTTCAAGGATAACACGACAAACGGTTCTGCGAATTTTGATACATCAACTTGTTCATCTCCTCTTGAATTTATGTTTTGATACAATTTTTTTCCACTTAGGGAATAAACGGTTAGCTGATAATTTAAATCAATTGTTTTGGGTTGAATAAATAGAACAGCTCCTTCACGCTTCACTTGAAACTGATCTTGTAAATCAATGGCATTGACGGAGACTTTTGCCGTTTCCTGCACTTCAACCAGGTTACTCCCGGCATCCGAAATACGTCCAACTTCATCCACTGCATACAAAAAATAAAAGCCACCATAAATACCTTTGGTATAAATGGGCACCGAAACATTTGTCGTTATAATTTGCGATTTGGCTCCATTATGACCGGCTATGGCCTTATCGAAGTCGGCAATGCTGGCATGAGGTTCACCCATTCGAATGAGGTAAACAAATCCGGGTTTGGTGCTTTGCGCCACCACAAAACTTCCGTCTTCATTGGTCACCTTTAATCCGGGACCGGAAACTACCGGTCGCTCATCAGGAATAGAAAAGGTCGCACTGTTGAGTCCATTGATTAAAAGACCATCAGTATTGTGAATGTTCTCCACTGTTACAATTAAGGTAGATGGTCCGGGGAGAATTCCCAATTCAGCAAAACTAATTTGAACAGAAAAAGCATCGATTATTGTCACAGTAAAAGCAGCTGAAATTCCAGCCGTACCACCAATGCTAAAGTTCCCAGGCACAATGTCTGATGGATTCACTACCTGATTAAAGGATAGTTTATAGGACGAATACTCAAGTTGCTCCAGGTTAGGCATAACTGAAAACACGCTTGCATTCTTCATTCGATCATCATATTGAGCTTCGTACAGGGAGGAAGGAAACAAGCCCGGACGGTTTAGACCTACCCAAACTCCATCTGGTCTGCCGGCGCGAGCTCCGGCTTCTTTTTTTCCCTGAAAACCGATATTGTAGTTTTTGGCTGAAACCCATGGACTTTGACAAATTGAACTGGTAGCTTTGCAATTCCAGAACACCTGATTGGCACCAGCCCATCCATGTCCGGACCCCATATCGTCGCGATCCTGCACATTCAATTCGCCATCGGTATCAATCACATCGTAAAGCGTTCCCATAGCCCAACGATGGTGCGGACCGGCATCGTTATATGCACTACGCGCCGTACACTGAGTAAATACATTGGGGCCACAAACCCGCGAACCGGTGACAAAATCGTGACGCCCTTCGGTGGTTTGACAGCCTTTAAATAAATTGAGTTGTCCCTCGCAATAAAAAGAATAGCGACGACTTCCTGTGATAATTGACTTAGGTTCGAAACAGCTACAATTCAACACTGAAATCATCTTGGCTTCCCGTTCGAGCGAAACGCAGGCATAGGCAAAATAATAAGAAGTAACATTTTGTGCCCAGCCATTCAGCACGTTGTTAAATTGGACCGCTTTCCACGAGTGTTCCTCGTCCGTTTCGGAAGCATATTCCGATTTCAGGCAGAGGTTTTCAATTCCAATATTTTCGATACGATCGAAGGTGCATTTATACACAAAACCACCTCCATATTTTTTGTCGAGCGCCATCACAATGGGGTTCCTGAAGAAAAGCGTGTCGCCACTAACTTTCGATACGGTTCGTTCAAAATAAAAGTTGTAGCTCGAAGCCGTCCATTGCGTTGATTCGGCTCCTGAAATTTGATCCATTTTTATATCCGAAATCCAATTTGCGGTCCCAGGCCTATAAATGGCAATTAAATCACCTTTAACATATGCTGAAGTATTGCTCACAATCAGGTATTGCCGTCCAACAGGTACAAAGTCTTCAGTGACGGTAATTTTGGTGGAATTGTCCACCTTGATACTGGCGCTTCCTCCAATTTCGATAAGTGAACGGTCATTTTTACCGGTAGCAATCAGAATCGTCCCATTTTCGTCCTGGCCTTCGCCACGCAACACAATACCACTTACTCCTATTTTTAGCTGTGTTTCAATTTGGTAGGTTCCTGCTTTCAGAAGAACTGCACCACGGAAACCATTCTCATCGGGCGAAATGGCGGACAAAGAATTGATGGTCTCCTGAATGTTGGCTGCATCATCTCCTTCAATTGGTGAAACTTCCACCACATTTTCAATAAGCGGGATTTCAACATCACCATAGCGATAACCAACGTGGCTAAAATCGGGGAGAATATTGCCCTCTTCATCGGGAGCATAACTTAAATGATCACCAGTAGCGTAATAAGCATATTCGCTTGACCATTTTTCCTGGGCCATTGAGCGCAGGAAAAAAATCACTGTGAATGAAAATAAAAACAACAGTTTTATAAAAACTTTCATGTTTGACTATTTGAATGAATGCAGTAAAAAAGGGACAGAACCTTGCGATCCCATCCCTGAATCAATCACTATCTAATTACTCTAATACTTCCACTATTAACATTCGATGCTGTTTCAATTCGATAGATGTACATTCCAGCGACAATAGCTGATCCATCGGAACGACGGCCATCCCATGCAATTTGATACCGGCCTTCTGCCTGATTTTGGTTAATGAGGTTTTTCACCAACCTGCCATTGGTATCGTAAACCGAAAGGTTCACCAATCCACCTAGTTCAACTTGATAAGCTATGGTCAGCTGCTCTTTAAATGGGTTTGGAAAAGCCTTAATTGAACGTTGTTCTCCATGCAGAACATTTTTGTTGGATGTGCCAATACCCTTAAAATAATTTAAATTACCAACAGGCAATCCACCTTCGGCTTCGGTATACGATTTTGATGAAGTGGAATAACTGCAATCAATTTCATCGGGGAAATAACCGCCATCGCCTCCAACGCACCAACTATCGGGATAAGTTCCGGCATTTGGATCGGCATAATACAAGGCAATGTATGAGATTTGTGGGGCGCACATGGTGGTAAAACTTAAGGGCTCCGAAAAATAAATCTGATCCACCTTATCGGCATCAACAGCTTGTTTGATTAGAGGATTCACAAAATCAGGAACACTTACTGAATCAAGTTGATTCCACACACCTGTCACTGATTCGTCCCAAAACATGTTGTTGTTTTCGATCACATAACTACCATCGGCATAAATTTTATCGAGCGTAATTACAGCAAAACGAGGTGGTGTTTCGGGTTGTGTTTGTTCCGAGATGTGAGCATCACAATGGCCCAACATGATGACATTGGCAAAAATTGAATTTTTTATGGTCGCATTTTTACAGTCGCCCAGCTGAATTCCACCGTGACGACCAACAGTATTTGCTGCGGTCAAATGATCGATGTACAAATAGTTGATGTGAGTATTCATGTTCCGAATGATCCTGTCGGTTGAATTATAGGTAGTACTGTTTTCAATCACCAAAGTATCGAGGTAAAGCGCTTCAGGACGTAAATCAATCATACGACCATTTCCTCCAAATGTGGTGCGATATCCCAAGTTGCCCATGGTGCAATCCTTGATGTATATTTTTAATGAGTCGGCACGGGCGCAAACGGCTGCAGCACGATCGCCATCCCAACTTACGTTATTGTAGTGCACAGTAGAACCATTCCCACGCAATTCAATCACCCAATGCTGATTGCCACCATCAGGAAGGAATCCGTTAATGGCTAAATTCTCAAGTGTTAAGTCATTGTAAGCTACAATGTAGTCGAGGCCGTAAGTCCCATCCGACTTGCCAGAACCTTGAATTTCGGGCAATAAACCTTCACCCTCAGCTCCACGAATGTGCAGGTGAAAATCATAATTACTGAGCTGTTTGCCCATAAAATAAATCTGATCTCGATTCAATTCAAAAATCACATTGGGATTGGTTTTACGTTGAGTAGAATCCTGCATTACCGCATCATAAAGCAAATTTTCAAACTGAGTAGGATCGTCATTCGTTGCGGGATCCCATCCTTGCACTTTTACAATTCGGGTTTCCAGAGTAGCGGCTCTCAATGAAAAGCTAATGGAAAAAATCAGCAGTAGTAGTAAGTAAGAATTTTTCATGTGTTTATCTCTATTAATTAGTTAGTATGCTAAAATTTATATTTTAATCCAATGTCAAAAGTGCGTCCATAGCGATTTTCGGAGGTCACATATTGAGATTTCCAGGTGTATCGTCGGTCGTTCTCAGCTGTAATGTTGGACAGGTTGGCCATGATCATCAGATGCGAATTAATTTTTTGAGAAATACTGGCATCGAATCTCAGATTATCGTCGACGTAGGAATAAAAATATTCTGTCGTCTCGGCAGTTCCTTTGCTGCTAAACCCTGTGAGATAAGCGGCCTGATAAATGGCAGAAAGTCGAATGGAGAATCCTTTGTAATCGTAACCTAAAGAAACATTGGTGGTCCAATCTACCTGATTGGGTAGCGCTGTTGCATTACTTTCATAGTAGGATGAATCAGCCAAGAACACCATTTTACGTAATTTTCGGTCATAGTATTCATAAGGTTGATAGGTAAACGAATAGGTTTCGGACCACAAACGGGTAGCATTGATGCTCATCACAATGCCGTTGAAGGGAGCTGGCAAATAACTGAAATTGGTTTGCAAATCCACTTCAAAACCATACACTCTGGAATTATCAAAATTCATATAATCTTCGGACACATCGTAAACCTGAGCAGGATATCCCCGTGCAATGGCTTCGTCTTTATCCATTCGTCGGGAGGTTTTGGTAAAATAATTGTCAAATTTTTTGTAAAAACCACCTATGGATAACAAGCCCAGCTTATTGCTGAAAAACGAAACCGATGCATCGTAATTCATGGCTACAGCATGTTTCAATTCGGTGTTGCTTTGGTAAACAATGCCATCGTTTAGGTCGAGCCGTACACGAGGTGCCACCATATCGTAGCCGGGACGGGCCAAAGTTTTAGCAAACGATGCCCTGATGTCGAACCAGTCGGTGGGTTTAATCTTCAGGTGGGCACTTGGCAACAGTTCGCCGTATTGTTGCACCGAAGCAGTATCAATTACCTGACCTGATTCGCCATGTTCATCAATGTCGGAATAAAAACCGGTGTAGTGATTGTCCGATTTTTCGTAACGAAGGCCGGGTATCAAGGTTATCCTTTTGCCTATTTTTAACTTGGTCATCACATAGGCAGCCATCACTTTTTCGCTGGCCGAATATTTCAGGTATTCCTCATTGTATACCGGATTCAGTTCGTCCTTTTGTGTTTCGTGCCATTGATCCACTTTATCAAAATCGATAGAAGGGAAAATATTGTATTGACCGTCCCAAATCACTTGTTCGCGATTCGGATCGATGAAATTATTCAAACTAATTTTATTGTAATTGGTAAGTTGCATGTCGTTTGGCCAGTTTTGGATGGCCCGGTCGATATAGGCCTGATCGAGGTAGTACCAATAAACCTGTTGGAAGTTGTGATCGTAGGTGCGTTCATCGGTGGTGAGTTTTCCTCCAAATTTGATAAAGCCAGCCAGTTTATTGCCCAACGAAAAGTCATATTTAAAATCAACGGCAGCCTGCCAGTTGTTTTGATCGCTCACATTGGGCGAAAAGTGATATTTTTCCAGTTGCGCATTCCCATAATTGTCAAGCCTTTTGGCATTCAGCGCTTCTGGAGTTTCTTCCATTTCGGAAGCTTCCACCCCACTGTACTGGACGATGTCGAGTGAAACATCGTAGGGATTATCATTTTTTGACTTACTGTTTGAAAGCCGCCATTCGGCTTCAATTCCTGCAAAACGTTGTTTTCCTGAAAGTAAAGTCTGAATGGTTGACAGTGTTCCCAGTGTATGGGTGGGAACATGCTGGATTTTGCCCGCATTTTCTAGCACATTCAAGGTGGAATACGTATCGTAATTGCGACCACTCCAAAGTGTTTGAGCCATCACGTATCCCGAACCATACTGATAATCGAGCTGCGAACTTCCTCCGTAACGTTGAATCATTTTATTTTCATCGGTGATGCGCAAACTGGAAACCAGCACCTGGCCTTGATCAATGTTGTTTTTATTCCACGAAACATTAATTTTTTCAGAGCTCCTGTTGGTATTTTCAAAGTTGGCTTTCAACATTACCCCCAGCTTGTTATTAAAATATCGACGGCTTAAATTGATGGACCCTTTGTAATTTCTAAATTCGTTTTTTAAACTATTGTATCCGGTATACGCCCGAAGTTCTGTGACCGGACGATCGGGTGCTTTGGTGACTCCAAGGTTCACAATTCCTCCTATAAAATCGCCATCCATATCAGCCGTTGGTGATTTGAACAATTCAATGTTGGATAGCAATTCAGGCGATATCATACTTAAATCGACCGAGCGGTCGCCAGAACCTGTTGCAGGAATCTTCACTCCATTAATGGTGATGGTTGTGAGCTCAGGACTCAAACCTCGAATGACCACTTTGCTGGCTTCACCTCCGCTGCGTTGAACACTTACCCCGGGCAAACGACCAATGGCTTCGGCTGCATTCACATCAGGCAATTCCCTGATTTTATCGGACGATACCACATTTGAAAGTGCATCGGAATTTAATTGTTGGTTGATGGCTGCACGTTGTCCCATCAATTGAGCAGAGATCACTACCTCTTCCAAACCCACGGCATCGACGTGCAAGGGAACGTTTAATTCAACAGAACTACCGGCCTTCACAGTTTGTTCCTGCGTTGTTTTCTTATAACCAATGAAGGAAACCACAAAGGTATAGTTGCCTTCAGGAACATTCATCATTCGGTATGAACCGTTCATATCGGTCACTGTTCCGGTAACCGTACCATCTATAATAATTGTAGCGCCCGGAAGTGGATCCTTTGTTTCAGCATCCGTAATTTTACCAAAGACGGTTCCTGAACTCTGTGCAAATCCGGTGTTCAGAAGCAACAAAGCCAATAGCAGTAATATCGGTTTTCTAAAATGTGCCTTCATAAGTAAATTCATTCAAAATAGTTAGGTCAGTTTATCATACTAAAAAATACTAGAGCGCTTACAAGGATGATTGCAACTCCCCAAAGCCATTCAATAATGTAATGTTTCATTGAATTTTTCCACGGTCTTATGTCCTTCCAAATGCTCATCAAAGTTTTTGTTGTTAGCTTATCAAAATTGGAAATTTTAACAGAGAGGGAGTATCGAAATGGTTGCAGAGAATTGAAGATTGGTTGCAAGAAGTATTAAAATAGTTGCATTGTTGCGGGCAAGTTGCACTTGATAGGAAATAGGTCTTGAACTTTTATTTTTGACTGAAGTCACGTGGCGTTAGTCCGGTGTACTTTTTAAAGGTTGAAATAAAGTGCGATGTTGAACTAAAACCAGCTTTCAAACTAATTTCATTGACATTAAGTTCACCTTGCATAAGTAACTTTTTCGCCAATTTTAAACGTTCGGCCCTGATGTAATCGCTGGGAGTGTTATCGGTAATGGCTTTAAATTTTCGAAAAAGCTGGCTGCGACTCATACCCAGAGCAGCACCAAAATCCTCAACTGAAAATGAAAGATTCGAAAGGTTTTCGATGACAATTTTTTCGGCCTTTTCAAAGAATTTTTGGTCGATAGCTTTGTCGGTAAATTCGGAAGGGACCGTTTCGAATTGATTGGAGAAGCGCTTGCGCAATCGGTTTCGTTGTTTGATCAGATTTCGGATTTGTGCATCAAGCACCGGCATATCAAACGGTTTTTCGATGTAGGCATCGGCACCGCTTTCCATACCTTCAATTTTATGTTCATTGGCGGTTTTAGCTGTCAACAAAATTACTGGAATGTGGCTGGTAATAAAGTCCGATTTAATGGCGGAACAAAATTGCACCCCATCCATTTCGGGCATCATTACATCGGAAATGATCAGGTCGGGCACTATTTTCCGGGCTATAACCAGTGCTTCAATCCCATTCCCTGCTAATGATACGTTATATTTCGTCAATTCATTTTTCAAAAAGGAAAGCAACTCCACATTATCTTCTACCACCAAAATCTTCCAGCGTTTGTTGGACCCAAGGTATTCGTGAGAATCAATTTCAGGCTCATGTATAAAAGAAAGATCATCAGGCAAAGTTTTTCCAATAGGTTTTTCCATTCCACCTTTTTCTGAAGGCGTGTAGGTCGTTTCACTCACAGGGAATTTAATCTCAAACGAGGTTTCAAGCTTGGGAACGCTTTCGACTAAAATAGTTCCTTTATGAAGCAGCATCAGGTTCCGGGTATACGACAGGCCAATTCCTGTTCCTGAAATAACGTCCAATCCATTATTTTCGCTGTAGAAACGATCGAATATTTTATCAATTTTTTCCGGGGGAATTCCAACGCCATGATCTATAACCTTAATGACCGCCAGGTCCTTTTCGATATCCACTTTCACATCAATTTGAGAATTTGGTGGTGAAAATTTAATGGCATTCGATAATAAATTAAAGATCACGCTGTCAATTACATTGTGATCGAACCATTGCTGGGCACCCCTTTCCTCCACATTACTTTCGAAATGAATATCAATTTCATTGTTATCGGCGAATTCCTGAAAACCTTTGGCAATATCATGCACAAATGCACTGAGCTGTCCCTGGGTGACTTTGAGTTGTAACTGTTGATCTTCCAACTTTCTGAAATCCATCAATTGTTTCATTAAACGCAACAACCTTTTTACATTTTTATTCATGGTTGAATAAAGGTACTTCCGCTCCGAAGGATTCATGTTATCGTGCTTCATGAGCTTAGAAAGTGGTGATGAGATTAAGGTAAGTGGTGTTCTGAATTCGTGTGAAATGTTGGTGAAAAACCGCAACTTCAGTTGGTTAATCAGTTCCATTTTTTCGCGTTCATGCCGCTCAAGCCTTAAAAGATTTTGTTGTTCAACTCGTTTTACAATTACAAAATAAAATCCCATAACCATAAACCCAATCAACACCAGGTAAAAGGTATAGGCCCATTTCGATTTCCAGGGCGGTGGCAAAATGCTAATTTGTATTGAACGACCTTGGGTATTCCAAATGTTATCGTTATTCGACCCAATCACCTTAAAAGTATATGTGCCTGCTCCAATGTTGGTATAAGTAGCTACCCGACTTTTGCCAGCCTGCACCCAATCTTCGTCATAACCTTCGAGTTGATATTGAAATCGGTTATTTTCCGGGGAAGTGTAGTTAAGTGCCACAAATTCGAAAGTAAAATCGGATTGAGTATGTTTTAACTCCACATGGCTTGTCCTGTCAATGTGTTTACTCAATGGCGATCCCTTACTTGAAATCGGGACGGATTGATTGGCAATTTTAAAATTGGTAAAATGAATTTCAGGGATGCGCAAATTGTCTTTTATCTTATCGGGATTAAAAACATTAAAACCATTTCCGCCACCAAAATAAATACTACCCGTATTTGATTGAAGTGAAATGTACATTTCAAAATCATTTCCTTGCAGGCCGTCCTCAATAAAATAATTTTTAAAAACTTCAGTTTGCGGATTAAATCGCGAAATGCCATGTGAGGTACTCATCCACACATTTTTCTGTTCGTCCAATTCAATGGCGCAGATGCGGTTACTTGGCAATCCATCGGATTCGTGCCAGCATTTCATCTCACGGGTAGCCACATTAAAAAGACACAAGCCATCGGTGGTACCTACCCAAAGCAAAGAATCACCTGAAAAACGTAAGGAGGTAATTTCGTTGGAATGAATTGCATTCAAACTTTCATCATTCGAAAAATCGATGCGCTCATCATTCGTATAATGAATTAGCCCATTAAAACGTGTGCCCATCCATATTCCATCTTCATTGTTCTGCGTAAAACACTTAACAACCAATTGTTCATCGACCATTTGAAATGATTGGTTGTTCTTTTGGAATTGAAACAATCCATTTAATGCCGCTACCCAGATTACCTGATCCCGATCCTTAAAAATGGCATATACTTTATTTTCTGCCACTGAAGAACCAAGCTTAATGTTGCTGATGTTTTGAGTTCGTGTAGAATAGAAATCAACTCCTTCACCTAAGGTTCCCAACATCAACACATTTTCATCCAACTCATTGATGGACAAAATATAATCATTACTAAAAGCAGGGCTCGCCTTGGTTTTAAAATGATAATTATCGAAGGTTCCTGATTCCGGATAAAAACGGCTCAAACCGCCCCCCTCTTTGGTCCCTATCCATATTGCGCCCTTGCTGTCCTGAAAAAAGGAGCGTACATTGTTATTGAATAAACCATCGGGCTTATAATTCATTTTGTAATGCTCGAACGGTTTCCGATTAATGTCGATATAATTTATCCCCCGGTTAAAGGTTCCCAACCAAACAATGCCTGAAGAACTTTTAAAGGAACAAATGAGTGCCTTACTGTTTAAACTTTTTGCATCGTAGATATCAGGTTCAAAAAAGTTAAGATCATCCGATTCTCGGTCGAAGTAATAGAGTCCTTTATCGCGGGCAACGATGAATAAATTTTTAGCTTCATCTTCAATAATGGAGTGAATTCGTGCCGAATGCAAATCAAGGTTTTGTCCTTTTTTAAATTTCGTCAGATGAAATTCCTCGTTGAATGACGCCGTATAAACGCCCATCTCATCGGTACAAATCCAGTATATTCCATAAGAATCCTGCATTATTTGCATGACATTTCGTAAAGAATCACTTTGAAACAGGTGTACAAATGCCTCGTTTTGTTGGTCAAAAAGATCAACACCCTGACGTGTACTGACTAGAATTTGCTGCTGATCGTCAATAAAAACATGGTTGATGTAGCTAGAAATCAAACTTGCATCATCATTCGATCGGTGTAAATACCTCAACAGCTTTTTATTCTTTATATTGTAGTAGTACAAACCATAAGAGGTAGCCATCCAGAGTCCACCTATTTGGTCGAATTTAAGGTCATAAATAATATGATCGTTGATATCGGGAAATTCAAGATCACCTTTGAATATTTGAATAAACCGATAGGATTCTTTGTTGAAACAACACAATCCTTTTCGGGTACCAATCCACAAATTTCCAGTTTGAGGATCGCAGACCATACTATAAATTGAACTATTACAAATGGAACTTGAATCAGAAGAATTGTTTCGAAATACCTGTATTGAAACTCCGTCGTACAGGTTAAGTCCATCTTCAGTTCCAAACCATATGAATCCATCGTTATCCTCATAGATACAATTAACGCGGCTGGAAGAAAGCCCGTCGTTGTTTGTCAAATGCTCAAAATACAATTGCTTTTTCACCTCTTTGGATTCGGCTATAATAGCCAAACCATATGAAAAAACAACAATTAGAAGCAGGCGCAGATTCATGAAAAAGAATTAGTGAAATGCAAGTTAAACCATATCGGCATGTAAATGTATACATGCATTTAACAAAACTAGCCAAATTTAATTCAACGAAACAAAAAAAATCCCGTATACTTTTTTCAGTATACGGGATTTTTGATTCATCATTTGAACTTATTTTTTTTCCAAATTACTTCTATAAGTATTAAAAGCGTCGATGTTATCTACGCTATTTTTCAAATATGCCTTCGCCTGATCATTTGAGGGATCATATTCAAGTACCTTATTGAATAAAGGAATGGCTTCTTCAAATTTCACCACCGCATTTGCCATATTGGTTAAATACTCATTCGGATCACTTGAAGATGCTACTTTAGCCAACTCATTGGCCTCGTTGAAAGGAATTGCTGCTTCCTGCAACATTGGAATGGTCAATAAGGCCACCAATTTAGGTTTCACTTTACTGTTCGGATATTTTTCCAAACCATTGATCAACACTTCTTTCATTTTGGCCTCATCGTTAATGTCCTTGTAGATACTGGCAACATAAAAAGTGCAGTAATCAGCCCTATACTTAAAGTCAATTGCTTTTTGAAAATAACTGATGGCCAAATCATTTTTATCCAATTTCATCGCACAGTAAGCCATGGAATAAGCGAAACCTGGATCCTTTTCAGCTTCGACTTTGTCTTTTTCTAAATACTTTTGAAAATAATCAAAAGCTTGTTTGTATTTTTTATCAGACAAAAAATCTTTTGCTGCATAGGAAAAGCTTTTTACGTACATACTTTGTGTGTTTACATCATCTTCAACACCTTCTTCTCCTGAATTCAAATATTTCTCCCAATTAGTAATTGCAGAGACATAATCTTTATTACGGAATGCATCATTACCGTCGTTCTTGGCTTGTAAACCAATGCTCAAGTCCTGAGCATTCGCATTTACAAAAAATAGAAACATTATTAAAATGAAAAAAATCCTCTTCATATAAAACTATTTTTTTATTAATAAATTGATTGTTTATCAGTTAACACACTTTTCAAGGCTTCCAAAGATAATTAAAATGATTTTGTATGAAAATAAAAATAAAAATTTTGAAAAAAACTTTATTTACCCATCATTTTTACACCTTTTCATCAAACTAAAACTAAGGATTATAGTTGTCTTTGTTCCAATAAGTCAAGATGTTTACGATCATTAGTTTGTAATTTACTGCCAGTTGATGATTGGAATCAAGGTCAATAATCCTGTTCAAATCATTTAAGGCATCGCCCCATTTTTGCCAGTTATAATTCAATTTAGCCCGCAACATCAAGGCGTCAACATTGAAATTTTCTTTTGAAATAATGGAATTGACCAATTCAAAACAAGCATCAAAATTACCGTCTGTAAATTCCTGTTCAGCTCGACTTATGCTATTTCCCATTTGCCCGGTTGAATTGATTTCCAAACATTTCAGCTATAATAACCACATTTACATATGGATTGTTCATGGCCTCTTCGACGGAAACGTTTTGATCAACTAATGAACTTAATATACCCTTCATCCTTTTATCACTTAACAATTATTGAACCACAAATGGCACAACCCGTTTTTTCAATTATCGTACCAAAATTAAAAATGCATCCAATTGCTTTCCTGTCAAACACCGTTTTACCCAACGCTATGTTTCCGCAAATAATTTAATCACAACAACTTGCTTCGTCCAAAAAAGCCCAAAATATTTAAAATAAATTCCGCATTTTCACTATTTTGCGCTCCATAAAGCCTAAAACGCTGCCGCAATTTCACCTTCTTCGCCCCTTCTTTTAAGTTATGCATCGTTAAACTCCTCTTGAAACCTGCTGAATTCCTTTGATGTTTTTCAGCTTGTGCATTAAAAATTCAAGGTGCTCAATGTTATTGACAAACACACGCAAGGTACCTTCAAAATCACCATTTTTAGAATCAATGTTGATGGAACGCATTTGGATGCCAACATCCTTGGCAATGATGTACGAAATATCGCCTACAATGCCCAGCCGATCGCTTCCAGACATATGAACCGTGGCCTGAAACGAGGTCTGCTGTTTGGTATTCCTCCATTTTGCCTTAATAAATCGGTAAGGATATCTCTCACGAAGCTGTTTGGAATTCGGGCAGGTTTCGCGATGAATTTTAATGCCTTCGCGAATGGTAATAAAACCGAAAATCTGGTCTCCAAAAATTGGATTACAACATTGGGCCAATTTATAGTTGATGTTTTTCAAATCTTTGTCAATCACCAAAAATTCATCACCGCCATCAAAATTCAGGTTATCGACCGTTTTTTTGGGCATTAATTCGCCCAAAATATCTTTGGCTTTTGGTTCTTCTTCTTCCTGACCTTTTATAACGTTCTTTAATTGTAAAGCCTCTAATTCACCGACTGAAATTTTATAGTATAAATCCTGTGCTGTTTTCAGTTTAAAAAACGACAATAAGCTGCGTACGACCTCATCGGTATAGTCAATTTTCCAATTTTTGAATTTTCGTTTTACAATTTCTTTTCCATTGGCTGCTTCACGTTTTTTATCTTCATTCAGGCTCGATTTGATTCGGGTTTTCGCCTTGGTGGTTACCACAAACTCCAACCAGTCTATTTTTGGCTTCTGGTTATTAGAGGTTTCAATGGCCACCTGATCACCGTTTTTCAACTTATGCTTGATGGTCACCTTCCGCTGGTTCACTTTTCCGCCGACACATTTGTCGCCCAAATCGGAATGAATTTCATACGCAAAATCCAGGATGGTTGAACCTGCGGGCAACTTTCTTAAATCGCCTTTGGGTGTGAAAATAAATATTTCATCTTCATAAATGTTCGTTTTGAATTCATTGATAAACTCATCACCCTTACTGTCAGGATTCTCCAATGCTTCGCGAATATTGGCCAACCATTGATCCATTTCGCCACTCCCCTTTCCGCCTTTGTATTTCCAGTGCGCCGCCATGCCTTTTTCGGCAATCTCGTCCATACGATGGGTTCTGATTTGCACTTCAACCCATTTCCCTTGCGGTCCCATCACGGTGGTATGCAAGGATTCATATCCATTTGATTTTGGAATCGAAATCCAGTCGCGCATGCGTTCTGTATTGGGCTGATACTCTTCGGTAACAATGGAATACGCTTGCCAGCAATCCGATTTTTCATCGGGCAAAGGAGAATCTAATATAATTCGAATGGCAAAAAGGTCATATACCTCTTCAAAACTCACCTTCGATTTTTTCATTTTATTCCAAATGGAATGAATGGACTTGGTGCGTGCCTTCATGTCGAACTTGATGTTGCGCGCAGTCAGTTTAGCCTCGATGGGTTTAACGAATTCTTTTACAAAGTTACGCCGCTCTTCAGTGGTTTCCTCCAACTTCTTAACAATCTTACGGTAATCGTTGGGTCGCAAATATTTCAACGACAAATCTTCGAGTTCCGTCTTTACATTGTAAATACCCAGGCGATGGGCTAATGGGGCGTACAAAAACGAAGATTCGGTGGCATACTTATGTTGCAATTCGGCAGGCAAACCATCCAGGTTTCGCATATCCACCAAACGGTCGGCAATTTTAATCAACACTACCCGCAAATCGCCGGATAGTGCTAAAAGCAAACGCCTGAAGTTTTCAGAATGCACTGAAATGGTCACTGTATCGATGGAATTGATTTTAAACAAACCATCGAGCAAGGCACTAACATTATCACCAAAGCGGCTGGGTAATTTTTCAATCAAATTGTCCTTGTCGATGCTGCTTTCAAATACATTATGCAGCAAAGCAGCAACAATAGAATCGGTGGCAATACCAATGTCGAGCGCGACCACTTTTGCCACTTCAATGGAATGAAAAACAATGGCATCGCCTGACTCCCATTTTGAATCCCCCAGAATATCTAAAGCTGCATGTGCTGCTTCTTCCACTCTTTTCAAATCAATTACAGCCGAACTTCGATCACAAATAAGGATCAATTCTTGTAATGATTTTTCAAATTTTTCGAGTAATTCCATCTTTTTAAGATTTTAGGAGGTGAAGAAGGTGTACAGGCCTTAGCAAAAATATAAATTTAAAGACGGGATTGCCTCTATCCCATCCCACATTTCACATTTAATCAGATTTTTTAACAAAAAATCCCACTTCGTGGAAGCAGGATTTTTTACTATTTTCTAGGTTGATTAAAATCGTTCTTGTAATATTTTCCTGATTTCATCAACTCCAATGAGTTTATTTTCACCAATGTTTATGTCACCACGATTCTCCATTCGCTCCACAATTAGCTCGATGGTATCGATGGAAATGCCATAGTCTTTCAAGCGCGTTTTTAAGCCCATGGACTCAAAAAATTCAACGGTTTTCTGAATGGCTAAATTGATGTTCTCGTCTTCGGAACTTCCATTGATGCCCCACACCCGAAGTCCGTATTGAAGGATTTTGTCCTTTTTAGCCTGCTGCATCACTTTCATGACACCCGGCAAAACAATGGCCAATGTTTGGGCGTGGTCCAACTTTTCAAGGGCTGTGATTTCATGACCAATCATGTGCGAGGTCCAATCTTGCGGAACACCTGCACCAATCAAGCCATTCAAGGCCATGGTGGTACTCCACATAAAATTGGCACATGCATCATAATTTTCCGGATCTTTTAACACTTTTGGACCTTCTTCAATTAAGGTAAGCAAAATACCCTCTGCAAATCGATCCTGAATTTTAGCATTGACCGGATAGCAAAGGTATTGCTCAATCACATGCACAAAAGCATCGACTACACCATTTCCGATTTGTTTTTTTGGCAAGGTCTTAATTACAAGAGGATCGAGCACAGAAAAAATAGGATTCACTAAAGGTGAACCGAATACAAGTTTTTCTTTATACTCCAATCTTGAAATAACAGAGTTACCATTCATTTCAGTACCTGTTGCAGGTAAGGTGAGAACTACTCCCAGCGGAAGCGCATCGTCAATTTCTTCGCTACGAGCCAAAATATCCCAGGGATCAACCCCCTGATACATCGCCGCTGCAGCGATAAACTTAGTGGCATCCACTACGGAGCCACCTCCAACAGCGAGGAGAAAATCGATTTCAAGTTCTTCGATCATGTCCAACGCTTCCATGCATTTTTCATAACTGGGATTGGGTTCTATTCCGGAAAATTCGAAATATTCGTATTCACTTATGGCATCGGTAACTTGGTCATAAATGCCATTGAGTTTAATACTCCCCCCTCCATAAATCATCAAGATTTTTGAATCTTCAGGAATTTCATCAGCCATATTGGCTATTTGACCCTTCCCAAATAAAATCCTTGTCTGATTATTAAAGACAAAGTTCTTCATAACTATTCGTACTTTTGTATTTTAATGGTTCAACAATTTCAAAGCTATAGAAAAATGAATACTGATTCTGAAGATAAAAATAGTGGAAATTCATTTGAATATCGCCTTCGGGAGGTGTCGGATGATGAAATAATTTCAATTTTAAGGTTTAGGGAACATTTTCAGAAGCCTGCGGTTAAGGCAGCCATCAAGGAAGCCCTAAAGCGAGGCATCATACAATCACTTGATGACTTAAACGGCGAAAACTTTCAACCACAAGCACTTGCACCCAGAAGTTTATTCCCAATTGGCTTGAGTGAACTTCAAAATGTGGGCATTTTTAAGAGCTTATGCCGAATTTTTTATGGCTATGGCTTGCTCCCAATTATTTATGGAGTAATGCAATTAACCCGACATTTTTCTTTTGGCGCAATTGCTGCTATTTTAACAGGAATTATTGTCATTTACTTTTCATACCAGCTCGAAAAGACACGTAAACCATTCTATTCCAACTTAATATTGGGTTTGAATTTGCCAGCCATGGGCTTTGCCATCTATTATTTAACCTCAACGGGTAATCCATCGACCATGGATGCGGTTGCCATTGGAATTGTTCTTTTAGTGATGCTTTACACCACTTTTTATGCAAACAAATTGGCCTCACATTTTAATACAGACATTTCCGACGATTAAAAATTCTTCATTTACCGATCCCTTTTTGCCGTTAATCGATTAACTGGAGAGTGTATTGATGTGCATCAACTACTTTAGCATCGAGTTTAAAAAATTGAGTTATGAAAAATTCAAGTATTGGTTCCTTAATTGTTCTGTTGGGTATTTTATTGGCCACATTGTTGAGTTCTTGCACTGCAAGCATGAAAAAAGCGACAAGTGATGACTTAGAAAAAGATTTTGAGATTGAAGACTTCAATCAAATTAATTTTGAAGGTGCCTATAACATTGAGTTGACCCAGGGAGATGGTCCGGCTTTAATGATCAAAACTACCGATGAACTGATGGACAAAATTCAGGTATCGGTTAGCGATAGCACCCTGAACATTAAAACAAATGTGAAAAACATTAGCAGCGATGAAATTAGAATATTTATCAATTTTAATCGACTAAATGAAATTGTACTGCGAGGTGGAGCTTTTCTTAAAACCAATGGCTTTGTTGAATTGACCAATTTCGACATTAAAATTGAAGGGGGTGCCAGCGTTGAAATGAATGTAAATGCTGAAAAGATATCAGCCAGAGCTGAAGGAGCCGTTAATTTGGAATTTCATGGTGTTGTTGAAGAGTTCTCCGCCATATCGGAAGGTGCCGGCAACATCGATGCCGATGAACTTCAAGCTAAAATAGTGGACTGCCGGGTTTCAGGTGTTGGCAATGCCTCAGTATATGCCACCGAAAAATTAACGGCAAGAGTGGAGGGTTTGGGTAAAATAGGTTACCGCGGCGATCCTGTTCTCGATAAAAAGGTGGATGGTATTGGCCTGATTTATAAAAAATAAACACTTCGGAACATTCATTATTTTTTGATCCAGAATTAAAAATTCAACTTTTGCATAAACCCGGAGGGTTAAACAACAATAACCGTAGGTGAAACCTACGGTCAATAACAGCCAATCAACACCTGAACCCCGCTCAAGGGTTCAACCGATTTGACCAATTTCCAACAGGCATCAAAGCAAATAACGTTCATCGAACTCGATATGATGTTCCTCTAAGAGTTCAATAAATTCTTCCCTGAAGGTCTTAACATGATGATGAACTTTTTGGTTCTTAATGTAATTCACCAATATTTCTTTTTCTTTTATAGAATAGGTGAATCCGCCGTACCCCTCCTGCCATGCTGCGAAATCGGGAAATATGTTGTTTTCCTTTATCCACAAAGATGTATAAACCTTAATGTCTTTTACAAGAGACGACAACGCAATTGTGGGATGCACATGTGTCGCAATGTGAAGATGGTCCTCAACTCCATTGATTTGATAAAGAGTACACTTCTTATTTTTTAATATCCCCCAAATAAAATGGAATAATTTTTCCCTGTTGCTTTCAAGCAATGTTTTTTCACGATCCTTAGTCGAAAAAACCAACTGATACAAGATTTGTGTATAGGTAGACATATTGTTATTATTTATACAAGCCAATAAATACTAATCAATTGAACCCATTCAGGGTTCTTTTATGCTACGCAATAATTTTACCGTAGGTTTCACCTACGGCTAATATTATTCAATCCCGTTGGGATTTATTTTGACCAACCAAAATATGGCCGGCAATCGCATTACCCAAAGGTATGTGCACATTCTCAGGATAATGATTTTATAACGACAAAACATATCGAACCCTTCGGGTTTAAATGTTTATAGCCACAGCATTCATTCCTCACTTCGCCCCTGGGGTCATACATTAGCATATATGCGTTTGTTCTATTAACAATTGATGCCTCCGGCATCTTGAAAGTTCTTTTCTTATGCATAATAATTCTCTTATTTTTTTACAAATCGTTTGATATCGATTTTATGAACATTTGTTAGTTTTAGCAAATAGGTTCCCCGTGCTAAACCCGAAACATCAATGGCAGGATTCAATAAATTTCCTTCAATGATTTGGTGGCCAAATAGGTCATAAATGTGGTAATTTACCGTTGAACCGTTTTCAACATGCACATTCAGGACATTCGAAACCGGATTAGGGTAAATCGTAGGATTGGTGGGTGCTTGTTCTTCAGGGAGTTCAACACTTTTTACTGCACTGTAATAATAGTTGAGTTGGCGTTGGGTTCTCCATTCCTCCCAGCCCTCATCAAAATAGCTTTGATGCATTTCAATTGGATTTAAATCCTGATTGTACACATAATCTATTCTGCCCAATTCCAACCACAAGGTTGAATCGGTATCATCTCTAAAAGAAAAGGATTGATGTGCCAACTTGTTGTTGGAATTGTACTCATAGCTTGAACTTGAAAAATAATGGTTGTAATGGTTGGTTGTGCAAATGCTATCGCGGCCAAATTGGTCCAGGCGATAGCTATAACTTGTATTAAATGACCAGGAGCTAATGGAGTCAAAATCGACTGCTTCTTCATCAAATTGGTGCCACTTTATGGTAATGACTTTTAAAGTATCGCTTAAAAAATAATCGTATTTCACAACAAAATTAGGTGGCCAAAATTGATAAACTAAACGCCCAAGGTCATCGTATTGGTATTGGATCAAATCATAATATCCGCTACCTTCTGTACGGATCAACTTTCCAAAATTATTGTAGTAATAAGCCACTTTAGACGTATCGTACAAGGCGGAACCAGCAGGGTAAGGATCGCCATTGTAAGTCGTGGCATTAAAGAAAAAATAGTTAAGCTTACTCACGTTTTGCACTATTAAGGTATCCCCAAAATAGGTATACAAAATTTCTTCATCCACCACCATGGTGTCGTTCCATTCCTCCAACTTTTTCAATTTCGTGTAACGAATCACTTGTTGACTGTTGTTGTAATTCCATACTTCACGAATTCCCAACGAATCGGTAAATGATGATTTAAAGTGGTCGCGTCTTTTAGTAGTTAACACTTCATTTTTGTATTCGAATTGATTGATAAACCTCCTGATTTGCCACCCATTACTCTGCAATTCATAAATAGAATCAAGCTTGATGCCGTTTTGAATCAGCGTTTTATTCGCTCGTATTTCTGAAACATCAGACTTCACAAAAGCATCCTGAATCGATGAAGAGGACAGATAAAAGGGTTGATTGGCATCCCCTTCATTCTGAGCAAAATGGAAAAATTCATTCTTAGCTTCCTGTGAAGATTTGAGCTGTCCGGCTACTGGGCCAAAAAGAATTATCAAAAGCGACAACACCATGAACGCCCGCGTGGTATTTCTATGATTTTTTTGTTTCATTGCTGCTATCATTAATTATTCAAAGTTAGGATTGAGCCATCGGTCTTCCTGTGGTATTTGGTAAAAATACCAGTCGTCGGTCAGCAAGGTTTTTGAAACAGTACTGGGGAAATCGAAGGAATAACGATAGTCCTTTAATTTATCTTTCAAATTCAGCCTGATGATGTCGAACCAGCGTCCTTCGGGCTCAAAACACAATTCCCAGGCACGCTCCCAGAGCACTGAATCCAGAAATTGTTCGGTACTTAAGCCTGGTGTTAAATCAAATTGAGAGGGTAAATTGGAGTCCAGCTGATTGGCCCTTCGACGAATTTTATTCACTGCTTCGTAGGCCAATTGATCCAACTGGCCCGATCGTGCTTTGGCTTCGGCATAAGTCAGCATGGTTTGAGCATAGCGCAACAAGGAAGTGCTTACAAAGGAACTTTGTGAACTATACCAGGAATTATCATTTTCCACAAAATCATCCAATACTACCCATTTCAGGTAGAATGAATTGTGGACATACGTACACGGATCGACCAGGGGATCCATCAATTGATATCGAATAATTCGAAAAGTGGTATCTAAATCACTATATTGCTCATAGTTATATGCTCCGGTAGTGGTAAAAACCCTCTTCCGGTAGTTGTTGGGAAAGTCGATAAAAAATTTAATCTCCATCTTATAACTTCCGCTTAGAGAAATACCACCGTCATTGTGAAAATAGCTGGCATGAAGGTTATTTATTTGGCTGCCATAATTATTCTCATCCTGCTTCATAAACAATGTAAACAACTGCTCATTGCAATGCTGGTCCGATTTAGTGGTAAGATCAGCTAAATCAGGAATAAATTCAATTCCATAATATTCGGCATTCTCCATTACCTCTCCCGCTAAACTTGCGGCTCCGGCATATTTGCTTTCATCATTCACCGGATAACCGGCCATGGCCAGGTACACCTCAGCCAATAAGGCCTTTGCCGTTCCCACATGGGGTGTTTCCATGGGAACCCTTGCCAACGAATAGGTTTCGGGCAACAAGTCGATGGCTTCGAGCAAATCGGATTCAATTAACTGATAAACTTCGGCATAAGATGGTTTTGGCAAGAGATAATTCACGTCGGTGTCAAGTACCAACGGAGGTCGTCCAAACAAGCGGGCCAGCTTAAAATAACAATACGCACGCAAAAAATAGACTTCACCCAGGTAATATTGATCTTCGGTGGATGTCAACTCACACAACAAGTAATTCGCATTAATGATGGCCGTATACAAGTTAACATATACTTCTCCTATAACAGATGCATCTACGCTACTACCTCCTGTTGAACTGCATGAACCCTGGCCTTCAACCGTAAATGAATAGTTGGTATAAAAATTTACATCGTCGCTTCGGCTAAGTAATCGAAAGTAATTGTAATTGTGCACCCGAACCAGTCGGGAGTAAATCCCGCTCAAGAGGTCAATCTTCTCTTGTTCTTTGTCGACCACCAGGTATTGATTGATGTCTTCGTAAAGTTGGTCTTTACACCCAAAAAGGAGGACCAAGAGCAGGATGCATATGTATTTTTTTATCATCATCAGAAATTCAAATTAATACTGAAATAAATGCCTTTGGGATTTGGATAAGCACCCTTATCGATGGCATTGTCGGTGAAATTGTTGTTGGTATAAATGGCAGCTTCCGGATCGTAGCCCGTATAAGGAGTCAGGGTGATCAGGTTCTCAAAACTTAGGGTATATTCCACCGCCACTTTCGATGCGATTTTTCGGGGTTGCCGGTAGGAGAAACTTAAGGTCTTGAGTCGTAAAAAGCTGGCATCCTCCATAAAATAAGAACTTTCGTACACCGTACTTCCCCTGAGAAAAGTCAAGGTATCCAATACGATGTTGCGCACTTCGGTGTTCGAGCCGGAGATGTACGTTGATGCTTTGGTGGCATTGTATTTATCAAGCCCCACAGCACCGTACCAAAGCATATTCACTGAAAAATTTTTATACTCAAAATCGTTGATCCAATTCAAGGTAAAATACGGGATTGAATTTCCAATCACCTTACTGTCGGTTTTTTTGATGGATTTGCTCAGTACCGAATCGTTACGGGCATAGGCCAGGCCAGCATTTTCGACATAATCGGGATGTATTCTTTTGTTTTCAGGATTGTAAATATCGGCCCATCGGCTCACGTACTCATAGCCATTGATGGCCCCCAAAGGTTCATTTTCAACGGCCACAAAATCAGGTATCAGTATATCGGTGTTGTTAAAGGTAATGGGGACACCGTCGTAAAGTTTGGTTATGAACTGCCGATTGGTGGAAAAACCAAATTTGCTTGACCAATACAAATTTTCACGCTGAAAAGGAATAATTTCCAAACTCAGCTCGTAGCCTGAGTTTTTCATTTCCCCAATGTTTTGAAAGAAAAATCCACCGCCATAATAAAGCGGTATGGTACGTTTAATCAGCAAATCAGTATTGATCTTTCGGTAATAGTCGGCCGAGAAGAAGATACGCTCTTGAAACAAGGCCAGTTTAAGCCCATAATTGATCTCCTTCACCTTTTCGGGACGAAGGTATTTGTTGGCCAGATTTGATATGTAAGCTGCACGAACAATAGAATCCGCGATGGTATAAGTGGCGTTGGTCGAAAACAAATTATCCGAAAGACTATTTAAGGGATAATTGCCAGAAACACCCGTATTCATATACAAATTAAAGGCATCCACCCATTTGGGAAGGTGCAACAGTTCTTCCCGGCTCAAATCATAATTGATGGCCAATGAATTGTAACTTTCACCTTTATGTAAAAATTGCCCTTCAATCAGCATTTCATAATTGCTAATGAACGACACAAAGTATTTTTTCCTGTAGTTATAGTTCAGGTTAACGATTCCGGAATGAATGGAACGAATTACAGCCCCACGTTCGCCATATATGGCCTGTGAACCGCGCAAATAGATTTCATCTTCAGGACGTATGCCATCATAAGTCACTGACTGCATAGAATCTACTTGCCACACTACTTTGTCGCGGTAAGCCCGATAACGAACCAGCGCAGAAATTTGATGATTTTTGAATTGCCGTTGATAATTCAAATCGAGCTGGGTGTTAAAATAGACGTAGTTTTCACTGCTTTTCAAAAATTGCTGCCGGGTATAATAGGTGGGTGTATTGAGCGAGGTGAAAGTTAAATTCCGCATGGAATACGAGGAAATTAAACGGGCCGAAACAGTACTGTTCAACTGATAAAAAGCCTGAAGATTAAAGGTATTGCCATTATCCTTCTTGATTTTATCGTTGTCGTAAAAAAGTGTTTCCGGCGAAAGTCTGCCATTGGCCAGCTTGGAAATGGATGGGCTTTCGTAGGTATTGTTGTACAAACGGTAAGGTTTGGCCAGAAACGAATCGGGGGTCGATTCATAGGCCGGCTCGTAGTTAATCCCCTTGAATATCACATTGTTTCCCAAATAATTATCTAAAGTATTCTTATTTTCCTGGTGACTGCTTTTGTACATAAACCTCAACGAATACTTGTCTTTCACCACTTTTGAAAGGTTGGCCGTAAACGAATACTTCCGGTACGCGGTATTCACAATGACACCCTGGTGATTGTAATAATTCCCTGACAAATAGTAATCGACGGTTTTGTAATTCCCTGCGCCTGACAATTGATATTCATTGATGTGCCCCATTCGAAAAAGTTCTTCCTGATAATCGCGCTCAACCAAAGCATTTCCCAAAGAATCGCGGTAACGGGGATAGAGTTCATATTTTGGATTGTATTCACTGGGGATTACGGTATAAAATTGGCTGTGAATCAAATCATCGGACAACTGCAAGGTGTTCAGAAAATCTTCGGCGCCCATTAGATCGTAGCGTTTGTCGAAGCGTTGAAGGCCCTGCTTCACGCTGAACTGATAAGAAGTTGGTCCCCCACCCTTTTTGGTTTCAATTAAAATGACACCATTCCCGCCAAGGTTTCCATACAAGGCCGTGGATGAAGCATCTTTCAGTACAGTAATGCTTTCAATGTCGTGGGCATTCAAATCGGATATGCCCAGGTTTTCAAAATTGACAATGGGAATGATGGCACCATCCACCACATAAAGCGGGTCAGTGCTTCCAAAGATGGAACTGATCCCCCGAATACGGATTTTGTGATGATCGCCAGGTGCTCCCGACACTTTGGTGTTCCATACCCCGTTGACGCGACCATGCAGGGCATCGTTCACATCGTTGGTGTTTAAGCGGTCAATCACCTTCGAATCGATGGTTTCGATGGTACGGCCGGTTTGTATGTTTTCAATCACACTATAGTTGCCGGTGACATTCACCGATTGAATTTCTTGTTCTTCAATATCCAAAGCAATATTCAGGTTGATATCCTGATATAAGTTCACGTTTTGAGTTTTTAATTTATAACCAAGGTAACGAGCTATTATTGAATAAGTACCAGGAGGCATGCTTAAGCTAAAGTATCCGTTATTGTCGGTAACTACACCTGTATTCGTGCCGCCAATTATCACGTTGGCTGCCACAAGCCCCTGAAGGCTAATCTTGTCCACCACTTTACCGGTCAGGTGGTAGTTCATTTCCAGCATTCGGCTCTTGACAATGATGTGCTTGTCACTGATGATAAATTCCACCGGGGCCTGCTTTTCAATTTGCTTAAGCGCCTCGCTTAATTTTAAGGTACGCGAGGTAAATACAATGGGCACTTCAACCGCTATTTCCTTTCCACCGTACACGATGTTGAATTCCTTGTGCAGCAACAATTCGTCGAGGGCTTGTTTCAGTCTCAGTTCCCGGGAGGAAAATTCGATGGTGTAGTCATTGAGGTCCCCGCCGTCGCCAAGGCTATGGCGGGCAAGAAGATTGAGCGCAGAACTTGATACAGGGATCACCGCAATCAGCAATAGCACCAAGCATAGCAATGTGAAGTTAGATGGTATGTTTTTTATTTTTTGCATTTAATTGATGTTTTTTGCATATAAACCTTTGACAATGATTGTGGCATAATCCATTTTTTAATTTTAATCTTTCGCCCTTACAGGGCTAAATTTCATTTCCAATTATTTACTCATAGGGCGTTGCCCTACGCTGAATCAAGCTCCATAGGGCTATGCCCTATGCTGAATCTGGCGCCCCGTTGGGGCTGGTGCAATTACATTTTTATGTTGTTGATTGTTCATGGTTGTTTTTTTACAAATCGGTTGATATTGAGTTTCTGGTCATTCGTCAGTGTTTTGGTCGTCCATATTTTGTTTTAATGCTTATTTAGTCCGCGTTGAAAGGCCACAGGCCTTCAAGATTCAGCACAGGGCAAAGCCCTGTGTTAGGAATGCCACGACTAAACGTAAGCCCTGTAAGGGCGCAAGATCAATCCCAAACGTATTGTTCGTCATATTCTATATTGTATTTTATAGAAAAGAACACAGGGTTCATTATCTATTTCCTTAAAACAAAAACTCCATTTTCTTCATTCATCTTCACTCCCAGTGACAATTGAATAACCGACAATACATTCTCGAGTTCTTCATGGTCAAAGGTTCCGGTTAAAATGCATTCATTCTTTAAATTGGTGCTGATCTGCTTTCCGTAAAACTTCGAAAGATCTGCACACACCTGTTGAATGGGAGTATCGTAAAACTTCAGCACTCCTGTTTTCCAGGCCAGGTAATTCTGACTGGCATTTTTACTCACCAAAATTCTGTTCTCGCTTTCCAAATATTGTGCAAATGCCCCAACAGTCAGATCATATTGGCCACTCTTGTACTTTTTGTAAAAAGCCACCTTCCCGGAAGTAACATTCAGGTTTACATTGCCCGAAATGGTATCCAATTCGAGGTTAAAAGAGGTTCCCAAAACGTTGGTAATTGTTTTCCCGGTAAGCACCCTGAAAGGTTTCGACTCATGGTGTTGTACTTCAAAATAAGCTTCGCCTTTCAGGTTTACCGTCCTATCCTTTCGGGAGAAATTCTCAGGGAGCTTTAGTGTACTGCTTTTATTTAACCACACGTGCGTGCCATCTTCGAGCTTTAACTCTATAACGGAATCACTGGCGGTATAAATTTTACTGAATTGATTGTTATGAATGAATTGTTTGCCCACAAAAAGACTGAAAAGGATCAGTACCAGAAATGTAGCAGCCACAGCCGTTTGCCTGCGACGCTTTAAACGAACTGTTCTAATTGTGCTCGCCGAAATCTTTGCATTAATCTTGAGTTGTGCCGCACTTTTGTCAAACTTTTTGGTCGAAAAAGAATGGTCGAGGCCATCCCAAACCACCCTGGTTTTGTTGAAATAGGCACGATTATCGGCTGACCCATTTAGCCAAACATCGAATTGTTTTTTTTCGGTAGGTGTTGCTGTCCCTGACAGAATTTTTTCTATGATTAGCTGACTCATTTTTCCTTTTGGTTTAGTCTTGCAATGCTATAACCCCAAAAGTGATTTTAACCCCTAAAGCTTATTTGAATCATTAAAGTGAAACAGCGAATTATTTTGTATTCCAAGTAGTTTTCAATACACAAATTGTTCTAATTTTGGTTTTTAATTTCAAAAAAATAAAGGGTATGAAAAGAGTATTAGCGATTGCATTTGTATTAATTACCAGTGTTGGTTTCGCACAGAATTATTCAACATCAGCAGGTCTACGGGGTGGACTTTCGAACGGGTTAACTATCAAACATTTCATTGGAGATAATACTGCAGTTGAAGGCCTACTGTCAAGCAGATGGAAAGGGTTTGATCTTACAGGATTGTATGAAATTCACAATGAGGCATTTGATGTAGAAGGCCTACAATGGTATTATGGAGGTGGTGCCCATATTGGTTTTTGGAATGGCAAAAATGTTGGTTGGGCAAATGATACTGAAAATTACTCTGTTATTGGGATTGATGGAATTCTTGGTTTGGAGTATACATTTAGTGAATTCCCGTTAAATGTAAGTGTGGATTGGAAACCAGCTTTTAATATCATTGGTCAAACAGGTTTATGGGGTGATGGAGGAGCGCTTTCGTTACGTTACATCTTTTAATGGAAAGGAATCAAATAGCTTGGTTTAAAACTTATTCCAATGAACTATTTTTAAAAGTATAAAGAGGGTGTTTTCATTTAACATCCTCTTCTTTTTTTGAATAATCCGCAATTAATACAATTAATAAGTTGGTCTGTAATGCAAGTGTTCAAAAATAAATTGAATTATCAATTGTAGGATTTTGATCTACTATGTATTGACCTAAAATATATTCTTCCGTGCATCACCTTTTAACATCACATTCAAAAGAATGAGCACACCCGCTCCCCACTGTACACTAACATAGGTGGTCATTTTTTTGATGGCGATGGTCATTTGTGCCTCCACGGTTTTCACCGAAATGTTTAACAGGTCGGCAATCTCTTTATTGGTCTTCTCATCGTAACGTTTTAAAACGAAAATGATTCTGCACCGTTCCGGAAGTTTACTCAATGCTCGTTCTACAATTACCTGCAGCTCCTGATATTCCAACAATTCTTCGGCTGTAGGCTGATCGGGATCGATTCGATCATTGCCTTCGTTCTCAGAAAACAAGCCGGTAGTTTTAGCAAATTTACTTTGCAAATGCTTTAAAGAACGGTTTTTAACCGTGGTGTACAAGTACGATTTTATGGATTCAATTTTTGAAAGGCGCTGCCAGTTTTCCCACAGGTAGGTATAGGAATCCTGAACGATGTCCTCGGCAACATCTGCCGACAATACAAACCGATAGCAGAATTGACAGAGGGGTTGATACAATTCATTAAAAATACACTTGTACTTTTCGTTGCTGAATGGCAAGTGAACTGGCATTGCTTTTTGGTTTACAGATAAGTTCTATCAAATATAGCTATTCTGCATCACAAGAAAAATGCCAAACATAATATTATCAGCTTTCCGAGGATCAATCAAACAACAATGGAAATCGTTACCAGAAAAACACCTATAGACGACATTTGAAAAACATGCGTATGTGTTTCAATTTACATGCGTATGTGTTTTAAATAACACCCGTATCTTTTTGAAACAACTCTAATTTTTAGTTTAGAAAAAGATGATCGGCATAGCAATGCTTAGCTCATTTTCGTTTTTTCATTTCCAACTTTTCAATATTCTCCTGCACTCTGAATTTCACGATCTCTGCAATTAATTCGAGCGGAACAGTTTGTTGAAACGAAAATTGGATGGTGCCCTTGGATGTTTTGTAGGCAGTGAGATGATCTTTAAACACTTCAACGCCCGAAGCTCCGGGGAAAAAACTAAGGTGGTCCTTAAATGCTGCGAAATAGGCCAACATCCCATTTTGTTTGAATGCCGGCATGCCATAGCTGATCACCTCTTGTGCAAGCGGTGCCGATTTACGAATGGTTGCCCTGATTTGATTTAATTCGCTACGTATTTTTTCATTGGGCTGATCCGCAATGTAGTGATCGATGCTGCTGTATTTATTCATCTTGGCCATATCTGCTATCTTATTCTATATTCCGAATGATTTTTTTTATGAAGTAATACACAATTCCGATGATCATTCCCGCTATGCATAATCCGATGGCGTACATCACCAAACTGGTTGAAATTCCCACCACAATGGCCGGTATGGTTACTCCAACCAGACAAAACAAGATGGAAAGGTTCACACTGTATCGGTTCATTTTTGGGTAAATCCATAATACGAGCACCAGAAACCCCAAGGACATGGTAAGTGATACAAAAAAGAAGGTGGTATCCACAATGTCGCGAAGCAACAATGCTGCTCCAATTCCCAATGTCATCATTATTACCAGGATGATGCGCATGGTGGGCTCAAGCCGTTCTTTCTTTAACCATCCCAGTCGTTCCATAAAATCCTGTGTTACCGATGATGCCGAAGTAAACATATAAGTATCGGCCGACGATGAAATGGCCGAATAAATGATCACGACCGACAAACCTGAAAGTCCTACAGGCAATAATTTACTAAAACCAACAATTAAGGCCGTATCAGGCGTTAAATCCGGAAGGTCAGTTCGAATGATCATACCAATAATAAGCAATATAAAACCGATGATGATGTAAAAAACAGAAGACAGCATCAGGCTTCGTTTAAAATGTTTTTGATTTTCGATGGCATAAATACGTTGCCACAATTCAGGGGATGCCATGGGGATAAAAAAACCGGCTAAAAAGAAATTAATGATCTCTTTGGTAGGAATTGCAAATAGACCCGACAAGGCATAATGTGGTTTAATTTCGGTGGTAATCATCAAATAAATCATCAGAATCAGCAATAAAAAGATACCGCCGGTTTGGATCACATCGGTTCGCACCACTGCACGAAAACCTCCTGCTACCAGATAAATTAAAATAATTACCCCAATGATAATCACCGACCAATTGTAGCCAATGGGCGTATAGGCTTCCACTAATTTGGCACCGGCCGTAAAGTTTAAGACCACCCAGCCAAACATGATAATCACGACCACAACGGCCGAAAGGTATCCTGCCGTTTTTCCTTTGGTATAGAAAAAATAATCGGAGAAGGTGTAAAAATGTTGTTGATCGCCCAAGGTCTTTATTTTTTTCCCGAAAAAGTAAAAGACAAACAAGCCAATCACTGAACCAATAAAATACCAGTAAGCACCCAACCCGTAAATATAAACCAATGCTGTGTAGGTCAACAGAATGGCGGCTCCAATGCGACTGGAAAAAATGGTACTGGTAGCTTCAAGTGTTTTTAATTTACGATTACCAATGAGGTAATCTTCCTTGTCCTGTTTTCGGCCCGTACGGAAACCCACATACAAAATGACGATAAAATAAACTCCAATAAAAGCATAATCTACAAAGGTTAGCATGCAGCCAGGTTTAGATGATTAATTTGAACTCAATCTCCACAAGTAACAGAATTGATGAAACGATGGTTCAAGTTGAGCAAGATAGCAAAAACGAAAACTTACTGATGAATTTATTCGTAATTTCAGGGCAACAAATTAACTTATCCAACATGGAATCGACAGGCAACATAGCTTGGAATTACCTGCTCAAGGGATTAGCCTTATCGGCCACACAACTAGGCCTTGTATTTGGCCCTTTCATTCTGTTAGCGCTCATCATGCATTTGGTTTCGAAAAAAAATGAAACCTTAAGTGTGAAGCTAATGGGGCGTACTGTCTATTTATGCTTATTTGGCTGGTTGGGAATTTCGGTGCATGAATTGGGACATGCCCTTTTCGCTCTAATCTTCGGGCATCGGATCAATAAAATCAACTTCATTTCTCCCCATCCGGAAGAAGGATCAATGGGCTACGTCGATCATTCCTACAATCCCGGAAACATCTATCATCAAATCGGAAATTTCTTCATTGGCATAGGCCCTATTCTACTGGGCACATTTTTGCTTTATCTCTTATCGATGCTCCTCTTCGATGTCAACCTTTTTAAGGATCAGGCAACAGTTTGGACCACCGGCTCCCTGTCGCTATCGTCCCTTAAAACAATACTGGTAGATACAAGTCAGGAAGTACTGGACTATCTTAAAGCCATCTGGACAGCAGAAAAATCAAGCTGGGGAAAAATGATGCTTCTTGGTTATGCTTTATATTCCATTGGCAGTTCCATTTCACTGAGTCGATCGGACTTACGTATAGCCTGGAAAGGATTCCTGATTATTGCTCTTATCGTATTGGTTTTCAACCTGGCGACTCAATGGATCGCCGATTTTTCAGCAGAAACCGTAGTGACCATTGCTCAGTCAATTTCGGCATTTTGCGCAATCCTGATGCTGTCCATTGCCATCAATCTGGTTTTTATGGGAATTATTCTCCTGTTTCATGCCTTGAAAAAATGACCAGCCCAAGGGAATGATCAGAAAAACTGGAAAACACCTCTCCTTCTATTTTTTGCTTTACTTCTACGAGGTAACCTGTAAACACTGGATCGTTTTTTCTAAAATACCAAATCTCTTTTATCAAAATTCTGAAGTTTCATAAAATGCACAAAACCATTCATGGTGGCACAAACAACTGTTCCATTTTGCAGTACAATTGGCGATGAAAATATGCTGCCTTCAGTCGCTATCCGATCTAACAATTCACCCGTATTGCTCAGAAAATACAAATGTTTGTCGACCGAGCCCACCACCACAGTCGATGCATTTAACTTTGCAGCAGTTGCAGCCACCATTCGTCCTGTTTTGAATTTATTAATTAAGGTACCGTCCTGTTCAATAAAATAAACATATCCGTCGAAAGATCCGATGACCAGGTTGCCATTTTCGGTGAGGATTGGTGAGGCATGAATCCGGCCTTTGGTTTTCAATTTCCATACCAGTTCTCCTTTGGGATCCAAACAGTATACAAACTTATCGTAGGAACCAAAAACGAAGTTACCGTTCGCTAACTCCAGAGGTTTGGAGTGCATGACCCAACCCCGTGTTTTAAACACCGATTGAACTTTTAAATCCTGATCAAGAATAAACATCCTATTGTGACTCGACCCAATGGCGATGGTTCCGTTTTTCAACAAAGTGGGTGTACCATGAACCAGCTTCTTATCTTTAAATTCCAACAGAACATTGCCCTGCATGTCACAAACTACCACGCGCCCCTTGTCCGTCCCAAACAAAAATTTGTGATCCGAAAGTTCGATTAACTCAGTATAGGTCCTGCCGCCAGGGCTTATTTTTTTTAACAAGTTCCCCACCTGATCGAAGAAATAAACAAAACCATCAAAACTACCTACTGCAATTTCTTTGGTTGAAAATAATTTAGGAGTTGCATGAACAGCTTCTTCTGCTTCAAATGAGCGGATAATTTTACCCTCATCATCAAAAAAATAAAGGTGATGATTGTGAGAACCCAATACCACATGATCGTCAGCCGTTTTGGCTGGTGTTCCGTAAAATGCACCATCAATCTCAACAGTGCTTATCTCACATTGAAAAGCACCATGTTCTTCACCATTATTTTTAGCAGAAATAAACTGTACACTAAAAAGAAAAAATATAAAGATGATTTTTATTTTGAGCATCATTTATTCCGGTATTTAGGTCACCCTTCAAGAAGGACCGTTTAGTGCCGTTAAAATACACAACTTTAATTCAACACAAATCATTTTATAAAGTTTCACTGTTGTCCGAATAATTTCGCTCTTTAAGAAAAGATTCTTTCGCTCCATTGCAATACGCTCACAAAAACTTGTCAACCCGAGAGCGAACCCAATTAAATTGGATTCAATGTTTAAATGACAAGAATCATGTTAAATATCAGATCCTTCACTACGTTCAGGATGACAATTGCATTATTGTAAAGAGGGAAAAACATGGCGGCTCTGCCGCCATATTTTTCCCTAATGTTACGTACGTTGCGTCATCCCGAGAGCCAACCCAATCAAATTGGGCACAATGTTTGAATGACAGGAGCCTGAAGGGCTCAAATATGAATAGGCCCGGGTTTCAACCCGGGTATGAATTAGTAAGAATTAATCTCGTCCGCGGTATAATTTCGATCATTGAATGAATTTTCCTTCGGACGACACAGGATAAATACACAAAACAGTTAGAGTGCATATTTACAGATATTTACGCAAATCTATCATTAGTAAAGCAGTGAGGGATCAGTTTTAATTTAACCTGATAGTATGATAAGTTTTAAAAGAAATTGCCCGACCAAAAATATAAATTCACAGACCTCTTCTTACAAAACAATCTCTACCTTTAAAATCGAAAAAAAGCCATATTTTAGACCATTGACCAATCCAGACACTATGAAACGAATTGCTACTTTAATTACAATAATACTGATCAGCTTGCAACATCTACTCGCCCAGAACCCAATTTGCCCACCCGGAGTTTACATTGCCGACCCTTCGGCTAAAGTATTCAACGGCACCTTGTATTTATACGGCTCTACCGACGAAAGTTGCGAGCACTGGTGCTCATGGCATCACGATGTGATTTCGACAAGCGACATGCTTCATTGGGAATTCACCAATAAAGTAATGCATTCCAAAGGTGTAAACGATGAAGTCCCGTACAGCGACAACCTTCTTTTTGCGCCAGATTGCGCTTTTGCCAACGATTCGTTCTACCTCTATTACTGTCAGCCAGAAAAGGATTTTGCCGAAGGTGTAGCCGTTTCGCATAATCCCACAGGACCGTTCACCAATGGCACTGCCATTAACACCTATGGGAACAGCCAAATTGATCCATCCTGTTTTATCGATGACGACGGAACAGCTTATTACATCTGGGGACAATTCAGTTTAAAAATGGCCAAACTAAAACCCAACATGCGTGAAATTGATGAAACAACTTTGCAAAAAGACCTCATTACCGAAAAAGAGCATTTTTTCCACGAAGGCGCTTTCATGACAAAACGAAACGGCCTTTACTATCTGGTATATGCCGATATCAGCCGCGAAGATAAACCCACCTGTTTGGGTTATGCCACCAGCTCCTCCCCTTTTGGACCTTATCAATACGGTGGTGTTATTGTGGACAATGAAGGTTGCAATCCCAACAATTGGAACAACCACGGATCCATTGCCGAATTCAAGGGACAGTGGTACGTCTTTTACCACCGCTCAACACACGCTTGTGGTGTGATGCGAAAAGCCTGTGTCGAAAAAATTGAATTTAATACTGATGGTTCCATTCCCGAAGTGCCCATGACTTCACAAGGAGCGGCTGATCCTTTCATCGCCACAAAGGAGATTGATGCAGCCCGTGCTTGTCTACTTCAAGGCGACCTTTTCATTCAAGCGGAGAATGAAAAAAACGAAATTCTTACCCACATTAAAAATGATGACAAGGGCATCTTCAAATTCATCAATTTTGGTGCTGGTGTAAAAAGTGCCACCATAAGAGTTCGGGCCATCAAAGGCGGCACCATCAATTTAACGGCCGATAAACCCTGGCAGCTGCATCTGGGCAAGGTAAACGTGGAACCTACCTCCAATCCTTCCGAGTGGAAGGAAGTGACCTTTGATGTCAATCAACAAATAAGTGGAGTTCATGCTCTGTGGATGCAAATGTGGGGTGATGGTGAGAACCTGATGGAAATAGATTGGATCAGGTTTAACAATTAATGCATTTTTTGTATTTTCGGACAATGAAATCATTTATACTTCTTGGCCTGGCCTTAATTATTGTTATCAACGGTACTGCAAAAAAAACAGATTTGTTGGTATTGGATCGTACCTCACCGACTACCACCATCTATATCGATGCACATTCCAACGCTTTAATCACATGGGCCGGTAATGAGTTAGCCCGGGATCTTGGACAATTGTTGAACAAGCCAATCGAAATTAAGTCGGTCAAAAAATATGATGTTGCATTACAAGGAATCTACATCGGCCATTTTGAGGATGAACTCATCAAAGGTTCGCCAATGAATGGCTCTTCCTTGCAAAACAAGTGGGAAAATTTCATCATTAAAAAAGAACAAAACAACTTGTTTATCGTGGGAAGTGACCTCCGAGGTACTGCTTATGGTGTTTTCGATTTTGAAGAAAAAATTGGCATTTCACCCTGGCTTTGGTGGGCCGACGTGGTGCCCATACCTGTTGATAACATTCAGCTTGAAATCCCCAAAGAAGGTTTCGTTTCAGGACCATCGGTCCAATACCGCGGAATATTTTTGAACGATGAAGATTGGGGACTTCAACCATGGGCTGCCAAAACTTTTGAACCAGAAACCGGTGATATTGGTCCCAAAACTTATGAAAAAATATTCCAACTATTATTGCGTCTTAAGGCCAATACCATTTGGCCGGCCATGCATCCCTGCACCAAAGGATTTTATACAATTCCCGGAAATCGGGAAATGGCTGAGAAATACCATATAGTGGTGGGAACTTCACACGCTGAACCCATGCTTAGAAACAACGTTTCGGAATGGAATAAAGATGAACGAGGCCGTTTCAATTATTTCACCAATAAGGCAGAAGTAACGGAATACTGGCAAGAAAGGATTAATGAAGTCAAAACCGGAGAACAAATTTTTTCAGTTGGCATGCGTGGTGTCCATGATTCGGGCATGGAAGGAGGTTCGTCTTCTGAAGAAAAAATGAAGATGCTGGAAACCATTATCAGCGATCAAAGAGAAATGCTGACCACAACTTACAAAAAACCGGTTCAAGACCTACCTCAAGTACTTGTTCCTTACAAGGAAGTTTTGGAGCTTTACGACCAGGGGATGAAAGTGCCCGATGACATTACACTCATGTGGACCGATGACAATTACGGTTACATCAGACGATTGAGTAATGAAGAAGAACAAAAAAGATCAGGTGGTAGTGGTATCTATTACCATTTAAGTTATTGGGGACGTCCGCACGATTACCTGTGGCTTTCGACTACGCAACCCGGCTTAATTTGGTACGAAATGTCACGCGCCTTTCAGAACGGAGCTCAAAAAATATGGATAGCCAATGTAGGCGACATTAAGCCGGCTGAATACAACATGGAGATGTTCCTCGACCTGGCCTGGGATGTGAACAGCATGAATGAAAAAACCATCGATAAGCATTTGTTCGAATGGTGTTGCCGTGAATTTGGTGAAAACAACGCGGAAGAACTGACTGCTGTTTTTGATGAATACTATCGACTTGCTTTTTTGCGCAAACCTGAATTTATGGGCTGGAGCAGAACAGAACCAAGTACCGCGACCAGCGTGAGCGAAATGAATGCCGATGAAATACAGAGAAGACTAGATGCCTATCAAAGCTTGTATTTAAAGGTGGAAACCATCAAACGACAAATCAGCGATGAAAGGCAGGATGCCTACTTCCAACTGGTGGAATATCCGGTAAAAGGCGCTGCCTTAATGAACCAAAAATTCCTCTTTGCTCAAAAATCATTGCTGTCTACCAATTCTGACGAAAAAGAAAATTTCGCTGCTAAGTCATTGGAGGCCTACAACGAAATAGTACAACTCACAACGAAATACAATGAGGAAATCAGCCAGGGAAAATGGAATAAAATGATGTCGATGGAACCACGCAAGCTTTCGGTTTACCAGATGCCTGACTATCATCTTCAGCCGGTTGACAATGCTACCGTTACGCCCGTTGCATTCAATGCATCCAATGAGGCAATATTCCTTGAAGCCAGTGAATTCACCCGTGACAAAAAGAAGGAAAATTACGAATGGAAAACAATTGAAGGATTGGGATACAGCAACGAAAGTCTTACCCTATTTCCCTTAGGCAACCATCATTTCAAAAACGACTTACCCTATGTAGAATACCGGTTTGATGTTGAAAAAGCAGGAAACTACCAGCTTGAAATCCGCTGTCTTCCCAATCATTCCAACCAATTTGATTTTTCGCTTTTCCTTGAAATCAACGATACCAATCGCAAAGAATATTCTATAAATACCAAAGGACGAAGTGAAGCATGGAAAGTGAACGTGTTAAGAAATTCGGCGATCGTGAAACATCCATTTAAGGTGACCAAAGCTGGAAAACAAACCTTGAGGATTTATGTAAATCAAACTGGAATCGTATTGGACCAGTTAGCCATTACGCCGGAAGGCTCACCCAATTTTTATGAAATACCACTTCAATAAAAAAGCAGGAGAACGAACAATAAGCAGCAATGGTTTGTAATAAAAAAAATATTATTCTCCGACAAAAACACACCTAATATTTCTATGAATAAGGAAATTGAAATATACAATGACTCACAAGTTGCAAGCAACAAAAAAATTTGTATTTGTCTTGCTGAATTAATTAGTCAGCGCTTCCCAAATGCAGAACATAAAATTTGGCACTCAAACCCCGTTTGGTTTTTGGAAGGAAATCCAATTGTAGGATATAGTAAATTGAAAAATTGCATCCAGCTACTGTTCTGGAGCGGACAATCATTTGACGAAATTCTCCTACATAAAAAAGGCAAATTCAAAGCTGCAGAGATTTGTTATACCTCATTAGAACAAATTGACAAAGGAGCTTTAAGCCGTTGGCTAAAAAAATCAGAAATCATTCAATGGGATTATAAAAACATTGTTGAACGTAAAGGTAAATTAGAGCGATTAATGTGACAAGTTGAAATGATTCTATCGCAAAACAATTTGGTAGACAGGGCTGTTAATTAAGGAGATTTTAGTCTTTAATGCATTGAAATACCCTAAACTACGAACATGAAAAAAATGACCTGCATACAATTGGGTGGTGCCTGCGACAAAGTGTTTCACGCCAATACCTTTGACGAAATGGCTGAATTGAGCAAAGCACATGGCATGGAAATGTTCCAACTGGGTGATGATGCCCATATGGATGCATTGGGCCAATTGATGGACATCGTAAAAACTCCCGAAAGCATGAAAAAATGGATGGATCAGAAACGCAAAGAATTCGATGCCTTAGCGGAGGAATATAGCTGAATCCTATGAGATGAAACATTTTCCTATTACACCGCCCGATCCGGTAGATGCCATAAAATTTAGAATGGAACAAATGGGAATGACAAACGCCGATATGGTTAAATATTTGGGCAGTCAAAGCAGAGTAAGTGAGGTGCTTAACAGAAAACGAAAATTATCACTAGGAATGATTAAATCACTTTACAAAGGATTGAATATTCCTGCTGATATTTTATTAGAATAAAGGAAAATACATCATAAAATCACAGGGACCCGTTCTTTCAAAAAGAGAACGGGTCCTTTGCTTTTCAATTTATCAAACAATCCGTTTACGAATAAGGGATCACATTAACATTGGGGTGGAAAAACATTATAATTTCATTCTTTCATTAAAGAACAACCAAATAAAGCCTATAGCATGCAATATCCGTAGGCCGGGCAATGTAGGTAAATTTAAGTTTTGTACATTTATTAAAAATTGTACGGGCCTGAAAAGTTGGAGCTTCGAAATCCCGGCCTCCGCATAAAGCCATTTATTAGGTGCAATCGGAGCAGATGTCCCGGTAATTATTGAAACAATAAAATAAAAATCAGAACTTACAATATGAAATCAAAAAGCTTAAACCGTTTAATAATTGCTTGCCTATTTTGCCTGCCATTTGGCTTAAAGGGATCTGCTCAAATTAAAGAAGCACCAATGCGCATTTATTATGATAGCTCAGAACCAGCTATCATTTTTTCTGCAAATGATTTACAAAATATTCTGGTTAAAAGGGCCATTGAAGTTACTCTAAAACCACTTTCGGAATTACCGGGAACACCCGAGGGAAACCTAATTGTAATTGCAAAAGACGATGAAACCATTTTGTCAGCATTAAATAATTATGGAGGGGCGGTGGTCAAAACTTTAGGTGAACAGGATTATGTTTTAAGAGTTACGGAACACGAAAATGCCAAAAGTTATTGGGCTATAGGAGGAGATCGTGTTGGTGCCATGTATGGAGGAATTCATATTGGAGAAATTGTTAAAGCCTTTGGTCTTGATTCAATTAAAAATGAAGATCACAAGCCGTATATTGCCAAACGAGGTCTTAAATTCAATATTCCCTTGGACGAAAGGCAGCCCAGTCATGATGATTCCGGTACAGCTGCTCAATCAAACATTGAGAACATGTGGGATTTTAATTTCTGGACCGAGTATCTGGATGTGCTTGCCCGACAACGCTACAACGTTCTGTCCTTATGGAATAAGCATCCATTCCCTTCCATGGTACAGCTCGACGACTACCCAGATGTTGCTTTAGAGGATGTTTACAATAAAGCCGGTAAGGTTAAGGATATGACCATCGAAGAGAAGATAGCTATGTGGCAGAAGGTTATGGATTATGCTTACGATCGTGGAATTGAAATATACATCATTACCTGGAATATTCATATGAATGGGGCGCTTGATAAATATGGCATTACTGAAGATAATACAAACGAAACAACGAAGGATTATTTACGAAAATCAGTTGAGAAAATATTTCTAACTTATCCGAAGCTTGCCTGTATTGGAGTTACTGCCGGGGAAAATATGAATGGTCCGGAATCCGAGATGAATGGAATGTCGTCCGATGATAAAGAGCAATGGCTATGGGAAACTTATGGGAAAGGTGTCCAGGATGTTCATGAAAAACAACCCGAAAGAAACATTCGATTTATTCATCGGTATTGGTGGACCGATTTTGACAAAATAGACAGCCGATTTGGTCAGTTAAAAGACGGTTACGACTTGAGCTTTAAATATGCCCGTGCCAGAATATACGCTGCTTATAATCCTCCCTTTGCCGAAAAGGAGCTTTTACCCCAATTACCCGAAAAAATGGCAACTTGGTGGAATATTCGAAACGACGACATCTATAATTTACGTTGGGGAGACCCTGAGTATGTAAAACAATTTATACTAAACTTTCCCAAGGGCGGAAAAACTGCGGGGTATTACCTGGGTTCCGACAGATATGCATGGGGACGCGAAAGCATCAGCAAAAATCCATTATCGCCACGAATGCTAGAGAATGAGAAACATTGGTACAGCTTTTTACTGTGGGGACGCTTGGGTTACGATCCGGAAACTTCAACAGATTTATTAAAGGGGCTGCTAAAAAACCGGTTCCCAACCACACCCGGCGACACACTGTACAAGGCCTGGCAGGCTGCATCCAAAATTGTTCCTTTAGTTAACAAATTTCACTGGTTTGCGTGGGATTATTTATGGTGGCCTGAAGCTGGAATTAGTACAGGCTATGGTGTTGCTATTGCGGGATATCATGATATCAATGATTTTATTGATGCTCCGGTTATGCCATTTAGCGACTTAATTACCATTAAGGATTATGCCGAGACGGTTTTTACAAATAAAAAAACGGAGGGCACTACCCCATTTCAAGTTGCAGATAGTTTAGAATTATTTTCAAAAACGGCTTTGCAATTCATGAAAGAGATATCAGGTAATGATGATATGGAATTAACTGAAACCATTGGCGATATTAAGGCTATGGCTTATTTAGGTAATTATTATGCTGCAAAAATACGTGGGGCTGTATACCTTAAGTTTTCACGAGAATCAAAAGATGAAAAATATAAAAATTTAGCTATTTCAGAATTGGAACGTGCGCTATTGAACTGGCAGAAGTATTCAAAAGTATTGGATACGCAATACATCAAAATGACTATTGCCATGCATGGTCTATTCGATTGGGATAAGTTGGAAGAAGAAATAAAAGCCGACATCGAAATTGCCAGAAAACCGCTATTTTAGAACAGCTTATTTTGGTGGATCTAAGTTAAACTGCAAGTGCAAACAACCTATAAAAATAATATGAATCTAAGCTTCTATTCATTTTTCACAAAGTACTCTCTAATGGATGATTATGGATTCAGTTCAGGATTTGTAAGCAGAGTATTTAAAAAAATTCTTCCATCCGTTCCAGAGGAAGGGACCATTGATTTTTTGTTATTAAAAAACAAGAAGGATATTAATTCTATAATCAGTTCAATTGATTTTAAAAATATTTACAATAGTGAAATACCCAAAGAACTTGATTTAAGTATTAAAGCACTATGTTCAAAAATAGCCGCATTTGGACTCGACAATGACATCAGCCATAAATTCAAGTTACTCAAATTAGAAAGCGATTCCTTTGAAATGCTACTCTCTCAAATGATTGAACTTGAGAGTAAGGATTCTCATAAAGTTAATGATCTGATTACCATTTTGGATGCCATTGAAAATAATATTCTTTCATTAAGAAGATTCAAAAGTATAATCGGCGTTAGCCTTCACTTAACTATTGTTACGAGAAGGATTTTGGAATATATACATCGGGTAAAAGAATTGCTTGATTTAAAGATAAATCTTAATTCGGTGACCCTTTGGGAAGAAATTTTAAAAAAACACATTAAGTATTGTAAAGAAAAAGACAGCTTAAGGATATTTATTGTAAGGCATTTTGATTTGTTAATCTTCGAAGTAGTAGAACACACTTCCGGTAAAGGAGAAAAGTACATTGCAGAAACCAGGCAAGAGTACTGGCGTTTTTTATACAAATCGATGCTTGGCGGTGCGCTTATCGCATTTTTTGCACTCTTTAAAATATATCTGGGAACATATAAATCAGAACCTTTAGCGTATGCTTTTATCACTAGTTTAAATTACGCCATCTGCTTTATTTTGGTTAAACAAATGGGAGGTATAATTGCTACAAAACAGCCGGCCATGACTGCATCCACCATTGCAAAGAATATCGATAAAAATGACGATTTGAAGTTTGATTCTATAAAAGAAATTGTAAGCCTGATAAAAAAGGCACTGAGCAGTCAATTTATTTCCTTAGTAGGTAATTTTATAATGGCACTCCTATTTGCTGGTATCATCTTTAAGATTTTTCAATTGTTTGGTTTGGAAAATTCGTTGGGCATTGACCCTGCATATCTGATGAAAGGTGTTATGCCAAGTATTCAATTAATTGGCTATGCCGCTACCGCAGGTCTCTTCCTTGCCCTTTCAGGTTTAATTTCCGGCTACATTGACAACAAAGTGGTAGCATCGAAAACTGCTTATCGGATAGCTAATAGTAGGTTGTTTCTGAAAAGCACGTTTTTAGCAAATTTTGTTAAAACCAAAGGAGGGAACCTTATTGGCAATTTAAGTCTCGGTATTTTTCTTGGTAGTGCTTTCCTTTTAAGTTATATAGCTCCACTATCAATCGATATACGACATATTGCCTTTAGCACCTCATATGTTGGCTATTCTGTTATGAGTCTACCATTTGATGTTGTAACTATAATCAAAGCATTAATAGGAATAATGCTAATTGGATTTACAAATCTTATAGTCAGTTTTTCAATTACCTTATTACTTGCATTAAAATCAAGAGGCGCAAAATTTTCATTAATTCCTCGTTTATTTATTCATTCAATAAAAGATTTCATCAATAATCCCCTTGAATATTTTATGATCAGAAACAGCAGTAAGCTTGTAAATAGGAATAAGAAATGATCGGCAACGAAAGTCGGCATCAAGCTTGAACCAGCAACCCCGTCCGACTGGCGTCATCCGGGCGGGCAGCAACCAGCATCAAGGACCTAGCATCTTGGCCCTACTTCTCCCAATTCACTTTTACCGTCTTCACATCACGTGAATTGCCGCCAACCATAATTTCGAAATCACCGGATTCCCAGTCGTAGACCAAATCGGAATTGTAGAATTTCAAATCGTTGGAGCTCACTTCAAAAGCAACAGTCTTGGTTTCACCGGGTTGTAGTTCAATCTTTTGAAAACCTTTTAGCTCCTTTACCGGGCGGGTAACCGATCCCACCAAATCGCGGATATAAAGCTGAACCACTTCTTTCCCAACTGCTGAACCAGTGTTGCTAAGCGGCACAGAAACGGTGAGGGTTTGATCGCCTTTCAGTGTATTTGAACTAACTTGAATGTCACCATACGAGAAAGTGGTGTAACTTAAACCGTATCCGAAAGGGTAAAGCGGATCGTTCGATACATCGAGGTAATTGGAACGGAATTTTTTGAACCAGGCTCCATCAGGCAATGGGCGCCCCGTGTTTTTATGGTTGTAATAGATGGGAACTTGTCCAATATTCTGGGGGAAAGTCGCACTTAGTTTTCCTGAAGGATTAACATCACCGAATAAAACATCGGCAATGGCATCGCCAGCTTCAGTACCACCAAACCAAACGTTTAAAATGGCAGGGACATACTCGTCTTCCCATTTCAAAGTTAAGGGTCTACCCGTGAATAATACCATCACCACAGGTTTTCCTGTTTCCAGCAAGGCTTTCAATAAATTTCGCTGACATTCGGGTAAATCAATGTTCGACCTGCTGGTACATTCTCCACTCATCTCAGCCGCTTCGCCTACAGCTGCAATGACCACATCACTCTGACGGGCAATTTTTACCGCCTCGGCAATCATTTCCTCTTCGGAACGGCTGTCGCGTTGAGTGGATTTTCCAAAAACACTTATACGGGCGTCCAGTTCAGGATCGCTGACCACATTGGAGCCTTTTGCATATAAAATTTTGGCATCGTTGCCAAGCGCATTTTTTAATCCATCCATTACCGATACTGATTCTTCGAAGTTGGCAGCCACACTCCACGTTCCCGGCATATTTTCACGGGTATTGGCCAGGGGACCAATAAGGGCAATGGTTTGTTTCTTTTTAAGTGGCAAGAGTTGGTTCTCATTTTTCAATAACACAAACGATTCGCCGGCAATTTTACGCGATTCTTTCCGGTGCTCTTCAGTAAAAATATCCTTTTGTGCACGCTCCAAATCACAATATCGGTATGGATCGTCGAACAGACCCAACTTGTATTTGGCTTCCAAAATGCGACGACAAGCCACATCAACATCCATTTCGGTGATTTTGCCTTCGTTTAATGATTTCTTCAGCGTGGTAAGAAATCCTTCTCCCACCATATCCATATCGATACCGGCTTTCAGGGCTAAGGCAGAAACCGTTGACAGTGATCCCATCCCATGTTCAATCAATTCGTTAATCGTTGTATAATCGGTGACCACAAAACCATCGAATCCCCACTGTTGACGCAATACTTCAGTCATGAGCCAATGGTTGGCACTGGCCGGTATTCCATCCACATCGTTAAACGAGGACATCACAGTTCCGGCTCCGGCATCAACAGCCGCTTTATATGGAGGAAAATAATCGTTGTACATGCTCAGGCGACTCATGTCGGTAGTGTTGTAATCACGCCCTGCTTCGGCAGCGCCATACAAGGCAAAATGTTTGACACAGGCCATTATTGTGGTACTATCGGCCAGCGAATTCCCCTGATAGCCGCGAACAATGGCTGCAGCAATTTGTGAACCCAGGTAGGGATCTTCACCACTTCCTTCAGCCATACGCCCCCAACGCGGATCGCGGGAAATGTCCACCATGGGCGAAAAGGTCCAGCAAATGCCATCAGCACTGGCCTCAATGGCCGCAATTCGAGCTGAACGTTCAATCAGATCCATATCCCAAGTACACGATAAACCCAGCGGGATGGGAAACACAGTCTGGTAACCATGAATGACGTCCATTCCAAAGATCAGCGGAATTTTCAAACGACTGTCTTCAACTGCAATGCGCTGCACCTGCCTGATCTTTGCTGCTGTTTTGATGTTAAACAATGCACCAACCTGACCGGCTCTTATTTTCTCACCTATTCCGGTACTTGTTGCCGATCCTGTAGTAATATCACCAGCGCTGGGTAGATTAAGCTGACCTATTTTTTCATCGAGGGTCATTTGCTTCATCAAATCCTCTACAAATTGGTCCATTTTATTCGGTTCAATATCCTGCTTGCTACAGCTCATGAACAAAACAAGTGCGAGCAAATACAACAAATATTGCACCTTAAGTATCCTTTTCACTTGTCCAATCGCTTGACATTTGCTCGCTTGCGTTGATTTTATATTTTTCATAACTGATTTTTTTTATCACTAGTGTCCGACTAATTTATTAAGATTCCTCGTTACACTACCAATGACAGATCTACGTCACTGACTGTAAATATGCATTGTATCTGTTTTGTATATTTAACCTGTGTCGTCCGAAGGAAAATTCATTCAATGATCGGATATCTGCTGCGGACGATTTTAATCTTGCTAATTCATACACGGGTTGAAACCCGGGCCTATTCATATTTGGTCATGCGGCCGATAGATCATTCAAACAATCTTAAAAAAACCCGATCGGCCTCAACATCGTTTTTCATTATAATTCCCCGAGTTGAAACTCGGGGCTACTCAACGCTCTATTTAACAAAGTCTCCAAAACGCGGGGCTATTCAACGCGCACTAAAGGGTACTTGGTTGAGACGCCATTTTCATTAATGGCTTCGATGGTAAAATAATACGTTTTCTGACTGTCCATTAATTTGAACCAGTATTCGTTATTGTCATATACCATTACACAGTTGTACATTTTATCCGGTGCAATACCATAGTAAATGTTGTAGGCAAAAGCATCGTCAACCGCTTGCCATTTGATCCAGGCACTGCGTTTATCTTTTTCGGTACGCAATACCATAAAGGTTTTTACTTCAGAAGGTGGATTACCATTCCCGTTGCCAAACACCCGGAATCCACTAATGGCAAATTTACCCGTGGGCATGTGCAGGTTTTCCATCTTGATGTATCGTGCCTGCACGGGTTTTTCCAATTCGACATATTCATGAGGAATATCCGTAAGGTTCTGGCTTTTGTACACCAAAATCTCCCACTTTTTTCCATCCAAAGAAGAATAAAGCCTATACTGATGGTATTGTTCGCCACCATTCCATTTGCCCAAATGATCATCGGCTACATCCTGATCGGCATAATTAATTTGAATGGAGTTCACTGTGGAAGCCCGTCCCAGATCGGTTTGAATCCACTCCCCTTTGTCGCCGGTTTTGGCACTCCAGTATTCTTTGAAATTTTCGTTGTTAATATTGTTGGCATGATGCCCTCCCAAAGTAGATGACACCAAAACTGGTTTCTTGTAATTCAACAACATCCAGCCGGCGAAATTTCCACCATACTTGTGTTCTTCTTGTTCACCAGCCACTGGTAAATAATGAGGGTAATCGCCAAAGGCAGTATTGCACCACATCACATCATCGGCATCAAAGCCGGCAGGCCAAATGCCTATCCTGCGTTCAAAATTATTTTTTACCGAAAGCATGATGGTACTGACGTGCCACCAATGTCCGTTGTTATCCTGAAAAGTAGCACCATGTCCGGCTCCCCGCGCAAAACCACCAATCTTCATACTCATCGGATCGCTCTGATCTTCAAATTGCCCGATGTATGGCTTTCCCAATGGACCATTAGAAACGGCAACGCCATCGGCATAAGCACTAAATTCAGTTCCGGGTGCTCCGTATTGCAGGTAGTATTTTCCATTGTGTTTGGTCATCCATGCACCTTCCATAAAGGGATCCAAAAACGTATTGTCCTGATGTTCACCAAAACGCTGCCAACCGTAACGCCAGGGATGGAGAATAAACATTTCGCGACGCGTTCCAATGGCTTGAAAGGTTTTTCGATTTAATTCGACTCCATAAATCGGATAAACATTGCTGCTACCATTGTACATGTACAAGCGGCCATCGTCATCGGTAAAAAAAGCGGGGTCCCAGCCCCCAATTTCGAATTGATCGACCAGTGGTTTCCATTCATTGCCTTTTGGATTGGTACTCATCCACAGTGTAAAATCGTTGGTATAGGTCGAACCGAATACAATCATCGTATCCCCCACAATTCCAACGGCCGGAGCACACAATTCGTCGTAGGTTCCGGTATTCCACGGGCGTAGAAATTTGCGTGACACAAAGTTCCAGTTCTGCATATCGTTGCTCCACCAGTAGCCCCATTGATTGGTACTGAAAAGGTAATAATCGCCCTTGTAGGTCACAATAACCGGATCGGCTGTTGCCCGGTGACGCCCCCACTCCGATAAACCAGGAATTGGTGTATACCCATAATCAATGTTGATGGGATTACAATAGGTTTTTTGTTGTGCCTCAACAGTAATTACTGCACTCAGAAAGGTAATCAACAAGACAATATCCAGAATTTTGATCTTCATTTTATAGTTTATTGATCCAAGGAATGCTCAGTACTTGAAAAGCCGAGTTGAAGCAATCCTTTTTTTACATCCTTATTTTTCATGAACAAGTTCCACAACAAACCCGTTCGGTAGTTTTCAATCATCACAGGAATGGGGCCTTGGTCGATGGCCAGATAGCGTGGCAAATACCAATGCTTGCTTTGACTATAGGCATCGTATGGACCATAAACACCAACCAGCGAATCGGCTTCGGTGTATAAATACTTCAAAAATTGCATCGATTCTTTTGGTGTATACGGAAACGATGACAAAGCTGCAGTTGGACTGATTACCCCTAAATCGGAAGATCCGGGACGATGACCGGCATAACCTTTCATGGAATAACTGGAAGTGAATCCCCATTGTTTTTGTCCATATCCGGCGTAGCCCTTTGGATTATCCAGGGCATACTTATAGTGAATCATTGCCTGATTGGTGTTCAGCTTCCAGTAATCGGCATACTGATCAGCTAATCCTTTGGGATCGAGTCCCAGGTAAGAATAATGGGCCCAAAATAAAGGTCCGGTTGGATCGTCATCGTGTTCATAAAAATTCAGAATGGTGCGCAATCCATAGTAAGTGGTATCCTTAGCAATTGCCCCATTTAGCGCCCAGCCCTTTTGATACACTTCAGGTCGAATGGGGTGAGTTGGTGACGAGGCAGCCAAAACATACATGATCAGGCACTCGTTGTAACCTCCAACTGCAAAATTCATCTCCCATCCGTAATTGGGTGACCAGTGCCAGTAGAGCACGTCTTTGCCCTGCGTGTACCAATCCCATTCAACACCTTTCCAAAGATTTTGAATATCGTTCACCAGTTGCTGTTCAGCCTCGTTTCCCCCTTTAAAATATTCGGCCACCGTAAGTAAACCCTGAATCATAAAAGCGGTTTCCACCAAATCGCCACCATTGTCTTTTTGGCCAAAAGGGGTCACTTTTCCACTTGGACCATCGAGCCAATGCGGCCAGGCACCATGAAAACGATCGGCCTTTCCCAAATAATCGACGATTTGCCTATAGCGATGAAAAGCTTGTTTGCGCGTGATAAAACCCCGTTCGATACCAACCAATATGGCCATTACGCCAAAACCGGAACCACCCAAGGTCACCACATTCTGATCGGTTTGCGGATAAATGTTATCGGTATGAATCCGCTCACGGGCCATACCGGAAATGGGTTCTGCGCCATCCCAGAAATATTGAAATGTTTGGTATTGGACGGTATCCAACAGCTGTTCTTCGGAAAGACTTTGGTAGGCTGATGTTATTTCCGAAGCTTGCTTTTTCTTATTTTGTGTATGGGTACAACTTACCATCAAGGTGAAAGCAAGGCACCCCCAAATCATTTTTTTCATTCGATTAAATTTAAATTTTTTGGTATCTCATGGAACTCGCCACCCCGATAGCTATCGGGGTAATCATCCTTGTTCGTGAGATACTTCTCATGGCTCGTTTCATTCGAAATATTTTTAGTGCGTTGATTGTTGGTCCTAAACCAATAAAAAATACATTTTCGGACATATTTATATCTGCTATTTTTTAAAAAGCTTTCTAAAAGTCTAAAGAATAAATTTTGCCACAAAGGCTCAAAGACTCAAAGGAAACACAAAGTTCTGGCTAACTATCGAATAGCCTTTGTGAAAACTTCGTGCTTTTGTGCCTTTGTGGTAAAAAATCACTCCTGTTTCATTTCTTTAGGCAAATGAATTTTTATACAAGTTGCCCTTCCCTTTTCAAATTTGTTCTACTTTGACAGATTATGCCTTAAAGCCGATTTTTATCCTGATTTACCCCTTTCCTAAAGGGTGTCTGGAGAAAAATTTGACTGTTCCCTTTAGGGTTTAGGGTAAAAACAGACAGATTTTTCGAGTGTATCAAGGTTGAATTATTTCGCATTCATTACAGCCTGAATTTCTTCTTTAGACAATACCTTGTTGTAAAATCGCAATTCGTCCATATCGCTCAAATCAGAGAGATGATCCCAGCCCGTAAAATGAGGTGCCCCTGACATAATGGAAAGGGTGGAGCACCCGGCAGCAGACATTTCCGCAGCCATATCAGCTTCCAAGGCCAATTCGCCATTGATATAAATAACACATTTAGTTGTAGAAATGGTAAAGGCCAAATGCACCCATTCATTTAAAGAAGGATCAATCACTCCGCCGTCGTTCCAGGTTTCAGCATCACCGGTACCCACATTCAATTTAAAACGTTGCTCAGTTGCACTTCCTTCACGGAAAAAACGGAACCCACTGGTGCGTAAGTTTTCAGCTCCCGGATTATCAGTGTCCTCAGGTCCTGAAGTCAAAATGCCGGCACGTTCAGGAACAGCGTTGGGCTTGTACCAGAAAGTAGCGCTCATTTCCTTGTTCAACAAACCATCGCTTGAAACTTCCAAATAAGCATCGGTCGCTCCACGATAGGCATTACCACCAAGGTATCCTTCGCCGGCAAAACTAGCTGTGCCTAACATGGTGACGACTTTATCTCCATCTTTGTCGCTTAGGTCACCATCAAAGGGCAGATAGAATATTTCGCCATCGAATTTTGTTTCATTCACCACAACAATACCAGATTCGTCGGCAATCATGGATTGAATTTCATCCATCGTCAGGACTTTATTGAATAAACGCAATTCATCCAGATAGCTTAAATCGGATAAATGGCTCCAACCAGAGAAGTGCGGAGCACCCGACATGATGGAGAGATCATTACAATCGGCCCAGGAAATAGGATTCGCCAAATCGGATTCCATCTGCATGATTCCATTGATATAGATGGTACATTTCGTATCGGAAATGGTGAAAGCCAGGTGCACCCATTCGTTTTTCGAAGGATCAATCACCCCGCCGTCGTTCCAGGTTTCGGCATCGCCGGTACCTACATTCAGTTTGTAACGTTGCTCTGTGGCACTACCTTCACGGAAAAAGCGGAATCCACTGGTTCGTATATTCTCGGCTCCAGGATTAGCTGTATCCTCTGGTCCAACCGTTAGAATACCTGCACGATCGGGCATGGCGTTGGGTTTGATCCACATGGCTGCAGAAAACTCATTGCCGGTTAAACTGCTTGCGGGATAGCTCAGATAGGAATCAGTTGCTCCTTTATAAGCATCATCGCCCAAAAGGCTCTCCCCTGCAAATTCAGGTGTACCAACCACTGTTGCCTTACTGCCACTATTAAATTCACGATAATCGCCATCGAATGGCATGTAAAAAATTTCACCATTGTATTTAGGTACGTAAGCCATGTACGCTGAAGTCTTAGAAAAATGGACATCAAAGGAAGTATTCTTTCCTTCCAAATCGCTGGCTTTGAAGGTCAATACATGGTCTCCAACTTTGAGCTGATCATAGATAATTTCGCCCACGTAACGACGGTAATCCAAAAACTCATTGTAGGAAGCGATTTCTGTTTGATCCAAAGACACTGTAATCGAACCAATTTCGATATCATCAGTCACAACAAACTGGATAATCAGGGTATCAATTTCCTCTTCTGATTTCACCTCAAGGCCAGCCTTAGGACTCTTCACCGTGATTTGAGGTGCAGTTTCATCAACACCCGGATCAACTTTACTGATGGGATCGATGCCTTCGTTACAGGAAGTAACCAAAAAGGCAGCCATTAGCATTAGTATAATATATTTGAATAGCTTCATGTTCTATTAGTTTTAAATTTTACACTATTTAGTTTTTCCCAATACCGGCAACAAATCCACCTGATTTTGAGGATATGGCAAGAAGATCAAATTTTCGTTGAAGGTGCGACCGTCGTAATTCAACTCGTTATATTTTTCGAGACGAACCATATCATAATATCGAGTTCCCCATTCCATGGCCAATTCAGCAAATTTTTCATCCATCACCTGTTGATTGTTTACCCCTGACAAAGCTCCCAACCCCGCCCTTGTCCGAACGGCATTTACAGCTTGATCGGCTGTCATTGCATTATTGCTAGCTCCTTGTGTCAGTGCTTCGGCATACATCAATAAAATTTCGGCATAACGAATGCAAGTCATGTTTTTGTTGGTCCCGTATTCGGTTCGTCCTTCGGTCAATTCATCCGATGGCAAGTAGTGTTTTCCACTGGCAAACATAGCCCGCGCATAGTCGCTAAAAGCATCGCCACTTGGAGTAACATTCGAAATCCATGCCGGCAAGGTGGCGTACTTTGCATCTTCCTTAAGCGCTTCAATACCCCGATTGGTGAAGATGACGCTGGTTTCCAAACGCGTTGTTTCGCCACGATCCAACATAAATTTAATGTATTTCATACTGGGTTCGTAAAAGCCCCAACCACTGGCAGCACCAGCCACTTTAGGCGTCCAACCCTGTGGTCCAAAAAAGGCAAACAAATAACTGATGTTGTCCCCTGAGCCCGTTCCAAAATCGGAATACTGTAATTCCAGTATATTTTCGGAATTCAACTTTCCGGGTATTTTAAACAACTCATAATAATCGGATTCAAGTGTGTATTTACCCGAACTGATAATTTGACCTGTGGCATCGGCAACCGCCTGATAGTTCTTCAATTCTAAATTCGCCAGAGCTTTAATGGCCAATGCCGTGTACTTAGTGACTCCTCCCGGAATATCGGCACGTTGATTGGGATTCATATCGGGCAAAGCAGCAATTGCTTCATCCATCTGAGCTGAAATGTGAGCCATCACTTCGTCCTTCGAACTTGTTTCAGCCACCAATAAATCCGATGGATCGGAGCTGGAGGTAATGAATACCGAACCCCAAACGCGTGAAAGGTTGAAAAGCAGGTAGCCACGAAGCACTTTGGCTTCAGCAATGTACTGATCGGCCAATGCAGAATTTGCTCCTGCTTCGCGGTACAACTCCACTTGTTCCATGGCCGAATGTGCTGTAAATATGTCTTTGTAGAAATTCTGCCATACTGAATTGTACATCCAGTAGTCTTTATTGTAAGCAAATTTATCGGTTTCGGCGTAGTCTTGTTGGTCGCCTAAACCACCGGCATTCACATCATCGCCCCTTACAGCAATTAGCGGAAAGTCTTCCCAGCCGCGAGCATAAAATTCAGCATAAGCACCAAGTACAGGAAGAATCATATTCTCTGAAAGGGTGTAATCGGTTTCACCGGTAAACGATCTGTTTTCGGCCGGCTCATCCAGTACATCGTGGCACGCAGAAAGCAAGAATAAGACAAGCAGTACAACGACGAAGGGTGATTTATATTTTATACGTTTCATAATCATCAGTTTTTATGTTAGAATTTAAGGTTGAGCCCAATGGTGTAAACTGCAGGAATAGGATACGTTTGGGTATCGATACCATCGGCAACTTCCGGACTAAATCCGTTGTATTTGAAAATAGTCAAAGGACGTTCTGCAGTCAGGGATATGCGCATTGCAGGAAAACTAAGTCCCATTAGCTTTTTGTCATTCAGTTTATAAGCCACCTGAACATTTTGAACCCTGAAAAACGAACCATCTTCCACAAAATAGTCGCTCATTTTTTGGTTCCAGCCTTTGCGTAATCCTGCTGATGACGGATATTGATCGGAAGTCCCTTCACCATGCCAACGATTGATGGCTAAATCGGCATCGATGTTCCCGTCGTTGGTCCAAATGAGCTCACCGCGTTTACGGTTCAAAATTTTATTTCCCATTTGTCCCATCAAACTGGCCGACAATTCAAAACTTTTATAGTTGATGGCCAGATTTGCGCCGTACATAAAATTGGGGAAATAGGAGCCCAATATCACCCGGTCGTCATCATCAATCATCCCATCGTCATTTTGGTCCTTGTATTTAAAATCTCCGGGTTGTAATTTGTTTTCCAATGCCACCGGATCGGCCAAAATTTCCGCTTCATTTTGATAAACCCCTATCACTTCGCGGCCAAAGAAGGCCAATAAAGGTTCGCCAACCATCGAACGTTGGCGGAATTCAGCCATTCCTCCATCAATATAGGGTTGTCCGTACAAATCCATTACTTCGTTTTTTAATGTAGTGATGTTCATACCAATGTTGTAACTGAGGTCTCGTGAAACGTTATCGGTCCAATTCATGGCCATTTCAAAACCGCTATTCCTTATCACACCAACATTTTTGAGTACTCTGGTGCCAATGGAAGGAATGGTAACATAAATGGCCGCATTTTTTGTATCGCGGATGTAATAGTCAGCATCAATCGACAAGCGGTTTTTCAATAATCGTGAAGTGATTCCCACATTGGCTTCTTCTGTTACTTCCCATACCAACGATGAAAAAGTACTGGAAGTTACTGTGCCTGAAACTAAATGATCGTTGATGGCAGTAGTAATGATATCTGTTGTTGTAGCGCCATCGCTGGCCTGGATTTTATCGTTGCCCAATTGCCCCCAACTGACTCTTAATTTTAAGAAGTCTACTACATCAACATTATCCATGAAACTTTCTTCTGAAAGCACCCATCCTGCGCCAATGGTTGGAAAATAACCCCACTTTTGCTGGTACTTCGAGCTACCGTCGGCACGCATGGTAGCATACAACAAATAACGGTCGTCGTAATTGTACGAAACACGTCCAAAGTAGGATAAGCCATACTGATGCATTCCATTGTCCCAAACACCGTCGACAGGTTTTGTTTCCGATTGGTTGATGTACCATGCTTGTTCCTGATCGACCGGAAAATTTAATCCCTGAGCCCCCAGCATGCTGGCAGCTTCATCGCGGTACGAAGTTCCGACCATGGCCACCAAATTATGGTTTCCAAAACGATTGGTGTAGGTTAAAGTATTGTCGAAAAACTGTGATGAATAAGTTTCTACACTTTTACTAAGGGAAGCATCGGCTCGTTGGAAGTTGGTAGTGATGTAATAGGGCAAATAAACATGTCGGTTATTTAAATCGGTGAAACTATGATTGTAGCTTGTTTTAAACGACAAGTGCTTGTCAAAATCAATTTTCAGGTAAAAGTTGGCCAGCATTTTCCGAATTTGAGTCCGATGCTCGTTAAAAGTTAATGCCGGAAATGGGTTTTGACCACTTCGGTATCCTATATTTTGTGCACTGGCAAAGTCGATTGGCGTTGCTTCTAAATTACTTGCATCATAAACAGGTAAAATAGGAATTGCAAAATAGGCTTGATTCCAGGCACTGCCCTCTTCACCATATTTAGTGGCATTGCTGAAAATCATATTACCACCAACTGTTAGCCAGTCGTTTGCACTATAATCGATTTTAGCACGAAGGTTTAAACGTTCGTATTCGTTTTTCATATCCAGAATACCATCCTGAGAAAAATAGCTCGTTCCCAATGAATAGGTTGTTTTTTTATCTCCGCCAGAAACATTCAAACTGTGGTTCTGCATGGCTGCAGGCCGCATAATTTCCTGGTACCAGTCGGTATTTACATCGGGAACATTTGGGTTGATGCGGCTACGACCAAATCGTTGCATGGCATTTTGAATAAAATCGGCATCGGCTTTTGAACCCGACTCCAATGCCATGGTGGTAAACTGTTCGGCATTGGCCATCTTCAACACGTTCTGTGCCATTTGATAACCGTAGTAACCGTTGTATTCAATGTTGGCCTTTTGGTTCGACGACCCCGATTTGGTTTCAATCAATACTACCCCATTTGCAGCACGTACCCCATAAATAGCCGAAGCCGAAGCATCTTTCAAAACAGACATTGTGGCAATGTCAGCTGTATTCATAAAATCAATGTTGTCGTAGAAAACGCCATCTACCACATAAAGTGGTGCCTCGTTGTTACTGCCAGGATAGGATCCAATTCCACGCACTCTAATGGTTGGTGAATTACCAGGGCCACCATTGCTGATGATTTGCACTCCGGCCACTTTCCCTTGCAAGGCTTGCATGGCTTGTCCTGTTGGTGTTTTTATAATATCATCACTTTTAACAGTGGTGATGGAAGAGGTTAAATCTTTAACATTTAACTTACCGTAACCGACCACAATCACGTCGTCGACCATTTCGGTTGACTCCTTCAACGAAACGTTGATACTTGATTTATTCGCCACAGCAACTTCCTGAGTTTCCAGTCCAATAAAACTAAATATCAGAATGTCGTCACCGGTAGCCTGAATCGAATACTTTCCGTCAATATCGGTCACTGTTCCCTGCGTTGAACCTTTAATTACAACGCTAACTCCCGGAACACCTAAGCCGTTATCAGCACCGGTTACGACACCCGATACGGTCAATTTTTGTGCCCATATTGTTCCTACGAACAAAATGAGCCCCATGAGCAAAAAGATTTTTTTTATCATATTAAATTAGTTTTAAGAAGTTTAGTTCTAATCATTCATCGGTAAATTTCAATGTAAAATCACTTTCATATAATTGTAACCGACAGTGGTATTCATTATCAGTCGCATAAAATCGCCGGTATACATCCCCTCCTGCCAGGAAAAATGCAGTTCGTTTTCGCCTGCCGGATAGTTTTGCTCTTCAGCCAAAATAATGGGAGTTTTGCCTAGCTGATCCTGTAGGATAAATTCAACTTGCTGTCCTTCCTCCAAAAAAAATTTGATCTGATAGTCTCCCTGATCGGGGTGCATCATTAAATCCACGCAATCGTTGGTCACATCGGCCACTGAATACCCAAATCCGGTGGATAACTCAGGTTCATGAATACCTGCTGCCAACAATCCTTTTTTGATTTCAGGAGCATTCATAAACAAGTTCCACAATAAACCACTTCGATAATTTTCAATCATGGCAGGCATTGGCCCCTGATCGATCGCCAAAAAACGTTTTGACTGCCACCCCGTTGATGGACTGAAAGCATCGTAAAAGCCATAATCATTGTACATTTCAGGATACTTATCTTTTAATCCAAAAAGCACCTGCATGCTGTAATAGGGAGTAAAGGGCATCGATGAAATGGCTGCTGTAGGAGAAATTACACCTAAATCGTTTCCCGGTGAATGGGCCGAATAACCATCGACACTGTAACTGGCAGTGAGGCCCCATATACTTTCGCTGTATCCCATACCACTGGATTGGTGCACACAATAATGACGATTGATCATGGTATGTTTCACCGAATAATCCCAGAAGAACATGTGAGTATCCTGCATTTCCTGTGGGTTCAAACTCAACATGGAATAATGCGACAGGAACATGGGCATGTTGTATGGATTACCAACCGGCGTTTCGTAACCAAAATTATTTTTTGCAGAAACAATGCTGCCATTCCTGTACCAGCCGGTTTGATAAAAACTCCCCGGAATGGCATTCTTTGGTGCGCCTATGGCTAAAATGTAGGCTACCAATGCTTCGTTGTAACCACCAATGGGCAATTCGTAAACTTCTCCTGCCCCGTTTTGAGGTGGATACCACGACCAGTATAATGATTGCGTTCCTTTGGTAAACGAACTGAACTGAATTGCAGAATAAAAGCTGTTGATAGAATCCCGGACTTCGGTTTCAATGGCATCTGCCCCATCGAAATATTCCCGCACCATGATCAGACCTTGCATTAAAAGTGAGGTTTCCAACAAATCGCCTCCGGTCCGGCTGCCCCATGGCAAGGCTTTTCCGGTAGGAGAAGTCCAATGTGCCCAGGCGCCTTTAAAGCGGTCGGCTTTTCCTAAAAATCGAACCAGGGTTTGCATACGCAGGGCTGCTTCATTTCGATCGATCCACCCACGATCAACTCCTGAGATGATGGCCATAACAGCAAAACCGGTTCCTCCTGCAGCCAGTGCATTTTTTCGATCGGCTCCTTCGCCTGCCATTCCTGAATTCGAATCTGAGCCACCATTTACGCCGGTATCCCAGAAATAATTTACCGTACGGTGATGCAATTCATCCAGTGCCGGCAGTGTGTTTTCAGGAAAGAAGCTTTGGTCCTTCTCCAATTCAACTTCTATTATAGGATCGGGATTATTTTTAGTGCAAGCCACCAACAAAAGTACAGGGATGAACAAACACCCCGCTAATATAGCCCGCTGAAGATTCTTTGGTTTAATCATTCAAAATGAATTAGTGGCTCATGACGAGCAAAAATTAGATTTAGTTGTGGGATCAAATTTATAGTGAGCACAATTGAAAGGCTAATATTATAGGTATATACGCTTTTCGCCACAACAAAACGCAACACAACAACACCCATACACGAAAAACCAAATGCATTACAACTAACTAAATGAATGATCCTTACCACATATCATTTTCTATTTAATTTCTAGAAAAAAGTAGTTGTCGGAAAGAATAAAATGTAATAGATTCTCAAAAATTAAGACAATTATGCTTTAAAATATAGGGTTTAAATAAAAGGTTAGAACCCGAAAGAGGCATTTTAGAATGCCATGAGGTATTCAACCAGGTTTTCGACAGGGGCCAAATTGAGTTTTTTCCGTATGCGATAACGATGTACTTCGACGCTTCGTATGGAAATGTTTAACAAATGAGCAATTTCTTTCGATGCCAAATTCATTTTAAGATAAGCACACAGTTTAATGTCACCCGGTGTAAGGTCAGGAAATTGCTGCTTTAAACGGTTGAAAAAATCCTGATGCGCACGGTCAAAATTCGATTCGAAAGTGGCCCAATCATCATCTGAAAGAAACTTGTCTATGGCATTTACAATTTCGAGGTAATTCTTTTTGGGAAAGCGCGAACCCAGTTCATCCATTTGAATGTCAATCACTTTTTTAATTGCCGAAAGGATTTCATTTTTATTGATTGTGGTCATGGTCATTGCTGCCAATTGCTGGCTTTTAAATTCAATTTCGGTTTGCAATTTTTCATTTTCCAATTCCACAATACGTTGGTGATGCAAACGCTGTTCATTTTCCAATTCAAGCTGTTGATCGTGTCGCACCACATCAATGTGTTTCTTTAATTTAAGCACCATATAAATGCGCACAAATACCACAATTGAAATAATAAAAATCACATACATGATATAAGCCAAACGGGTATAATACCATGGAGGAAGTACAGTAAAACGGTATGAAACAGAAGGTTGATCGGAACCATTTGCGGTTACCATTCCTAACTCGAAAGTATACTGACCTTGAGGTAGTCGCTCAAAAGTTCGCATTGGTACTGTTGAAATGATCCAATCGGCATCAATTCCTGAAAGTTTAGTTTTATACACAATTCCCCCTTCGTGGTAGTTAAAGGCAGTGAATTCTAAGCTCAAACGATTTTCCGTTGGTTGAACATGCACTTTATCGTTCGACCTTAAAGGCAGAAAACGAGCACTATTGTTCTTGTCAAAAACTTCGATGTTTGTTATTGTTGGACCATGTTGATTCTTCCCGTTCTCCTCCTTCCCCGTGGCAATAACTCCAATCCCATTGGTTAAACAAGCAATACTGTATAATGGCGTCACTTGAGATATTTGCTCATAATATTCCACTAAAACAGCATCGGCAAAGTCGAAGCTAATCTGTTTTTGTTGACGCATGGAATCGTTGGTAATTTCATACAAAGCAGCTATTTCATTGAGCAAGAACCAATAGGAATGATTGCTGGCAGGAAAAATAGATTTCGCATTTTTAAATTCTCCCAGTTGAACATTGTACAAATCGAAGGGAACGATTTCATTTTTCAAATTATCGTAGGCATACAAACCAGCCCCGGTAGTAAATACAATTCGGTTTTTCACCTTAAACACATTTACATTGTGCTCGGCAGGAAGTCCGGAATCCTTGTTAAAATATGTTTGGGATTGAACACTTTTCAGATCATTCGAAAGGGTCAGTTTGTATATTCCTTTTTGTAAATGACTCACCCAAATGTTACCAAATTCATCAATTTCGAAGTTCTTACTAGGTTCATGGAAACCTTCAATTCGATGACTGGGAAACCATTGACGGCTTACAGAGTCTTTTTTATACAACACCAGGTTTGCGTAAGTACTTTGCAGAATCAATCGCTCACCATTGTATTCAAACTCCTTCATTTTCAAGGCGCCGTTGTAATCCGATATTTTTTTTGCCCGATTACCATTCAGCAGATAGGTCCCGTTGGAATGTTCGCAAAAAACAAAATTGTCGATCACTTCAATGTTCCACACCTGCCCGGCCAATTCATCAATGGCTTGAAGTTGCGAAAAGTTGAATGATTCCGGAAAATTCGCATCAATTTTGGTGGTGAACAGGCCTCGATTGGTTCCAATGTATAGTTGTTGATTAAATTCGCAAACGTCGTAAACCAAACCCATTGACACTGTTTTGTCGACAAAAAGTTTTACAGGAGTATCAAACTTAATAAAGCTAATCCCTTTGTCCATCCCAACCCACAAATTCCCATCGGGATCAATGTTGATGTCATAAATGGTATTACTACCCAGTTCGTCCTCCACATTAATTTGACGAACCACATCTCCCTTCTTGTTAAAAATGAAGATACCACGAAACAAGGTACCAATGGCAAATAAATCGTCATTGATCACCAGCCCCGTGTTGACATCGGCACCTTTTAATTGTTCACTTATGGGACTATCCCAATACGAAAACTTATGCCCATCGTATTTGTATATTCCTGAAAGGGCCGAACACATTAAAACTTCGGTACTTGAATAGGGCAAAATGGTTCGTACATTTTTGTCATCGAATAACTGAGATCCATCGATACGTAACAGACTATCGTTAGCCATTGAAAAAATACCGCTGGAAATACCCTGAATAAAAAGTTGATCATTGGCTTTTTGTAAAAACAACAAAAATGGAGTATCGGGTACCATTTTAACCGTAGTTCCGTCCCAAACATACAAGTTATTAAATGATTGAAATATCACCTTATCCTCATCAAAAGCAATCTTCCAGATTTCGTCGTTATGCATTTCACTTGCAATACCTTCGCTTAATGAAGTATAGTTCAAAATTCCATATTGGTCCCTTTGCCAATAGCCAAATTCCTCATAGGCACCGGTGTATATTTTATCATCAGCGCTTACTTTAACCGAACGAATAATGGTCTTTTCAGGTAGCTGAAACAATTCCCATCGCTCCCCATCAAATTGCAATAAGCCACTATTATTCCCAAAATAAATAAAGCCGGACCGATCAATATCAACCGCCCAGTTCTTTTCCGAGGCCTTGTAACTTTGACGCGAAAAGTGAACAATATTGGGACGCAGATTGTATTGCCCAAACACCAAATCACTCCAAAAGAGCAAAACGATGAATAGTGTTTTATAAATGAAGTTGCTGAATTTCACCTTGATTTTTAAGTTCGAATGGTTCACTGTCTTTTCAAAAATTCAATTTACGCGACAATTTAATTCATTTCGAATAAAAGGTAACAATTGAAACTCCTTTTTATTCCCAAAGAACTCCAGCCTTGCACGATTTGTTGTTTTTATACTTAATAATTGTATTTTGGAAAAAAGTAAACATTCAATGTATGAGCCGAACCATTAGAGATCTTGTGAATACTCCTTTTAAAAAAGCAATGTTTGTGGTACAACTATTCAGCTATGTTTTAATTCCGGGATCACCTTTGATTGGAGCGTGGTTGGGCTCCCAATTCGAAACGTCCAAGCCCCAAACGGCAGGTTTGATTGTGGCCGTTTTTATCTTAGGTGAAGTATTATTTTACGGTTCTCTGTTTTTTTTGGGGAAAGAGCTTCTGTTAATTTTAAAAGAAAAGGTGCAAAAGTGGTGGAGTCGAATTAAAGTATCGAAGTAAATTCAACAAAATCATTCGTGTTAAAAAAGCTTGTTAAACGAATATTTTTTAAAGCTTTTTCTACTTTTGCACGATGGAAATAGTACTGTCAATTGTGTTGGGATGTTTCGTGGTGGTTGCCGTGGTGCTGCTCTACATTGAAAATCGAAAAAAGGCAAAAGAAAACAAAAAAACTTTTCAGCCATCGGCACCTGCATCTGACTGCTGCGGGGCACATGAAGTATGCGAGTACGATGAAATAAAAATGGACGAAAACCGCATCGAATACTACGAAGATGAAGAACTGGATGCCTATAAAAATATTTCGGAATGCGACTATACCGATTCTCAAATAGATGAATTCAGGGAAGTACTTTACACCTTACAAACCCACGAAATACGTTATTGGTTGCTCAGTATTGAACGACGCAAAATTCAGTTGCCTTCTATTTTACAGGAAGAAGCTAGAATGCTGATGGTCGAAGGCTAAATAAGAAACTGTAGAATAGATGTGGCAGGTACGGTAAAAGACCTGATCAAAGAAGGGAAAATGAAACATTTTGGTCTTTCAGAGGCAGGCGTCAAAAACATTCGTAAAGCACATGCCGAGCAACCGGTTACGGCCTTGCAAAGTGAATACTCGTTACGGAAGAAAATCTAGCCTCAACGGCTCTTGAACTTTCAGCAAATGATCTAGCTGAAATTGAAGTGGCCGCTTCAAAAATCAAAGTGGCCGGAGAACGTTATTCCGAGGGCAGTGCCAAAATGATTGACCGCTAATAAACCATTTTAACGACTACATATAAGAACCAGTGAGTATTTCAGAATTCATTTTGTTCTCTTATTCACTTTCAAATTGAAGTTATTCATTCAATGAATTAATAACCTCCAAATTAATGGCTCGCACCCTGTCTTCTTCCAACTTGATCACTTTTCTGTTTCTACTTCAACATGTAAGCTTTGCCTGTCAATATTTGAGGTGGTTTTAACATTGGTAATGTATTTTGAATTTACAGGTTCTAACCAAACCGTTTGCCAAATCCCCGATACTGCAGTATACCAAATACTGTTTGGCTTACTCACTTGTTTTCCATGTGGCTGATAACCTTCATCTGTTCCGTCCCATACTCTTATGACTAATTTCTGTTTTCCTTCATGCAAATAAGGCGTGATATCAATACTGAACGCAGTATAACCACCGGTATGACTTCCTATTTTTATATCGTTAAGAAACACGTCGCATTTCCAGTCTACAGCTCCAAAATGAAGCAATATATTTTTGTTTTTCCAGGCTGATGGAATGACAATATTTTGTTGATACCACAACTCGTTTTGACTTCCCAATTCTTTCATCACACCTGAAAGACTCGATTCAATGGCAAAAGGAACCAGTATTTTACCGTCGTAGTTGCCTGGTTCATTTTCACCCAGCGGACGTATCGCATAATTCCAAAGTCCATTCAGGTTCATCCATTCACTGCGTTCCATTAGTGGACGAGGATACCCGGGCAACACGTTTTCTACATTGATGGTTTCAGCCCATTGGGTTTTAATTCTATCTCCTTGTACTGACCATTGTGCATGAAGCTGGTTAAGGAGAAAAAGAAGAAGAAACAAGAAATTTAGAATTGTTTTCATAGGTTAATATAGCTTAGCTAACCAAAAATAGGATTTCGAATTGAATAATTCAATGACATGACCTTTAACATTAAGATTGGAAAATTTCCAGCCTGAAATATTCTCATTGAAGAATTTGCAATAAGCTTGACCAAGCCAACGTTCTCAGATAAATAATTCAATTCCCATGTTAAAAAAAATATTCATCTCACTGGCAATTATTGTAGCGTTTCTTCTCCTCTTCATGGGTGGTTGTGTCGGACTTTCGAAATATATTTTTAGTTGTAAGGGCTGCCAACAGTTTAACATCGACAACACTGAGTTGCGCACCGGCATTGACATTCCAAGTGTGAATTCTGTCGATTGCAACAGCGACGGGCACATTAAGGTTTCAACCTTTGTTATCGACACCAGCAGCCTGAATATGAAGGAATACATATCAACCAATCGTTTTAAATTCACCGATGGCCTTTACCGTAAATCGGGGGAGAATGTAAAAACAAAATGGGAGGCTTCATTGAATGCATTAAGTGCTGAACTCACGGTAAAAATTGAATACCTTCAATAAATTCGGCCCATAGTATTAAATTATTTTCCAAGAACAAAATCTTCTGTACTAGCTAAAAAAGAAGACATTCCCGTTCATTTTAATTTTTCCAATTCAGTCTAAGCGTATATTTTATTCGACATCATGTATGTTTTATTTGACATTGTGTAAAATATATTTATCTTTGTGTCCATAATCTTTAACGTCAAATTTAAAACACACCACGATTATGGAACAAAAAGAAAAACAAATTTTGGTATCCTTAGGAACATCGATACTCACCATGATTTTTTACTGGATGTATGTTTACCGCCATCAGGTGGTGATGAATCCTGATACCCTTAACAATTTCCAATTCTGGGGAAAAACACTGTTGATTTTTATACCTGTTGCCATTGTGGCTCAAATTATTATTCACATCCTTTTTGCCATCGTTAACAAAATCTTTACCAACGAAGACATGCAAGATAAAAGCGACGAACGCGACAAGCTAATTGAATTAAAAGCCATACGAATCTCCCATTGGATTTTCATCACCGGATTTTTTATGGCCATGCTTTCGCAAGCCATTTCATTGGCTCCTTCCGTCATGTTTATTTCATTGATTGTTGCCGGTTTTGCTTCTGCCGTCATTTCAGACATAGCTAAAATATTTATGTACCGAAGGGGGGTTTAAGATGAGTAAATGTTTCATTGAAAATAACATCAGAAAGTTGCGCTTTAATGCCAACGAAATGACTCAACAAGAACTGGCCAACAAAACCGGCGTAACCCGACAAACCATAGTTGCCATTGAAAAAGGAAAGTACTCTCCAACGCTTGAACTGGCTTTTCGAATTTCTTTAGTATTTAATATACCGCTGAATGAAGTCTTCTCTTTTCACCCTGATGAACCAGATGAAAAAAAGAAATAGACTTGTAACATTTCAGTCTAGTTAACCGACATATATCAAAACCTGTCAAGATGAAAGCAATAATTTGCACTCAATATGGTCCTCCGGAAGTTCTTCAACTAGCTGAAGTTGAAAAGCCTGAACCAAAAAAAAATGAAGTGCTGATAAAAATACATGACACTGCGGTAACCGCCAGTGATTGCATAGTGCGTGGTTTTAATTTACCCCGATGGAAACCAATGGGCTTCATGATGGGTTTGGTTTTGGGCTTTAAAAAACCAAGGCAACCTATCTTGGGAATGGTATTGTCAGGTGTAGTGGAATCCTCAGGTAAATCAGTTAGTAAATTCAATAGAGGTGATCAGATTTATGGTTGGACCATCAGCGCAGCCAGTAGGTTAAAATTTAGCACTTACGCTGAATACATTTGCTTGAACGAAAATGCTACAATCGCTAAAAAACCAGAAAAACTATCGTTTGAAGAAGCAGCGGCCATCCCTTATGGAGGTCTAATGGCCTTAAGTTATTTGAAAAAGTTGGGAGTAAAAAACGATGCTAAAATTCTCATTTATGGGGCATCGGGCGCCATTGGCACTGCAGCGGTGCAATTAGCAAAATATTTGGGAGCTGAAGTAACTGCAGTTTGCAGTACTGCTAATTTAGAGTTGGTAAAATCATTGGGCGCAGATTCAACAATTGATTATACCAAAGAAAAGCTAACTGCCACGGGTGAACTTTTCGATTGCATACTGGATGCAGTAGGTAAAAAGAAAAGCAATGAATTGGCTTCAAGGCGGCTTTGTAATAATCTACTTGCACCAAATGGTAAATACATATCAGTAGATGATGGCTCACCAAAAATCAGGATTGAAGATCTTACTTTTTTAAATCAAGCCAGTGAGGCCGGAAAACTTAAAGGGGTTATTGATCGGACTTTCCCTTTGAAACAAATGGCAGAAGCCCATCGCTATGTTGAAAAAGGTCATAAGAAAGGAAATGTCATTATTAAAGTTGAAGAGAATTGATTGATTAAATTTAGTTCGAAAATAGTCAGTTCGAAATTTGTAAAAAGTTATTTTATGAGATCATATCCATATTTTTACAAATGACTTATTGACTTAATGACTTTAAAAACATGAAAGCACTGCTCATTATCGACATGCAAAAAATCTCCTTCACGCCGGAAACACCACGTTACGATTCGGATGGAGTAATACGGCGAATTAACAAACTAGCTGAGGTATTCAGAAAGAAGGACGACGTGATCATTTTAATTCAGCACGATGGAAGCACTGAAAATTTTTGTTCACCGGGCACCGAAGAATGGGAAATCCTTTCGGAACTTGTGAATCATAAAAATGACTGCATTGTTCCCAAGACCGTAAACGATGCATTCTATCATTCTGAATTAAAAGAAATCCTCCAGCGACTGGATATTGAAGAGTTGGTGATCACCGGATGTGCCACTGATTTCTGTGTAGATTCAACAGTTAAGTCAGCCCTGATCAACGATTACAAGGTAACTGTAATTTCCGACGGGCACACAACAGCTGATCGCACCAAGATTTCAGCCCAACTATTGATCGAACACTACAACTGGATTTGGAGCGAAATGACTCCTGCAAAACATGCGATCAAGGTCATCAGCTTTGATGATTACATAAAACTAAATCCCCAATGACCTTGTCAACTTATAGTGCCAGCCCCATAATATTTTTAGCCAATGACCTACTACAGGCATAGGAATCATAATTTCTCGTTTTGTATCACGGAAAATAAAGGCTGCCCCATTCCCTGTATCCATAATGCATAAAATATTTAAGTGCTCCTGATAGCCCCTTCGTTGCTTCTTGCCTAAGATGTCGTTTCCAATGTTGTATGCGGCTGTTTTTCCCATCACTACAGCCATATGCCCTTGTTTGGCCCTCCATTCGGGACCTTCAATAGCCGCCACATCACCTGCAGCATATATATTATCAAAACCATCTACTTTACAATTGTTATCGATTTTAATAAATCCTGCCTCGTTTAGCGGAATATCACTGGTCTGAAAAAATTCCCATCCATTTGTTGCCGGAATAAACATGGTCAGATCACTTTCGATAAATGAACCATCTTCGACGTGAATTCCGTTCGACTCAAAACCGGTAATTTTTTTTCCTACACGTTGTTCAATGTTTTCCTTCTCCAATAACATCTCCAGCATTTCAAATCCTTTTTTGCCCATACGATTACCTGGTCGCTCCATTGGAGCAAAAAAGGTTATTTTGAATTTATCGTACAATTTTCTGCGTTTGAGTTCCGTTACCATATTGAATAAAATCTCAAAAGCAGGACCTCCACGAACACCACTTTTATCCTTAGGATTTCCACCAAACCCAACAGCGATTCTCCCTTCGCCTTTGACTACCAGCTCATCGAAGCGTTTTTTCATTTCCAACGATTGCTCAGGTTGTCCACATATCGAAAAAATGTGCTCAAGACCTTTATGTTTCATTTTACCGGCACCAACAGCCAGCAGTAGATAGTTGTAATCGAGCTCCTGATTTTTTAAGACAATTTTATTTTCTGCACCTTTTACATTAACCAACTCATCTACAACAAGCTCAAAGCCATATTTTTTCGATAACTTAGTCAACGACAAGGTCGCAGAATTAAAAGGAATTTTGCCAACCGGAATCCATATGGATATGGGATAAATAAAAAAGTAATCGCGGTTCGAAACCAAGGTAACCCTATGCTTCTTTTTTCGTAAACTTATAGCTGCTTCAACACCGGCAAAACCACCTCCAACTATAACAACATGATTTTCGTTCGGCCGCGTTACTTTTTGATTTTTCATTTTATTCGATTTGAAATTAACATTGGCAAAGATGCTGCAAATCGAAATTCAAGTTTGTGATTTTGTTCACACAACTTTTTCAACTTTCAAGAGTTATTAGTAGTGCGGATCAAGGAATTTTCCTGACCACCAAAGCATCAATTCAATCCACTAATTTAGCAATTATGAACACCTTTTTTGCCTTAATTTTATTGCAATTCAATTTCTTCGGGAATAGTCATTCTGCGCTAACAAATTCAAAGATTTATCTCGAATCCGCTACGTCGGACGAAGAAATCGCTATGGTCAAAGTGGGACAAAGCGGTCAGTTTCTTTTCAGTTACCTCGACCCTGGCAGCTACCAACTTTATCTGGAAATTCCGGAGAATGTTGTTCTTAAAGTAGATAAAAAAGATCGACAAAAATACGATACCGATATTGAAATGGCCTACAATAAAAAGACAAGGTCGTACCTCTGGCAACATCCCGAAGGATTTGTTAAGGTCAATTTTAGTCGTAAGAACAAATTGGCTGATGAGTTCATGCCGTTATCCGAAAGAATGAATCAAATGGAAAATAAAAATGATTCAACCGCACTGAATTTCATTTTTTTGAAAAAAGCAGATATCGAACATTTATTGCACCCCAATAAAGATCAAAAAGTCAAGATTCTACAATTTACTGTCATTGGCGAATGGGGAAGTATAGGTGGCAATGTCCAATCCATAACACAAAAGGAATTTCATCAACTTACAGTTGGAAAAGATGAGGAAACACTGGAAAATCAAGGTCGTGTTTCTGTATTAAAACGCTACAGCCCTCTCATAAAAACGAATTGATTCGGGTTTTTATCCGGGGTTTTTAGGGGATCATCTGTCATTTCTAAATTTAAATGATATATTCGAATCTAAATGACAGATGAAGTATGATTTTAATTGCAGAAAGCGGTTCAACCAAAACACAGTGGAATTTAATTGACGCTGACCGTTTAGAAGATCTGGTGAATACACCCGGAGTAAATCCATTTAATTTAACCAGTTATGAAATTGAAGGTATTATTCGCCCGGTTTCGAATGGCGTTGATTCATCTCAACTGCAAAAAATCTACTTCTTTGGTGCAGGATGTTCCACCGCAAAGAATAAAGAAAAAATTAAAACAGCCTTATTCAATATCTTTCAGTGCCGAAATATTGAAGTAGATACCGATTTAAAGGCAGCATGTCTGGCCCTGGCAGGCGATCATGCAGGTGTAGTTGGTCTTTTGGGCACCGGCTCGAACTCGTGCATTTGGAACGGCAAAGAAATTACTGATCACGTTCCTTCGCTGGGTTATGTTTTAGGCGATGAAGGTGGTGGTGTTTCAATAGGCAAACAACTGGTGGCCGATTTTTTAAAGAAGCAAATGCCAGTGCACCTGAGGAAAATATTTTCAAGTAAATACGATGTCAATACGGAGTTTGTGTTAGAGCGAGTTTATCAAATGCAAATGCCCAATCGCTATTTAGCAGGATATGCCCCCTTTGCTGAAGAAAATATTGAAGATGAATACTGCCGACAGATTGTATTTCAGCAATTCAAAAAGTACATTGAACGAAACATTTTGATTTATCCAAACGTAGCTGACTATGAGCTATTCTTTTGTGGTTCTATTGCTTACAGCCACCGTGATGTTTTAGAAGAAATTTGCAAATACCACAATCTGAAGATTAAAAAAATTGTTAAAGAACCGATTTCAGACTTAGCCTTTTATTTTAAACATAAAATGGAACCGAAGGCTTAAACTCCATTTTCGGCATCAAATTTTTTAATCAGGTACTCAATCATTGGATATTCTTCCTTGTCGTATTCAATCTTAAGGTTGGCAAGAAAAAAACGAGCTGCGCCCTGCCATAACACGGCTCTGAAACCATTTCGATATTCTTTGATCAATTCATAAGGAGTATAATTTAACTCACGCGAAATGAGCTTCAAAAAAAGCCGGCCCTGTCTTGGATTCAAATCGGATAAATATTGCATGTAATTATCTTTCGCGTAGTTTTCATACCACTTCATAAATTCTTTATCATTCGTTCCATGATACAAACTCAAATCCTTATTAATTCGGGCATATTCCTTTCGAACAATCTGAACAAGAGGATACACCACATACAAATCCTCTTCCAATTGTTTAAATTCATTTTCTTCTTTCTGATTTTTGTAGGGATATTCTTCGAAAACCACAATTTCGCCAAGATCAAAACTCACAAGTAAAGAATCATTGATTTCCTGAGCAGATAAAAGGTTCCCTTTTAAATAAAAAATCAATGCAAGAATAATATATCTGGCTATAATCAATTTCATGTGTTTACAACAAAACAAAATTAGTTTGAATTTGATCAAACGCAATTCTCAATCCTATTAATTCAGAATTAACAGCTCCCTTTAAATCAACAAAAATAATCTACTTTCCATCAATCGTAGACAAAAATCTTGTTTTGTTAAGTCGAACGAAATCATAGCTTTAGCAAGTATTGGCATAAAAATGTTTCAAGATTACAGGTGCGTACATTTTCTGCCAACAAAAAATCATCACCGTTTGGAGTTATCACAAAATTATTATTGGTTCCAAGGTCTTCAAATGAAATCCGCATTCCTTTAGTAATTTTTGGTGCCGAGGTGTATTTTATTTCGATGGCAAATGCAACAACACCACCTTTTACCAGAACAAGATCACATTCTGCACCTTCCTGGGTTCTGTAAAAATATGGTTTTAAATTTTCGTCAATTCGCTGAATAATTTGTTCAATGGCATATCCTTCCCATGAATTGCCAAGAATTGGGTTAGATTCTAATTCATCAAAATCATTTATTGCCAATAACTGATGTAAAATTCCAGAATCACGAATATAAACTTTTGGTGATTTAACCAGTCGCTTTTTTACATTGGCAGAATATGGTTGCATAAGGCGAATCAGAAATGCGCTTTCCATAAATGAGATGTACCGTTTTACAGTAGTTGCAGTGACCGTTAACGATTTTGAAAGCGATGTCATATTCAATAAATTACCATGCATGTGTGCCAACATGATCCAGAACCGCTGTAAAAGATTCCTGTTCACATCCAACCCAAGCATTGGCAAATCTCTTTCGATGTATGTTTTAATAAAATTCGATCGCCATTTACTGCGAATAAAATTGGAATTTGCCAGGAGCGATGATGGAAAACCACCTGAAATCCAATGTTGAAAAATATCGGCGACTCTCCCTATTTCAGTGACATTAAACGGGGTAAGTTCCTCGTAGACAATCCGTCCGGCAAGCGATTCCGATGAATCACGTATCAACTCGGGAGAAGCTGAGCCCAGTATTATAAAGCGTGCGGGTTCACGTTTCATATCAACCATTGACCTTAGTATTGGAAAAAGTTCGGGCATACGTTGAATCTCGTCAAGAACCACACAACGGTCAATGTTTCTTTCAAAAAACAGGACAGGATCAGCCAGGCGCGATGTATCTCTTGGATTTTCCAAATCAAGGTAAATAGAATCCTTATGAGTATTTGCAATTAGTTGTTTTGCCAGGGTAGTTTTACCAACCTGACGAGGACCAATGATTCCTACAACAGGAAAATAACTCATTGTTTCCATCAATGAATGCATTAGAATTCTGTCAATCATTTTGCAAAAATACATTTTACCCTGTAAATCTCAAATTAAATTTGAGATTTACAGGGTAAAAACTCATTTATCTCATCTGGAAAACAGCAGTGAACCAGCTTAAGCAACTATTAAAACTCTTTCCTCTAAAACAAAAACTTCGAACCAACATAAAATCCACCAAGGCCCAATTGTGGATTTGATGAAAACCCGTAATTCACGGTAATGATGTTATTTTCGTTGTAAATAATATTTAAACCCGGACCAAAGGCTGCAGCAGGTCGCTGTGGTGCATTCGTAAAGAGTTTTGATTTCCATGCATCGGGAACATTCGATAAATTTATCGCATGATTTTGTGTGACTTGAGCCACATCACAAAAAAGTGTTGACCCAAGCATAAAATCAGTGTTAAACAGATGAACTTTAGCCCAATCAATTCTTGTTTCAAAATTGCCTAAAATAAAACCGTCGGCTACAATTCGGTTTCGGGTAATCCCCCGCATCGTATAAGCACCCCCCAGTCCATCTTCATTGATTTGCGAATCGAAATAAAAAGGCAACAGGTAATACGGAATATTTCCACTTAATCGCTCTTGCCAACTAATGCGCGCAGCAAGCATCCATTTATTCCGGATTAAACTTTTGTAGCCACGATAAGTCACCACTAATTTTGAAAAATGATAGCTATTCAGCCCTTTGGGGGCATGAACCAAAAATCCTTCCAACCAGGTACCGTTGGTAGTTTGAATGTTTTTATCGCGCGTATCATACATTAAGCCTAGCAGGTAATAGTAGGCGTTGCCGCCGTTGGCTTCATCATCATGCAAAATCCCCCACTCCCTATATTGTTCATAAAGTGTTGGTTGATCATTGTGCATCTGATTTTTCGCTGCCCTAAACTGAAACCAATTCAAGGAAACACCAGTTACAGTTCTCAGTTTTGATCCGAAAATATTTTTCTGGATGGCACCCCGTGCCTTAACATACCTGCGTTTTTGGGAATAGAAACACCCATCAAAATCGGCAACAACAGATTGTACACCATTAAATCCAAAAAAATCCAGATTATGATCATTGTTGAAAGTCATCTCAAATAAAGTGGTTGCTTTAGGAATAATTCGTGTGCTCTCAAATAAAGCTTGTACATTCCATGTTTGATTTGTTGAGTACGTACTTTTCAGATTTAGGTACTGATTATAGTCGGGATACCGTTTTGTTTTGGAATCGAAAAAATTAAAGACGCCACCAAATTTCATTCCTAAATCAGCATCATAGGATAAAACGGGAATTACTCCAACTGAAAAACGACGATCGTTTTCATCTGAATTTAGATTGGCGAATGAGTTGATACTCATTACAAAAATCAAAATTAATAAACTGATTATTGATCGGAACAAGGGCATTAAAACGACAGGTTTGATTGTTTTGGTTTTGTTATGTTCTAAACTCTTCCTATAAAGAACGTACAAAAATAGAATAGATTATTGAAATGATTTCTGATATCTTTCTTGAAAAGTGCATTTACTCTAAATTTGTGAAGATAACTTCACAAATTCATAAAAAAGCAATTGAATAACAAAGGATGTTTGTCCTGCAAGTCTTCCAAAATCATTTTCAGCGCTGCCTGGCATGAAACCACGCGATTGGCTGCTAGAGTAATTACAATGGAATTGGGGGCTTCAAACACAGAACCGATAATAACCATATTCCCACGAACCACCTCTCGTGGCCGGCATTTGTAACGACACATTATCCAACTCCTATTTCCATCACCTAATTCCAAATTAATGTTGATTGAATGAAATTTTCACCAAAATAGTGCGTTATTTAAACCTGAAGAAGTTGTATTAACAAATAATATTGATAATAAAACAAATAATATAAAAAGATGAACAAACTAGTATTTGTGATTTTAGCGGTAATGCTTAGTACATCCTGCAAAAAAGTAATTGACGCAGTTGATGAATTTACAAAGTTTAACATGCCTTACGAAACCACTGTAACAATACCAGGTATTGCAAACTCATTTATTTCAGATGGAACAAACATACCTAAAACACCGATAAGTCTTGATATTCCAGGATTTGCAACTAACTCAAGCGAATATTTCGCGAACAACAAAACTTCGTCTGAATTAGTTGAAAATATTACCCTTACCGATGCCACCCTTACCCTGATACTCCCAGAAGGAAAAGATTTCTCATTCCTCTCTTCCCTGGAAATTTATCTGTCAGCTGAAGGGCTGGACGAAATAATGATAGCCTGGAACGACTCAATTTCTAATGATATTGGGAATGAACTAACATTGGAAACTACCGAAAACAACTTAAAAGCGTATATAATGAAAGATACCATAGCATTTAAAATCGATGCGGTAGTTCAGAAGTTTATCGGAATAGATTATGAAGTGAAGTTAAACACCAACTTTTTGATCGATGCCAAAATTTTAGGGATATAGGTAAAACCTCAAAAATAATTACAATGCACCGGCAAACAATGTCAAAATTTGGCTCCAACGTTAATCGGTTTTTCTAACCTGACATAAATTGTCGGACAAGAAAGTCTGACCTACTTTTGTGTCCGACCTACAAACCTTCCAAAATCATTTTCAGCGCTGCCTGGCATGAAACCACGCGATTGGCTGCTTCAGGAATTACAATGGAGTTTGGGCTTTCAATCACGGAATCAGTGACCACCATATTCCTGCGAACCGGCAAACAGTGCATAAATTTGGCTTGATTGGTTACAGCCATTTGCCGATCGGAAACGGTCCAATTCATATCTTTGGACAGGATTTTACCATAATTGGAATAGGACGCCCAGTTTTTAGCATAAATAAAATCGGCTCCTTCGAAGGCTTTCATCTGATCGTATTCCACCTTTACATCGCCCATAAATTCAGGCGCTAATTCGTAGCCTTTAGGATGAGTGACCACCAATTCGTAATCGGTTTTGCGCATCCATTCCACAAACGAATTGGGCACGGCCTGCGGCAATGCGCGTGGATGAGGGGCCCAGGTCAGCACCACTTTAGGATTAGGAACTTGTTTGTATTCTTCGATGGTGATTAAATCGGCAAAACTTTGCAATGGATGACGCGTAGCCGCTTCCATACTTACCACAGGCACTCCTGAATATTTTACAAATTGGCTTAATATAATCTCGTTGTAATCATCGTCACGACTTTCGAATTGAGCAAAAGAACGAACGCCAATGATATCGGCATATGAACCAATTACAGGAACTGCCTCCAACAAATGCTCTGCTTTATCGCCATCCATAATCACTCCCCGCTCCGATTCCAGTTTCCATGCTCCTTGATTTACGTCGAGCACCATCACCTTCATGCCCAAATTTTCCGCCGCCTTTTGAGTACTTAAACGCGTGCGTAAACTTGAATTGAAGAACATGAGAATCATGGTCTTATTTTTTCCCAGATGCTGAAAATCGTAGGGATGTTTTTTCACTTTAAAAGCTTCTCTCAAGCCGGTTTCGATACTCGACAAATCGTATACTGATGTAAAATGTTTCATATTCTGGTTACTTGTTGCTGGTTACTTGTTGTTGGTTTTTTCAGCCAAACACCTCGCTATATTTTCTATTGACTAATGACTATTGACAAATGACTTGATTTTTCATGGTCTTATTTGTCCGTTTCCTTCAATCAGGTATTTGTATGAAGTTAATTCCTCAAGGGCCATAGGTCCACGGGCGTGTAACTTTTGTGTTGAAATACCAATCTCTGCCCCCAATCCAAATTGGGCACCATCGGTATACGCTGTTGATGCATTGGTGTATACCGATGAAGCATCAACCAATTTACGAAATAAATTTAAGTGTTCACTATTTTCTGATATAATGGCCTCGCTATGTTTTGAACTGAAAGCGGCAATATGGTCCAATGCATTTTCAAAAGATGCCACTGTTTTTACCGACATTTTATAAGCCAGAAATTCAGTCCCAAACGATTCATCATTGGCCCTTTCCAGTAATGCTGATGGATACACATCTTTCAAGTGCTCATACGCTTTTTCATCGGCATAGATCACCACCTCCGATTTTGGCAACAGTTCGGTCAAATATGGCAAATCGCTCAACCTTTTTTCATCAATCACCAAACAGTCGAGTGCATTACAAACGCTTACTCTGCGGGTTTTTGCATTGTTAATGATCTCACGACCTTTTTCTTTATCTCCAAATTCATCAAAATAGGTATGGCAAATACCTGCACCCGTTTCAATTACAGGAATGGAGGCATTTTCGCGAACAAAGTTGATGAGGCTTTGACTGCCTCTGGGGATGATCAAATCGACAAAGCCACGTGCATTTAACAACTGATGGGTTTCATCGCGTCCTACGGGCAAAAGAGTAAGTATATTTTCGTTAATGTTGTGTTTTTTCAGTACATCCCGAATAAGCTTAACAATTACTGTATTTGAATCGATGGCATCGCTACCGCCTTTTAGAACACAAGCATTTCCTGATTTCAAACAAAGCGAAAACACATCGAAGGTAACATTGGGCCGGGCTTCGTAAATGATCCCAATTACACCAAATGGCACCGTAATTTTGGTGATTTTAAGACCATTCGGACGTTCATTTTCAGACAAAATACGACCAACCGGAGAGGACAAACTCGATACATTTCGGATATCGTCGGCAATACCTTTAATACGCTCAACAGACAATTGCAAACGATCGTATTTGGGATCAGAACTATCCATTCGGGACAAATCTTTGGCATTTTCAACTAAAATAATATCGGTGTTTGCTTCTGCAGTATCAGCCAAATCAATCAGCACCGTATTGATCATTTCAACATCCAGTAGATTGAGTGTTCTGCTAGCTTTTAATACCTGTTTAAAAATTGGTGTACAATCCATACCTTAAGTCATTGGTAAAAAGTCACTCGTCATTAGGTATTCATCATTAGCCAATGTTCTTTTTCCCAATGACTAATGACTAATGACTATTGACTTATTCTATTCATGTAAATACATATAATCGTAATAAATCAGAGGTTTTGCAGCCTTCTGACCTATTAAAGTTTGTGCTTCAACGGAATCGTATTGGGATTTTCCAACGCCCAATTGATTTTCATTTTCATCCAGAATTCCAATCACATCACCTTGTTTAAAAAAGCCCTTAATTTCCGTAACCCCAATCAATAACAAACTGTTGGCACTAAGGTCAAAAAGCGCATTCTCAGCCCCTTTATTAATTACCACCAACCCTTTTGCAAAACTTTCGGAGTGCGCCAACCATTTTTTGTTGCCCTTCAACTTCTTTCCATTGGGCAAAAAACGGGTCGAAGGCACCTCATTTTCCTTCATTAAATCAATTAAGATATGATCGCGTTTCCCATTGGCAATGAACACATTTGTTCCTTCCATGGCAATTTTACGGGCAACACTGTATTTGGTGTGCATTCCTCCACGACCAAAGCCTGATTTTTGTGATGAAATAAAATTTTCGTGGCTATTATCACTGGCCACAATTTCACGAATTACTTTTGCGTCGCCACTGTCTGGATTTCCATCGTAAATCCCATCAACATTCGATAAAATAAAGAGGGCTTCACAGCTCATCATGGAAGAAATCAATCCGGAAAGTTCATCATTATCGGTAAACATCAGTTCAGTCACCGAAATGGTATCGTTCTCGTTCACAATTGGCAATACACCGTTTTCCAACATGGTTGAAATACAATTTTTCATGTTCAGGTAATGCCTCCGATCGCTAAAATTTTCTTTGGTGGTAAGCACCTGAGCACAGATGACCTCGTGTTGTATAAAAAGTCCGGAATAGGTATTCATTAACTTAACCTGACCAATGGCCGACCACAATTGACGGGCCGAAACGGTATCCATTTTCAAATCAGGCGACAGCAATGAACGTCCTGCAGCCACCGCCCCCGATGAGATCAGAATCACTTCGATTCCCTTTTTCATCAGTGCACTGATCTGATCTACCAAATGTTGAATCCTTACCAAATCAAGGTTCCCCGATGGTCCGGCAAGCACATTACTGCCTATTTTAATAGCAATGCGTTTATAATGTTGCATTTATTTCTCTTGAAGTAGTTGATTAAAACATGACAAATGTCATTATTTTAATTCGAAACACAAAGGATATACCCTCGAAATTCCCTAAATAAATTCAGCGCTTACTTTTTCTGCTCAATCTTGTTGTACGACGCCAACAATCCTTTTATGATAGAAGAGCTAAATCCTGAATGTTCCATTTCGTTTAAACCGGTAATGGTAATCCCTTTAGGAGTGGTTACTTTATCGATTTCAGCTTCGGGATGAGAATTATTTTGAAGAATTAATTCGGCCGCACCTTTAGTGATTTGAGCAGCCATAATTTTTGCATCTTCAGAACTAAATCCAATTTCAACGCCAGCCTGAATCGTAGCGCGAATGAATCGCAGCGCAAAAGCAATTCCGCATCCAGCCAAAGCAGTTGCCGCCGGCATTTGCTCTTCAGGAATAAACAACACCTGTCCTAACTGACTGAATATGTTTCGAATGTCCTCTTTTTGTTCTGCAGTACTGTTGTGTTCCGAAATGCACGACATGGATTCCCCTATCGCCACTCCGGTATTGGGCATTACGCGAAACAAGGGCGGTTGACACTGCAAGTGCTCGTAAATGTGATTCGACATAATGCCGGTAACACAAGAAACCAGGACCGGTTGTTTTTCAGCTACAATATCTTTAATGTCAATTAATACCTCATCGATCTGCCATGGTTTTACCACCAACATCACTAAATCGGCAGCAGCAACGGCCTTCTTGTTATCGTCATAGGCCTGATAGCCTTCTTCAAGCAAGGCCACCAATCTTTTCGGATTTTTTTCCGTTAATACTAAACTGCTTTTTTCAATTAACCCGGATGATATTAAACCTTTGGCGATGGAAAAACCTAAATTTCCTGCGCCTATTATTGTAATCTGTTGAAGTGCCATATGTTTAACTATTGAGCCATTTCATTTAATACTTCCTTTAAGGTATCGATAAAATGCTTGGCATTTTCCCGTTTTAAATTTAAAGGTGGCAATAAACGAATGACATGTTTTCCGGAAACTCCGGTAAATATTTTTTTATCAAAAAGTAATTTTTTTCGAATTTCTCCAATTTCATTTTCAAACTCAATACCAATCATCAGTCCACAACCACGAACTTCTTTAATGGCGTGCAATTTACTCAATTCGTCAATTAAATACGCCCCTACATCTTCGGCATTGGCAATTAATTTTTGTGACTTCAGAACATCAAGGACAGCAATGCCCGCGGCACAGGCCAAATAGTTGCCACCAAATGTTGTTCCTAACATTCCAAACCATGGCTCAAATTTAGGACTAATCAACACACCTCCAATGGGAAATCCATTGCCCATTCCTTTGGCGGTAGTTACAATATCGGGTTGAATATCGGCAAATTGATACGCAAAGAATTTTCCGCTGCGACCATAACCCGATTGTATTTCATCCAGAATTAAAACCACTTCATTTTGCTGACAAACTGCCTGTAAGCCCTCCAGGAACGATTTGTTTGGGATATGAATTCCTCCAATGCCCTGTATCCCTTCCACCATAACTGCAGCCACATCACCTTTTGCTATTTCAGCTATTACGGCATCCAGATCATTCAATTCCAATAAAATGGCATCGGAACGAAAATTAATTGGAGCAATAATTTTGGGATTATCGGTAACGGCAACCGCCGCAGAAGTTCGGCCATGAAATCCCTTTTTGAAGGTAATGACCTTGGTTTTTCCTGTTTTAAATGAAGCTAATTTTAAGGCATTTTCATTGGCCTCAGCTCCACTGTTGCACAGGAACAAATTGTAATCATCCAATCCTGACATTTCACCCAATTTTCGAGCCAGCTCCTTTTGCAAAGGATTTTGGATAGAATTGGAATAAAAACCTATTTTTTCCAACTGAGCAGAAATGGATTGCACATAATGTGGGTGCGAATGACCAATTGAAATAACAGCATGCCCACCATACAAATCGAGGTAACGCTGACCATTTTTATCAATCACAAAAGTTCCTTCACCTTTAACAGGTTCTATATCGAATAGCGGATAAACATTAAATAAGTCCATACAAAATTAATTTTGAGTCAATGGTCTTTAGAGAAAAGTCAATTTTCTAATGACTTAGTGAAAAATGACGATTGACTTTATTGTTAAAAAGCCACAGGTTTAAGGTATAATCCTGTCTTTTCAGGCAGATCAAACATCAGGTTCATGTTTTGAATGGCCTGACCAGATGCCCCTTTAATCAAATTATCGGTAATGCTGATGATGAGTAATTTATTGTCGTGCTTTTCCAAATAGAGTACACATTTATTGGTGTTCACCACTTGTTTCAAATCGGGATTTTCGTTCACCAGATGTACATAGGGATGAACATCATAATAGGCAGCATACAACTCTTTTGCTTCATCCAGAGTACCTTCAAATTTGGTATAAGCGGTAGCATAAATCCCACGGGTATGGTTGCCCCTGATGGGTATAAAATTCATCGCAGGTGAATACCCCGACTGCAACTGGGTTAAACTCTGATTGATTTCGCCCAAATGTTGATGTTCAAAAATTTTATAGGCCGAAACATTGCCTTCGCGCCAGGAAAAATGCGAGGTCGACGATGGACTTTGTCCTGCACCTGTCGATCCGGTAATGGCATTCACATGAATTTCATCGTGGATAAGTCCTGCAGCTGCAAGAGGTAATACTGCCAATTGAATTCCGGTAGCAAAACAACCTGGATTAGCAATGTATTTTGCGCTTTTTATGGCTTCCCTGTTTAATTCAGGCAAACCATAAACGAATGTATTGCCTTCACGTTTCAACCTGAAATCGTGACTCAGATCAATCACTTTAAGTTTTTCAGGCAAGCGATTCTGTTCCATAAATTCAAGTGATTTACCATGCCCCATGCACAGAAAAATCACATCGAGGTTCGAAAAATCGTAGTGACTGCTGAATACCAAATCGCATTCACCTAAAAGATCCTTGTGTATGGCAACAATTGGTTTTCCTGCATTGCTGGTGCTGTGAATATGGGTCACTTTAGCTTCAGGATGGTTGAGTAAAATGCGCAACAATTCACCGGCTGTATACCCTGCCCCTCCTATAATACCAATGTTAATCATTGTATTTCTTTTCAAAATCCTTATTCACCGAATTGTAGATTTTCAGTGATGTGCCTAAAATTTTAGTAAATCCTTTTACATCGTCTGCTGTCCAGGCTTTACCCACCTCGCCGTATTCACCAAATTCAGCTTTCATTAAATCTTTATCGCTTTCAACTCCTACCAACTGGTAAGAATATGGACGAAGAGTAATACTGACTTTTCCTGTAACATTTTGCTGCGAACTTTCGAGAAACTGCTCAATGTCGCGCATCACAGGTTCCAGGTAGAGTGATTCGTGCAGAAACATTCCGTACCAATTGCCCAACTGATCTTTCCAGTATTGTTGCCATTTGGTTAAAGTATGCTTTTCCAGCATTTGATGGGCTTTAATAATAATCATTGGTGCTGCAGCCTCAAATCCCACACGACCTTTGATTCCAATAATGGTATCACCAATGTGCATGTCGCGACCAATGGCATATTTTGAAGCAATTTTATTTAAAGCCATAATATTGTCAACAGCCTTTTCGTAGCGTTTTCCTTCAACAGCCACCAATTCACCTTTTTCAAATTCAATGCTAATGGTTCGTTCCTCTGTTTTAGTCAACTGACTTGGATAGGCTTCTTCGGGCAAGGTAAGTTCTGATTTTAATGTTTCTTTACCGCCCACACTTGTTCCCCATAAACCGGCATTGATGGAGTATTCCATTTTTTTGAAATCAGCCACAACACCGTGCTCCTTCAAGTAGTTGATTTCGTATTCGCGGGTAAGCTGCAAATCGCGGGTTGGCGTAAGGATTTTAATTTCGGGAGCCAAAACCTCAAAGGTCAAATCAAACCGAACCTGATCGTTTCCTGCACCTGTACTTCCATGGGCCACATAAGCGGCCCCAATTTCTTTGGCATATTGAATGATGGCAATGGCCTGAAAGATTCGTTCTGAACTTACAGATATGGGATAAGTGTTGTTGCGTAAAACATTTCCATACACCATGTATCGAATGCTTTTTTCGTAATACTTTTCAGTAACATCGAGGGCCACATGTTTTACTGCTCCAAGCTCGTATGCTTTCTTTTCAATCGCAGCCAATTCTTCATCCGAAAAGCCGCCCGTGTTGGCAATAGCAGTATACACTTCCAATCCTTTATCTTTTGCCAAATGTATGGCACAAAACGAAGTATCCAAACCACCGCTAAAAGCTAAAACTACCTTTTTGTTTTCCATAATATTTTTTAAAAAATGGTGCCGCCTGATAAACTTTACTAACCCAAATACCAATTGTATTGCATGCATCAGAAAATAAAAACCAATTACACGACATCAAAATGCTAAATTTACAATACAGGCTTATTTATGAAATTGCGAATTACCTAGCCATTGGTCAAAATAGCGACACCATTTATTTTATAATTATTGTTTTTTAAATAATTTCGATTTTAAGGAGGATGCATAAGCTGAACCTTGTTGACGCGTCAACCATTTTTTAAATGGTATAGTCTTGCCTCCTTTTTTATCTTCTTGTTCCGGCTCTTTCACCAACTCTTTCTTCTCCCATTTAGGATCAAAGATCATGGCTGTGCACAAACACTTTGTACGCTCAGTACGAACCAAAATATCATAGTTCACACAACTTTGACATCCTTTCCAAAAATCCTGATCATCGGTTAGTTCAGAAAAAGTGACCGGACGATAACCCAGTTCAGAATTGATTTTCATTACAGGCAAGCCTGTGGTCAAACCAAAAATTCGTGCTTCGGGATACAAAACCCTTGAACGTTCAAAGGCCATTTTTTTAATCCTTTTGGCTAATCCCACTCCACGATATTGAGGTGCAACAATTAGTCCCGAATTCGCAACATATCGGTTATGCCCCCACGACTCAACATAACAAAATCCGGCAAAGGTCTCACCATCGAGGGCAATAATTGCTTTCCCTTCTACCATTTTTTTGGTAATGTACTCATCAGAGCGGCGGGCAATCCCTGTTCCTCTTTCTTCTGATGCATGCTGTATAGTGTCGTTGATGATCGTTGTATATTTAAAATGATCCTCAGTTGCTATAAATATTTGTATTAAATCTTTTTCGTTCATTTCAATTTTTAAATCAACCTCCCCTTTAGGTTTGGCATTACCTTTTCAAGAAATAAAAACACGTCACTCCTTTCGATACCTTCTCTTAAAACCAAAAAGATGGTATCATCACCGGCAATGGTTCCCAGAATTTCAAACGACCCTGCTGAGTCGAGAATTGATGCAATACTACTTGCATAAGCAGGTTTCGTTTTCACTACAGCCACATTGCCTGAAAAATCGATGGACATAAATCCATCAGCCAAAAAGTTAACCCCACTCAACTTTGCTTCTTTTTCAATTGGTTGATTTCCCGGTAGCACGTAAATATATCCACCTTGCGGAGCCGGATTTTTTCCAATTTTTAAAGCTTTAATGTCTCTCGACAAGGTTGCTTGAGTCATATCAAATCCTTCACGTTTTAATAACATAAGTAACTGCTCCTGGCCTGCTACCCTGTTACTCCCTACAATCTTGCGAATTGCCACCTGTCGTTGTAAACGTGCTTTCATTGTTACTGCATATTTATTCAAATGCATTGCAAAAATATTCATTTTTTTATTTCACACAAGCGTTTTTTCAAGAAAGTTTATTATTTTTGCCAATGATTTAAAATTGAATTAAGATAACAAAGTGAACATTGTTCAGCCACAAATAAAAAAGAATAGGATGCGTTAAACTGCTATAGCAGTAAGGCGCATTTTTTTTTTATAACTAGTAATTAATAAAACGTTTCGACCTTGAAAAAAGTAAAGTTAATCCTGGAAGATGGAACTGAATTTGTCGGCAAATCATTTGGAAGTGAAAAATCAGTAGCCGGCGAGGTTGTGTTTTACACGGCCATGGTTGGTTACCCTGAAAGCCTTACCGACCCATCGTATACTGGTCAGATTTTAGTTTCAACATTCCCTATGATCGGCAACTATGGTGTACCTAAAGACACCCAAACCGAAGGAGTTCATAATTTCTTTGAATCGGAAAAAATTCACATCAGTGGTTTTATCATTTCGGACTACTCTTTTGAATACAGCCATTGGAATGCCATGCAAAGCTTGAGCGAATGGTTAATCGCAAATGACGTTCCGGGACTTTATGGGATCGACACGCGAGAACTAACTAAAATTTTAAGGGAAAAAGGTTCCATGCTTGGGAAAATTGAATTCGAAGATGACCCCATTGCACTTTACGATCCCAACCTTGAAAATTTAGTGGCCAATGTGAGCATCACCGAAACGAAAACCTATGGGAATGGAGATTTTAAGGTGGTTTTGGTCGATTGCGGCACAAAAAACAACATCATTCGCTGTTTGCTCGACCGAGGCGCACAAGTCAAACGTGTGCCCTGGGACTATGATTATACCAACGAAGAATACGATGGATTATTTATCTCCAATGGTCCGGGCGATCCGGCCATGTGCGATATTACCGTGAAGTATTTAAGTGCTGCGTTAAAAAACGAAAAGCCCATCATGGGAATCTGCCTGGGAAATCAATTACTGGCTCGTGCTGCCGGGGCCGATACTTACAAATTAAAATACGGACACCGCAGTCACAATCAACCTGTTTTGTTAAAAGGCACCAACCGTTGTTTCATTACAGCACAAAACCACGGATTTGCCATTGATAATGATACCATTCCTGCCGATTGGGAGGAAATGTTCGTCAACGTGAATGACAATACCAACGAAGGAATCCGACACAAAACCTTACCCTTCTTTTCTACCCAGTTTCACCCTGAGGCATCGAGTGGCCCTGTTGATACTGAATTTTTATTCGACGATTTCATCAGTAACATTGTAAAAAGCAAGAAATAAGCACAGATGGAAAATATAAAATCACACATTAAAAAAGCAATTGTATTAGGTTCGGGAGCCCTCAAAATTGGGGAGGCCGGTGAATTCGACTATTCCGGATCACAAGCCTTAAAAGCCTTAAAAGAAGAAGGTGTTGAAACCATCCTGATTAATCCCAACATTGCCACCATCCAAACTTCGGAAGAAATAGCCGATAAAATCTACTTTTTACCGGTTACGGCCTATTTTGTTGAAGAAGTCATCAAAAAAGAAAAGCCACAGGGAATTCTTTTGGCCTGGGGAGGTCAAACTGCCTTGAACTGTGGGGTCGAGCTTTTCCAAAATGGAATTCTTGAAAAGTACAACATTGAGGTTCTTGGCACCCCCGTGCAATCCATTATCGATACCGAAGACCGCCACATTTTTTCCGAGATATTAAAAAGCATCGATGTTAAAACGCCTATCAGTATTGCCTGTTCAAACATGGCAGAAGCTAAAAAAGCGGTGGAAACTGTGGGATTTCCAATCATTATCAGAGCAGCCTATACCTTAGGTGGACTGGGATCGGGATTTTGCAACAACATGAAGGAACTGGAAACACGAGCAGACAATGCTTTTTCCTATTCTCCTCAAATTTTGATTGAAGAATCCATCAAAGGCTGGAAAGAAGTGGAATATGAGGTTGTTCGCGACAGGTTCGACAACTGCATCACCGTTTGTAACATGGAGAACTTCGACCCGCTGGGTATCCATACCGGCGAAAGCATCGTCGTAGCTCCTTCGCAAACTTTAACCAACAGCGAATATCATAAATTACGCGAACTCTCCATCCGTATTATACGCCGTATTGGAGTGGTAGGAGAATGTAATGTACAATTTGCACTCGATCCGTTCAGCGAAGACTACCGGGTCATTGAAGTGAATGCCCGCTTAAGTCGTTCATCGGCGCTGGCCTCAAAAGCTACCGGTTATCCGCTGGCCTTTGTGGCGGCAAAACTGGCTATGGGTTATGGTTTGCATCAACTCAAAAACCAGGTCACCAAAGTAACCACTGCGTGTTTTGAACCTGCTCTCGACTATGTAGTTTGTAAAATTCCGCGCTGGGATTTGAGCAAATTTGTGGGGGTATCGAAACAAATTGGCAGCTCCATGAAGTCGGTAGGCGAAATCATGTCCATCGGGCGTAATTTTGAAGAAGCCATTCAAAAAGGACTTCGAATGATTGGTCTGGGGATGCACGGCTTTGTTGGCAACAACGAAGAAATCACCATCGATGCGATTGAGGAAGAATTGATTAATCCTACCGATCGTCGAATTTTTGCCATTGCTGAAGCATTTCATAAAGGATACACCGTTCAGGAAATACATGAACGCACTAAAATTGACCATTGGTTTCTGCATAAACTGGAAAATATTTACAAAATGCGTTGTGGCCTTTACACCTACAACTCATTAACAGATTTACCCGATACACTTCTGTTAGATGCAAAAAAAATTGGATTCTCCGATTTTCAGGTTGCACGCATGGTACTGAAATCAAGTACCAAGGAAATGCAGGCCAATCTGATCAAAGTGCGGGAACACCGCAAATCAAGAGGAATCACTCCATTTATCAAACAAATTGATACCCTGGCAGGTGAATATCCTGCTCAAACCAATTACTTGTACGTCACCTATAACGGCACATCGCACGATGTTGATTTTCCTAACGATGGAAAATCAGTGATTGTTTTAGGATCGGGCGCTTACCGGATTGGCTCATCTGTTGAATTCGACTGGTGCGGGGTTAATGCTGTAAATACCATCCGCAAGGAAGGTTTCCGCTCCATCATGATCAACTACAATCCGGAAACGGTAAGTACTGATTACGATAATTGCGACCGACTTTATTTTGACGAACTGACCTTTGAACGGGTTATGGACATTGTTGATTTGGAAAACCCTATGGGAACTGTAGTTTCCACCGGAGGACAAATCCCAAATAACCTGGCCATGAAGCTGGCCGCCATGAACGTACCTATTCTGGGAACCACGGCCGAAAAAATCGACAATGCCGAGGACCGTCAAAAGTTTTCATCCTTGTTGGATCGAATTGGTGTTGATCAGCCCCGTTGGAACGAACTTTCGACCATAGAAGAGATTCATAAATTTGTGGACGAAGTGGGCTTCCCTGTTTTAATCCGTCCTTCGTATGTACTCTCAGGAGCAGCCATGAACGTGGTTTCGAACAAGGACCAATTGGAACATTTCCTCACATTGGCTGCCAACGTTTCGAAAGAACATCCGGTGGTGGTTTCTGAATTTATTGAACAAGCCAAAGAATTTGAAATTGATGCAGTAGCCGACAAAGGTGAAATGGTGGCCTATGCCATTTCGGAACACGTTGAATTTGCCGGGGTTCATTCCGGCGATGCCACCATTGTTTTCCCACCCCAAAAACTATACATCGAGACTATCCGCAGGGTGAAACGTATTGCCAAAGAAGTGGCCAAAGGATTGGAAATTTCGGGCCCCTTTAACATGCAGTTACTAGCCAAGGACAACGACATTAAAGTGATTGAATGCAACCTGCGTGCATCGCGTAGTTTCCCTTTCGTTTCGAAAGTAATGAAATTCAACCTGATTGAGTTGGCCACCAAAGTGATGCTGGGCGTTCCCTACCAAAAACCCGACAAATCCTTGTTTGAACTGGATCATGTGGGCATTAAAGCACCACAGTTTTCGTTCCACCGCTTGCTCAACGCTGATCCTGTTTTGGGTGTTGACATGAGTTCAACCGGTGAGGTAGCTTGCCTTGGAGACAATTTCTACGAAGCGATTCTAAAATCCATGTTATCGGTTGGATACCGTATTCCTAAAAGAAATGTCTTTATTTCTTCAGGTCCTACCCGCTCGAAAGTAGAATTGTTAAAATCGGCTGCTATGTTGGTGGAAAAAGGATTCGACCTTTATGCCACGTCAGGAACGGCTAAATTCTTCCGCGAAAACAACGTCAACTGTACCGTGCTGCATTGGCCCGACGAGGAAGATATGAAGCCCAATTCACTGGACTACATCAAAGAGAAAAAGTTGGATTTAGTCATCAACATTCCAAAGGATCATACCAGCCGCGAATTGAGCAATGGATACCGCATTAGAAGGAATGCCATTGACTTTAACATTCCGCTTATTACCAATGCCCGTGTAGCCAGTGCATTTATTTATGCCTTCTGTAAATACGAAATTGAAGATTTGGCCATTAAAAGTTGGGACGAGTACAAATAGCTTCTCGGCTTCTCGACTTCTCGGCTTCTCGACAAGCTCGAAGACCAAACCTCGAAGACCAAACCTCGAAGACCGATGCTTGAAGACCAAAGCTCGAAGACCAAGGCTCGAAGACCGGAGACCGAAGACCGAAGACCGAAAACTGGAGACGGAAGATGGAAGACAGAAGGCCAAGGCAGTGGGAATTGTGAAATAACAGTTTGAAAACAAAAGAACCGTTCTCTTCAAAAAGAACGGTTCTTTTGTTCGACCCTGCATTAAAATTGTCATTTAACGGATATCGTAGCGACGAGAAATCTATATAAATATAACTCGTTGCTTCAAAGCCGGGTATGATTTCTTCCCATCTGAAAACAGATCGAAAAGTCAACAAGAATAGTTACCATTTTACCCGATAAGTAAAACTTGGAACAATAGGTATACCACTTTGTTGATAAATATCTTTGCCCTGTGAATGATCTTTATGATTCACCCAATCGTAATAGTAATAGGCCGGATTCTGTTGATTGTATACATTATAAATGTTGAAGGACCAGGTTTTATCCCGCCCCTTTTTAGTCGTGCCATGAATCTGAAACCCCAAATCCAAACGATGTGAATTTCCTAATCGGACACCATTTTTCTCAGAATAGATCACCATCCCCTCGTCTAATTCAAAAGGATTTAAACTAGCAGACGAAACATCTCCCTTATAATCTAATTGATAGGTTTGATAATAACCTGTTTCAAGAGTAATCGGATATCCTGATCCAAATACCCATGAGGCCGACAAAGTATATTTTTCATTGAACTTATGATTCAGAACTAATGAAAAGTCATGTCTTCGATCATAAATAAAAGGATACCAGTTGCCACTATTTTTATTCTCAAAATAGCGATCAGTTTTTGCTAAGGTATAACTCAGCCACCCCGTTGTTTTTCCGTTATTCTTTTTAACCAATATTTCAACTCCTTTTGAAACTCCCTGGCCTCCAGTTTCTACGTTATTCTGCCAGTCTCCTTCAGTAGACCAATAACTTGTTCCATCTTTATAGTCAATCAGGTTGGATAAATGCTTTACATAAGCCTCAACCGAAAACTCAAAGTTGTTCAACAAATACCTTGAATAACCAACAGAAAATTGTTTTGCAATTGCAGGAGAAATTTGATTGGTTGCAGGAACCCACTGATCATTGGGCGTTCCAATTGATTCACGACTCAGCAAATGCAAGGGCTGCATGTTTTCGGAATAAGCACATTTAAAGAATCCTGTTTTTTCAGTTCCCAACAAAGCAATGAACCGTGGTTGTATTTTTTGATAGTAAGTATCCTTCACCAGAGATCCGGCGTACCTAAAACCAAGATTGAGCTTCAGAAAATCAGTTGGATTAAGCACATTTTCTATGAATAAATAAGGATCTAATCCATATTGCATTTCAACATTATAAGTGTCATCTTCCATTTTTATGCCCCCTACACTATTGGAATTAATTGATTGACCGGGATGAAATTTTTGAAAACTTAGACCTGCTCCGCTAGAAAATTCATACCACTTATTCACTTTATAAATGAATTCACTTTTGATGGAAATGTTTTGAATTATTGATTTTTGTTCATGACTTTTAAAGGTCGAATCGGTGTTCATTTCTATTAACTCGCCAGATTGATACCTTGAATAAGCAACGATTAAATCCGATAAAAGTCGATTACTTAACTGCGAATTGAGTCGGATACTGGTAAGCAGATTACCCCAATTTGTTTGGGATTTTCCATCTAAATTTTGTTCCCCCCAAGGATTAATGAATGTACCGAATGAATCATTTCCTTTGTATAAACTGAAATACAAACGATTATCTTCATTAATTGAATGATCAATTTTTCCATAAATATCATAAAAATTATACCCTACCGAAAACCGACCTTCGGTAAGTAGATAGTATGCAGGACGCATTATTGCATCCAAATAAAATCTTCTGGCTGAAAAAATGTACGAAGTTGTATCTTTTTTGATTGGTCCTTCCAGGAGTATGTCGGCTGAGAGTAAACCAATCCCGAGGCTACCATGATGCTCCTTCCTGTTTCCTTGCCGCATTCGCAAATCAACAACCGACGAAAGTCTTCCACCGTATTTCGCAGGAGAAGCACCTTTATATAATTTCACATTGCTAATGATCTCGGGATGAAACAAGGAAAGAAAGTTACCATAGTGATTCATGTAATAAATAGGTGAGCCATCCAATAGAATTAAATTCTGGTCAAGACTTCCTCCCCGAACATATAAGCCGCTGCGTCCTTCTGCCCCACCTTGAATCCCGGGCATAAATTGCATGGCTTTAAGCACATCGGGCTCTCCCAAAATTGGAATTTCTTTTAATAGTTTAATTGGAATTGAAATTACACCAAAATCATTTCTTTCTGAATTGATACTATTTTCAACAATTCGAACTTCATCTAAATCAATTCCCGGGCTTAAACTAAAATCAACTCTTTCACTTTCTATTCGATCAATGGTTTTTGTTTTATATCCAATAAAAGATACAGCTACTTTTAATTTACTTGTTTGATCAACAACAATGCTGTAATGTCCAAAATGATCGGAGATGGTTCCCTCTCGTGTTCCTTCGTTCCAAATACTTGCTCCAATTAATGGTTCATTGCTTATACTATCCCGAACAAAACCCGAGATTAACATCGATTGAGCCCATACAGAATAGCATGAAAAAAAGAGTAGCATGGAAAATAAAATGCGAAGCATATTTTTAATTTATTTTAGATCTATTTTATAGATCTTAGATTGAAAACCGGCAAATATGCCATAACCATTCTCTATATTCGAAAACATAATAATTGGCTCCATCGGATTCCAAAAATCACTGTATTGAGCTCTCATGTGCCTTAATCCGGTTAAGCGATATTGATAATAAGCAGGTGATCCCTCAATGACCTGAACACGATAATCCAAAAAATCTTTATTTAAATAAATATCAATATTACTGTCATAAAGGTTTATAATATTGGTTCCAATGGGCAATTCCTGATCTCTAAATAAGGATACCCATATCCCTTCTTCCTGTAAATAATCAAAACAATGAAAATAACCTAAACGAAGAACATCAACTATACTATCATACCCAATTCTATGATAAGTTGCCTGGAATTTGGCTCGGTAAATGACTTCATAGTTCGTTCTACCCAAACAATTATCGAGTTGAAAAGTCAAACTGTTGTATTCATTCCCTTCATTGGCATACCATGCTTTTTCGGTAAATTTCAGAAAGGAAAATTCAACAAAATGACCCGGGATTGAATCATAGGCAACAATATCGGCATAGTTGGGAACCTTAACAATTAGTTGATATAAAGTTCCAAGCTCAGGTACAAGATTAGAGTCGCAATCGAGTAGGTTGGGGGATTACTCCCCCGCCCTCTCACAGCACCGTACATACT
>JBGUEP010000019.1:0-126440 GCA_041821245.1 Prolixibacteraceae bacterium
CAAAATTTATGCGTAAATATAAAAACAACCCGAATTATGAACTGATCCAATATTACCTATCTTTGCGGTGAGAATATAAAATAAAGAGATGAACTGGAAGGATCTTTTTGAAGTGCTATTAACAGCTATAATAGGTATCCCTATTGCAATATTAGTGATAAGAATATTTTTCAAAAATTCAATATTACAAAAAATAATTAGTCTTTGGGTAATTGATCTTTTAATTATTGATGCCTTAGGTGAACTTGGTCATCTATACCCTAATCTCTTCACAGATTACGTCACTTTACCTACCGGAATTATAATTACAATCTCCATCTTTTATTACATAACAAATCTAATACGCAAACCATTACGGAACGCGATCGATCAAATTGTTGCAATTTCGAATGGTGATTTAAATGTTAAGGTCGCACAAAATTCATTGGATTCTAAAACAGAATTGGCTGATTTAAATTTAGCTATTAGTCGTCTATCTCTGAATTTAAAACAAATTGCATCTAAGATCAATGAGGGGAACTCACACATGCTACTGTCAAGTGACCAATTAAATTCCGCAGCCCAGTCATTATCTTCCGGTGCATCCACCCAATCTTCATCTCTCGAAGAAGTGGCCAGCTCAATGGAAGAAATGTTGGCCAACATTCAACAAAATACCCAGAACTCTAACGAAACGTATACTATTTCAAAGAAGGCAACTCTTACCATGGACAAGGTCAGTTCATCTTCAGAGAAAAGTGTAAAGTCAATTCATGAAATATTGGATAAAATTACCATCATTAACGATATTGCCTACCAAACAAACATTTTAGCATTGAATGCAGCCGTTGAAGCCGCACGAGCCGGTGATGCAGGAAGAGGCTTTGCTGTTGTAGCCATGGAAGTTCGCAAATTAGCCGAAAGCAGTAAGCTTGCAGCAAATGAAATCAATGAGATATCTCGTAATAGTGTTGCAATAAGCCAGGAATCAAGTAAACTGGTGAACGAATTGATGCCCGAAATTAAACGCACCTCCCAACTTGTAGAACAAATTACTGCGGCTAGCAACGAACAAGCAGGTGGAATAGAACAAATCAATTTAGCCATCAATCAATTGAATGATATTTCGCAGCAGAATGCCGTCACATCTGAAGAACTTTCAGCTAGTGCCGAGGAATTGCTTCGCCAATCGGAAGATTTAAAAAATACTACTTCCTTCTTCAAAGATTAAACAGAACCCATAGGATATAAAATGCGCTACCAAAAAATAAGTAGTGCATTTTTTTTTGCTGAATATCTACCAAGTTTAAGAAACTCCTAAGTGCCCCAATAAATAAGCTTTCTTTCGCTTCAACTTCTTTAAAACAACTACCTTTGCCCCCGTTAAAAAAACCAAGTTACGTTATGGCAGAGAAATATAATTCATTATTTAAAGAATTTCCTCCTGTCTCTACAAATGATTGGCAAGCATTAATTGAAGCCGATCTGAAGGGGAGGGATTTTGAAAAAACCTTGGTATGGAAAACCAACGAAGGGTTTACCGTTCGTCCATATTATCGCCAGGAAGATTTAGAGAACATTCAGTATTTGAATCAATTACCCGGTCAGTTTCCATATACCAGGGGAACAAAATCGGAAGGAAACGATTGGCTTATTCGTCAGGACATTATTGTTTCCGATTTCGAAGCGGCCAATACCAAGGCACTTGAAATCTTACAAAAGGGAGTCAATTCATTGGGATTTATTTTCAAATCGTGTCCCGGAATAAGTAGAAATGACCTCAATACCTTATTGAAAGACATTAGCCTGGAAGCTATTGAGCTCAACCTTGTGGTTTGTAGTAAAAAAACACAAAATGCGAAAGTTCTTGCTCAATATATCACAGAGCATTACGGTGCCAATTCAAAAGTCAAAGCTTCTGTAAGCATCGATCCTATTGGTACATTTTCGAAGAACGGTGCAATTAGTGAGGAAAGTTTTGCCGAATTAAATAGCCTACTGGCAGCTACTTCTTCCTTGCAGAATCTTTCCATCATCAATGTAAACGGAAAAATCTATCGCGATGCAGGTTCATCCATTGTTCAGGAACTAGCCTTTTCGCTGGCTTCAGGTGCCGAGTACCTCACCAAATTATCGGACTTAGGTGCCGATTTAGCTAATGTTGCGAAGAAAATGAAATTCAACTTTGGAGTTGGTGCCAATTACTTTTTGGAAATTGCCAAACTTCGTGCTGCCCGTTTATTGTGGGCAAAAATAGTTGAAGCCTATGAACCAAAATGCGACTGTTGTGATGACTGTTCATGCGAAGAAGAATGTGCCGATGGAATTTGCCGATGTGCTGCCAAGATGCTTATTCATAGCGAAAATACCATTTTCAACAAAACAGTTTATGATCCGCACGTCAATTTGTTGCGCACTCAAACCGAGGCCATGAGTGCTGTATTGGGCGGATGCAACTCATTGACCATTCTTCCGTTTAATGCAGTATACGAAGCAAGCACCACCTTCTCGGAGCGCATCGCCCGTAACCAGCAAATATTATTAAAGGAAGAAGCACATTTCGATAAAATAGCCGATCCTGCTGCTGGTTCGTATTACATTGAAAAATTGACCGATAGCATCATTGACGAAACATGGAAGCTCTTCCTTGAAGTTCAGGAAAAAGGTGGATATATTGCTGCTTTTAAGGCAGGGTTTATCCAATCGTCAGTTGAAGCCACAGCATCGAAATTGGAAAATGCTGTAGCCACGCGTCGTGAAAATATATTGGGCACCAATCAATTCCCCAATTCCAACGAATACATTCAGCGTGAAATAAATACTGAAGTATTTGCAAAAGATGAACGCAAAAGTGAAAACGCCATTGCCAACCCGTTAAAACGGTTTAGAGGCGCTCAGGCATTCGAAACACTGCGATATGCCACTGATGTTTATTCAAAAAACAATAAACGTCCACTGGTATTTCTTTTAACCATTGGCAACCTGGTGATGCGGAAAGCACGTGCACAGTTTGCCAGTAACTTCTTTGCCGTTGCCGGTTTTGAAGTAATGGAAGGAAAAGGTTACCAAACTGCTGAAGAAGGTGTAGTTGACGCCGTTGAAGCAGGTGCACAAATGGTTGTGATTTGCAGTTCCGATGAGGAATATGCCGAATTTGCTCCGGCTGTTGCCGAAATGCTTAGCGACGAACAATTTGTGGTTGCAGGATTACCTGAATGCAAATCAGCATTGGAAGCCAAAGGGATCACCAACTTCATTCATGTGCGTAGCAATTTGTTGGAAGAATTAAAGTCGTACCAGTTACAACTTATTAAATAAACACAAAGAGTATGAAACCAAATTTCAAAGATATAAACATCAAAGATGGCAAAGCTTCTTGTGAATGTAACGAGAAGGATTGGGCCGACAAAAACAAAAATAAAGAGTGGATGACACCGGAGCAAATCCCGGTAAAATCGGCTTATTCAAAATCCGATCTCGAAGGGATGGAACACCTGAATTATGCAGCAGGTATTGCCCCATTCCTCCGCGGACCCTATTCAGCCATGTATGCCATGCGCCCCTGGACCATTCGTCAATACGCAGGATTTTCAACAGCTGAAGAAAGTAATGCGTTCTACCGCCGTAACCTCGCTGCAGGTCAAAAAGGTTTGTCGGTAGCCTTCGATTTGGCCACTCACCGTGGATACGATTCCGATCACCCACGTGTTGTGGGCGACGTGGGGAAAGCCGGTGTAGCCATCGACTCGATCCTCGACATGAAAATCCTGTTCGATCAAATTCCATTGGATAAAATGTCGGTATCGATGACCATGAATGGCGCCGTACTTCCAATTTTGGCCTTTTACATTGTAACAGGTCTGGAGCAAGGTGCAACATTAGAACAATTGTCGGGTACCATCCAAAATGATATTTTAAAAGAATTTATGGTGCGCAATACTTACATCTATCCGCCAGAATTTTCCATGAAAATTATTGCTGATATTTTTGAGTACACTTCGAAGAACATGCCAAAGTTTAATTCCATTTCCATTTCGGGTTACCACATGCAGGAGGCAGGTGCAACTGCCGATATTGAAATGGCGTATACCCTGGCTGATGGATTGGAATACCTACGTGCCGGTATAGCTGCTGGTATGGATGTTGATTCGTTTGCTCCACGCTTGTCCTTCTTCTGGGCCATTGGCATGAACCACTTTATGGAAATTGCCAAGATGCGCGCTGCCCGTATGATTTGGGCCAAACTGGTGAAACAGTTTAATCCTAAAAATCCTAAATCGATGGCCTTACGTACCCACTCGCAAACGTCCGGATGGTCGTTAACGGAGCAAGACCCATACAACAATGTTGGTAGAACTGCCATTGAAGCCATGGCTTCAGTATTAGGTCATACCCAATCCTTGCACACCAACGCACTGGACGAAGCCATTGCTTTACCAACCGATACATCGGCTCGTATAGCACGTAATACCCAGTTGTACATTCAACAGGAAACCGAAGTTTGCCGATCAGCCGATCCATGGGCCGGTTCCTACTATGTCGAAAAGCTCACACAAGAGCTTTACAACAAAGCCTGGTCCTTAATCGAAGAAGTTGAAAAACTGGGAGGCATGTCAAAAGCCATAGAAACCGGTGTGCCAAAAATGCGTATCGAAGAAGCAGCTGCCCGCACACAGGGACGTATTGACTCAGGAAGTCAGACCATTGTTGGTGTCAATAAATATCGTCTGGAAAAAGAAGACCCCATTGATATTTTGGAAATTGACAATAGTGCAGTACGTTTGTCACAGATCGATCGCCTGAAAAAATTGCGCGAGAACAGAAACGAAGCAGAAGTTCAGGCAGCTTTGGCCGCCATTACTAAATGTGCCGAAAGCAAACAAGGTAATTTATTGGAACTGGCCATCGACGCAGCACAAAAACGTGCTTCATTGGGCGAAATTTCAGATGCCTGCGAAAAAGTGGCAGGACGTTACAAAGCAATAATCAGAACAATAGAAGGCGTGTATTCATCAGAAGCTAAAAACGATGGCGATTTTGCTCAGGCCATAAAACTGGTTGAGCAATTTGCCGAAATGGAAGGCCGTCAGCCTCGCATCATGATTGCTAAAATGGGTCAGGATGGTCACGACCGTGGTGCCAAAGTAGTAGCCACCGGTTATGCCGATCTTGGGTTCGACGTTGATATGGGACCATTGTTCCAAACACCCGAAGAAAGTGCCAAACAAGCTGTTGAAAACGACGTGCATGTTTTAGGTGTTTCATCGTTAGCTGCAGGACACAAAACCTTGGTTCCTTCAGTAATTGCTGAATTGAAAAAACTGGGGCGTGAAGACATCGTAGTGATTGCGGGCGGTGTAATCCCGGCACAGGATTATCAATATCTATATGATGCCGGCGTTGCTGCCATTTTCGGCCCTGGCTCAAGCGTTGCAACAGCCGGTAAAAAAATCATGGAAATACTGATCGACGTTTACGGAGAATAATTGAAACTTGATAATTGATAAAGAGCCCTGTCGTCGAAAGATGGCGGGGCTTTTTTTTTAGTATATATCGTTATTGAATTTGATTTTATATCTTTGTTCAAATGGGTAAAATAGAGAAAATATTGATGCTTTTACTCTCAGGACAGTCTGATAGCAATATTGAGTTTTTAGATTTAGTTAACTTATTGGAAAAATTAGGATTCTCTTATAGGATCAAAGGGAGTCACCATATTTTCTTTAAAAATGAAATTGAAGAAATAATAAATCTACAACCCAACAAGAACAAAACAAAGACATATCAGGTTAAACAAGTACGAAATTTAATTCTGAAGTATAATTTAAAAATCGATAGTAATGAGTAAACATTATAAATACGAACTAATTATTTACTGGAGCGAAAAGGATAACTCGTTTATCGTAGAAGTTCCCGAATTGCCCGGTTGCATGTCTGATGGAAAGACATATGCCGAATCTGTTGCAAATGCCAATATGGTTATTGAAGAGTGGATTGAAACAGCCAAAGCTTTAAACAGACCTATCCCTGAACCAAAGGGCAGACTAATAAATGCCTAAAACTAGAAAATTATATTGGCCCTGCTTTCGAAAGATGGCGGGGCTTTTTTAATTTAGTCAATGGTTATTACGAAAAATCGGTCATTTTTGAAATGTCATTTGATAATCCCTTGTATGTATTGTCATATCAAAGCGGTCTGTCGCAGGTTTATAGTTTTCTTGTTCCAGAATTCATAAAATTGCTTCTAAAACTAAGCAGATTAACCACATCTTTATCAAGTCGATAAAACAAAGTGGTGTGTGAACAGAGAACGCATTTACGAATTCCCTTACTTTTATTGAAAGGTGGAAACTGATAAGGATTTATTGAAATTTGTTGAATAATTTGGCGATAGTCACTTTGACTTTAACGGCTGTAGACAAACCAAACTCACTAATGACATATTGAATTATTCCTTCCAGTTCCTTGGTTGCTCGTGTAGAATAATGAATAATATATGGCATTTCAAATTCCAAATTTCTTATGAATCCTTTCCATTACCTCTTCATGAGTATAATATTGGCCGTTCTCAATTTGCCGAATTCCTTCCTCAATGGCAGTCTTATCTTCATCCGAAAGAGAATCCCAACCCTCCTCTCCATTTGTTTTTTTAAGGTATTGAGTGACCATTTCGTTCACCATTTTTAAACCATCCTCGTCTAGTTCATCGAGCTTTTTATAGATCAGCGATTTCAATTCTGAATTTTTCATTTGTTTTTAAATTTGAATGGATCAAAGTTAAGAAATTAGGTTTCAAGCAAGGAGCAATCGGCTTGATAAACTTCCGGGTGTGGCGATTTTCAATCGCCACAAATAATATCAGCGAATACAATTCGCGGCACCCAATTTACTATAACCAAAATTGTGATTCGTAATGTGGAAGAAGCAAACTATTCCTTGAGAATTACTTGAAATTCAACCAGGCAAATTAGATTTCAACTCTATCGGAATTTCTTTCTTTCGCTTGTCTCGATTTACTCTGAACATGTAATAAACAATGGTAAGCAAAACATAAACAGTTGCCTGAACATAAAGCCAAATCAATTCGTGTTTTACACCTGCTATCCCCACTCCCATTGTACGCAGCCTTAAATATGCCGGAATTACTGTTGTACTGGGCATTAGTTTCGAAAAAATCACAATCCATTCGGGCATAGCAGAAACCGGCCATGAAAGACCGGTGAAAAACAGGGCAATAGGTGAAAGAAAAACCATAAAAACGATGGCCGATTCGCGGTGTCTGAAAAGGGTAGAAAGACCAATTCCCAGAAAAATTACCGCAATAAGGTAGGGAAAAACCAAAACTCCAATTTCTAAAAAGCTAGTTTTATCGGGATATTGAAACCAATGATGCACTGCAAACAAGGCAAATGCAACATTAAACAGTGTGATCAATAAATATGCTCCTGCTTTTCCTGCTAAAAACGGCAACACTTCTTTTTTTCGTTTTGTTAAAGGCAATAAAAAAGGCGATTTTTTCGATTCGGAGAATGAACCGCCCAACACTCCAATGCCAATAAGTAAGGTTTGTTGAATAATTACCAATATTATGCCCGGCATAATAAAACTTCCATATCCGGTTGAAGGGTTGTACAAAATGTGATATTGGGTAGGCAATGGATCACTGCTTACCTTTGCCTGCTCGAACGACTGTCCTTCGGCCATGTAGTGTTTCACCGAAATACCACCACTGAAGTAGGCATTCACCATAGCAACTGCCATGTATTCATTTCGGTATTTTAAAAAATAACTGGCATCGGCATAAACAGCAACATGGGCTTGTTCTCCCGACAATACATCACCCTGAAAACCATTATCAATGAGGACAAGGCCACTTATTTTATTTTCCATAAATAACTTTTCTGCTTCAGATAAAGAACCTGGTTGACAAGTTACGCCCAATTCAGGAGTGGCATCAATCATCTGAACGTATTTACGACTGGCATCAGTTCCATCAAGATCAACCACTCCAATACGTAAATTAGTACATGTTTCATTCATATAGGCAATTGAATAGATTACCGGGTAAACGAGCATTGCACCAATTAAAATAAGAAGCGCTCCTTTGTCGGAAAAGATGGCTTTCAACTCGCTTATAAAGTGCGCAGCAATAAGTTCCAGCCTATTTAATTGATTTTGAGATTTATTCATAGCAAATTGATTTTCAATAATTTTAACCCATATTCAAGTTAAGCATTACGACTTTCCCCAATATTTAGGATCGCCAAGATGGCGTTTATAAACCTTCAAAAAACACAAAGACAACAATTGAAAAATGAGGATATATGCAATGTAAGGCAAGGCATTTTCAATGGATGCGCCTCTCAACGATTGCGAGACAACCAATTTCTCCCACCAGGTAAACGGAAAAATAGCAGAGAAATATTGGCCGATAACGGGCATTGCTTCAATCGGGAAAGTAAGCCCTGAAAATGTTATTCCCATCATTGAATAAGCACTACCCAGCGACAAAGCCAAACGAAGGTTAATGGTTACGCCAACGAATATCAATCCCATTAACTGATACGTAATAATGGTAATGAATTGCCCCAGAAAAATTACCATAAAACTTCCGTTTAAGGGCATTCCTTCCACTTCGTATAGTAGATAGTTAATAAGCATGGCAAATCCCGAAAAGATCAGCGTATAGGGAAATAACTTACCAACAATTGCTAATCGTACACTGTTGTTACTTGTTTGTAATAACTCCTGCCCTGTTCCTCTTTTCAACTCATTCCCCAATGAATATATCGAACTTAAAAAAACAAAAAGGTAGAGCATTACATAGAGCATAGCTGAACTTAAAAAGTAAGTATAGTTCGTGTATGGGTTAAACAGAACGTGTTTTTGAATATTCACCGGAACTATGCGTTCCATGGCTTCGTGTTCGGTTTTTCCGCTTGCCATTAACTTTTTAAGTTGTATTCCCCCGGAAATGGTTTTCAGTGTGGTTAAAACCGAACGCTGAATCAATCCCGCCTTGAGCACATTTGTTCCGTTAATATAAACCGGAACAGGTGCTTCCAATCCCTTGAAAATTTGCTTTTCGGTATCCTTCGGAATTAAAACAATAGCATCAACTTCACCTGTTTCCAATAACTGCCGGGCTTTAAACATATCGTGTGCCAGAACAACCACATCAACATCGGATGCAGCATTTAAGTTGTTCTTAATTTTTATGGAAAGGGAAGAGTGATCCTGATCAACAACTGTGATTGGCAACTCCCGAACAGCACCTTGTTTAAAGATAAAAAAGAGCAATAGGATACCCACAAGCGGCCCTGTGAAAAGCAAAAACCGATAAGCAGGATTGTGCTTTATGCGTTCGGCTTCACGTCCAATGACCATAAAAATTGGCGATTTACTTCGATCCATCCTATTTATCTTCATCAAGAATAACAACTGCGGTCATGCCCGGACGAAGGCCTTCAATTTTAGCTACCGGACGAGCTTCTATTTCAAATGATTTCAGGTCGAATTCACCTGAAGTTTTGGTAGCATTCCATCGGGCAAAATCGCCTGCAGGACTAATGTAATTCACTTTAAACTCGAATTGTTTATTGTCCAGACCCGGAATTGAAGCCATAAAGTTTGAACCGATGGTAAAACTGTTCAGGTAATCTTCACGTACAAAGAGTGTCACCCAAATGTCATCGAGATTTAAAAGAGTTACCACAGGAAATCCGGTAGGAACCAATTCGCCTTCTTCCACATTAATTCCCGAAACTTCACCACTTGAAGCGGCATTGATGCTCATTTCAACAAGATAAGCTTCAACTTGAGCAATAACTGCATCAGCACGTTGAACCAGTGCGTCTGCAGCATCTTTATCTTCAATGCGAGCACCTTTTTCTGCTTTTTGCCATATTGCTTTGGCCGCATTGGCGGTTTCGCGGGCAGCCAGCATTTTTGTCTCCACTTCGTCGAGTTGCTGAGCCGGTAAAACACCCTGATCGAACAGGTTCTTAACACGTGTAAATGTTTTCGCGCCAAACAAAGCAGCAGCTTCAGCTTTCACGTATGTACTGTAAGCCGCTGTAATATCTTCTTCTTGCGCTCCGTTATGTGCTTTTCTCTTTTGTGCATTGGCAGCCGAACGGGCAGCAACAGCTTCGGCCAATTTTGCATTGATTTCGGGACTATCGATGGAGAAAATAAAATCACCTTTACTAACCTGCTGTCCTTTTTTTACTGCAACTTGCTGAATACGACCCGGAATTTTCGAGGAAATTTTGATTTGTGTAGCTTCAATTTCACCCTGTAGCACAACAGGTTCTTTTTTAAGTATTAGAAAAAAAGTATAAACAATAAATGCAACAATGGCTACAATTACAGTCAGGGTTACAATAGTTTTCTTATTCATGGCTTAAGGATTTTAATGATTCGACAATTGTATTTTCGCCCGAACAACTGGCAATGAACTGCTCAGGAATTCCGGCTGTTTGAAATAAATTTGATAAGGTGACATCGTATTCGTAAAATACTTTCAAGCGCATTGCCTTAACCTGTGTGATTTTTGTATGCGCATCGACCACCAGCGATGAAGCTGCAAACCCTTCGTCAAATGCTTTTTCTGTACTAACGCAATATTCGTTCGCCAGTTCAAGAGTACTTTCCAGTTCTTTGATTTGCTCAAGCTGCATATTCAATTCGTGATATAGTTTTGTAAGATAAGCTCTTAAATTATCGTGTGCCTGTTGTTCGGCGTAATCGACCTGACTCATCATTGAGGTGCTTGCTTTCAACTGATTGTGGCGGGCAAAGCCTTCAAAAACATTCCATTTTAAACCAACACCAACCAACCAGTTTGGCGTATAAGGTGAAAGGTTCTTCTCTGCCAGATTAAAAGTCCCCAGCATGGCAACAGTAGGTAAATAATTCCCTTTATCTATGCCTGTTTTAATATTGACCAACTCTTTTTTGCCTTCAACCTGTTTCAATTGAGGATTGGATTCATAAGCCCTGAAAACCCACTCGTCGAGCGGAAGAAGTTCTTTATTGACAAACAAATGACTTGCCGGAAGAATTGAAGAAATTGAATCGAGTGCAAGTGTCGCAAATAAACCAGATTGAACAATTTCGACGTTTCGTTGCGATTGTTTCAACTCACGCTCGGCCTCGTTACGTGCCACAGATGCATGCAAAAACTCTACTTTAGCAATTATTCCTTCATTAAATAGTTTTTGAGCATCGGAATAATGCCTGTCCATAGCCTCGAACATTTGCCTGCGCACCTCAACCACTTGCACGGCAAGAGCAAGTCCGTAATAACGGGTAACCAATTCGGTAAGTAATTCACCTTCCACTTTTCGTAAGTCTTCGCGTACCATGGCGACATCAACTTCGGCAGCTTTGTTGGCTCCTTTAATTTTACCACCGGTAAAAACAGGCCAAATAAAATCGGCAGTAGCTGTTACAAAATTCTTTTCCTGAATCATTTGATCCCATTCACCATTGATGACAACATCTTCACCGGCCAACATTTTTTGTCGCACAGCCGCAGTACTTATGTTATCGGGCAATACAGGCATAATTGCATTGGTAGTAGGATCAGGATTGGCAACGCCACTGAACACACCATAATTCCCCAGAGCATCGTAAATTGGAGCAATGGCATCGCGCACAGGAGTGAGATCAAGGGTTATGGGGTCCGACATCGAAACGGCTTTAACTCCAACCGAAATTTGTGGCAGGTACAAACCTTGTTTCATGGCCTTTTCACTCTCTTTTTGTTTAATTTGTTGCCTGGCCCTTAAAAGAGCCGGGTTCTGGTTTTGCATCATCTGAAGTGCATTTTCGAAGGACAAGAGAGTAGAATCCCCTTGAGCTTGAGCAACAACAGACCAGATCAGCACCATTACGAAGGTGCTAACCCATTGAATTTGTCTTGTCATTTTACTGCTATTTTAAAATCTTTTGAATGAGATAATAAAGATGTTCCTCATCGGCTTCATTAAAAGAAACCTTATCGAGAGAATTCTTAAATCGTTGATTAATGAATTGGATAGTATTGATCACCAAAAATAAATAAAGGTCTTCATCGGTAATATTCTTGTCAAGCGTTTCGCTTAATTGTCCAACTTCTTTTAATCTTGTTATAAATTGAAATGTTTTTTTCTTCACTTCAGGGTCAATAACAAAACTATAATCGTTTGTTAATACGTATAAAAATTTAAGTTTCACAGGCTCGTTAATAGCCATATTGAAGAAATGATTAATCAGTTTTTTGGTAATCACCTCAAATGTTGATGCCTGAAGGATTAGCTCTTCTAAACGATCAACAAACTCCTGATATACACTATGAAGAAGCGAATTCACCATTTCATATTTCCCATGATAATGCAGGTAAAAATAGCCTGCCGCCACTTTTGCATCTTTTGCGATTAAAGCTGCAGAAGCTCCACCAAACCCTTTTTCAACCACTAATTTCATGGTCGATTCCTTTAAGCGCTCTACCCTATTTTGATCTGTTATTCGTGCCATTGTTTCAGTATTAATAAATGAATGTTCATTCATTTATTGTTGATGCAAATCTAAAGAAGAAATATTAATTGCGTTACATGTGAGTGATAAATTATTGAGGATTTGAAATAAAAGCGCGCAAATAAGCAATAACACATTATCATTCAGACGACATGTGTATTGTTAAATTAAAATTAAGAGGAAGTGGAATAATTTTCTCCTTTAAGTCTCGTGCCAAGGATACAACAAAGGCCATCCATCAGTTGATGGACAGCCTCACAAATTGATTGATTAAATTGAACGTAGTTGATTATTCGATGGTCTTTACCACATGAATCTCACTTAATAACGTAATATTTTGGATATCGGTATAGTCGTACTGATAAAATCCATCGTCACCCACCATAAATAAAATGGTGCCAAGAGGTATAACATCAAACGCATGGATATCTTTGAAATGGGCCAAAATGGGCAACTCTTTATCCGGGTTCGCGGCATCAAAGACTTTCAAACCATCCTCGCCATCACAAATGAACAAAAGATCATCATCCTTGCCTAATCCATTGGGACTCTTCATTTGATAGGTTCTTACCCGTATTGGATTTCGAAGGTCCGAAACATCCACAACCTCAAGTACATTTTGACCTCTTCCACAAGCTCCTCCCGTGCGAAGGGTTATGTAAGCATATTGATCATCGGCAATTACCGGATCACACGAAGTAAAGTGCATAAATTGTGACAGTTGATTCAGTACCGGCAATTCTGAAATGTCGTAAATGAACATGCCCGATTGTGAACCAATGAACATGGTTTCATCGCGAATAAACATGGTTTCAATGCTCCAACCGACACTCCAATCCCCTTCCAATTCTATTTTCCCATCTCCCTGGACATTGTACGTGGAAACTTGCCAGCTATTCTTAAGAATTAACAAATAATCTTTACTTTGACCGAAGCGAGCCATTGAACCACCTACACCAAATTCGGTGCCGCCACCGGAAACAGCACCACCTGTTTTAGTTCCACTGGAATAATTTACCAAAGCATCTTCCATCATGCCGCCACCATAGCCCCAATATATTGGATAATAATACGATTCATGCCGAACCAATTCCTTCACCTCTTTAATTTCCCATCCAACCACTACACCTTTCGTTCGATCGATTTGAGCCAATTCATACTCCTCGTCATATTCAGGTAAGGTATATTCAAAAATGCTGTCTTCCCGATCAATTTCAATTGGATTTTGCATGTTTGCAATATCAAGTACAACTAAATCAATGTAAGAGTCGGCATACAAATAATTGTTTCGAATAACCATATCCACATTGCCCGGAATAGTAATGAACGAAATTTGTTGCGGATCGGAAGGATCGGTATTGTCATACACATGAATGCCTTTCATGTACTCATTAATGTAGATGTAATTGTCTTTAAAATAAATTTTACCAGGATGCTCCAGTGCTTGAGCGTCAACTATTTTGACGGCATCTCGCAAATCGTCATACGACATGTATACCGGCGAATTGGCCGTGTATTTCATATAAGTTTCATCCTGACACGACTGCATTATAGCCAAAATCAGTACAATCGAAAACAGGCCAACAATCTGAGTATATTTATTCATATGCTTATTTGTGAGAATTTCTAAAGTTCGTTTCATTTCGATATAGTCTCTTCGTTTACTGCATTCAGATGCACCTTGCTGATGAAAGGTTGCGTTGAATACTCACGCAACCATTTCCGCATTAAAACTATCTTTGAGCATATTTGAAAAGTTAAACTGATGAAGAACACCAAACTATTTCTATTCCTGATTTTTATTGTGCCCGTCATAAGTTATGCACAGGTTCAAACAGACAAAACTCAATCAGACAAATTTACCATTGTATTCGACAGTGGATTACTGATTGGCCATAGCGAAGCATATTACCCGGCACCTTTCAGTGCAAACATATCGTTTATGCGCAACATCGACAACAGGCTTTGGATCGGAGGCGGATCAGGTGCCGAAGTGATTGGCAAAACATTCATTCCTTTTTATGCCGATGCCAGAGTTGAACCTTTCGCATCAAAACCATTCTTCATTTATGAAAAAGTAGGTTGGACAGTTTGTGCCAATAAAAACTATTCCGATGGAACTGAAAACCAAAATTACTATAACACCTATCCTCATCCACTTAACGAAAATATTGAAACTAAAGGTGGATTCATGAATGAACTTGGAATTGGAGTTGTGATGCGTAAATCCGATTGGAGTACCAGCTTAAGTATTGGATATCGCTACCAAAAGACTTCTGATAGCATAGAGAACAGTACAAAAATATATGAAAACATATTCAACAGATTAGCCTTTCGTGTTGGATTTTGGTTTTAATAAATTTGCTTTAAATCCTAACTAACAAATTCAGTAAAAATGGATCGTTCTCGAAAGAGGATGCTCCATTTTTCATTTTATAGTGGTTCTGATATTTATTTCCTATTTTTATTGGAACTAATTAAAAGCACTATGATTCATTCAAAACTAAGCTGGATACCGGCACTTGCCCTTTTGGCCATTTTAATTCTGGTTGGATGTAAAAACCCTTCATCCAACAGCACTTCTGAGCCAAAAAATACCTTCGAGCCAAAACCTGTAATTTTGGAACATCAGGATGTTAACACCCTGGAAATAGGTAAAAAAGCGCCCTATTTTAAACTCCCCGACATGAACGGTAAATTCATTAGCATTGACGATTTCAAATCAGCTAAATTGTTGGTTATTGTATTCACCTGTAATCACTGCCCTACTGCTCAAGCTTATGAAGACCGTTTAATTGAATTCACTTCAAACTACAAAAACAAAGGAGTTCAGGTTGTGGCCATAATGCCCAACAGTTCTGCAGGTTTGCTATTAGAAGAGTGTGGGTATTCCGATCTGGACGATTCATTCGGGAACATGGCGCTACGGGCCAGAGACAAAGGCTTCAACTTTCCTTATTTGTACGATGGCGACGATCAGGCCGTCTCCATTCAATATGGACCAAGCACCACTCCTCATGTGTTTGTATTCGATAAAAACCGCAGGCTACAATATGTTGGAAGAATTGATGGAGTTGAAAAACCCGGAACAGCCAACTCCGAAGATTTACGTTTGGCGGTTGATGAATTATTGGAAGAAAAGCCGGTTTCCCATCCGGTAACAAAAGCATTTGGCTGCTCTACAAAGTGGTCGTGGAAATCGGAATGGGCACTGAAGATGAATAAGGATTGGAACGAAAAAGCCGTAGAACTCAGCCGCGTTGACGATCAGGCCTTAAAAACATTGTTAACGAATAATTCAGAAAAACTTTTGATGGTAAATGTGTGGGCGACCTGGTGTGCTCCTTGCGTCATGGAACTTCCTGAATTGATTAACCTGCAGCGCATGTATGGTGCCCGCAGTTTTGAATTCATCACACTTTCAGCCGATCAACCTTCCAAATATGATGATGCCTTGAAACTGCTACAAACAAAACATTCAGCCCTTCGCAATTTTATTTACACCAACGAAGACCGTTACCAAATGATTGAGTTGATCGATCCCGATTGGAATGGATCACTGCCCTACTCCATGCTTATTGAGCCCGGAGGAAAAGTCATCTATCGAAACGCGGGAGTGGTTGATCTGCACGAGTTGAAAAAAGTAATTGTGAATCATCCTTTAATTGGAAAATATTTTTGATATGAAACGAAATCTAATTTTACTCCTGTTGACCTTCCTCATTTCGGGTTTAAGCAATCAAAATCTGGCAGCTAAACCATTAAAACTTCTGATATTTTCGAAAACCAATGGCTACCGGCATGCATCAATTCCTTCGGGTCTGGAAGCCTTGAATAAACTGGCAACCGAAAACAATTGGCAAATTACGGCTAGCGAAGACTCCTCCATTTTCACTACACAGCAACTCTCAAACATTGATTTGGTGATTTTTTTGAGTACCTCAGGTGATGTGCTTGGCAGCGCAGAGCAACAGGCTCTTCAACATTTTGTGGAAAGTGGCAAAGGTTTACTCACCATCCATTCGGGCACCGATACCGAATACAATTGGCCCTGGTACTCTCAAGCGATTGGCACTCATTTCTTAGGCCACCCGCCCACGCAAAAGGCGAAAGTGCTTATTGAAGATCGAAACAATCCAGCAACCGTATGTTTCCCCGATTCAATCTGGGAAGCAGAAGATGAATGGTATAGTTTCCGCTCAAATCCGCGCCCCGATGTTCACGTCTTGGTTTCGATGGACGAACAAAGCTATGATGTAGACGATAACCGCTGGTTTGCCGGAGCCAAACAACGCATGGGCGACCATCCAATTGTATGGTATCGTAAAGTGGGAAAAGGAATCGTATTTCAGTCGGGATTTGGACATACCAACGAAATGTTTACCAATCCCGTCTACCTTTGCCATATAAAAGGAGCTATCGAGTGGATCACAGGCAATCGATGATTGATCATCTTTTCTGCGTATCAAACAGAAAAGACAAAACAATAGGAGCTGAAAATACTTCCTTGCCATCAAGGTGTGTGGTTAAATCGATATAATTAGAGCAAAAAATGACTGGGTTTCCCGGGTAATCCTATTCATTTCACTATAAGTTCTTATTTTTGTCTTCAATAAAAATTTCAAAAATGAACGAATTATTTCAAATAGACTATTGGATAGGAATTCTGGAAAAATTAGGCAATTGGTTTATACATGTCTTCCCGGGACTCATTCTACTTATTATCACAATGGTCGTAGCCCTGAGACTTTTGCGCTTTTTTGTTAAACGTGCGACAAAGTTGATTATGAAAAGGGCAAAAAACGATGAAACCAAAGATGAAATTGAAACCCAAAAAAGGGTAAATACTTTGATGGGGATTTTGTGGGGAGTTGGTAAAATTGCCGTATGGTCAATGGCAATTGTCATCATATTACGTGAAATTGGTGTTGATATAAAACCCATTTTGGCAGGAGCCGGAGTTTTAGGATTAGCCGTTGGTTTTGGAGCCCAGGAATTGGTACGTGATTTTATCTCCGGTTTTTTCATCTTATTGGAGAATCAGGTTCGCACCGGCGACGTCGCAATTATTAACGGAACAGGCGGATTAGTAGAAAAAATTGAACTCCGAACCATCACGCTGCGTGACTTTTCCGGAGTAGTTCACATCTTCCAGAATGGTAAAATCAATTCGCTCTCCAACATGACCAAAGAATGGAGTGCAATGGTTTTTGACATCGGTGTTGCGTATAAAGAAGATCCTGAACTGGTCATAAAATTAATGAGTGAAGTGGGATATTCGCTGCAAAAGGACAAAGAATTTGGTTCCAAAATACTTGAACCAATTGAGGTGGTTGGAGTGAACGAATTTGGCGATAGTGCGGTCATTATACGGGCACGTTTTAAAACCAAACCAATTGAACAATGGTCGGTAGGACGGGAATACCGTAAGCGACTAAAAAAAGCATTCGATGAAGCAGGAATAGAAATTCCATTCCCACATCAAACCATTTATTGGGGTGAAAAAATTGGACCGCTCAAAATTAATTTAGAAAGTGAAGCTAAGAGTCAATTAGAGTGATGAACAACTAGAGTGACGAGTGACTAGAGTTACGAGTGAGCTAAAGTTGTGAGTGAACTAAAGTTTGGAGTGACTAAAGTTACGAGTTAACTAGAGTTACGAGTTAATAAAGTGATAAGGATCGATTGTAAAACATTAAATATAAGGAATTAAGTAAACAGAATCATAGAATGCTAAAATAGCAAGGACACTTGAAACTTTAAGCACTCTAGTCACTCGTAACTCGTAACTTTAGGCACTCATAACTTTAGGCACTTTAGTCACTCCTAACTTTAGGCACTGCCTAACAAAGCCTATTCTATAACATTTAAAACATTGACGAATTTTCAATATATTCGTTCTCTAACCTGGAATATCTGGAATTATGGAAAAAAAGAATTTAGGAAATATGTATACCAATGCTTTCAAAGAGTATTGGGATTTAGATCTTTTTTCGGACTATGGATCCGATGAAGTGTTTAAATACAGTGATGTCGCTCAATCCGTCCACTCTTTAACTACAATGTTTGAGAAAGCGGGATTAAAGCCTGGTGATAAAATTGCTATTTACGGACGAAATTCAGCAAAGTGGGCCAAAGTATTTTTTGCCTCAATGGCATCTGGGATAATTGCTGTACCCATACTTCCTGACTTTAAGCCCGAAAATGTCTATCACATCATTGAACATTCCGGATCAAGGTTTCTGTTTGCGCAAAAATCGCTTTACCAATCGCTTGACACCACTAAGCTAAAAGGAATTGAAGGTTGTATTGCGATTGATGATTTCAGCATTTTGGCTTGTAAAAACGACAATTTGGAAAAACTGTCAGCAGAAGGATTATTGATGATGCAAGGTAAAAAAATCACAAAAGAAGAGTTTTCGTTTGTTGAAAGAGAAGATGATGCTTTACAAGTTCTTTCCTATACCTCCGGGTCATCGGGTTTTTCTAAAGGTGTTATGATTCCTGTACGAAGTTTATTTTCCAACATCATTTATGGTCAGGAACACATTCAACTTCAAAAAGGCGACCGCATTGTTTCATTTTTACCCATGTCGCACGTATTTGGTTTATTGTTTGAATTTTTATTTCCTGCAAGTTTGGGATGCCATACCACATTTTTAAACAAGACACCAAGTCCGGAAGTCCTAATTGGTGCGTTTAAGAAAATTCAGCCCAGGCTGATTCTCTCGGTACCGTTAATCATTGAAAAAATCTACAAGAAAAAAATAGTCCCAACCCTGCAAAAGCCAATCATGAAGGTGCTTTTGCGTATTCCAGGTGTGAATACAATTCTATATGGTAAAATAAGAACTGCTATGATAGAAACATTTGGCGGAAAATTCATTGAAATTGTAATTGGAGGGGCCGCTTTGAACGCGGAAGTAGAAGCGTTTTTTAAGAAAATAAAATTCCCCTTTACCATTGGATACGGGATGACTGAATGTGGACCATTAATTAGTTACGCAGGTTGGCAATCCATTAAACCTTTATCGGCCGGAAAGTTGGTCGACCGAATGGAAGTAAGAATCGAATCGGAAGATCCCTTTCAAAAAGTTGGTGAAATTCAGGTGAAAGGTTCCAATGTAATGCTTGGGTATTACAATAATGAAGAAGCTAACCGAAATACCTTTACTGCCGACGGATGGATGAAAACAGGCGATCTGGGAATTATGGACAAAGAAAACTTTATTTTCATTAAAGGACGATCGAAGAACATGCTTCTTGGCCCAAGCGGTCAAAACATTTATCCCGAAGAACTGGAGGCACGCATGTCGAACTTGAATTATGTGGCTGAATGTGTAGTGGTCCAGCGCAAACACAAATTAGTAGCATTGGTTTTCCCTGACCGTGAAGCTTTAAAATTAGAAGAAATTGTAGATGATTCCTTACCTGCTATCATGGAAGAAAACAGACGAATCTACAATTCACAGGTCGCAAATTACGAACAGTTGTCAAAAATAGAACTGGTCAAAGAGGAGTTTGACAAAACACCAAAAAGGAACATCAAACGCTACCTCTATACCTAATTGAGCAGCAATTCTGATTTTAATATCATCGCACACATGTAATCTGTAAAAAACAACTTTGGATATTCAATTAAAACAACTTGTATGAATCAATTACCACCCATTGTTTTAGAATGCCCGGAATGTGGCGAAAAGTATTTAATTTCACGCGATTCATATACACCATCGGAGAAGGCCATACTTTTCTCCGATGGTTTTTTTATCGACGAAATAAGCTGGCGAACACCCTTAATTATTGGATGTGTAACTTGCGAATTGGGCTTCTTTCCACAAAAAGGTAAAATTGTTGCTGAACCTGAAAGTTGGGAAGACTTTAATGAAAATTGGGCGCACATAAAAAAGGCAGAACCTCCAACATCAGGATCACTTGCGCTGGAATTACGCGCCCGAAAAAACATGGATCATACCGATGAATTAGCGCTGCGAAAGGAGTTTTGGTACTCAGGAAACCATTCCGAAACGGGCCGTTTATTAATGTCCAAAAACGTAAAATTTAAAAAATTCTGGATCGAAAGTTTGGAAAAACTGGAAGATATGTTGGAAGATAACGATCAAAAAGAAACCTTGTTAAAAGCCGAAATCAACCGACAATTGGGAAATTTCGAACGTTGCATCCAACTACTGACAAACAGAAATGAGCCCACGGCCATTAAAATTAAACAAAAAGCGGAAGCTAAAAACACAGCCCTATTTTCATTCTGCTAAACTTAATCGTATCACAAGGGTTTAGTTATTTGAGAATTTCATGTTAAAAAATGTTGAGGGCCCGTTTTTAACATGATTTCCATTATTTTTGTCACTCAATTCTTACGATGAGATATTTTATTCTATATATTTTCCTGTTCCTATTTACGAACACTATTTTTGGCCAGCAAATTAATGTTGCCCAAAACGATGCTCAGTTGGCCCAATCCTATTATCAGGCCAAAGAATATGAGAAATCGGCAAAATTATATTTAGATCTATACGAAAAAACCACCTTCAGCCATTATTTCGATTATTACATCAATAGTCTGGTTTACCTTAAAGATTTCGATACTGCCATTAAGGCGCTAAAGAAAGAATTTAAAAAAAGTAAAAATCCCAGAAATCAAATCATATTGGGCTATGTATACAACGAAATGGGCGAAACCGAGAAATCTGTTGAAACCTTTGACGAAGTCATTAAAGATTTAACGCCCAGTAATGCCGTGATTATTACTATTGGCAATGAGTTTTTCCAACGTCGTGAATTTGAATATGCCGAAAAAACCTATTTAAGAGGCAGGGAGATCTTACCTGGTGAAATGTTCTATAATAATTTGGCCAACGTATATGCCTATTTGCGCGATTATTCTAAAATGATGATTCAATACATGGCATTAGTGAAAGAAGACGAAAAGAACGTACTCCTTGTTGAGAATCGCTTAAACGCTTTGCTTCGAACTGATTTTGACGGTAGTTTACGCACCACCATTAAAAAAGAGGTGATCAAAAACATACAAGCCGATCCAAACACCATTGCTTTTAACCGCATCCTCATTTGGTTTTTCGTAACCGAAAAAGATTACGAACAGGCCGTTCTCAACTCTATTGCATTAGATCGAAGGACAAAAACAGAAGACGACAACATCATCAATTTTGCGCGTAATGCAGCAGAAATACAACTTTTTGATGTGGCCCTTCAAGGATTGGACTATTTAAACACACGTCATCCGGAACCCGCCAATCTGAATTTGGTGAAAATGGAGATGGTTCGTATTGAATTCCTTAAGTTCATTAACACCGCACCAAAGCTAAGAACCAATGGTCGTGAACTGGTGAACAAATTTGAAAACATTCTAAATCAAATGGGATATTCAGCCGAAACTTCATACCTCATTCAAGCTTATGCTCACTTTTTAGCTTTTTACCTCTTTCAACCCAACGAAGCAATGGCCGTGTTGGAAAAAGGTTTATCCATTCGTGACCTCAACAACTTACAACGAACGCTGCTCAAAGTGGAGCAAGCAGACATTAACGTTTTTAATAATAAATTATGGGAAGCAACGCTTCAATATGCCCAAATTATTGAAAGCAACAGAGAAAATAGTCTGGGAGATGAAGTCAAATTAAAAAAAGCTAAACTCGGATTTTATCTGGGCGATATAGAATGGGCACGCGGACAACTCGATGCTTTAAAAGCAAGTACCTCCAAACTCATTGCCAACGATGCCATGGAATTATCCTTACTCATTTCGGCAAATTATGATTTAGATTCTCTTGACGAACCCATTCAAATGTTTGCCCGTGGCGATTTATACCTATTCCAAAACAATGATAAACGGGCCGAAAGCACCTTCGATTCCTTGTTGGTAAAATACCCCAGTCATAGTCTAAGCGACAAAATATTAATGAGAAAAGCACAAATTGCAGAGTTGCGTTTCGACTTTGTAGCTGCAGCTGCCGAATACGACAAAATTGTAAAAGAATACACTTTTTCCTCCTCTGCCGATGATGCCATGTACAAAATGGCCCAATTGTATGAAACCAAACTCAACAACCCCTCCAAGGCTCAAGAACTCTACAAACAGTTACTACTGAACTATCCAGGCAGCATCTACGTAGTTGATTCCAGAACAAGATACCGCACTTTAAGGGGTGATTATGAAGCCACTCAGGAAATTACCCCATATGAATCTCCAGAATTTATCACTCCATAAACCCAGCAAAAAAAACAATGAGCAAAAGGCGACCATTTATGCCCTACTCACTGTTTTATTTTGGTCGAGTGTAGCCACTGCATTTAAAATAGGACTCAGAGCTCAGGCTCCTGAGCAACTCATTTTTATTGCCTCGGTTACTACGGTCATTGTACTTTTTATCATTTTAATTATTTCGGGAAAACTTAAATTACTGAAACAACTGAGTTTAAAAAGTATAGGACTGGCTGCAATACTGGGATTTTTGAACCCTTTTGTGTATTACATCATCCTCTTCAAAGCCTATGCTTTACTCCCCGCACAAGTAGCACAACCCATTAACATGATTTGGCCGGTGGTTCTGGTATTAATGTCGGTTCCTCTGTTAAAACAAAAACTGGAATGGAAGCATGTATTGGCATTACTGATCAGTTTTTTCGGTGTATTTCTCATCTCGTCGCAAGGTGATTTTTTTAGCCTTGGCAAATCGAACCCGGTAGGCATTGCCCTGGGTTTAAGCAGTGCTATTGTCTGGTCGTTATATTGGATCTTCAATGTAAGGAGCAAGGAAGACATTGTCATTAAACTATTCATCAGTTTCGTGTTCGGGACCATCTACTTGCTTATATACCTGCCTCTTTTCTCTACCTTAAAATTGGAGATCAATCAAAGTTTTTATGCCGGAATTTACATTGGCTTATTTGAAATTGGGTTCTCATTTATTTTTTGGATGAAAGCTTTATCACTCACCAGCCACAATGCCCGGGTGGCTAACCTGATCTACATTGTACCTTTTATTTCCTTAATATTCATTCATTTTATCCTGAAAGAACAAATATTTATCACTACAATTATTGGTATAATTTTAATAATTTCAGGAATTTTATTTCAACAAACTTATAAATCGAGATAAAATGATTCGATCTCTTATTATACGAATGAGAATGCTTTCGTTAGCATTAATACTGATGGCATTAATTGCAGCATTGAACTCGTGTTCGCTATTTCAAGAACCAGAAAAAACTTCTACTGCAAACGACTACATCTATTCAGCCTTCGAAGAATGGTACTTATGGTACGACCAAATTCCCAAGCTGGATCCCAATGATTACGAAACACAACAAGAGCTAATCGAAGCCATTAAAGTGCCGCAAGATCGATGGAGTTTTTCAGGCTCTTATGCTGAGTTGACAAAATTGTTTGAAGGTGGGGAATATACCGGATTTGGCGGGGGCTTTATTTTAGATAACGATGGTAAAATAAAAATTACGCACGTTTACAAGGATTCACCATTCGGAAGACTGAATGTAGAACGAGGATGGATTGTAAACTCAGTCAATGGATTTGGCGTTGATCAACTGAATGAAGTCAACAATGCACTTAATTCGAATGACGATGTAAACTTTGTTTTTACCGATGATAATGGAGAACAACACCAATCGACAGTTAAAAAAGAAGCCATATTGATGAATACGGTATTGTATTCTTCCATCATTGAACAGGAAAATCATAAAATTGGCTACCTTGTTTTCGATAGCTTTTTAGCCAGTTCCGAAGCGGAATTGAAAACAGAGTTCTCTAACTTTCAGGCTCAAAACATCACCGATTTGGTGATCGATTTACGATACAATGGAGGCGGGCTCGTTGACCTTGCCTATCAAATGGTTGGAATGATCGGAGGGGATAAAGTAGCAGGGCAAACTATTGCTCAGGTTATTCATAATGATAAAAAATCAAGTAAAAACAAGCCAACTATCTCACAATACGATGGGCCAAAGGTAAATATCAATGCGGTATATTTCATCACCACATCAGGAAGTGCCTCGGCCAGTGAGCTCTTGATCAACAGTCTTGAACCATTTATGGATGTAAAATTGATAGGAAGCAACACGCACGGCAAGCCGGTAGGAATGTACATACTGTCTGTCGAAGAACTTGATTTGGCCATTTTGCCCATTGCGTTCAAAAACACCAATCATGATGGGTACGGCGACTATTATGACGGATTACCAGCCGATATCCTTGAAGTGGATGATCTTTCTCACAACTGGGGAAACCCTGAAGAAAAAATGCTAAAAACAGCACTTGGCGCCATCACCGGAGTAGCCACAATTGCATCCACATTAAAAAGTGAACAAATTGAGCAACAAAAGCTGTTTGAATATCCGGGAATTCACCAATTTATAAATGCCTATTAATGGAGAAAGAAAAGAAGAAACCACAAATCATACTGGGCATTGACCCGGGTTCCAATGTCATGGGCTACGGTTTAATTCGCGTGGAAGACAACAAGTCGTCGATCATTACAATGGGAATAATTACACCAGGGAAATTTTCAACACATTACGAAAAATTAAAATACATTTTTGACAGAGTGATGAAAGTGATTGAAGAATATCACCCTGACGAGATGGCTCTTGAAGCACCTTTTTTTGGAAAAAACGTTCAATCGATGCTAAAATTAGGTCGTTCACAAGGGGTGGCTATGTCCGCAGCCTTGTATCACAATTTACCCATTTTTGAATACGCCCCCCTTAAAGTAAAACAAGCCATTACAGGAATGGGAAGGGCTTCGAAAGAACAGGTGGCCTACTTCCTTCAAAAAATGTACGGCCTGGCCGATTTACCAACAGAATTGGATGCATCGGATGCCATTGCCGTTGCCTTTTGTCACCACCTGCAACAAGGTCGGCCAAGTCAGGAAAAAGCCTATAGCGGATGGGGCGATTTTATTCGTAAAAATCCCGATCGGGTGAAATAGGACTTTCAACAAGGCACAAAAAAAGCGGCTATCCACCGCTTCCTTCTTATAATTGATCAACAATTAATTTTCTGATTTCTTCAAACTCTTCGGGCGAGAGTTTTAATTTTGGATTTCTGAAGTTGATGTCTGCTTCGCTTTGCATAGGAACCAAGTGAATATGCGCATGAGGCACTTCAAGTCCTAAAACAACTACACCGACCTTTTTACAAGGCATGGCTTTTTTCAAAGTTAAGGCAACTTTTTTTGCAAAGGCGTGTAAACCCAAATAACTTTCATCGTCTAAATCGAATAAATAATCGACTTCTTTTTTAGGAATAACAAGTGTATGCCCTTTGGCCAATGGAAAAATGTCCAAAAAAGCATAATAGTGCTCATCCTCCGCAATTTTATACGAGGGAATTTCGCCTGCTATAATTTTGCTAAAGATAGAAGCCATACCTGCTAAATTGAGATATCGACAATTTCGAAAGGAATCACTCCCGACGGAACCTGAATTTCCACAAAATCGCCCACTTTCTTGCCCAACAAACCTTTGGCAATAGGTGTTTTAATAGAAATTTTACCCGCCTTTAAATCAGCTTCATGTTCCGAAACAATGGTGTATTTCATCACTGCATTGTTCTTTACATTCTTGATGGTAACAATGTTCATTATTTGCACTGTTGAAGTATCGATTTTGGACTGATCGATAATACGGGCACCAGCAATTTGCGTTTGCATCAGCGAGATACGGGCTTCCAGCATTCCTTGTGCATCTTTAGCTGCATCATACTCAGCATTTTCCGAGATATCGCCCTTTTCAATGGCTTCGCCTATTTGTTTCGAAATTGACGGGCGCTCAACTTTTACAAGTTTTTCCAATTCTTTCTTCAACTTGTTTAAGCCTTCGGCTGTCATATAATTTATTTCCGACATAGTTCTAATTTTCTATGAATTATAGGTAAAAAAAATAGAGGCCCGATTACCAGAACCGAAACTCCAAGGTGAATACAAAAATAATGTTTTTTTTTGAATCTCTAATCTAACAACAATTACTGTTTATTTTAATGCCGTGTTTTTAAACATTTTATCAGCTATATTTCCTGTTTAGTAGTGTTGAAAAAATAACTGCTTTCTTTAAATCAAAATCGAAATTAACCTTCTCCTTGCCAATCTCTTCGTCTTTTATGGAAGGAGTAGTCAAATCATCGACTGGACTTTTTACGATCGCAGTAGCCCCTTCTTTCTTCATCATCTCTTCCTTTTCTGCCGGCGATATAAAACCAGAATACTTGGCAAATTGTTCAGGTCGATGACTGGCACTATCGTAGGTTGGTTTTGCATGTTCTTCAACCGCGTCCATTTCTTCTACGTATTCCTCCACGCCAAATGGTTTAGGCTCCGGTTTAGGATCAACCACTCTTTCCATCCAACCAAAAAAATCATCCTGTTGATTTGTTGGCTCAGGCTCAGCAATAGAATCAAAAACTGCACGTTTTTTCTTTTTACGAGTTACTGCTCCAATAATTGAAATGGCAATGACTATTAAAAAGGGAATAAGATCATCCATGGAAACTATATAAAAAGGTTATTTTTGTTTCAATTCCTAAAATTAGTAAAAAAATGAGGGTACATACGGTCATTAAGGCTTTTTTTTATTTCGCGATATTCTTCTTTCTGTGGCAGCTGGTTTCCTGTAAAGCTCAGGAAGAATACATTCCTTATGTCCCTGTTAATTTTACCGTTGACCTGAATCGATTTAACGACTTAACTTCTACAGGCTTTTCAATGAAATACCCCTACGATGGTTACGGTGGCGTAATCATTTATTGTGAATACTACGATTTGGTGAACCCTTCAAATTCACTTTATCACGCCTTTGATGCCACCTGCACCTTTGAAGTTCAGGACAGCTGTTCCGTTGAAAACGAAGGAAATAACCTGCGCGCAACATGCCCATGTTGCGGATCCACGTACACTTTGTACGACGGATATCCAACTGACGGTGAAGCCTTTATTGCATTAAAATCATATAACATCAGCATTTTAGGGAACAAACTTTACATTTCCAACTAATTCGATAAAAGAATGAACAAGTTATTGAGCCAAATATTACATTTGTGTTAATTACTACGTGCAATTAAGAAATGAATTTATTGAGTATGAAAGCAGTTCAACTTCTTTATCTTACACTCGCTCTTGTAGGATGTTCATTAACGCAAGTTCATGCACAAAAAGCCGATAGCACTCTTGTAAATGAAGAGGGCTCTGAAATTGATTCCGTATTGAAGTCAATTGACCAGGTGAATTCAGCACTTATAAACAATCCGGCATCCGAACTCTACCATAATTTATGGGAATCATCTAATATCAGGTATCCACAATCGGCTTTCAATTGTAAAAACGATACCATTCGGATTATTCTTGCAGGAAACTCCTTATCTCCATACGTTCACCCATACCAGGGAAAAGTGCTTTCGAAGTTTGGCCCACGAAACGGAAGAATGCATACCGGCACTGACGTCAAACTAAATTCCGGCGATTCAGTTTTGTGTGCTTTTGATGGGAAGGTACGTTTAGCCAGAGTTTTTAATGGCTACGGCAACATGGTATTGGTGCGTCACAACAACGGATTGGAAACCATATATGGACATTTGAAAAAAATTGGAGTCCATGTGAACGACACAGTGAAAGCGGGCGACTTGATTGGTTATGGAGGACGAACCGGACGAGCAACCTGTGACCACCTGCATTTCGAGACCCGTTTGTTTGGCGATCCGTTCGATTCCAACAAATACATCGATTTTGAAACGGGAAAATTAAAAGGCGACACCTTATATTGCCTGAATAAAAAGGTTTCGATTCACCTGGATGATTTGCAGTTAAAACCCATTCCACCAAACGATTTAGCTTCCAAAACAAAAAATACGCCTCAAGGCACTGAAGGCATTCACGTAATTGAACCGGGGGACAATCTATGGACCATTGCTAAAATTTATAACACAAGCGTAAAAAACCTTTGCCTGATCAATAATATCACGGCCCGGCAAATTCTCAAAATTGGAATGGTACTTTATGTGCAATAAATAAAAACGCCGTACAAATAGTACAGCGTTTTTCAATTTATTTAGGATGTATTTCAATTGCTACAAGACAAAGCCACTTGGAATAACTGCTCCTTTTTTGATAATTACAATTCCTTCAACAATAGTGTACAAATCGGTATCGGCATCTTGCAGATGTTTTCCGCCATTAATTCGCACATCGTTACCAATGATGCAATTTTTATCAACAATGGTATAGTTAATGTAGCAGCGCTCGCCTACCCCCATTATTTTATCCGTTTCGGACAATTCATTCAAATTCTGATAATAATCGCAACCCATTAAAATTGAATTTACGATGGTAGTTCCTTTGCCAATTCTTGATCGGATCCCGATAAGTGATCGTTCAATCCTACTGGCCAGAATGATACAACCATCGGAGATGACTGTGTGCTCAAGGGTTGTACCCGAAATTTTTGAAGGAGGCAACAACCTGGCCCGAGTGTAAATGACATTATTATTATCGAACAAATTAAATTTGGGAATGTCATCGGTCAAATCAATGTTGGCCTCAAAAAAGGACTCAATTGTACCAATATCGGTCCAATAGCCTTCAAATTGATAACTTATAACTTTGTGTGTTTTAATGGCTTGAGGAATTATTTCGTGACCAAAATCTTTGGTTGATTCATCGGCCATTAGCTCGATTAACAACTCGCGATTGAACACATAAATTCCCATCGAAGCCAAATGATTTTTTCCTGCAGCCTTCATTTCCGGACCAACTTCCGAAGTCCATTGATCCAGCAGATCGGAGGTTGGTTTTTCAATGAATTCTTTTACAATTCCATTCTTATTGGTTTTTAAAATACCAAAACCAGGCGCGTCTTTTGCAATCACCGGATGGGTGCCTATGGTAATGTCGGCTCCTTTTTTGATGTGCTCATCAATCATGGTATTGTAATCCATTTGGTACAACTGATCGCCCGATAGGATTAACACGTAATCGAATTCATAATTCAGAAAGTGGTGCATACATTTTCGCACTGCATCGGCAGTTCCCTGAAACCAGGTTCCACTTTTGGGGGTTTGTTCGGCCGCCAGAATATCAACAAAGGCATCAGTGAATAAGCCAAAATTGTATGAATTTTTAATGTGTTTATTCAACGATGCTGAATTGAATTGAGTCAACACAAAAATTCGTTTGATATCAGAATTGATGCAATTGGAAATGGGTATATCTACTAAGCGATACTTTCCGGCAATAGGCACCGCTGGTTTCGAACGACTCGTGGTCAATGGAGCAAGCCTGGATCCTTGTCCTCCTCCTAATATTACGGCTAGCACTTTTTTGTTCATCTGTCTAAGTTTTATAGTGTTTTATATAATTCTAAATATTCTGCTGCTGCTCTGGTCCACGAATGATCAATTTTCATCATTTTCGTGCGCGATTTTTTAAATTGCTTTCGGTCGTAATAAAAAACAAGTGCCCGTTCAATGGATTGGGTGACATCCCATGCCTGGCACTGATCATGACAAATGCCAAAACCTTGATCTCCGATATCAATCACCGTATCTTTTAAGCCGCCCGTCCGACGCACTACGGGAACTGTTCCATAGCGCAAGGCATACAATTGATTGAGACCACAAGGCTCAACCCGAGAAGGCATCAGAAGAAAATCGGCGCCGGCATATATGATGTGCGACAACTTCTCGTTGTACCCAATATAGGCACAATAAGAACCCTTGAACTGGTGTTCCAAATCCCATAAGGCTTGTTCGATATACGATTCTCCTGATCCTAAAATTAATATATTTATTTCATTTGGGTGCTTTAAAAGCACATTGTAAATCGTTTCTGGTAGTATATCTGCTCCTTTTTCTCCCACCAAACGACCAATAAAAGTAAAAAGTGGTTTATCGGGATCGAGATTAAATTGTTTACATAGGTATTCTTTATTCGCCTTTTTCCCTGCTTCAACAGTAGCAATCGTATAATTCATTTCAAGCATGGTATCGGTTTCCGGATTCCAAACCTCTGCATCGATACCATTTAAAATGCCCACCGACTTTGCCTTTTCCTGCCTCAACAAGGGCTCCAGTCCCATCATGGCATAACTAATCTCTTCCATGTAACTGGGGGAAACAGTCGTTACTTTCCATGCACATTTAATGGCCGATGCCAAGGGGTTAATTAATCCTTTCCATTCAATGAGTCCATAAAAGTAAGAATGAAAGGGAGGAATGTATTGAATTTTATCGAAAGTGAATTGGCCTTGATACTGCCCATTATGGATAGTAAACACCGATGGAACGTTTTTAAAGCGATCGTAGGCCGTGACTTTTGACATCATAAACGGAATGAACCCGGTATGCTGATCGTGGCAATGAACCACATCCGGAACCATTTCCCAACTATCCATCCAATTCATTACAGCTACCTGAAACGTGATAAAACGCTCCGTATCATCTGGATAGGAGTAAATTTGATCGCGATCGAACAAACCAGGTAAGTCAATGGAAAACAAATCGAATCCTATATTCTCCTGAACTAACTTAAACACTTTAAACGGATAGTTATTAAAACCCAGGCTGGCAGTTCCCTGATAGACCTCTTCAAACTCATTATCGTCACGAAACTTGCGGTAATAGTGTGGCATAATTACCGAGGCCGAATGGGCCAATAAATTCTGATATTTCGGTAATGCGCCAACTACATCGGCAAGCCCACCTGCTTTTGCTGCAGGGTAGCATTCGGCACTCACATGTATTATTTTCATTGGATGCAATTTTCAAATGGTGTTACAATGCCCCTTTGTTTTAGATGTTTCAAATTCAACGGGACGATCTAGCAACAAGATACAAGTTACGATTGAAAATCAAATAATAACCAGGTGATTTATCCACGTGATTTATAACATACAAAAAAACGCCGTACAATCTGTACAGCGTTCTTTTATTTTCTTAATAAGCCAACATAGCTTAGTAGCGATAATGATCAGGTTTATAGGGACCATCAATTTTCACTCCGATATAATCAGCTTGCGATTTGCTCAATGTGGTAAGTTTCACTCCAATTTGTTCCAAATGCAAACGTGCCACCTCTTCGTCTAAATGTTTGGGTAAACGGTAAACATCCAGTTTGTATTCTTTGGTATACAACTCAATTTGGGCCAAGGTTTGGTTGGTAAACGAGTTACTCATTACAAACGATGGATGACCTGTAGCACAACCCAAATTCACCAATCGGCCTTCGGCTAATAAATAAATACAATGTCCGTCAGCAAAGGTGTATTTATCAACCTGTGGTTTAATGTTCAATTTTGTCATTCCGGGAAGTTTTTCCATTTTACTAACCTGAATTTCGTTATCGAAATGTCCGATGTTGCATACAATGGCCTGATCTTTCATTTTGGAAAGATGGTCGGCTGTAATAATATCTTTGTTTCCGGTTGTTGTAACATAAATGTTTCCTTCATCCAATGCAGCTTCCATGGTTTTCACTTCGAATCCTTCCATGGCTGCCTGCAAGGCGCAGATTGGGTCAATTTCGGTAATAATTACGCGGGCACCGTAGGAACGCATCGAATGGGCACAACCTTTACCCACATCGCCGTAACCGGCCACTACAACAACTTTACCAGCAATCATTACATCCGTAGCACGTTTGATTCCATCGGCCAAACTTTCGCGACAGCCATAGAGGTTATCGAATTTTGATTTGGTTACCGAATCGTTTACATTAATTGCCGGGAATAAAAGTTTGCCTTCTTCCATCATTTGGTACAAACGATGCACTCCGGTGGTGGTTTCTTCCGAAACACCTTTTATTTCCTTGGCTACACGATGCCAGCGCTGTGGATTATCGGCCAAAATGGATTTCAGAATTTTAAACAACTGAATTTCATCTTCAGCATCAACTTCCTTATCTAAAATTGAAGGATCGTTTTCAGCTTCATAACCCATGTGAACCATCATGGTAGAGTCACCTCCATCGTCAACAATTAAGGTTGGGCCTTTCCCACCTCCAAAATCCAAAGCACGCTCGGTACACCACCAATATTCTGCTAATGTTTCACCTTTCCATGCGAACACAGGAACACCTGATTCGGCAATGGCTGCGGCGGCATGATCCTGAGTGGAAAAAATATTACAACTACACCAACGTACCGTTGCTCCTAACTCAACAAGAGTTTCGATGAGTACTGCGGTTTGTATGGTCATGTGTAATGAACCCATGATACGTGCACCCTGAAGTGGTTTCGATTCCCCGTATTTATTACGGAGCGACATTAAACCCGGCATTTCTTTCTCGGCAATCTCGATCTCTTTCCTGCCAAAATCGGCCAATTTGATATCAGCTACTTTATAATCCATATTTATTTCTGTTGAAATTGTCATTTTTAAAATTTTAGTGCCCAAAGATAATAGAAGCAACCGGCTTAAAAAACGATCTGTATCAAATCATTAAAACTATTGAGACAGATCTGCTGTGCGCAGAATTTCCCGCACCTTTACTTCGTCTTTTTTTAATTGGGCTTTAAGTTCGTCGAGCGAGCTAAATTTTTTTTCATTTCGAACCCTCTGGTAAAAATGAAGGGTCACTTCTTTTTGATAGATGTCCTCATTAAAATTAAAGAGGTGGGTTTCAACCGTTCTACGATCGGCATTGGTATCAATGGTTGGTCGGTAACCAATATTAAGCATCGATGGATAAAACTTGCCGTCGAACTCAGTAATAATGGCATATACTCCTTCGGCAGGAATTAGTTTATACGGATCGCTGGCTTCAACATTTGCAGTAGGAAAACCAATCTTTCGACCAATTTGATTGCCAACTGCGACTTTACCCCGAATGGAAAAACGGTAGCCCAAATAGTTATTGACCTTAACGATCTCGCCGTCCTGCAATGCCTTTCTAATTTTTGAAGAACTTATGTCCACCTCATCGATCAATAAAGCATCAATTTTTTGAACCTTAAAATTAAGTTGTTTCGAAAGAGCCACAATCTTATCATACGTTCCTTCCCTGTTTCGCCCAAGGCGATGATCGTGTCCAACCACCAAGGTATGCATTCCCATTTTTTGAATTAAAATGGTTCCAATAAATTCCTGATAACTCAAGGCTGCAAAGCTTTCATCAAATGGATACACCAGCATATGGTCTATGCCTGCACGCTCCATTTGCAAGGTCTTTTCCTCCAAAGTTGTGAGAAGTCTTAAATTTGATTCATCTTTTGAAACCACCAGGCGGGGATGAGGATAGAAGGTAAATAATACACTTTCGCCTCCAACCCTTTTAGCTATTTCGTTCAATTGATCAATCACTTTTCGATGCCCCAAATGAACACCATCGAAAGTACCGATAGTAATTACAGGGTTTTTGGCTTTAAAGTGGTCTAAATTATGATGTACAATCAAAATCTGAATTCATTAATGAGCTGCAAAATTAACTTTTTTGTTCGATCTGCTTGGACCCAAAACTTAAAAATTGTTATTAAAGCTTGGCCTGTTCCTGAATTTGTTATTTTAGCCACAAATTAGAAAACATAGAATTGTGAAAAATATATTTTGGATAATACTCATCTCAACGATGATGGTAGCCTGTTCAAAATCTGAAAATTTCAGTATTAAAGGCACAATAACCAATTCTCAAAGTCAAATGATCTATCTCGATCAGTTGGGAATAAATGGCAGCACACCATTCGATTCATCGAAAATTGACAACAAGGGGAATTTCAAACTTGGCGGAAAAATTAGCTATCCGACCTTTTTTCTCCTAAGAATGAACAATCAAAAATTCATAACACTACTTATTGATTCACTGGAACAGGTGAATTTTTCAGCAGACTACATCAATTTTGCCAAAGAATATAAAGTTGAAGGTTCAATTGGATCTGAAAAAGTTCAGGAGCTCAACAACCATCTGGTTGCCACCAATATCAAACTGGATTCGGTGCAATCCCTACTATCAATTAATACTGAAAACCGGGATCTTGCTCAACTAAAGAACAATTGGATTGCTGAGGTTCAGGCTATTTACAGGGAACAAGAGGATTATTCTAAAAATTTTATCGCCGACAACCCTTTCTCTATGGCATCGGTTTTAGCCATTTACCAGAAGTTTAACAATGGGAACTACATTGTACAAGATATTCAAACTTTAAAAGTTGCCGCATCTGCCTTACATTCAATGTACCCAAATTCAGTTCATGCCAAAACCTTGTACGCGGATACAGAGAAGTTGGTAAAAGACATACGCCAACAGGAATTGACTGATTTTATTGAACAATATGGGAAAAACTCTCCCGATATCAGTCTGCCTGATTCCAAAGGGAAGAACGTTTCTCTATCATCGATTAAAGGGAAAGTCGTTTTGGTTCAATTTTGGTCAGCATTGGATAAAAACAGCCGCGTTCTCAATACAGTACTTCGAGAGAATTATCAAAAATTTAATACAAAGGGATTTGAAATCTACCAGGTCAGCATCGACACCAATAAACAAGCCTGGTTACAGGCCATAGATGATGATCAACTCAATTGGGTAAATGTGGGAGACATGGAAGGCAGCATTGAGGCCATTCATAGTTTCAATATTCGTACTATTCCTTCCAATTATTTGCTCAACCGCGACGGGACAATTATAGCCCGAAACATTAAGGGACCCGAAATTCATAAAAAACTTAGCGAAATTTTGAACTAATCCATATCAATGTTCGACACTATTCACCTTGTTTCAGCCAACTGGGTGTTTTTTTAGTATACCTTACTGCTTTTTTTCTAAATTGCACCCGTTTTTAAAAAGTGTGGTCTTTAACATTGAACGGTAAAAAAACATATTTTGTATCAGACGTGCATCTTGGCGCACCGGCATTAAAGAATAATCGAAAGCGAGAAAAATTATTTGTCTCATTTTTAGATCAGATTGCTGTTGATGCCTGTGAGATTTTCCTGCTTGGGGACATTTTTGATTTCTGGTTCGAATATAAAAAAGTCGCTCCACGTGGTTTTGTCCGTACTCTTGGAAAAATTGCAGAAATAACTGACCGCGGAATTCCAGTCCATTTTTTTACTGGCAATCACGATGTTTGGGTCTTCGACTATTTACCCGATGAAATTGGTGTTCAAGTGCATCGCGAGCCGATGACCGTAAGCATCAACCATAAAACATTTTTTCTGGCACATGGCGATGGCCTGGATCCTGAAGAAAAAGGCTATCTTTTTTTAAAACGATTGTTTACCAATAAAACGGCTCAATTCCTTTTTACGAGGCTTCATCCTAATTTTGCCTTCTGGCTTGGCCATCAATGGTCAATGAAAAGTAGAATTTCAAAAGGATTAGGTCCAGAAAAGAGCAAGGGAATTGAAAACGAATCGGCAGTAAATTTTGCAAAACAATACAGTGACAAGCATGCCATTGACTATTTTATTTTTGGGCACCGGCATATTTTATTGGAAGAAGAAATCAAACCAAACGTTAAAGTATTTATTCTTGGCGAATGGATCAATTATTTTTCCTATGCTGTTTTTGATGGAGAAAAATTAGAATTAAAAAAATTCAATAACATAAGTTTGTGAGTAAAACTATTATGAGTAAAGAGATTTATACGACCATTATTGGGTCAGGAAGTTATATTCCTGAATTATTGCTACACAATGATTACTTTTTAAATCACGAATTCTACGATCCTAAGGATAGAAAAAAATTCGAAAAGTCGAACACCGAGATTATTGAGAAATTTAAAGAGATCACCAACATCGACGAACGTAGGTGGGCTAAAGATGATCAGGTCACTTCTGACCTGGCCGCATTGGCAGCTCAAGATGCTCTCGACAGCTCAGGCATTGACGTTGACAGCTTGGATTTCATTATTGTTGGGCACAATTTCGGCGATATACATAAAGACACACAGCGTTCGGAACTTATTCCAAACCTTGCAGCCAGAGTAAAACAGCGCCTTAACATTAAAAAACCATCGATAGTAGCATTCGATGTGTTAGCAGGCTGTCCGGGTTGGGTTCAGGCCATGATTGTTGCCAACGCTCTTATAAAGTCAAAAACCTATAAAAGAGGAATGGTGATTGGTGCCGATGTAAATTCCCGTGTAGGTGATCCGAACGACAGAGACTGTATGATTTTTGCCGATGGTGCCGGTGCAGTTATCGTTGAAGGAACCGAAAGCGATACGCCAGTTGGTATTTTATCGCACGCCGAAAGAACCGATGCGTTTGATATGGCCGAAATTTTAATTCAGGGCCCATCCATCAATCCTGATAGCGATCAAACTCATCGCTACATTAATATGCAGGGTCATAAAGTCTATATCTATGCCATTCAAAATGTTCCTGGTGTTGCGAAAGAAGCACTGGAAAAAGCAAATTTAGATTTAGCTGACATTAAAAAAGTATTGATTCATCAGGCCAATCAAAAATTGGACGAAGCCATTTGCCAACGCCTCATGAAGCTGTATAAAATGAAGGGATCATCAAGTGCCATTATGCCGATGACCATTAATAAGCTGGGAAACACCTCAGCAGCAACCGTTCCCACCATGTACGATTTGATTAAAAAAGGCAAATTGGAAGGTCATGAAATCAATAGTGGTGACAACATTGTCTTCACGTCAGTTGGCGCCGGAATGCAAATTAATGCACTAGTTTACAAAGAAGTATAAAAAATAAAATAAACCATTGAAAAAGGGAACTAATTTTTAGCTTCCCTTTTTTTGCTTTTCACCAGGAATCGTGCAATGCTTCTGGATTTTTGTTCAACATAAACCGTACGATGTGCTATTTCTTTTTCAATGGCTTCAGGAGTGTAATAACGAATGGTCAGCAATTCCAGTCCGTCGTTATAGCGCACCTCAAATTCCTGAGCTAAACGTTCCACCAAATTTAAAATCCCTTGTTCAGGAATATCAATTGAAACCGAAAGATTGAGTGCCGAATGTTGTATCAGGTTAATTTTCATGTCAAGATCATGAAATATTCCAAAAATCCACGACATACTTTCCTCGTCCATAAATGAAAAATCGGGTTGAGAAAGGGTGATTAAAACCTGCCGTGGTTTCATAATAAATACCGGAATTTTTTTGAGCCCCTCTGTGCGATGGTCGGCATCGATGATGGTACCGCTGGAGTCAGGCTTCAGAAAAGACCGCACGTGCAAAGGAATATTGTTATTTTGCAAAGGTTTAATGGTTTTGGGATGAATCACTTTTGCTCCAAAAAAGGTCAGCTCAACCGCTTCATGATAACTCATGGCATCAATTTTCTTTGGATGATCAAAATACTCAGGATCGGCATTCAGTATCCCGGGAACATCTTTCCAAATTTCAACTTTCTCTGCTTTAAGAATGGTCCCAAATACTGCTGCGCTAAAATCGGAACCTTCACGTCCCAGTGAAGTATATAAATCGGAAACGGTTGATCCAATAAAACCTTGTGTAACATAAATCGTTTCATCCTTAAAAGTGAATGCACTTTTAACCAGTTGATCGGAAAGCTCCCAGTTGATTGAGGCATCGCGCCATTTATCATCGGTACGCAAACAAAAACGAGCATCCATCCAACAATTTTTTACGCCGGCCTTATTCATATAAGCACTTATAATTTTGGTCGAAATCAATTCGCCATAACCAATCAACTGATCGTATTCAAAATCGTAATCAAGTGATGGGTGACGATGCAAACGATCCTCAATATTCTGAAACAATGAATCAAGATCAGCAAAAATAGAATCAGTTGTTTCAAACAATTCGTCCACAATTTGATTGTGGTAATTTTTGATCAAAGCAAACTGCTCCCATTTACTCGCTTCCATTTTGAAATAAGCTTTGATCAAAAGCTCAAAAGCATTGGTCATTTTTCCCATGGCCGACACAACCACCACTAATTTTCCCGACGAATTGAATACAATTGAAGTTAGGTTCTTTACTCCTTTAGCATCCTTAACCGACGCACCACCAAATTTGAAAACGCGCATTTTAATTCTTTTTTATGTGTAGATGGCAATATAATTACAAATTGTAAGAATTTTAAATAAATTCATCATATTCAAAAATACATTTGTTGTTTCAGCTCTTACAATCATTTGTATCTTTGTGCCTCATTCAATCGCTACATGCAGAAAGTAATCAGTATAGAAAATTGTGTCGAGGCAGGTTATGTCAAGAAAACACATGGTGTACAAGGAGGCTTACACCTTATTATTAACGAAAATCTAGATGCCATTATTGAAGAAATTGAGTTTCTTTTTTTCGAGATTGACGGACTACCTGTACCTTTTTTCATTGAAACCATTTCAAGTTTGGGCACCGGATATGCCAACATTCAGTTCATGTACATCGAAAACAAGGAAAAAGCACAACATTATGTTGGCAGCAAATTACTGATCGACAAACAGGCCCTGGCGAACCAGGCGGAGATCATGACTCCCAACGCGTTAATCGGCTTTACCATTATAGATCAAAAACTTGGCGAGATTGGTCAGGTTACCGAGGTCAATGACTTTGGCGGAAACATTGTGCTTTCTATTAACTACAAAAAACGAGAAGTGATGATTCCTTTTAACGAAGAATTGATCCTTTCATTCAACATTGAAAACACAACAATAACAATGGATTGCCCGGAAGGTCTGTTCGACCTTACGGAATAAAAAGGGGGCAGGCTGCCCATCATTTTAATTTTTTTTGCAACCCACTCCATATTTGCATGTCTATGATTTTGTGTTTCGGCATACAGAAACGAAAATGTCGAATTTTTAATTCACGCAAAAAATCAGATCATGAAACAAATCTTCATTTTTATACTGCTGGCGGTTTTTACCACAGCATGGGCCAATGCTCAAAACAAAACCGAAAAACGAAGCACCAATCCTTTCAGTGAAATATCCTTGCGGGTTGATGCCATGCTTTACATTGAACAAGGTGATGAACACAGCATAACAATCACTGCGAATGACCAAACACTTGACAAAATTATTGTTGAAGTAAACGACGGCAAACTGGTCATTCGTTTTGGTTTTGAAGACCGTTGGATGTCCAATTTCAAACCCGGAAAAATTGAAATCCATGTGGTAGCAAAAAATATTTACAACTTAAGCGTGCAAGGTTCAGGCAATATATATGCTGAGAAAGAGCTGGAATCCCATACGCTGGAAATCAACATAGCCGGTTCGGGCGATATTAAACTCAACAATCTGAAATGCGACAAAGTAGATGCAACCATAACCGGATCGGGCGATATTGTCATCGAAGGGGAATCTAAAGGACGAGAAATTGAAATCCTAATCGCCGGTTCAGGTGACGTGATGACTTCAGCCTTTGAAGCAGAGGTTGCCTACGTCAAAATAGCGGGTTCAGGTGACTGTGAAGTCAATGCCAGCCAGTTTTTAGAAGTGAATATATATGGTTCGGGCGATGTAAAATATACAGGTGCCCCAAGTATCAAAAGCCAAATTGCCGGTTCCGGCAGTGTATATCAAAAATAAAACCGAATAGACACATCCACTTATTGCCTCACTATTTTTATCAGCCCTGTAGCTCCCAGTTTAATAATACTGGAAGGTGCAGGGTTCCTCTTTTCACCCTGCCTATAAGTCACAATGTAATCGACTTTCGATTTTATTTCCTTTGAAATTTCACTAAAATTTTGTGGTGATGCTTGCCCGCTGATGTTTGCCGATGTTGAAACAATCGGTTTCCTGAACTTTTGAATGAGCTTTTGAGTGAAAGGCTCCTTCGTTATTCGTATGCCAATACTCCCATCTTCAGCAATAAGACTGGCCGCCAAATTCTTGGCGCCATCGTAAATTATGGTGGTTGGTTTTTCAGCAAACTCAATTAAATCCCAGCCGACTTCGGGCATCTCTTCAATGTAACCCAACATCAGATTTGGATTTTCCATTAACACCAACATGCTTTTGGAATCTTCACGTTGCTTTAAGTCATAAATTCGTTTTACCGCCTCAGCGTTGGTGGCATCACAGCCTATGCCCCAAATGGTATCGGTAGGATAAAGAATAATCCCTCCTTTACGAAGCACCTCAAGTGCTTTCGCCACATCGTCGTAATATTCTTCCATTATTTAAAATCAGCAACACCGTTAAAATCAACTGTTGCAAAGTAATCCTCCAGAGTTTCCTTGCGCCTGATTTGAATGACTTCACCATTTTCACGCAACAACAATTCGGCTGAACGCAATTTTCCATTGTAGTTGAATCCCATGGAATGACCATGAGCACCGGCATCATGAATCACCAAAATATCTCCTTTTGAAACTTCCGGCAACAAACGATTGATGGCAAATTTATCGTTGTTTTCACACAGCGATCCGGTAACGTCGTACAAGTGCTTGTGATGTTCATTCTCCTTATCCATCACCGTAATGTGGTGATAAGCACCATACATGGCCGGGCGCATCAGGTTGTGCATGCTGGCATCGCAACCTACATATTTTTTGTACGTTTCTTTCATGTGAAGCACTGTAGTCACCAGGAAGCCGAACGGACCTGTAATTACACGACCCGACTCAAAGAATATTTTCAATGGAGCCAATCCATTGGCCACAATCATCTCTTCATATTTCTCTTTTATTCCGTCGCTCACTCTTTTTAAGTCAACTGGCTTGTGCTCATTTTTGTATGGGATTCCTATACCTCCTCCAAGATTGGCAAATTCGAATTTGATGCCCAATTCTTTATTCAAATCCAAAATGGTATCGAAAATAATCTCTGCAGTTTCAATGAAATAATCAGGATCCAACTCGTTAGAAGCCACCATGGTATGAATTCCAAAACGTTTCACCCCTTTGTCCATCAATTTTTTATAGCCTTCGAACAGCTGCTCACGAGTAAACCCGTATTTTGAATCTTCGGGATTACCGATGATGGCATTACCCCCTTTGAGTGCACCCGGATTGTATCGAAAGCAAACCAATTCAGGAATACCCACATTTTCCTCAATGTAGTCGATGTGCGAAATGTCGTCAAGGTTCAGGATAGCGCCCAACTCAATGGCTTTTTGGTATTCTTCAGCAGCCGTATCGTTGGAAGTAAACATGATTTCCTCACCACGCAAACCCACTTTTTCTGCCAATATCAATTCGGCCAAAGAGCTACAGTCGATTCCGAAACCTTGATCGTGCAATAGCTTCATAAGGTATGGATTTGGAGCAGCCTTTATCGCATAGTATTCCTTAAAACCTTCGTTCCATGAAAAACTATCGATGAAATATTTGGCAAATTCCATCATCCCTTTTTCATCATAAATATGAAAAGGAGTTGGATACTGGGTAATTATCTCGTCCAGTTGGGCTTTTGAAAATGGCAGTGTCTTTCCTCGCATGAGCTATTAACCTTTAGAATTGAGCGGCAAAGATATTAAAATGAAAATATTATTTAGAAATGTTCTTAAAAGATATGGCAAAAATCATAAGAAATAAGGATGCCGTAAGAAATGAAATTGGCTTGCAACCATTTAATCAACTAATTCATCCAAGCTATCGGTAGGGTACTCTACTATTTGTTTGTATATTTACATATATCAAAATCATTCATCAATATTTTTTAACTATGAAATCAAAACTCACCCTCATTTTTGTACTTTTTTTCCTGGTATCCTGTCAGGAAAAATTTGATGCTCCTACTGAATTTGACTCTTCAAAATCACAAGTAATTTACGATGAAATACTGGAAGCCTATGATGCATCCTGCAACGAATGCCTTGAAACTGTTTTCCAGGAATGGGGCATGGGATACGATGAATTAATTACACTTACCGGAGACGATGCGGAAGCTGAAGCGGTATATAAAACACTATTTCAACCTTGGAAGGATAAAGATGCCTACTCAGAATTAGCCTACCCTGTTTCGGAATATTACGTCTTACAAAATAATTTAAGGTACAACTTTGACTATGCTGAATTGCCAAAGGATAAGTATTCGACGAATACTTTAAGCGACTCAGACCTTACAATTAAGGATTTTCACCCAAGAATTAACGACTCAGAAAAGCCAATCTTGTTTACCAATAAGATTTATTCCGATGCCATTGAAGCATTTCTAACTATTGGAAAAAAAGGCACTTTCGAATTAAGTAAAGAAGAACAAGAAGAAATCGCCAATAGAGAAGCCTTTATTGAAAAACATGTATTGGTTAATCGCAGTCATTGGGAACTTGGCTTCAGTGTTGAAAGTTATCCTAAAGTCGATAAAATATCATTTAATACAACAAAAGACAGTGCCCTGGTGATGTTCACAAGAGACTTAGCAGGAGGAAATGCTTTACTCGTTAAAACTGATGGAGAATGGGTTCTGAAAACGGCTAAAATTAGCTGGATACAATAAATTGAACAATTGCGATTTATTGGATGAAAGGCTTACCGCGTAGCGGTTAAGGGTTTATTCAAAAAATTGGAACAAATATTTTTCATCATATTCAATTTCAAATTTTCTCAAAAAAGCAAGATACTCATCCCTGAAAGAATTTTTTCTATGATGCTCTTCCTGATTCAAAATGTATTTGTACACATTATCCAATTGTGATTTACTGTACGAAAAAGCACCATATCCTTCTTGCCAATTAAATTTCCTTGGAAAAACATTTAAACTATTGATGAAAATTGTGGAAACTCTTTTTAGTTCCCTAACTGTTTCAGAAACAGAAATAGCAGGATTTAAACCAAGCAATACATGAACGTGATCGATATGGCCATTAACAATGATTGATTTATGCCCAAGACTGGTTGCAATACCACTAATGTATTCAAAAACTCTTGTCCGAATTTTATCAATTAGCAATGCTTCGCGATGCTGTGGCGAGAATACGATTTGGATGTAGATTTGGGTGAATGTTCCTGGTTTCATAATATTATTGTTTAGGATTTTGAAACAACAATTTACGCAATACCCATTTAAAAATCAATGCTTAACCGCTACGCGGTAATATAGCTTGCGGCGCATATTTTCTACCAAACCATAATCGCTACGCGATATAATTCCCTACAAGACCAAACCTACGCGGTAAAAACTGCCGTCTTGCCAATCTTCTACCAAACCGTAATCGCTACGCGATAGGATTCGATACATTGCCTTGTGTCTACTATATATCCATACGCGAAAATAATCAACAAACCCAAAATAATTTTACAATAGAATAGTTTGCAGTACATAATTCGACAGAACCATTTCGCCGTAAGTGATATGGTATGGTAGGACCCAGACATCCTTGCAAAAAAAAATCATCATCCTAAGCTGTTTGTTCGGCACCAACGATTCATCAAAAGTTATAAGGCATTCAAATTTTTCGATTTTTAACAATAAGCTTTAACAAATTGAAAAATTCATCATTTTACCTACATTTGTTTGCACAAACTAACTAATTCACGAATGGTCGTATCTAACCATGATTATATTCTGCTGGAAGGATTGAAAGAAGGAAATGTAAAAATCTACGATTACATCTTCCATTTTCACTATTCAGGAATGGTAGTTTTTGTGCAAAAATACATTCCTGATCAAGCTGTGGCCGACGATATTGTTCAGGATTTTTTTGTAAAACTGTGGATAAATCGTGAACATTTAAACATAGAAACTTCATTAAAATCCTATTTTTTTGCTTCATTAAAAAATCGCTGCATCGATCATTTACGTCACGAGGTGATCAAAGGAAAAGCAGAAAAAAATCTTCTCGAAAAAGTTGAAAACCTTAACGATGAACGCAATTTATTAATTGAATCAGAACTACGTGATCAAATTAATTTAGCCATCGACAAGTTACCTCCAGCTTGTAAAGAAATCTTCATCATGAACCGCTTCGAAGGTTTAAAACCTGCCGAAATTGCTTTAAAAAAAGGAATTTCTGTTCGTACTGTTGAAACGCACATTGGTAAGGCGCTAAAAATTCTTAAAAGGGAACTCAGCCTTTATTTGCCGGCTTCGCTGGTCGCCATTCTTCTTGGATCCATTTGATTTCAACTACCTGCTTTCTTTATTTCCTAATTTATTTTCTAAACGGAGTACGTATCTTCTTATCTTGGCACGTCATATAACTACAAGAAAGAAAAATGGAAGACGAATTATTGGGGAAATATTTTGCAGAAGATGCTAAAAATATGCAGACAGACGAGGGTGATGAATCAGTTTCAGCAAAAGATAGGGTGATGATAGAGGAGACCAAACGAATTTTAGAAGGCATCGATTTGCTTCAAAAAATGGAAGCCGTTGATAGTGTAAAAGCAAATAAAAAAGTAAAGGATAAGTTAGGTTTAGTGAAGGATAGAAAATGGATGAAGTTTATTCAGAAAGTAGCGGCAATACTTTTATTGCCGCTGCTTTCACTGGCCATTTGGCAATTCACACAAATTTCTGATTTCAACCATTCCATTGTTCAAAATGTAATCACTACCCCGCCAACTTTGCGCTCGGTTTTTACCTTGCCCGACGGAACAAAAGTATGGATGAATGGCAACACCACCATAACCTACCCCACATTTTTTAAAGGCAACGAACGTTTGGTCGAATTTAGTGGCGAGGCTTATTTTCAAGTAGCACATAACAGGCAAAAACCATTCATTGTAAAATCGGGGAATCTATTGGTCGAAGCCGTAGGTACTGAATTTAATTTTTGCTCGTTTAACGATGATCTGAAACAGGAAACATTGCTCACCGAAGGCAAAGTGAATATTTTAGTAGAGAACGGGCATAAAAGGGAAATACTCGGAACCTTAACCCAAAACCAACTGGTCACTTACAACAAAAAGAACGCTACGTTTCAGGTTCAGAATGTCGATCCTGAAAAATACATTGCCTGGAAAAATGGTCAGATCATCTTCAAAAATGATGTGCTTGGCGATGTGCTAAAACGACTGGAACGTTGGTACAATGTCGATTTCATTTCAGATAAACCAATGAAAAAAGATTACGCTTTTACAGGTTCGTTTGCCGGTGAAGAATTAACCCAAATATTGAATTACATTGAATTGACCACGCCAATTACTTTTGAAGTTTTAAAAACCAAAAAAGACACGAATGATATTTACCAGAAAACCAGAATTAAAATGATGAAAAAATAAGAATAATGAGGATGTTGGAGCATCCTCATTATAAACATAATGCCTATTGGAGTAGGCAAACAGTCTAATTAATACCTAACAAAATTATGAAAAAAAACTTGGAAGTAACCCGAAGTGGGATTTTTATTCCCTTTCGTAAAATCTTGCAGATTATGAAAGTATTCGTTTTGCTCATCTTATTGACCGTCACGCAAGTATTTGCCAGCGGGGTGTATTCACAAAATGCCCGATTATCTATCAACCTCTCGGGCACAACTGTAGCTCAGGTTCTGGATGAAATTCAGGCCAACAGCGAATTTGACTTTTTCTACAACAATAAATTGATTGACGTGGAGCGCATTGTCGACATCAATGTGGATGAAGAAGATATTTACGCTATTTTAGGTGAATTGTTCGATCAAACGGATGTGGAATATGTGGTAAAAGACAAACACATTATTCTGTCCAATCAATTGCCCGACGAAATCGAATCCTCCGTTCAAGGCCTGACCATTAAAGGCAAAGTCAGCACTACTTCAAATGAATCACTTCCCGGTGTAACGGTAGTGGTTAAAGGGACAACCAACGGAACAATCACCGACATTGACGGGAATTACATATTGAACGACCTTCCCGAGAATTCCATTCTTATTTTCTCATTTGTAGGCTTCAAAACACAAGAAGTAGCCGCAAGCAGGGAGCGAATTAATGTGATCTTAGAAGAAGATTACATTGGATTGGAAGAAGTAGTTGCCATTGGATACGGCAGCATTAAAAAAGCCGACGTAACCAGCGCTGTATCTTCTGTTAAATCTGAAAATTTTGTAAAAGGAAGTGTAAAAGACATTGGCCAGTTGATACAAGGTAAAGTAGCAGGCTTAACCATTTCATCGTCCAGTGGTGATCCAACCAGTGGAACGCAAATTCAATTAAGAGGAAATACCACCATCTACGGAACCAGTGGAAATCCTCTCATCTTAGTAGACGGTGTACCCAGTGACTTTAAAACTGTTGCTGCCGAAGACATTGAAACCATTGATGTACTGAAAGATGGTTCAGCTGCCGCAATTTATGGAACCAGAGGTACCAATGGAGTGATCATTATTACCACCAAACGAGCCAGTGGAAAATATAAAAGTTCAGTGGAATATTCCGGGTACATGAGCACTGAAAAAATTGCCCGCCAATTGGATATGTTAACTGCCGACGATTATCGCCAGCAAATTGCTGATGGAACAAGATTGGCAAGCGATGACCTGGGTGCCAGCACCGATTGGATGGATGAAATCACCCGAACTCCATTTAGTGAAGTACAGAATCTTACCTTCAGAGGTGGAAACGAAACAACCAATTACCTGGCTACCGTAAATTATCGCGATCAGCAGGGAATATTTAAAAAATCGAATAACAACACCCTTACTGCCAGAACCGATGTCAATCATAGCATGTTCGATCAAATGCTCAACTTTAACCTTGGCATTTTAAGTCGCTACAATAAATACAATACCACCCGCGACCGTGGGAGTTTCGACGGATACACTTATCGGCAAGCCATCATCTATAACCCTACATCTCCGGTGAAAGATGAAGCAGGCAATTGGACAGAACAACCCGGTGCTTTCAATTACGACAATCCATTGGCCCGCATCGAAGAATGCGATGGTGAGAACAGTTCACAGTTTAGCAGAGTAAATGGAACAGTAAGTTTAAAACCTTTTGCAGGTTTAGTGATGAAAACATTGGTTTCGTATAGTAAATACAACGACACCAAAGGGTATTACGAAACAAAAAATCACATCTCCACCATAAGGGCCGGATTAAATGGTTATGCCTCGAATGAGGCCGTTGAGTCCATTGATCGCTTACTGGAATTTACAACTGAATATTCTAAAGAAATTGGTTCACATTACATAAAAGTTCTAGGTGGATACAGTTACCAGGCCAATAGTTGGCGCAACTTCTCCATGACCAATCAGGATTTTCCTACCGACCTGTTCGGATACAATAACATTGGTTTAGGAACTGGCATCAAGGAAGGCGGTATCTCCTCCGGCATAGGAAGTTACAAGAGGGAAACCAATTTGATTGGATTCTTTGGACGTTTGAATTACAACTTTAACAACAGGTACCTTTTAATGGCCAGCTTGCGCCATGAAGCGGCAAGTCAGCTGATTGGAACCAATAATCCATGGGGAACCTTTCCGGCTGTATCTGTAGGATGGCGATTATCAGAAGAAGAATTTATGAAAAGTGCAAAATGGATCGATGATTTGAAGTTTCGCGCCGGATATGGTGTTACAGGAACTCAACCAAACGACCTGTTTCTTGGAGTAGCCACCATTGGTTATGGAGGCAATTTCTTTTCAAATGGAAAGTGGACGCAAACACTTGCTCCAACCCGTAACCCCAATCCATACTTACGTTGGGAAGAAAAACAAGAAACGAACATTGGTGTCGATTTTAGCCTGCTTTCCTCCAGAATAAGTGGAAATATCGATTACTATAACCGCACCATTAATGGACTGCTTTATGATTATCAGGTTCCAACTCCTCCAAATTTGGTGAATACAACAAGAGCCAATGTAGGTAAAATGGAAAACAAAGGGCTTGAAGCAATGCTTAACTTTGTTCCCGTTCGCAACAGCGATTTGGAATGGAATTCCAGTTTCAACTTCTCAACCAATGCCAACAAACTCATCAGTTTATCGAACGATTTGTATGAAGCCACCAGCGAATATTTCACTACAGGTGGCACAGGAGAGCCCATTCAAACCTTTACTCACCGTGTAGATGTGGGTGATAAGATTGGTAATTTTTATGGCTTTAAAGTGATTGATATTGATGAAGATGGAAAATGGATATATGAAGATAAAGAAGGGAATGCCGTGCCTTACGCCGAATTCAAACATGCGTTTGAAGACAAACAGGTTTTAGGAAATGGTTTGCCTAAGTTTTATGCCGGCTGGAACAATATGCTTCGTTATAAAAACTTCGATCTGGCAATAACCATGCGTGGTGCTTTTGGTTATCAAATTCTGAATTTCGAACGCATGTATCTCGAGAATACCAAAACCGTGCAATACAACCGCCTGCGATCGGCTTACGATTTGGTTTTTGATAAAGTAGTTCTCAGTGATAAAATGGATTTGGAATACAACTCCTACTACATCGAAAACGGAGATCATTGGAAAATTGACAACATCACTTTTGGATTCACCATTCCTTTCACCAGCACCTACATCAAATCAATGCGGGTTTATGCTTCATCGTTGAATACGTTTGTGTTTACCAATTACAAAGGAATTGATCCTGAAGTCAGCCGGGCAGGCTTAGATCCCGGCAACGATGGACGTGACAAATTTCCAACGACAAGGAGCTTTACCCTTGGGCTAAATCTAAATTTCTAAAATTGAATCAGATGAAAAATAAAAGATATTTTAAATACTTCAGTTTAGCGACATTGGTTTACCTGATAATGATGTCAGCATGCACTAAACTCGAAGACCAAAGCTATAATGAAATTATAGCCGATAAATTTGAACCTACCAGTGAAGACATTGCAGCCATTGTTGGCTCGGCATATGGAAACTGGAGAGACATCCTTTTGTTATGGAATGGCTACTGGCGAGTACAAGAAGTTGGAGCCGATGAAATTGTCATACCGGCACGTCCAAACGGATGGGTCGATGGTGGTATTTTTCGCCGAATTCATGAACACAGCTGGACAACCGATGATGATAATGTCATCCAAACCTGGGATAGAACTTATGCGGGAATTTCCAATTGCAACCGTGTAATTTATCAAATCGAATCTGGATTCCTTCCACTGGAAGATACCAGAGACGAAGTTCTCTCTGAGTTGCGTGTATTGCGTGCAAGCTACTATTATGTATTGTGTGATGTTTATGGGAATGTACCTATTGTTACTCAGTTTGATGTTCCTGAAGGGTACTTGCCAACACAAAACAGCAGAGAAGAAGTTTACACCTTCATTGTGAACGAGATTACTGAGAGCCTGCCCAATTTACCCTTGGAGCGAAATCAATTGACTTATGGTCGATTCAATTTTTGGGCAGCAAGCACCTTATTGGCAAAAGTTTATTTGAATGCAGAAGTCTATTCAGGATCACCACAATGGGCGAAATGTATCGAACAATGCGATGCTGTAATTAATTCAGGCGTTGGTTATGCTTTGGAAGCCAATCAGAAAAGCGTTTTTGTCACCGAAAATCAAGATTCCAAAGAAATTCTGTTTGGTATTCCAATCGATGATGAATACACCAAAGAATGGAATCAGTTCGATATCCACATGCAAACCTTGCAACCTTCGATGCAGGCTACTTATAATCTAAAAATGACTCCCTGGGGTGGAATGTGTGCCATTCCACAATTTATTAGCACCTTCGACAAGGATGACAGCCGATTAAAAGCGAATTTCATCATGGGGCAACAATTCTCCTTTTCAGGCGATTCATTAAAATGTACCATGGGAACCTTAACCGGAAAACCCCTGGCCTTTATTAATGAAGTTCCCGGAGTTGATCAATCGGAAGAAATTCATGGTTATCGTTTCGAAAAATTTGAAATTGCTCTGGAGTCGTCCAATATTTTGAATAACGATTATCCTTTGTTTCGTTATGCCGATGTGTTGATGATGAAGGCTGAATGTTTATTAAGAACAGGAAATGCTGACGAAGCTGCTGCAATTGTTACCAATGTTCGCAAGCGTGCCTTCTCTTCAAATGCAGCCAAGGCAACCGTAACAGGTGCCCAACTCATGGAAGGAAGCGCCTACGATTATGGACTAAGAAATCATATCTCTACCACCAACGAAGGTGGTTCCGATATTAAATATGGCCGTTTCCTCGATGAACTGGGATGGGAATTTAACCAGGAAGGTCGTCGTCGACAGGATATGATCCGATTTGGTATATATACATCAAAATCATTTTTCTCACATTCACCAAACGGTGATTACAGAGCATTATATCCAATTCCGCGTGGCCGTTTGGAAACCAATGCTAATTTACAGCAAAATTCCGGCTACTAATTATAGCTTGATTCAACTGAAAGGATACCTACCATTAAAATGGTCAGTATCCTTTCATATAAGCATTATCATGATTTTCAGAAAAGCTTTTTTAAAAAATGCTTGCATAAGCAGCATCTGCTTATTTGGTTTCGCGCAAATTACGACAACCACAGTTGTTGATGAAACTTCTCATATAAATTAAAATAATATAATTATGAAAACAAAATCTTTACTCTTAAGCATGTGCCTTATAGGCATCACTTCAGTTGCAGCGAATGCGCAAACTGATCTAACTTCATTAATTGTTAACCCGAGTTTCGAAGATAATGCTGATGCAATGGCAACCGGCTGGTCTTACGAAGGAGGTTGTGACACTTACGTCTGGAATACGATTAATACTGACGGGGACGATACCAAAGATGGCAATAACATTTGTGGTTTATGGAATCAAACATTTGGTGATGTAGCCATTACACAAACTCTTACCGGCCTCGAAAATGGTGTTTATATAGTAACAGCAGGTCTCATGGTAGGTGTAAATGACGCTACTCCGGGACAACGCTTAACCACTCAACGTATTTTTGCCAATAACAACAGTGTGTTGTATGGTGCCGAAGAAGATTATTCGGCTGAGAACATAGCGATATTGTCAGGCACACTTGAAGAAACACTAAGCTATGCAGGTTACGGCGTTAGCACTGCAGAGAATGGTCCTTTTTCGGTTTGTTCAGTTGAAGCAACCGTAACCGATGGAACATTAGTCCTGGGTATTAAAACGAACGGAACCGTTTCAGAATATGGATTTACCTTCCCTGACGCTGATGAATCAGGTTGGGGCTGGTTCAAAATGGACAACTATACTCTAACCTTAAAGGAAGGAACAAATGCAATTGAAACACAATCTGATGAAAACAATTTTATTGTGAACGTCCGAAATGGATGGATTACAGTAAAAGGTGCTGAATCTTTCAAAATTTATGATATTCGTGGAAATCAAGTTCATGCCGATCAACAATTGGGTCGTGGTATATACTTCGTTAAAGCGAATTCATTGGTTAAAAAAGTGGCTATTCAATAATAAATTAAACTAAAGGTGTGTGTAAATCTGCACACATCTTTAGTATTTTACAATCAATTTAAATACGTATTTGTTCCTTTAAAATCAGACATACAACATTTATTTAAAAGATGAAAAAGATGAAAATTTTGAGATGGAGAATAGTAATGATTGCAATTATTCTTTTGCAATTGCTGCAAAACAGCAGCGCTCAGGCACAGGACAAACTTTACACCAATGAATTTGAACTTGGTGAAGTGACATTAATGGCCGGCCCTTTTAAAGCTGCTGAAGATCTCAATATTGAAACACTTTTAAAATACAATGTTGACCAACTTTTAGAGCCTTTTTTAACTCAAGCCGGATTACCTCCTAAGGGCGCACAATATCTCAATTGGGATGGTTTGGCCGGCCACGTAGGCGGACACTACCTGACTGCTTTAGCCATGAATTATGCAGCAACAGGTAACACCGAGTGCAAAGCACGCATGGAGTATATGTTGAGTGAATTAAAGGCATGTCAGGATGCCAATGGTAACGGATACCTTGGTGGAGTACCAAATAGTAAAGCACTTTGGGCTCAGCTAAAACAAGGCAATTTTACCGGCTACAACACGGCTTGGGTGCCATGGTACAACCTACATAAAACCTATGCCGGTTTGCGCGATGCCTGGTTATATGGGAACAGCGAAACGGCCAAAGTGATGTTTCTAAAACTTTGCGATTGGGGAATCGATATCATCTCCGGTTTAAACGATGCTCAAACTCAACAGATGCTCGATAAAGAATTTGGCGGGATGAATGAAGTGTATGCCGATGCCTACCAAATGACAGGTAATGTCAAATACCTCAATGCGGCGAAAAAATTCACCCACAATGTTCTGTTCAATTCCATGGCGAAAAAGGTGGACAACCTTGACAACATGCACGCCAATACACAAATCCCAAAAGTTATTGGTTTTGGAAGAATTGCCCAGCTCGATCCTTCTGCTGACAATTACAAACAGGCTGCCGAATTTTTCTGGGAAACAGTGGTGAACAAGCGTTCTTTAGCTTTAGGTGGAAATAGCCGAAGTGAACATTTCCCCACAGCTTCGGCCTGTGAAGATTATACCACTCAACGCGAAGGGCCTGAATCGTGCAATACCTATAACATGCTGAAATTAACCGAAGATCTTTTCGAAATGGATCCTCAGGCCAAATACGTCGACTATTACGAACGGGCACTATACAATCACATTCTTTCCACTCAACATCCCGAACATGGAGGCTATGTTTATTTCACCCCGGCTCGGCCGAACCACTACCGGGTTTATTCTGCTGTAAACCAGGCCATGTGGTGTTGTGTAGGAAGTGGAATGGAAAACCATGGAAAATATGGACAATTTATCTATACCCATCAAGGCTCCGATTCACTTTACCTGAATTTATTTATTCCTTCAAAATTAAATTGGAAACAGAAAAAAGTAACCATCACGCAGGAAACCAATTTCCCCGATGAAGAATCGACCCGACTAAGCATCAACACTTCTACCCCATCAAAATTTAAACTTTTTGTTCGGCATCCATCATGGGTAAAAAACGCTGATTTTGAAATCAACATTAACGGAGAAGTTTTTGCACAAACGTCGCAACAAGGATCTTTTGTTGAAATAGACCGCACATGGTCCGATGGTGATCAGATTAACATCAAACTACCCATGCATGCTTCTTTTGAAGAAATGCCCAACGTTTCCAAGTACATTGCCTTTATGTATGGGCCAATTCTGTTAGGCGCAAAAACCGGAAATCAGGGACTCGACGGACTTGTGGCCGATGATGGTCGATGGGGACACATTGCTAATGGAGCACTTATGGCTTTAAACCTGGCGCCTGTTGTAGAAGGCAATCGGGATTCGATACTGCAAAAACTGACACCCACAGAAAATAAAGCGCTGAATTTCACAGCTCCCGGCCTTTTTCCCGATCAGCCCAATTACGAATCGCTTGTTTTTGAACCATTTTACCGCATTCACGATTCCCGCTACATGATGTATTGGCTGTCCTTATCCACGGAAGATTACTTCTCGGCAATGGAAGCACTGAATAAGGAAGAACAGACAGTAATTGAACTTGACCAGCGCACGATTGATCAAATTGCCACTGGCGAACAACAGCCCGATACCGATCATGCCATGAAAGGAGTCAATACTTATTCGGGGGTGTACAACAACGAATTTTATCGCGATGCCCGCGATGGAGGAAATTTCAGTTACGAAATGGCTACCAAAGGCGAAACAAGTTTGAGTCTCATGGTACGCTATTGGGGCAACGAAGGCGGAAACCGTACCTTCGATATTTTGATCGATAATGAAGTGATTGCTACAGAAAATGTATCTGGAAAATGGAAGACAAATGATTTTGTGAATGTTGAATACTCCATTCCCGGAAATCTGCTGCTGAATAAAAACACGATTAAAGTTACTTTTCGGGCAAAAACCAATCATACTGCTGGTGGTGTTTATTATTTAAGGTTACTAAAACCCGAAGAAAAGCATTCATCCATCAATACAAATCAAAACATTGATCAGCTGATGATTCATCAAACTTTTGGGAACATAATTTTGCAGAAGAAAACGGAAAGCGGGATCTCTCAATATAAAATTTTCTCTTTGGCTGGGCAATTAATAAGCTCAGGCAAATTTCGGAATGATTCAGTCAGCATTAATACCAGTGGTTTTGCGCAAGGTATTTACATTTTGCAATACTCTAACAACGGAAATTATGCTCGCAATAAAATCATGATCTAAATTGCCGTAAAAAACCTTAACCGCAACGCGGTAAAATTCGTTGGTTTGCCATTTTCCTACAAGACCGTAATCGCTTCGCGATAGGATTCGATACATTGCCTTGTGTCTACAATATATCGATACGCGAAAATAATCAACAAAACCAAAATAATTTTACAATAGAATGGTTTTGCGATACGTAATTCGACAGACCCATTTCACCGTAGGTGATATGGTATTGTAGGAAAACATGCCATAATTGAATTCTTTACCGCGTAGCGGTTTCGGGTTTATACCGTATTCAACAAATAAACAGGTATTCCCCTATTGTCCTCAAAAACAAAAACTTTGTTTTCTTCAATGTACTTTTCAGAAATGGTCAATTCATCTTTCCAAATTGTAAAATAAGACTCTGGATAGTTCCACGTTCTTTTAGCGCTATATGCGATTTCAGTTAAGCGACCAGCCTCGTTTGTTAATGCATTGCGAAATGAAAGTTCCATCGGTCAGGGTTTAAGGTTCAATCCATCGACTAAAATGATAATTTTCTATCTTTGTTTTTCTTCAAAATTAAATCAAAACATGAAATAACAAAAATCAGATAAATTATGGCATTAATAAACGAGAACTACCTGAAACTACAGGCCGGCTATTTGTTCCCCGAGATAGGACGCAGAGTGAGAGAATTTTCAGCAGCCCATCCCGACAAGAACATTATTAAAATGGGAATTGGCGACGTAACTCAACCTTTATCACCAGCCATCATCAAAGCCTTTCACGAAGGCGTAGAAGAAATGGCCAATGCAAGTACTTTTCGCGGATATGGCCCTGAACAAGGTTACGATTTCCTGCGCGAAGCCATTGCAAAAAACGATTATCAAGACCTGGGTGTTGACATAAAGGCTGGTGACATTTTTATCTCCGACGGATCAAAATGCGACACTGGAAACATCCAGGAAATATTCGGTAACGACAACATCATTGCCGTGGGCGATCCGGTTTACCCGGTATATGTCGATACCACTGTAATGTCGGGTAAAACAGGAAACATCAACAAAGAAGGCTATTTCGAAGGCATTGTTTACATGCCTTGTACTGAAGCAAACGGTTTTGTTCCTGAATTGCCAACTCAAAAAGTCGATTTAATTTTCCTTTGTTATCCCAACAATCCAACCGGAACAGTAGCCACCAAAGCGGAATTGAAAAAGTGGGTGGATTATGCGATTGAAAAAAAGTGCATCATTTTATACGATGCAGCATACAATGCCTTCATTACTGAGGATGGAATCCCTCATTCCATTTATGAAATTGAAGGCGCAGAAACCTGTGCCATCGAATTCCGTAGCTTTTCCAAAACTGCTGGATTTACAGGAACCCGTTGTGCTTTTACTGTTATCCCTGATGCTGTTATGGCTTACGACAAGGCTGGAAAAGCTTATCCGGTTAAACCCATTTGGAACCGCCGTCATTCCACCAAATTTAATGGTGTTTCCTATCCTGTGCAGAAAGCAGCTGCTGCTATTTATACCGAAGAGGGTAAAAAAGAAGTGGCAGAAACCATTGCGTATTACATGGAAAATGCCCGCATTATGCGTCAAAGTTTAGTCGCCTATGGATATACTGTATTTGGTGGTGTAAATGCTCCTTACGTTTGGGTGAAAACCAAAGGAGGCATGAGCTCCTGGGACTTTTTCGACAAAGTATTGGGTGAAGCCAATGTGGTTGGAACTCCGGGTTCAGGCTTTGGCCCATCGGGTGAAGGCTATTTCCGCTTCTCTGCTTTTGCCGATCGCGAAAAAGTATTGGAAGCCATGGAGCGAATCAAAAATCTTTCATAGCTACAATTCAGAGGGTAACAAATAAAATAGATTATGGCAATCACCCCTTTATGACATACAAATCAAGCCTCGCGAATGCGGGGCTTTTTTATTTGTTCTTCACCGTTCTTTTCACGAATCACTTCACCCCTAACAGATGGCCATCACTATTCGAAATTCGTTCACTAATAATTTTTTAAAAGTTCTGTCAGGAATCACCTCTCCTTCCGTCTATACCATTGAAACGCATAAAAGCAAAATTATGAGATGGTATTTAGTCCTATTCTTTTTATTGTATTTGTCCGAAGGAAAGGCGCAATCGTTAAACTACGAAATCAAAAACACCGACAACAATTGGGTGAACCTAAAGGATCTATCGGGTGAAAAATTAACCGTACTCGACTTTTGGGCTACCTGGTGCAAACCTTGTGTGAATGCGCTTCCGAAACTCAGTAAACTCTATGATCAATTTGAATCTCAAGGCGTAAATTTCATCGGAGTAAATGTTGATGGCCCAAGAAATCAGGCAAAAGTGAAACCTTTTTCACAAAGCATAGGCATTACTTACCCCGTTGTATTCGATTCTGATCAGGAACTGCTTTCCGAAATGAATGCTTCAGTGCTACCTACCTTGATCATTTTAAATGCAAAAGGCAAAGAAGTATTCCGGCATGAAGGCTTTCAGCCCGGCGATGAAAAATTGATTGAAGAAACATTAAATAGCCTCCTCAATAAATGATCAAGCCTTTCAAATACATTCCACTTTTCATGTCACTTTTGATGACAGCAAATGTATATGCCCAATTTTCGGCATCGAATATGGCTGAATTCCAAGGTGGAAATTTACCGGGAAGCGAACCATCGAACTTGTTAACCTTTTACGATCAACTCGACTTAAGTTATCGGTACAATGCTTTTCGATTCAACAGTAGAATAGAACAATTTCATGCCTCCAATGAAAATCCATACGAATACATTCGACTCAGTCAATTGTCGGCCAATTACCGCAAAAAAGGACTGGAAGTAAAACTGGGTAATTTTTACGAAACACTTGGACGAGGACTATTGCTGAGAGGCTACGAAATTAAAAACTCAGTTTTTGAGGACCGAATTTATCGCTCGCGTCAAGGATTTTATAAAGATATTTCAGGGGCCAACATGAATTACAGGCTGGAGAATTGGCAAATCAAAGCACTTTGGGGGAAAACGTTGAATAATCAGTTACCCGCAACACATCCAGACCGACGTTTGGATGTGGTTGCCGGTTCTGAAATCATCTATCAATTTCAGAATTTTTCGCTTGGTGGTATTTATATGAATCATCAACTGAGTGAGCAAACAAGTCATTTTGCATCGATTCATATGGAAGGAAACATCTCTAATTCCATCACGTATTATGGTGAACTCGCCAAAAACATTTCAGCTCAACCAAACTTCTACACCTTTACTGACGACGATCAGTACGGAGCTTATTTTAACATTAACTATTCGCACAACGATTTTGGGGCCAGTTTCGAGTTAAAAGACTATCACCACTTCACCATAGGTTCAGGCATAGCCGATGCACCAACACTGGTCAAAGAACAATCGTACCGCTTGTTAAACCGAAGTACCCATGTTGCTGAATTTTTTGACGAAAGTGGCTATCAACTTGAAGCTTTTTATCGTCTAAAGAACGACGCCTTTTTGACCTTCAATCACGCGCTGGCTTCCAACCATTTTGGCAACACGGACTTCCTTTTTTATGAATTCTTTTTAGAAGGATACTTCCCTCAAAAAAATGGACAGGTAAAAACATTTCTTGACTACTCAAGCGATGAGTTTACTTCGGAAGCAAATCGCTATTCGGCAGGTGTCTATTACACACGCACCTTATCCAAAGGATGGGCCCTTAGTGTGGAAACAGAAGTACAAAGCAGTTCCAGAAATTCCGATCGGTTTACAAATGCCTACTTTGGTTTAATTGCCTCCCAGTCGACCAAATTTTCTGCCGGACTACTATTCGAAATAAGTACGGATCCATTCCTTTTAGATGAAGGAGAGGCATCAAAGAAATTTCCGGGAATCAGTCTTGCTTATCGAATCAATACAAAAAATAATATTCAACTTTTTGCGGGAAATCGCCGTGGCGGTCCTGCCTGCACGTCGGGCATTTGCTATGAGGTTCTCGATTTCAGGGGAGTTGAGCTACGTTACACTTTAAAACTATAAACAATGAAACACTACTTTTTTGCACTATTTATGCTGTTTGTTGGAACATTCAGTTTTGCCCAGGATATTGGGAGCACAGCAGCCGATTTTACACTTAAAACCAGTGAAGATCAGGAATTCACCCTATCAGATCATCAGGGTAAGGTAATTGCTGTTTTCCTCTTAGGCTATAATTGTTCGTCGTGCAAGGGCATTGCGCCCAATGTACAAAGTAAACTCACCGACCGTTTTCAATCCAACGAAGATTTTCTAATGATTGGAATTGATACCTGGGACGGTTCAACAGCTCAGGTACAAAACTTTAAAACGACGACAAAACTCACCTTCGACATTCTTCAAAAGGGAAGTCAGGTTGCACAATCGTGGGGGACCAGCTACGATAGAATTGTGATTATTGACCGAGATGGGAAACTGGCTTTCAAGGGTGACGGTTTGATATCAACCCATTTGGACCAGGCAATTACAGCACTTCAAACAACCCTGCAGGAAACCACAACATCCATTGAAAGTTTGAATGCCAATGATTTTAAACTGAAGCTTTATCCAAATCCGGTTGTTGATGTGCTTTCATTGAAATTTGTTCTCAACGAAGCTGAAAATATTACGACCAATATTTACGATATTACGGGCAAATTACTCATTCAGGTTCCATCAAATGACTATCCGGTTGGCGAAAATGAGTTGAGTATTAATACTCGACAACTGAACAAAGGATTACATTTCATGAGTATACAAATAGGTCGTAGAATGATCACACAAAAGTTTACAGTCCTATAAAAACTGTTCAATACTATAAACAGTGTTAAACGGTAGTTAATTATTGTTATGCTTCGAAAAGAAAACCTTTAATTCTGCTAAATTTACCACCTGTAAAAAATTATGCGGCGAAAAAGGTTTTCTATACTTCTGTTATTTCTGAGCTTGACCTATATGATTATGGGACAAGCTCCCGATTTGTATGTGGTGAACATCAGGGGGATAGTGACCAGTGCAGAAGATGGCACTCCCATTTCGTACGCACATATTATTAATCCAAGAGTGCATGGAGGAACCACCACCAATGCCGATGGAATGTTCGCCATACGGATGTTAACCGAAGACACCTTAATCATTAGAAGTCTGGGGTTCGTTGATCAAAAGTTAATGATCACGGAATTCCCACCCCGAAACCTTTACCAAATCGCCATGAGTCCCGTTCGATTTCTCCTGGACGAAGTAACTGTTAATGAAGACTTACACATGCGCGAACGGCTTGGACTACCCAATCCTGACCCACTAAATATACCCACCGAGCTCCGTGGTGACGCTTTTAACGAAAAGCCACCCTGGTTCGCGGCCTTTTTATCACCCATTTCCTTTCTGCAATACCATACCAGTAAAAAGGAGAAAGAAAAACGTGAGGTACGGCGAATTATTCAAAACAATCAGGAATGGCTTACCTTTTCGCGTTTCTTTAATTTGGATAACATTGAACGACTAACAGGTTTACACGATACTGATGCTGATAATTTTATGATGTACTGCAACCTACACAACCAACTGCCCTATTTTGCCAGTCAACTGGAAATTGAATTTCAAATTATGGATTTGTATTTCAAGTACAAAAAGGAAATGGCTGAAAATAAAAAAGAATAATTCCTTCCAATTTTTATTTCCTTGAAGTACTCAATCCATTCAGTTTACTCAGTTCATTCAGTTCTCTCAGTTCATTCAGTTCATTCAGTTCTCTCAGTTCATTCAGTTCACTCAGTTCACTCAGTTCATTCAGTTCATTCAGTTCATTCAGTTCATTCAGTTCTCTCAATAGTTGTCATCCATTTTTTCGCCGTAAGCTAAATCGCCGGCATCGCCTAATCCGGGTACGATGTATGCTTTGTAATTTAATTCAGGATCAATAGCTCCTACCCACAAGGTACAATTTTCGTTCTTCAGCTTTTCAACCACATAGTCGACACCTGCCTGGCTGGCAATTATAGCAGCCAAATGAACGTGCTTTGGTTTTCCTTTCTGATGCAAGGCATGATAACCAATTTCCAACGACGAACCAGTAGCCAGCATAGGATCCGATAAAATAACGATTTTATCTTGCAAGGAAGGCGACGCCAAATATTCAAACTCGATGACAAAATCTTTCGTGTCGATGTATTTTCTAAATGCAGAAATAAAAGCATTTCCACTTCGATCGAAATAATTCAACAGGCCCTGATGCATTGGCAAACCCGCGCGCAGCACCGTCGCCAGTATAGGAAAACCCTCAGGAACATTCATGTTTGCAATGCCTAAAGGAGTTTGAATCTCCTTTTCATGATAAATCAATTGTTTGCTGATTTCATAGGCGAATATTTCACCAATACGCTCAATGTTTCTGCGAAATCGCAACGGGTCAGTTTGCACATTTACATCGCGAATTTCTGCGATAAACTGATTGAATATTGAGTTGTTTTGCCCAAGATTAATTACTTCCATTTTCTTATATTTTATTTTTTTTCTTGCATTTAAAAATGATTTCACCATTACTACCAAGCTGATAATATTTTATGGCAGCGCCTCCCAATTGGTCGGCGTAGTCTATTTTTTCGACATCGAAACCAGCTTTTATTAGTTGATTCTCGAGGTTTGAACCAAAAATACGCTGAACACCAGGCACAAAATATTTTTTCAATCGCTCCTGATCTTCGGTAGTTTGTGGAAGCTGATAACTTCTGTCCATTTCCCAATTAATGGCAGTTTGCAAAAGCACAAAACCTCCAGGTCGGAGCAAGCGTTTCAATTCTTCAAATACGGAATTTTCATCATTAGTAAACTCCAGTACATGCGACAAAAGAACAACATCGAATTGACCTCCCATCAATCGATCAGCTTGTCTTTTTTCGGAATTCAGTTGATTCAAATATTTCAAACCGGCAACTTCTACTTTAATTCCATTGGCCAATAGCCTGTTTAATACAGCTTTTTCTGCTTCGAAATAAAGTACATTATTTTTGTTCTTACGCCCAAGTACTTCGTCCGATAAATAAAACCACAACAAGCGAGTCGACTCCAATGAATAACAATTTGGGCACATGGCCTTATTAATTTCCGGCCTTCCAATGGAACGAAATCTTTGAAAGTTTTTTTCGCACACATTGCATCGCACCTTATCGCCTTTCAACCGGACCTTATAGAACCAGCGAACCGGTGAACTTCGGGTTAGTATGCCAGTGGTATTGTGCCGCCTCATTTTCATTAGGTAAAAATATAATCGCCATCGCCATCGTATACTTTCAATTTATTTTCCGGCACATCAAAGGTGGAATAAATATTCATTGAGTAGGATCGATTCCAAACAAATGGATTTCTTATTTCCTTTATCTTTTTAGCCATCGATGGATCAAGCACCGTTAACATTTTAATTTTATTTTTACTGCTGAAATTTACCAGCCATTTTGCAATCAGTTCATGATGTTCGTCAGCGGCATTCCAATATAACAATTTCAACTCACCTTCACGAACCGAAATCATACAGGAAACGATCACTTTTTTAGTCTCAATTTTTATAAAGTAGTAGCCAAAATCTTTTACCTTCCACGAAAATGGATAAATCTTTATTTTATTGGCATCTTTTTCCAACCAGGGGAATTCCAGAATCCAACTCAACTCTTTTGGTCCACGTTTGAACATCGAGTCTTTCGCTAAAAAAACAGCGTAGTCATCTGATTCTTGCTTTACGTCAATTGAATTGACTGGAAAACGATGTGCAGCAAAAGTGTATTTACGCACGTGATACCAAGCACGAAACAACAAATTTGCCATCCAAATAACCAATTGAATTCCTTTGTTGCGCATTCGAGTGGCGTACAATTCCAATAAATTCGCATTAAAATAGAATCGGCTGCCATTTCGTGAACGCTGCAAATGGAATAAACCTGATTTCAAATAGCCGGCTAATGATTCAGGAGCATAATTGGTAAACATCAACTTTCCATTCCAATCGGCAAACATTTCGTCTAATATCAAACTTGAAATTCCCTGGCGTCTATATTCAGGAGAAACCCAGTTGCCACTACACCATGCAAAACGTACTGATTCAGTACCAACTTGAACCTCATCGGCCCACACGGTTCGGAATGCGATGATTTGGTTTTGATCTTCAATATAATAGAGGGCGACATCGTCCAATTTTGCACGTAGATTTCTAATGTATGATTGAATTCGAAGGGGTGAGATGGGAAGTACTGATGAGGAATGAAGTGTATATTCCTGAAAAAAATAATCAAGGTCAGCAATTTTTACTTTTTTAATGTTCCAGGCTGTCATCTAATTTCTTCTTACCACATTTGCTGAAAACAAATTTCGTATTTTAAAGTAGAAATACTCAAAATGAACCACTTTTTTTATGCTCCAATTTACTGGTAATTCTACGGGTATGCGTTGCAGATGATTTTTAAACTGATCGAACTTCAGACCTGCTGTACCAAAGGTAACATCAACAATTTGCTGTTGGTTCAGCCGTTCAAACAATGACAACTTTATTCCATCGTCGGTAAACGGGAACGAAAATGCCTTGATGGGCGGATTAAAATGATCGACCACCCAATTCATGCTATCAGCCACCTGTCTGAATTGATCCTCCTCATTTAACAACCACATTTCGGGATGGTTCATACTGTGGGCTCCAATAGAAAATCCATCGCTATTTAAGCTAGAAATATCACTTAAATTCATGTAGGGCTGCCAAGCGGTAAAATCAATGGCGTTGAGTTGTGCCAATCTATCGAGCTCTTCGGTTTCGTGCAGATAAAACTTCTTTCCCCCATTTGGCAAAATACCTTTCGAAACTAAAATGGATTGTTTAAAACGGTGAAAAAGTGCTTTGTTATCAACAAAATTGGGGCTAACAAAAAATGTAGCCGGAATCCCTTTGCGTATTAAAATTGGAGCAATAAGCGAAGCACACTCCTTTAAGCCATCGTCGAAGGTAAGATGCATTTTATTTTTATCTGGAGAGGCAAGGATTTCCTCCAAACTCACCGCTTTAAAATGCGACAACAAATAATCCAACTCTTTTTCAAATTGCTGTTGTGTACGTACCAAATAACTGGTGATATATTCGTGTTGCATATCACTTACCAAATGATAAAAAGGCAAAAAAGGAGGATAGTCAACTCGATTCGAAAGGAGTGAAAAAGGGATCAAATCACCCACTGCAGCCGCAATATGTCTGACTTTTTTATTCATTATTTTTTAAACACTTTCATATACCAGGGCAAAGCATTGTATCGAATGTGCTGATAAATTTCGGGTTGTGCTCCAAAACCCATAAAAAAACGGGCGATGCCATCAATGTTCGAGCCTTCAAAATCGAGTAGGTAAATGCTCCCTGCATGATCTTGAATAAACCGATCGACAATGGCATACATGGCTCGCGACGATTTCCCTTCAGTTGTTGACACCGAATTCAAATAAGTAATTCGTTTTTCTTCAACCAGGAAAAAAGCAGCTGCTATGAGTTCATTTCTTTTTGAGTAAGCACCATAAATGATTCCACAATTTTGCTTCATCGCTTTTAGTAAAATCAACCGCAGCTTGTCCAAATCTTTCGATTGAAAACTCTTATGACTGTGCTTCTGTTTTAAGTTGATATAATCTTCAATACTGACGAGTGTAGATATTTCACATTCCTTAGCTGCTTTCTTAACATAGCGGATGGTATGTTTATTGTATCCCTTCCGTATTTCATCCATCACCGGATGAAGAGAAAGCAAGTAATTCTTGCGAAATTCTACCTGATATTTTTGAGAAACATCGACGTTTAACGCATTTAACGAAAGGTTAAAATAGGAAAACGATTTTTGAATGAAGGCCAAAATCTCGAGCGTAATTTTTGGAGTAGCGGTTGGGTAAATTCCGTGTTGTTGTGCATAGCTTGGCTGATAAATGTAGACGGTTCCCCATTTTTTGGCAACAATAACCGGCATTACATATTCATAGTTACCATAAATAATGCCCTGCCAATCGGGCTGAATAATGTCCAGAAACCAACTTTCGGCATAAACCCTGGAGTTGGAAGCGCGAAGGACCACATCGTCCCATCGCAGAAGATCAATTTTGCTATTGTGCAGTAGTTGTACGCTCATTTCTTAATTCCGCTGCCAGTCGGGTCATTTCGGTATATACATTTCGCCACCCTTTCCAATATCCTTCATCGCTTAACGATTCGTTGTGCCACAAACTAACAAAAGTTCCGCCAACTTTTGCTGTTTCGCGCATTAACTGTTCAATTTTTCTTGAAGCCTCAGCTACACCCATACCCCGGTAATGTAAAAGTGTGGCATCCATCACCTGAAACGGGTGAACTTTGAATGTTGTTGTTTCGTTTTTAAGTACATCGAAAAAATAAAAACTGTTGGCAATACTTGCCCTAAATCCGGGTCTGGAGGGAAAGCACATTGAATAATCTGCTTCTATGCCATTCGCAATAAGATTTCGGTAGGTCCCGGGCATGCTCATTTTCAAAAAATGTTGACGGCTCCGTTTCACTTCTTTTCCTGTAATTGCTGTCAATCGCCTAATCTCTTTCGCTAATTGCTTGCTACTTCTATTTGACAAATAAGATGGATGAATACCTAATTTGCCTGTTTTACCCAATTTTAAAATAAGGTTTCGATAAAATAAATTTCGGTGCGATATACTTCTATCGTGTTTGCCTTTATTACTCAGTAGGAAAAAATAAATCGCCCGGAAATTATATTGGTGCAAGGTTTCCAACATATAATCGTAGTTATCATAAGGGTCATTATCCAAGCGATTTACAACAGCAAATCGCTTTTTAAATAATTTCCATCGCCCACGAAGCAAGTCCTTTAACATCGAAGCACTTGTTCTGAAAAAACTCTTATGCTTAAATGCCCAGGCATTATCGATATCGAAGGTTGGTAAATAGGTGAAGTTCGATCTTTTAAATTTCTGATCGGGGTATTTTTCCTCAATGATGGCGGCCAATTTAAGTGCCCATATATTGACCAGCGGTTTTTCTAAAAATGAATGAACTGCAGCAAAACTATCACGCGCCCGAAAACGTTGGTGAGAATCCCGCTTTCCTGTAATGTATTCTTCATACCGCGAAACCAAATAAAAGCTTGCCGCGAACAAATCGAAAGGGAGGAAGGAATCTTCTACGGGATAAAAAGCTTTTTCGCCATCCCAGTCAATCATTACAGGGTATTGGATTTGAATATGATGCTCGTGTAGAAGGCCGTGTGGTCTAAGATATAATCCTCCTAATTCCGGCCGATCGGAATAATTAATCTTCACCCCCACTGACTTTTCAAACTCATCGTTACTTTGGTAAAATGAAATTTCATCCTTTAAAATAGTTTCGAATATCAATCGAAAAGCATACTCTATTCTGGGAGTAAGTTCGGTAGAAAAAAAATTAATCATGTCCAGTTTTTTGTACGATCAAAAGTAGCACATTTTATGGTAAAAACCCTTCATCGGCAAAACTTGTAAATTTGTTTTTGCCCACTATTAAGTGATCGAGCACTTTAATGTCAAGCAGTTTTGCGGCCTCCACTATTTTATTGGTAATATCCCGATCGGCTTTACTTGGTAATAAATTTCCACTGGGATGGTTATGAACGACAATGAGCGAAGAAGCCAGTTTTTCGATGGCATGTTTAAGAATAATACGCACATCGATAACTGTTCCTGAAATACCCCCTTGACTAATCCGGTTCTTATCGAGCACATGGTTGGCTCTATCGAGATAGATGACCCAAAATTCTTCATGCGCCAATTCAACCAGCTCCAGCGCTATAAAATTAAATGCATCGTTACTGGAATTAATTTTAGTTGGTTGATTTCTTCCGGCCAGTTGCCGACGTCGACCAAGTTCGAGGGCGGCTAAAACGGAAATTGATTTCGCCTCCCCCATTCCTTTAAAGTTCATCAATTTATCGATGGACGCTTGTCCAAGTTCTTCCAGATTGTTGCCAAAACTTGTTAGAATCCTTCGGGAAAGCTCCACTGCAGATTCGTCACGATTTCCTGATCCGATGAGAATAGCGAATAATTCAGCATTACTTAAGGCAGGGAATCCGTGGCGCAGGATTTTTTCACGAGGGCGATCCTCAACAGCCCACTGCTTGATTGAAATTTTTTCGTAGTCAGCCATATCTGCAAATTAATTCATCTGCAGCTATATTCAAAAAATATAGAACATAAAAAAGCCCCTCCATAACTGGAGAGGCTCACTTTATATGTTTTTCGATTACAAACTTGCAACGTGAACAGCTAACTTCGACTTAAGGTTAGAAGCTTTATTCTTATGAATAATGTTTCTCTTTGCTAACCTGTCGATCAACGAAGTTACTTTTGGATACATCGTTTCAGCTTCTGGTTTTTCTGAAGTTAAACGCAGAGTCTTAATCGCATTACGCATTGTTTTAGCATAATATTTATTGTGCAATTTTTTAACTGCATTTTGTTTGATCCTCTTTTTTGCCGACTTATGATTTGCCATTTCTTCTATATTTTTAAAAAGTAGCCCGTAGGGGATTCGAACCCCTGCTACCAGGATGAAAACCTGGCGTCCTAACCCCTAGACGAACGGGCCAACATGTTTCCGAAAAATTTCGGTTTGCAAAGATAAAAAGGTTTTTAAAACTTCCAAAAATAATTCACTAATTATTTTCTTACTTTTCTCCTTTCTTTTCAAAAGCGCTGCAAATAAACTTCATCTTTTTGAGATGACCAAATAATTGCCAAAAAAAAGTAAAAATAATTATTGCCTGCACATTCCCTGCACTTCTTTAGCTAAAGGTGTTGCCTTACCCACTCGAACAAAGCAATGGCCGTAGCATGGGAAACATTCAAGGAAGTACATCGTCCAGTTAATGGAATATGAACGATTTGCCCGCAGCGCTCCAATACTTGAGAAGGAATTCCCCGCTGTTCGTTTCCCACAAAAAGGGCCATGCATTCGGGCAACATACCCTTATAAATATTTGTTGATGTCAGGGCTGTTTCAAGTGCGATCCAGCTATAGTCATGCGGAATACTCAAGTGCAAATTTTTTTCTTCAACAAATTCCATAGGCATTCGATGAAAGCTATCCCCTGCAGTTTTTCTGATTTTTCGATCGGAAAGCTGGATTTCATCACCTACAAAAACAACTTTTTCACAGCCAACCGTATCGGCTAATCGAAGTAAATTCCCATAATTCTCAGGTGTCCTAAGCTTCCATGCCACAATAATTGGTGGCTTAACATTGGCCCCTAAAACATAACGACGATTCTTAAAAAAATCTACAGAATTTGTTTCCATGGCATTTTGCTTTTAGTCGTGACAAAGAAAACCCGTTTTATTTTGATGCGCAATTCAAAAGACTTTTTTTGAAAATTAGGACGATGCTCAGCAACAATGATTACTTTTGAATGATAGAAAATAAAACTGAATAGATTGATCAAGCATTTACAGAATGAAACCAATTTTAAAACAGACCATTTATCTCTTGTTGTCATTCCTTGTTGTTTCGTGTGGACCATCGCAACGCGAAATGGCTGTTCAGCAAATCAATAAAGCTAAACAATCCATTGTTTCCGGAGATACTTTAGTGGCCATTGCGCAGCTCGATTCGGTGAAAATATTTTTCCCGAAAGCAAATGTTCAGTTGGTGGTTGCCAAAAACATGACCGCCGAATTGTATCGTCAATTGATTGATCGAAGTAAGGATAAGTTGAATAAAAATGACTCGCTTATTGCAAGCCTGGAACTGAAATTTATCAAACAAAAGACTGAATTCGATCAATACACTCAATACATTCCGAAACGGCAGTCGCTCGACCGTTCATGGGATCGTTCCTTTTTGCAGGTAAATCTGGACGAGCGGGGCGAGCTATACCTGACGAGTAATTACATGGGTAAAGACTGGCTGGAACACACAGCAATAAGGATATATGATGGGAAACTACAGGCCAAATCAGGAACTGTAGAGTTGGATGATCCAATGAATTACCGCAGTCAATTTCTGGATTACAAATGGGAAAAAGTGGCGTACTTAAATGGCAAGTCCGATTCAGTGATCCACTTTATTGTTGAACATCCCAATTTAGATCTAAAATGTGTTTTCCTGGGAACTCGCTATTACTACATTCTTCTTGAGGAATACGACATTCAGGCAGTCACTGAAGCACTGGCCCTATCCAACGCCATAAAACGCAGAAAAATCATTGCAGAAGAAATTAAAAATTTCCAACAAAAAATAAGCTTACTACAATAGTTCATTTATATTTTCGACCGGACGTGCCATCACTGCCTTATCGCCCTTTTCAACTATTGGACGCTGAATTAATTTGGGCTCTTTCACCATTTCAGCAATCCATTCGTCATCGCTTAATTCTTTGCCTTTCAAATTTTCTTTAAAGTAAGCCTCTTCCTTGCGCACAATTTCAAGGGGTTTCATCCCTGTTTTCGCAATCAAACCTTTGAGTTCGTCAAAAGTAAAAGGTTCAGACAAATACTGACGTACCGTATATTCTACGCCCTTTTCATTTAAATAAGCAAGCCCGTTTCTGCTTTTCGAACAACGGGAATTGTGATAGATTGTAATCATTATGTTAGAAATTAGTCATTGGTCAATAGTCATTAAAAACTCGTTCAGCACTCATTTTGTTTCTCAAGCAGTAGTTGCAGAAAAACTTGTCGAAGCAGTTGAGGAATCGGTTCACTCAGTCCATTCAGTTTATTCAGCTCACTCAGTTCATTCAGTTTTTCAACCCAAGTTTAGTCGCCACCGAACTCCATTAGGTAAGCTTTAATAAACCCATCCAAATCACCGTCCATAACAGCCTGCACGTTGCTTGTTTCATGACTGGTTCGAACGTCCTTTACCATTTTATAGGGCTGCATCACATAAGAGCGAATTTGTGAACCCCACTCAATCTTTTTCTTGCCGGCTTCCACTTTCATCACTTCCTCTTGTCTTTTTCGCAACTCAATTTCGTAGAGCTGAGATTTAAGTAGGCGCATGGCATTTTCTTTGTTTTGAAGCTGTGAACGACTTTCGGAATTTTCGATCATAATTCCTGATGGAAAGTGACGCAAGCGCACAGCGGTTTCCACTTTATTTACATTCTGGCCACCTGCTCCACTCGAACGCATGGTTTCAAACGAATAATCGGACGGATTAATTTCAACTTCTATAGTGTCGTCGACCAAAGGAGCCACATAAACCGAAGTAAAGGATGTTTGCCTTTTTCCCTGGGCATTAAACGGTGAAATACGAACTAAACGATGAACGCCATTTTCACTTTTGAGGTAACCATAAGCAAAATCACCTTCGATTTGAACGGTGCAGTTTTTAATCCCCACATCTTCACCCTCGAGATATTCCATGACTTTCCAGGTATAGTTGTGAGCCTCGGCCCAACGGTTGTACATCCGGTAAAGCATTTCAGCCCAATCGTTACTTTCGGTTCCACCAGCACCGGCATTGATTCGGAGCACCGCTCCCAACTTGTCCTCTTCCTTTCGAAGCATGTTTTTAGCTTCCAGCCTTTCAATCAAATCAAGTACCGATGAAAATTGATTTTCCACTTCGCCTTCATCGGATTCGCCTTCCTGCTGAAAATCGAACAATATCTCTAAATCCTCAACTTCCTGCTCCACTTCATGAAAAGCATCGGTCCATTGTTTAATACCCCTGATCACTTTCATTTGAGCTTCAGCAATTTTCGGATTTTCCCAAAAGCCCGGATCCTGTGTTTTGAGTTCTTCTTCTTCTAGTTGTATTTTTTTAGCATCGATGTCAAAGGTACCCCCTCAGCGCATCACGGCGCTCAACTAGGCTCTTCACCTGGTCACGTAAAATCATATTATATCGTATTTACTTATTTAAACATGCAAAAGTAATCAGATTGGTTCAATGCAGCAATAAAAGCCAACATTAGTAAAAATTATTTCGCTCAATAAACTACACCTCTTTCAACAATTTAGAAATTAATTCGTATTCGAAACCCCGACCTTGAGCAAACCTGACCAGCTTTCCATTTCGTTCGTATTCACTTTCGAACTTTGTTTTCCGGGCTTTATCCTGAAGTAACTTGGTAAGAATGTTCTGATATTCCTCTTCATCTATTTCGCCAAGAGCTTCATCAATGGTGCTTTTTGGAATCGCCTTCATTTTTAATTGAAAGGCAATTTTTATTTTTCCCCAATGGTTAAAGCGGTATTTATCGCGCGTATAATATCGGGCAAAACGGCTTTCATCGATGAACTTTTCTTTGATGAGTTGATCAATTATTTCTTGAGCCCCAGACGATTCGATTTCCCAAACATCCAATTTCTTTTGTATTTCGGATACGCACTTTTCAGCCTTACTGCAGATGGCCATACACTTGGAAAGTGCCCTTTTTTCTTTTGAGTTCATAGTCAAAGATACAAAGACATTAAAAAAACTTCAAAAAAAAGTAGGGTGAATGAATTCTATAACGGATAGCTTAGTGAAAGACAAATTAAAATTGAAAACTTTATAAAATTGAAAATCATGAAAACATTTATTATCACATCAGTACTTATGGTCGTAGCTTTGTTTTTTACCAGTTGCAACAACGAAATTGCAGGAATTGACGCAGCAAGCCTTGAAAAAAGTACAATTTTATCTGACAGTATTTGTACTGACTCTATTTTTACCACCACCATTGATGATTTAAGCGAAGCAGATATTGCAGGTTTGATGTTGATGCGCGAAGAGGAAAAAATGGCTCACGATGTTTATGTTTATTTCTTTGAAAAATATGAACTGACTATTTTTGATCGCATTTCAAACAGTGAAACCAAACATGCTGAATCAGTACTGGCATTACTTAATCATTTTGAATTGGCCGATCCGGCACTTACTGAATCAGGTGTATTTGCCAGTGAAGAACTACAGGCCTTGTACGATCAATTGATTGAAATGGGTGATGCATCTGTTGAAGCAGCATTAAATGTAGGTGGATTAATTGAAGAAACAGACATTCTGGACTTGCAAAATTTACTTGATGCCACCGAAAATGCGGATATCACCACAGTATACTCACACCTTTTACGAGGCTCAAACCAGCATTTAAAGGCCTTTAGCCGGACCTTACTCAGCTACGACATCACTTATGTTCCTACAATACTAACACAGGAAGCTTATGATGCCATTTTAGCTACACCAAATGGCCAAGGCAACCAAGGTAACGCAATGCGTAACGGAAACGGGAATAAAGGAGCTAAAGGAAACAAAGGTGTAAATGGTGGTCAAGGCAAAGGTGGAAACGGCGGAAACGGTGGAAACGGCGGCCAAGGCCAAGGTTCAGGTTCAGGCGACGGAACAGGAACATGTGTTGTTGGCTAAATAGATCATTCGTTAAAAAGAACAAAGGCTGTCTTAATCGGACAGCCTTTTTTTTATCGAAAAAAATTATTTTTTCTTCGTACAAGCATCGGTGCAAACATGCCCCTCTTCACCACAAGAAGCTACATGTTTTTCGGCGGTGCAGGCTGAGGTGCAGACATGGGCTTTCTTTTCTGTTGGTGTTGTTTTTTCGGCTTTCTTATGACAAGCATCGGTGCAAACATGGCCTTTCTCGCCGCAAGCCAAAGCGTGCTTATCTGCCGTGCAAGCCGAGGTGCAAACGTGATCTTTCAATTCTACCTTTGCTGCCTTTTTTTCGGTCTTTTTCTCGGCAGTTTGTGCATTGGCTAACAATGCGAATCCCAGTACAAGGGCAAAAATTACGATGATTTGTTTCATATCAATACGATTTAAGAGATTTATATAATTTGTATTCTGCAAGAATAGACGTATGCATTGCTGATACCTTACAAAATCATCTTTATTTTCCTCCACTTAATTCGCAACTTTTTATCTGTTCCGTATTCTATTCAACACTTGGCCGGAGCAACACTTCTTCTGTTTGAATAGTAAAGATCTCATCTCTTATTCCTTCAGAAATTGCCCTGAGTTTTATCTCCCCTGCTTCCTTCGTAGTTTGAACAATGACCTGGGCGTACCCACTAAATAAACTTCGTTGGTAATTTTTAGCGGGAATGATCACCTGAACAAGACCTGGATTGGTATTCGGCGAATCCCAACTATTTTTCACTTTATATGGAGTTGCAACAATTGCCAGCACATTTTTGCCTGACTTCAACTTCGAAGCATCCAATTGAAAAGTGTAGCGTTCTTTTTCGTCTTTGTTTAGTTCACCTGAAATTGCTTCCCCATTGATATAAACGGTCTGTAAATTGCCAATGCAGTTATAAAATAAATTCACCCGAGCATTTTCGATACTATCGGGAAAATCAATGGTGCCCCTATAAACAATGGCCTTAGCCTCTTGAATTTCGCTACTCATTTTCCTTGCCGAAGACCAACCTGAATCATCAAAACCTACTCCAACTTCCGGCCGGCCTTCACCATTTTCGACCACCCTGGCCTTCATGTTTTCAATTTTGATAGCCGAAACCTGATCGATGTATTTATCGGGTTCAAGGCAAGTGGGATCGCCATTACCCACACCAATTATTTTTGCAGGTCCATCAAGCTCAAAAGCAACCAAATTATTAGCTGTTGGAACGTGGCGTCCTTTTTTATCGACAGTTGACACTGAAAAAATCAACAGGTCTTCACCATCGGCTTTAAGGTGTGTTTTGTGTGGGGCAATTTTCAAAGCAACAGGCTCCCCGGTTGTTTGGACTATTTCAGTTAATTGTATTTTACCATTTTTATAGCCAATGGCCTTTAATTCACCAGCCTGGTATGGGACCATCCACTCCACGTGACCATTAACTTCCATTTGCTTTTTGCCTTTTCTTTTTCCATTCACATACAGCTCTACTTCGTCGCAATTGCTATAAGCCACTACTTGTATGGTATCGCCTTCGTGACCGGCCAAATTCCAGTGCGGCAATAAATGCAAAACAGGCTCATTGCCCCACCAAGCTTTTAGGTACCAAACATCATCTTTCGGAAAACCACAATCGTCGTACATTCCAAAGTAGGAATGAATGGATGGCCATCCAAAAGGTGTGGGTTCTCCCCGGTAATCGAAACCGGTCCAGATAAACATTCCAGCCAAATAATCTCTTGTAGCATAATGTTTCCAACAATGTTCGATGCTAAAAAAATATCCGTTGGGGGTTGGTCTGTCGTAGGCTGCGAGGTAATGTTTTTCTTCATCGTCGAAATATATGCCGCGTGTGGTATTGGTCGAACCTTCTTCGGTTCCCATCGATGGTTTATCAGGGAATTTTGCATGATAATCGTCGGTACTGCCATGATTCAGGTAATTGAAGCCCATCATTTCGATGTGCCGCGATACCCCCCATCCCCAACCGCCACTACTTGCAGCATTTTTGGGTCGAGTTGGATCGAGTTGGTTGGCAAAAGCCTGCATTTCAGCAATAATTCGTTCGCCAACAATGTTTCCTTCAATCCCCCACTCTTCGTTCCCCATGGACCAGACGATCACCGATGGATGATTGCGATCGCGTTTGATTAAACGTTCTAATTGATCTTTTACAAAGGGAGCTGTTCCCATCAAACGATTCTCATCAATCACCAACATGCCTAATTCATCACATGCGTCCAGAAAGGCCGGTGTGGCTGGATTATGAGATGAACGCATCGCATTGCTCCCCATCTTTTTCAATTGCATAATCCGGTAGCGTTGTAACTCATCAGGTATGGCTGTACCTACTCCTGCATGGTCTTGATGGTTATTTGTTCCCTTCAGCTTCACGTGTTCACCGTTTAAAAACAGTCCATGATCGGGGTCAAAACGCAAGGTGCGAATACCTGTTTTTGTTTCGTATAAATCAGCCGTATCACCTTCCAACATAAGGATAGTCTGCACCTTATACAAATAGGGATTTTCAATGCTCCAAAGCTTTGGATTTTCAATTTTTAAGGTTTGTTTGGTACTCAGTTCAGCCAAAGCTCCCAATGTTTTTTCTATCGGATTAGATTTGGCCACCACTGTTCCATTTTGATCAACAAGGTATTGAATAAGTGTAAAATTGACCGACGTAAAATTTTCATTCTGAACTTCAGTTTCGACAATAACGCTGGCAGTTCCTCCTTCCATTTCGGTATAAACAAATGTACCATTGTTGGCCACATGCAAAGGCGAAGTTTTCGTCATCCAAACATGCCGATATATACCGGCTCCTTCGTAATACCACCCTTCTTCGTCGGTCACATCTGTGCGAACGGCCAGCACATTTTTACTGCCATAATTCAGGTATTGTGTAATGTCATAGGTAAAACTGTTGTATCCACTGGCTTCGTTACCTAAATAGTGCCCATTGATAAACACTTTGGAATCGCGGTGTACTCCATCGAACGTAATGGATATCCTTCGACCTAAATCTTCATTGGGAACCGTAAATGTTTTTCTATACCAGCCTACACTTACATCAGGAAAATTGCGACCAATGGCTTTATATCCATGGCTGTGACTTCCGTTTGCATCGAAACCCTGTTCCACTGCATAATCGTGCGGAACATTGACAATACGCCAGGCACGATCATCGAAATTGGCAGCTGCAGCGCCATCGGCATAACCCGCCTTTGCAAAATAGGAGAAATAACCGGTTCCAAAACCAAAATCTTTATCGGCATTGGAAGGATGCCCATAGGCAAATTTCCAGTTCGCATCCATCAGCAATTTTTCCCTAACATTAGCCGATACACTTCCAACAAAAGTCAAGGTAATCAAGCCCAATAACAAAACCTGTTTTTTCATTCTTTATGAATTTAAATTAGATCGAATAACCAAATGTATAAGAATCAAGTTGAATTTGAAAGGACTACATTCTATTGAAAACATTTCGGGTAGTAGTTGGAGACAAATCAAACAAGGTCTTAGATAGAATATACCTTGTTTTTATTGCGTTTACCTAAAAAGACACTTCGCCATTTGAAGATTGTTCCGATTTATTAACAAGGATATAACAGCTTCATATTCCATTTTTTATAATCACTCTCATAGAATTCAGGCAGATTTTTATAGTTTTATAGATTCAACGTTTTAATAGTTATCATTTAACCAGTTACAAGCAAAATCAATTGACCATGAGAACAATTCAATTTCTATTTTTATTTTTTATCGTTATATCGTGTACCCAAAAACAGGAAATTGCCCAATGGAGAGGTGAAAACCGTGATGGTCTTTTCGCAGAAAAAGACTTGCTAAAAGTGTGGCCTGAAAATGGTCCTGAACAACTCTGGGCATTTGAAGAAGCAGGCGATGGTTATGGATCGGTAACCGTGACAAAAGACAAAATTTTACTGAACGGAATGTTGGATAGTATCAGCTATTTAATGGCATTGAATTTAAAAGGTGAATTACTTTGGAAAGCACCTAACGGAACGGGTTATGTTGGCGAAGGATTTACTGCCTCATTCCCCGGATCACGTTCCACCCCAACGGTGATTGGCGATTTGGTTTATGTGAGTTCCGGCAAAGGAAGAATTGCATGTTACAGTGTCACCAACGGACAGGAAAAGTGGGCCGTTGACCTATTAAAAGATTTGAATGGAGTTGAACCTGACTTTGGCTATGGTGAATCCTTATTGGTCGATGAAAATAAAGTATTTTGTTATCCGGGAGGAAAGGACAATAACATGGTAGCCCTTGACCGTTTTTCCGGAGAAATTATTTGGACCAGTCCTGCTTTATTGGATACGGCAACACATTGCTCACCTATTGTGGTGAATCTGCCCGCAAGAAAAGTATTGGTAAACTTTTCTACCCGAAATCTCATGGGCCTCGATGCCGAAACAGGTGAATTGTTGTGGTCGCATAAACAGGAATTAAGAAAATACAGCGAACAGTCCCTCACCCCAATTTATCGCGATGGCGCCTTGTATTATGTGGCCGGCGATGGCAACGGTGCTGTAAAAATGGAACTTTCTGATGATGGTTCCAGCTTTAAGGAAATTTGGAGAAACTACATCGACCGCAATTCCATGAACGGTTTTCTTATCATAGGAGAGAAATTATACAGCACATCGAAGAAGAGTGAGTTGAATGTTCTGGACCTTAGCAGTGGAGAAAAAACAGATAGCCTGAAAATTAGAGACGGTGCAATTATCGCCGCCGATGATATGATTTATTGCTACTCAGACAATGGAGAAGTTGCACTCATTGATTATTCGAAATCACCACTTCAAATTGTGGGTCAATTAAAAATTGACTTGGGTTCGAAACATCATTTTGCCCGACCAGTGATTAAAAACGGAGTATTATACATCCGTCATGGCAATGCACTAATGGCGTATTCTTTAAAGGCAAAATAAAACTTAAAATTTCCTTTGGATCGTTTGTTAATTAAGGATTCCATCCCTAAAAAGAGATGGAATCCTTATTGCACTTTGACCTTTTCTTAGCAAACCAAACAGAATCCTATTTTATTAAAATACGACTTGAATGGTTCACGTTTTGGTTACTCACATTCACAATATAGATTCCGGAATTGAGGTGGGCATTCCATTTTGTCTTTGTCGCATCACCAGAAATTATTTGTTGATCAACCACCTGGCCGTTGTTATTCACCACGCGCACAAGTAAGGGGGCATTGGCTTCGTAAAGAGACAGATCGACAACAAATTCATTTTTATTTGCTGATTGATAAACACTGATTTGCTTGTTAATAGTTGTCTTGTCGATCCCAGTTTTAATGTAGTTAATCGATTCAGACAATAAATATTTCACTTCGTTTAAAATAACATGCAAAGATGCATCGGTAAAATTTGAATAATTATACAGGCGCACTTCAGCAGCTTGATTATCATCAGCACCAAATTGTACAAACGAACGCCAGGCTGCAGGTAAATTTCCTGATCCTTCATAGGTTTCGACACCAGATTCCCAACGCGCCATTACAACATTCCCTGCACTTGTAGGAGTAATATCATCGTTGGAGATGTAAGCCAATGGCGTTCCATTATTGACATCTGAAAACATCTCATAAGAGATGGCATAATAGTCATAGAATCCATTGTACCAATCCAATGTTCCATCGTTAAGTTCAACACCTTCAAACGCCGGATCAGTTTCATCCAAAACAGCAGCCGTAGTAATAAATCCATCATAAACTGATCCGTCATCGATCACTTTTTTGGCATCCGTTCCATTGAAGAACATCAAACGATTGTTACGCATTAACCAAACGCTACAAATCAAAACAGGTACCTCAACATCGGACCAGGCTTGAAAATCGGTAAAATCACCACTGTTTACTGCACGACCGATAAAAACCATTCCATAGTTATTCATATCGACGTAATCAAATGGAGCATAAGCAACTGTTACATCATAATCCATCGATAATTCATCAATAATGGGTTGATCCAGATATGCATTCCCTTCCGAATCGACCAACTCTTCGTTGGTTATAAAAAGAATGGAATTTCGATTCTGCGCATGCAAATTGATCGTTAAAAGAACGGTCATAAAGACCATCAAAAGAGTAAAATTTTTCATACAAAATAGATTTAAGTTTTATAAATGAATAAGTATTATCTCTGCTCGAGCCTGATGCCCGACAAAACTGCTTTGCCGTGAACGGACTCAAATTTTAGTTCAATGTTGCCATTTGTGATAATTTCGAATGCTAGTTCACAAGCTGTGTTCACCCCGACACTTTCGGCTAAATTCAAATCTGAAATTACTTTTCTCCCATTGGCGAAGACAGAAAAAACGCGTTTTCCTTCTTCGGTTTTTGATTCACCATTTTCCAAATCGTACACCAACTTTGTGGCTGTAGCATTTGGCTCAGCAAATAACAAGGTCACTTTGTAATTTCCCTCGGGAACATCGAATCGATACGACTGAAAACCAACACGCATGGTTTGATACAGCGGATCATTCTGGGTTCCCAGTATGTTTTGATCTGTTCCCTGAAAACGCGATTTCGATTTTTGATACAGCTCGCCTCCCACATAACCCCATAATCCGGGATGATATTCGCGATCGGCCATCCAAATTTCACCGCTTATAGCATCAGTAAAACTGCAGTCGCTTCCTACATTTATTCGTATTGGCTGGAATGGCAATCGCTCAAACAACTTGTTGCTTAATTCCATTTTAAAGCTACGTGTGTATGAAGCTCCACTGATACTAGCTTCAAGCAGATGTGCGCCATCGGTAAGCCGCAAAGTAGTGTTTGCAACACCATTGTTAACAGGAAGGTCATCAACATCAACTCCGTCAACTTTAAGGTGAACATTTTCAGAATTGGCAAAGATGATGATCGGCAGGCGACCCTTTCCTTCACTATTGGCATCAGCAAACTGAATTTCGAAATTTTTCCCTGCGATATATACAAAAGGCCGTTTTAACAAGCGCGCCTGATAATAGTAAAATACGTCCTTCGGCTCACGGTCGTAAGTAAGTAAGCCTTTTTGGTTTAAATCCGGAATAGCATCAACGCGACTGGCTGAGGCAAAATCGGCATAATTCCATGCCGCCATTCCCAGAACAAACTCGCGTTCGAAAACCTGATCGACATAACTCATGTGGTTTTTCAATTGATACGCCTCGCTAAAATCCCATGGTTGTGGATGATGGGTTTGAATACGCACATCGGTACCCGGGCCGTATTCCGAAATTAACATTGGTCGGTTCGGATGATTTTGATGTTCCCGATCGAGGAAGCCTCCCAACTGATTCAATTCGCCGCCATACCAGCCCATGTATAAATTCCAGCCTACCACATCAGGAATATCAGCAATGCCAGTTTCGTTATAAATCTGACTGCCGTGCAGGGCCATAACAGTAATACGGGAAATGTCCAGTAGTTTGGTTAAAACATTGAGTCGTCTGGCCAAATCAACCACATCTTTATAATAGTTCTCTTTCCCTTCTTTTGAAGTTGTTCTGTTGAAAGGAGGGCGAAGAAATACTTCATTCATGTAGCCCCACATCATCACACTTGGGTGATTCATATTTTGAAGCACTTGCTCTCGTTGCATTTGCAGACAGTTGTTGGCAAAGGTATCAGTATTGGTGATTTGATTCACAATTGGGATTTCGCTCCATGCAATAATCCCCAGCTTGTCGCACCAATCGTAAATATCGGGGTCCTGAGGGTAATGAGCTATACGAATAAAATTACTTCCCATCGACTTAATGAGTTTCATATCCATCTCATGAATTGAATTTGGAAGAGCATTTCCCAGTCCCTTAAAATCCTGATGACGGTTTACACCCATCAAACGGTACTGTTTTCCATTTAAATAGAAACCTTTATTGGGGTCGACTGAAAACCAGCGGCACCCAAATTTGTCAGTGAGTACGTCGGTCAATTCATTGCTTTTCCCATCAATAATCTCAACTTTCACCGCATAGAGCACCGGAGTTTCGGGGCTCCAAAGCTGTGGGCCTTCAATTTTTAAATCGAATTCTACCGCTAGCTTCGATTTTGCATCTAACTTTTTTTCTTGAATCTCGCTTAAAACTTTGTTTCCGTTTGGATCGTAAATCGAAAGCTGAACCCTTGTTTGTGCCTTTGTTCCTGTCTCATTTTTTAAATGGAATTGAACTTGAACTCTGGCCTGTTCTGCATCTACAAATGGAGTTTTAATCTGAATATTTCCCGTAGCCGCATTTTCAACTTCAATGTGAAGAGCTTGCACAAGTATTAAATCGACATCACGATAAATGCCACCGTAAAAAGTAAAATCGGCACTCAATGGTGGAATATTTTCGTTGTAACTGTTGTCGCAAACCACCTCAACCTGATTCTCAGAACCATATACAACATAGGGTGTTAGGTTGAAGACAAATCCTGTATACCCTCCCAGATGTTTGCCTGCTATTTTTTCATTTACCAACACTGTTGTCAGCTGGTTGGCTCCCTCGCAACGGATGAAAATACTTTTTCCCCTCCAATTTTCAGGAATAAATAGTGTTTTGAAATAAATTCCAACTCCACGGTAATAATCCCCACCATCAATAAATGCATCTACGTTATTCCAGGTATGGGGCAAATTCACAGTGATGGTATCGCTGCTATTTTTCTCCGAAACAAAAGTCCAGTTTGAATTCAGCGAAGTTACCAAGCGTTGAGCCTGTGCATTAGCATTACTCAAAACAATTAAAAATATTAGGTATAATTTCTTCATTATTCTGTTTATCGTACAATTCGTATTTTTTGTTGATACAAACATTTGTCTGATTCATATTGAAGGATATACATTCCTTGACTCAAGACCGAAGTATCAATGTGATCGTAACCCACATTCAGTATTCCTGATTGGATTTTTATCCCATCGGCAGAAAACATCTGATAGCCTATTTTATCATTGGATGAATTCACTTTCAACTCATTATTGCAAGGGTTTGGATAGAATTTAAGTTGTCCCTGTTTCAATTCTTCCTTATAAACTTTATAGCCTTTACTGTTCGAAAGCTGCGCTTCGTAAAGCGATTCAGGTTCAAGTCCGGCTTTGTTCCGACCTTCCCAGTAACCATCGGGCCGACCAGACAAGCGTCCTTGCAATTTGTTGCCAATGGTTCCAATGCTATAATTCATTCCTGACACCCAGGGCGACTGTACCGCTGCCCCCTTCACTATACAATTCCAAAGCACCTGATTAACACCAGCCCATCCATGACCGGTCCCCCAGTCACCACGATCCTGAATGTTAATATCACCTGTCGTATTAATCACATCGAACAGCGTACCACATGACCATCGGTGATGAGGACCAATATCGTTGTGCGGATTCCTGGCCGTGCAACGGGTAAATACGTTAGGGCCACAAACCCTTGCTCCCGTTACAAAGTCATGCCGCCCGTTGTTCGAGTAACAATCCTGAAATAAATTAAGTTGGCCATCGCAGTTAAAGGAGTAACGGCGGCTCCCATCAATCGTTGAGATCGGATCGATATTTTTTACACGAAGGACAGAAATGTGTTTGGACGATCCACTAATATTTACGGTGCTATAACCAAAATGTAAGGCAGTTACATCACGCACCCAACAATCTTCCGAGGTACTAAACTTGATGGCGTTCCAACCATGATTCTCATCTTCGGCACTTTGATAAGTTGAATTCAGGTAGATATTTTCAATTCCACAATGGTTAATTCGTCAAGTGAAACTGCACTTCATTAAATATCCTCCACCATAATTGGCATCCATTTCCATAACCACAGGATTTCTGAAGTACACCGTATCACCGCTAATTTTGGAAATTACCCTTTCGAAATAGAGTGGATAATCATTGCCTGTCCATTGAACCAGCCCATCCTTTTCATTGATTTGATCCATTTTTAAATCATGAATCCAGTTATCAGTTCCCGGACGAAATATCACCACCAAATCGCCTTCAACAAACTCACTTGCATCCTCCAGCACCACATATTTTCGGCCTACGGGAACAAAATCTTCAGCAATAGCCACTTTCGAATTTTGATCATCTACACGGCTGCCACTTCCACGGAAATAAAATAAATCAGTTTGATAAGTTGCAGATTCAATAATGACGGTGCCTTTATTGTTATTTCCTTCACCTTTAATTACAATGCCTGAAACGGGAATGCTTAAACTTCCTTTTACTTGATATTCGCCTTTCAGCAATAAAAGTGCACCTCTAAAACCATTCTCGTCCAAGGGCATTTGAGCGATTTTATTGATGCTTTGCTGAAGATGGCTTCTGTTGTCCCCTTCAAGTGGTTCAACTGTTAACAGTACAGGTACATTGGGAATTGGTTCCTGACCAAAGTGATATCCCACAGCGCTAAAATCGGGAAGGATGCCGCCTTTATCATCGGGAGCATATTCCAGCTGCCCGCTGTTGTTCACCCAAACCAGTTCCGATGACCATGACTGGCCATGTAACTGATTAAGAGCAAACAGAAAAACCAACATCATCCCCGTTTTCATCAATCTACGTTTACTACTAATTATTCTAATTTTAATCTGTATCATTAAAAATTATTTTTATCAATCACCAAGTGACCATTTAATTTATCAAGTTATTGTACCTGTTCAAGGCTTCAAGAAAATAGTAATCGGCATAAATAATGGGCACATCCACTTCGCTATTATTGTGTTTGAATCCAACCGAGTGCTTGAGGAGATAGCCAAAACTACCCCCCTGTTGTGTGGCATAGGAACTTATAAGCGTATCTAAAATCTGACGAGCCAATTGCCTATAATTTTCTTCATTCGAAGGAGCAAAATCAGATAAGTCTACCAAAGCTGAAGCTATCACTGCAGCTGCCGAAACATCACGAGGTTCGCCTGAAGATTCGTCATAATTGAAATCCCACATGACAATTTTATCCAAGGGCAAACTCCCATTATCAAAAATAAAAGCAGCTATTTTTTCGGCTTGTTGCAGGTAAATAATGTTGTGCGTTTCGCGATACATCATGGTATAGCCGTACAAGCCCCATGCTTGTCCGCGTGCCCAAGCCGATTCGTTGGAATCTCCCTGGTGGGTAAATTTTGAAATCACATTTCCTGTTGAAGGATTGTAATCTACCACATGATAGGAGCTGTTCTCACTTCTGAAATGGTTGCGCAGAGTCGTATTGGCATGCGAAACAGCTATATTAAAGTAAGTTGAATCGCCGCAGATTTGAGTAGCTTTGAAGAGCAACTCAAGGTTCATCATATTATCGATGATCACCGGATATTTCCATTTATCTGAGTTCCAATCCCACGATCGAATACAACCCACATTGGGATTAAACCGTTTGCTTAGTGTTTTAGCCGCTTGTACAATTATTGCATTAAATTCAGTTGGATCATCAAGCATTTTAACGGCCTGTCCAAAACTGCACATGATTTTAAAACCTACGTCGTGTGAAGAACCGTTGTTTTTTTCACGTTCCATAAGTCTGGTATATTTTAATGCTTCGGCTTTCCACATGGAATCGTTGGTCATCATTGCCATTTGCCAAAGGCACCCGGGGAAGAAACCACTACACCAATCTCCTGATTCAACATACGCAATGCCATTACCATCCATACTTCGAGGAAAGAAATTACGTTTTCCTCTCGTAATTTTCGAATCATAGGAAGCATTGGCATTGCTGAGCAAAATTGAAAATTGTTCAGACAAACCATCGGCAGCAATACCTTTAACTACTTCTGCCTCTGTACAATTATGCAATCCTGCCCCAACAAATAAAAGGACCACTACTTTTAAAAACATCCCAGTCATTTTGATTCTCATGATGGCTATTAATGGTTAAGGAAAAAACATCCAATTTGAGGAGCCTTTGCTGCTACCTGAAAGTTCTTTCCGGTTTTTATCAATTTAATTTGTGCCTGACCATTGGCCAGTTGAATTTTTCCTGATCCAGTTATAGTTCCCTGATCTTTCGACAAATACGCTTCCCCAATGGCTTCAAATTCAATAAGAAGCCTTGAGTCAAGACACACTTTTTCGTTCGCATCAACTGCAAGTACTTTAATCAAACTTGTCGAATCGTCTATCATTTCTTCTGAAAGTTTAAAGTGATCAATTTCACCCCAGACACCTACCTGGTAATTCCAGCCGACTTCATCCTGAAGCTGAATACCTTTATCAAGCGATTTGGCAGTAATATGATTGGCACCTTCATTCAACTTCACTTCCCAATAGAAACCGGCCGCTGGAAATTCACCTAACTTTCGTGCCTTCACTCCCTGGCTGATCCCATTTACGAAGAGTTCAAGCTCAGAACAATTCGAGTAAACTTTCACCATCTTAAGTTCATTCATTTCACCCCATCGAATGGGCCACGAGTGCCCATAAATGTGCAGCATCGGTTTATCGGCCCAATATGACTGAACTACGTAATACGTTTCTTTTGGAGTCAGGTCGCGCTGAACTACTCCTTTCTGATTCACATACGGAATAGGATTCTCAGGTCGAATAGGGGTAGCAAAATCTTTAAAAACCCAGAAAGCGCTGCCAGTTAACCATGGCATTGAAAGTTGCTCTTTTAATGTCCAGTCAAAAAGCTCAACCATGTATGATTCAGACCAATCGCCATCTTTCGACATGCGTTTTTGGCCACCATACAAACTGGCGTCACCATCACGTTCGTCAGCAAGTTGCCCAGACTGAATGTCTTTCCACTGCGAATCGACATCCTCAGCATGTCGACCGGTATGACTGTCGCCACCCCATTCAGCATGGAAGAAACGATCCACTTGATTCTGCTCAAATTCCGAAACTCTTTTATAATCGGTATATTGCCCGCGGTACCAACCGGTCCAAATCGATGGTGAATAGACATCAACAAAGTCTTTACAAAAATCGCAGCGCCGAATGGAGGTGACTCGTTTTGAGTCGAGCTGATGCGCCAGATTATTCAAGTGTTGCATGAAGGCTCGAATGCTATCTTTTTCAAAGGTTTCAAAATCACCCGGCCAGTCATTTTCATTGCCCAGTCCCCACATAATTACTGCAGGATGGTTATGGTGTTGATTAATCATATTTGTAAGCATCCGGATGGCTCGCTCCTGGTAAATCTTACCTCCCAATCCACCCCGACACCACGGAATTTCCTCCCACACCAAAATACCCAGACTATCACAAAGCTGAAGAACATAACGAGATTGTTGATAATGTCCCAAGCGAATAAAGTTAGCACCCATGTCTTTAATCATGATCATTTCGGCCCTGATTTGCTGGTCGGAAAGTGCGGCTCCAACACCTGCAAAGTCTTCATGTCGATGGGTTCCTTTTAACAGCAACCGTTCACCATTCAGGTAAAACGGACCTTTATTTTTAAATTCGAAGGTTCTGAATCCAAATCGATCTTCCATGTTTTGAACCTGATCGCCGTTACTAATACTTGCCTTCAATTGATACAATGCAGGCGTTTGGGGCGACCAACGTTCGGGTTTTCTAATTTCAGTTTGAATTTTGTATTCACCATTTTTCAAGGTTGCAGTATATATAATTTCTCCTTGAGGATTAACAATCTCAATGTCAACTTCCGGATTCGTTTTAAACGGAAGTGCAGGAATCAATTCAAAAATGAGCTTGCCACTTTGTCCATTTTTTAATCCTTCAGTATCAATTTTTATGCTACTGAAATACTGAGCAGGAAAATACTGAAGATTTACATGGCGATACAGCCCACCGTAAATAGTAAAGTCAGAAAGGTCGGAAGGAATCATTTCCAAATCGCGGGAATTGTCACAACGTATAGAAAGCGGAATTCTGCCGTTGTAATTCATAGAAATATATGAATTCAATTGAGCTTCTTTGAGCGCATCAGTAATGTCAACACTCCACTCGTCATACCCACCAACATGCGATGCTACTTTTTCAGTCCCAATGTACACCTCGGTTTTTTGGCCGGCACCTTCAAAATGGAGCACAGTGCGACCATTTTCATAAGGATTATTTAAATTGATTAAGTAACGGTACCAACCCGGTCCCTGATAATAATTGACATCGGGATTAACAGCATCAGTAGCATTAAAACAGTGTGGTAAATTAGCTTCTTCCCAAATGGGGAAACTGGTGGGCTGACCAATTTGAGGAATACGAATGGCTTCCCAAATCCCACCCAAATCACCTTGCAAAAAAGTCCAGTCCTTATCCAATCGTTGCTGATGGATCGTTGTTGATTGTGTGGATCCAAACAATGGCAGAAGGAAAAATAAAAAAGAAATTATTAGCTTGAATTTTGACATCAATTATTTTTTGAACTAAGCTAAACTTCAAGTCCTGAAATAATTTTCAATAAAAGTAGAATAACTGTAAATTTTAGAGGCAGTTTTTAACACATGTTGCAAAGTGGAACAATACTGAAATCTATTTTGAAAGAATTGTTGTTCATTTGCATTAAAATAAGACCACTTGAAAAAGCATTAAAATCAGCATGATTGGGTATTTAAGAAAAATAATTATTGTTTTGCTGGCGATATTCTGTGCCCATAGCACTTATGGTAGCGACCTGACACTTGAATTTCGGGAAATATCACCACCCGGAGGATTTACCTTTGGTTCAATCAACCAAATCATAGAAGATTCGCATGGCTTCATTTGGTTCTCATCACAACATGGCTTGTTCAAATACAATACGGCAAGCATCGAAAAATACATTCACATTCCGAACGACCCAACCAGTATTTCGTCAAATGCGATCAACTGCATGTCAAAAGATCCTTCGGGCACACTTTGGTTTGCCACCAATAATGGGATTTGCTTTTACAACGAAGAAAAAGAGATCTTCAATACTCCCGTTTGGACCAATACCAAGGGCGATACTATACAGGGAATCATCAACCAGATTATTTGCCCGGCAGATTCTCAAATTCTATTCTTGAGTGGAAATTACTTATTCAGATTAAAACCTGGCAGCTCAACCGTTGATACCGTATCTATTAACCCAAAGGATAATCGACCAACTTTCATTTATACTGACGAAGCCAACCGTATTTGGCTAAAAAGTACCGAAGGAGTTGTTTATTGGGCCGATCTTCCCTACAATGTATTTCATCATTTTGGATCAATCGTGAATAACCGTGTGCTCACCATGCTTTTTACCCAAAACAAGTTGTGGATAGGTTACGAGTGGGAAGGTGCCGATTGTTATAACATTAACGGCGACCTCATTGCCCACTATGGTGAGAATGTGGATGAGGCACATAACATTGGAAGCAATAGGGTTCGAAAAATAGTTACTGATGATTCATCAAACATTTGGCTAGCCACCTACAATGGTATCGCCCTATTGAATGATAAGAGCATTCAGCATTTCAACAGTAAAAATACACCTGGAATTTCACACTCCAGCATCTACGATATTTTCACCGACAGTAAAGGCGGGACCTGGGTGAGTACCTGGTCTGGAAAACTCGCTTATTCCAACCCCTTTGACAAACTATTTACTCACCTGAGTTCCGACATTGGACTTTCGGACAATGTGATTAGCTCGTTCGTCGAAGTGGGAACTAACCTTTGGATTGGAACCGAAGGCGGAGGTCTAAATTACTACAACACTCAACAACAGACGATAAAATCATTCAACATTGATAACAACAGAAATCTAAATGTTAAATCATTGGCTGTTGATAACCATGGATCCTTTTGGGTGGGAACCTTCAACAACGGACTCTGGCGTTTGAGTCAGTTCAATAAAGAAGGTCTGCCTGATAAACGCGAACGTGTAATTGATGGAGGGTTCTACAGTCTGGCTATTGTTGGAAATACGCTTTATGCCGGTTCGTACTTTCTGGGTTTATACAGTATCAATACGCAAACCCTATCTATCGAAAATCTACGATGGAATTCGAACGATCCAAATTCACTCTCAAGCAATCAGGTTCGTTCTCTTTTTGTCGATCACAATAAAATTTTATGGGTTGGAACTCAAACTGGACTCAATCGCAAACAGCTGGGGGAAAGCACCTTCGAGCGATTTATTTCCCATCCGTCCGATTCAAATTCATTGAGTAGTAATTTGATTTATTCCATCTATGAAGACGCAGATTATACCATTTGGGTGGGAACATCTTCTGGGTTAAACAAGTTGAACCCAAACAACAACAGCTTTACTTGCTATACACCTGCCAATGGTTTATCGGGTTACGAAATTTATGGGATTACTCAAGACAAGCAAAATAATTTATGGCTAAGCACCGACAATGGCATTACACAATTCAATCCCAACAACTTTGAATGTCGTAACTTTTACGCCTCCGACGGACTACAAGGCAATATGTTCAATCCGGGCTCAGTCTTTAAAACTAAGGAGGACAAATTGTATTTTGGAGGTCCTAACGGCGCCAGTGAAATAAGTCCCCGACAAATTAAAATGAACCCTCAACAGCCCGATGTGGTGGTTACCGGAATTCACATCAACAACCAGGAAGTAAAACCGTGGAACCCAAATTCAATTTTAGCCAAGTCGATTGTAACACTAAAAGAATTGGAACTTAAATACAATCAGAATTCGATTAGTTTCGAATTTGTGGCCACCAATTTTCTAAACCCGGGAAAGAATCAGTTTAAATATCGCTTGCTGAACTACGACAATCAATGGGTAAATGCCGGTAAACAAAGAACTGCAACATTCACCAAAATTCCACCTGGCGGTTACGTTTTTCAGGTATTGGCAGCCAACAACGATGGTATATGGAATACGGTGCCTAAAGAAATTTTAATACGAATCAATTCTCCTTGGTGGCAGCGTTGGTATGCCTATTCGTTTTACCTGATCGTGGTCATTCTTTTGGTCTTTTTTATTCAGCGTGAAATTTTCATTCGTCAACGACTGAAACATGAAGTGCTCATTGAAAAGGTAAAAAGCACTAGTGAAAAAGAGCTCACACAAAATAAACTTCAATTTTTCACCAACATCTCACATGAAATAAAAACTCCACTAAGCCTGATTCTATACCCTCTTGATGTGCTCATTAAAAACAGGGAAAATGATAAGGAGCTCATAGAATACCTCAAAATCATTCAAAGAAATGGTAAGCGGCTGCGAAACATCATTCATCAGGTGATCGATATCCGAAGAATTGATGCTCAAAAGCTGTCGTTTAAACCTGTCGAAACCAATGCAGTTCCAATATTGAACGAAATAACAGATTGCTTTAGTCTGGAAGCTCGGGATAAAAACATCACCTTTAAAACACAATTCAATTACGAGAAGCTCACGATTTCCGTTGATCCCGACAAATTTGACAACATTGTTTTCAACCTACTGAACAATGCCTTCAAGTTTGTGCCAAGCGATGGAGAAGTGAGTATCTCTGCAGAAATTCAATCGGGCGAACAGACTATTTTGATTGGCCCTCAAATCGAAGGAAATTACCTTGAAATTTCGATATTTAACGCAGGTTCATTTATTCCTGAACACGAATTTACATCCATCTTTGAACGATTTACCCAGAGTAAATCCAATTCACGTGAAGGCACTGGAATTGGGTTGAACATGGTAATGGAATACCTGAAACTCCACAATGGCAACCTAAATGTTGAATCGAACGAAGCGTTTGGAACCACTTTTATCGTTCGATTTCCTGTTTCAGTCGATCAGCAAATGCCCCTCAAACCCATAGACACTGCACCACTTACAATAGCTGATGCACCATTGGAGGTTTACAATTCGCACAACTCAGTCGGATCAAAAAAGAAACTAATTCTGGTGGTGGAAGACAATGCCGAATTAAGAATTTTCCTTAAAAAATCGCTGGTTAAGCACTTCTCTGTCATCACGGCTTCGAACGGAGAGAATGGTTTACAGGCAGCTTTCGAATTCAATCCCGATTTAATTGTGAGCGACGTTATGATGCCTGTGATGGACGGCTTTGAAATGTGTGCAGCCATTAAGGAGGATGAAAACACCAGCCATATCCCAGTTCTCCTTTTGACTGCGCTTAGCGAAGACGAGTCAAAAATTAAAGGCTATCAAAAAGGGGCCGATGCCTACATTTCAAAACCCTTCAATGAGTACTTGCTTTTAACGCAAATTACAAATCTGATACAATCACGGCAAAAGTTAAAAGAAGCATTCCTCTCACCTAACAGTAATTTGACAGAATTCGACACAGGTGACGCTGAATTCTCATTTATTGAAAAAGCTTCCCGGCTTGTGGAAAGCAACTTGCTTGATGCTAATTTTTCAGTAGAAACGCTGGCCGAAAAACTGAGGATCAGCCGTACTTCGTTGCATCGAAAAATAAAAGCGCATACCGATCAGTCGACCTCAGAGTTTATACGCTTTGTACGCTTGAAAAAAGCCTTAACAATGTTGCGTTCAGGCGAAAAATCCATTGATGAAATTGGCTATGCTGTTGGTTTTAATTCAGCCTCGTATTTCTCCTCATGTTTTAAAAAACAGTTTGGGAAATCACCTAAGGAGTTTTTGCCTTAATGAATACGTTAAGAAGGATCATATGATCCAGGCGTTGCCAATACTGAATAAGTAAAAAGATAATGCTTTTGATTCAATAAGCACTATAGGGTAACAACCTTTTTAGCAGCCTTTTGAAGAGCTATAATATCAATCATGGTGCCTGCAAACCCTACCTCAAGCTTATCCTCCAGACCAAAATGGTTCAGGCAGGTTTTACAAGAAATGAGTTTCACTCCTTTCGATTCAATTATTTTTAGCGAATCAATTACCGGGGAAGCTTTGGTTACCAACTTAACTCCTCCATTATAAAAAGTAATAAACTGAGGCAGCATTTCTTCCTGAATAATGAGTTTAAAGTAATTCTGAATGAGTGAGAGTCCAAGCGTTTCGTCGCCTTCACCCATTCCATATTTGTTGATTTGAAGCAAGGTGTTTTTGTTATCCATCATGGTAGTGATTTAAATTTTGCTATAAAGATAAAAATCATCAGCCAGGTGTGTTGCGAATGCGTGTATTTATATTGTCAAACAAAAATCGAATATCAGCGGTGCTAATGTCCGATTTACGAGTCAAAAAAGTCCAACTAAAAATCAACAAGCCGTTAAACTATTGATTTTCTTCGCATTCAGCTAAATCCCCAAATGGGGTCGGACAAGAATGTCCGACTAAAAAGTCTACGGCGTGCTACATGCATCGCTGCTACAAGAACTGCACGACGACCCACATGATGAAGCTTCAGCCATTTGTGCTTGAAAACGTTTCAATTGTCCATCAAACAACAATTCCAGATTCAAATCAACTTGATCGCCTTCCGCTTTGTAAACCGTTATTTTTTGTTCGTTAAAAAACCTCAGGGCCATTGGTTTCATTCTATTACAAATCACCATTTTTATTCCAAGCTCATCTAAAACCGAAAACAAATTGTAATTCTCACTTTTTTGATAAAGCTCCTCCACCTCTATGTCGACAAAAGTTTTATTCACATCATCGTAAACCCCAATGTATTTGCAGGCATGAAAATCATCGAACATTGATTTTGCACTTGCATTTTTTAACGGAAATCCTATTTTCATCTTATTCAGTTTAATGTCCTACCAAAATGTAACCTACTGTTTCATGAAATATAGAAATGGAGGAAATGACCTACCATATCTTCGATGTGTTTTTCAGGAACTTAATCCCAATTCATCCAATACGATCACAACATTTTCGTAACATTTCAATCCATAAAACAGATGAAAAGTAAAGGGGCAATCGACGTGCCAGAAAATAAACACAGAACAATTCAATGTACAAACCTATACGAAAGGGGCATCCAACTTTATTGTTTGCATAAATACAAACTCAAAGAGTCGGACAAGAATGTCCGACCTACAAGTTTTCGACCTACAAAAAAGGCTGTACAACTTACGCCGAACAGCCTTAAAAACCAGTTAGGTTTTTGGGATTATTGTTTAAGAATTCTACCGTTGATTACTCCTGACGAAGTCTTCACCTGATAGATATACATGCCATTTTTCAATTGTTTGATGTTGATTATTTTTTCATTCGTAAGATTTTGATCGAAAACCAACTGCCCAAAAGTATTAAAAAGTTTCACTCCTGTGGCATTTTCAATATCCCTAAAATACAAATTTCCAGTAGTTGGGTTTGGGTAAACTGAGCCTTTCAGAAAAGCATTATCATCCAGCGATGTTTTCAATTGATTTTGAATAAAGATATCACCTCCCGAAGAAATGATACCTGTTTCGAATACACCAGGTGTTCCGCTTCCTTTGATATTACCATCGGCACTGCGGAAAACACAGGCTAACCAATAAGGGATATCACTATCGGCAAGGCCATAGTAGCTTTGGGGGACAAAAGTAATTTCCCATATGTCGTTTTCTGTTTCAGTCATTTCACCTACACCATCATCCTGCCCCCAGTTTCCAACTACATAGTTCCACGCTGTACTGGCCGGATTATCGGTTTTAACCGTGCCTACGCCACTGTGCATATACACTTTCGAGGCACCCATCAAGTTTCGATCTCCTTGCTGTGCATTAAATGTCAAAGTAATTTCCTCATTCACTTTAAAGGCTGAAGGATCAATATTTACGATAGGAACCATCGACAAAACATTGGTGTAGATGATACTGTTTCGAAAACCTTTCCCAATATTTTGTTCATTTCTATCGGTGAAATACATGCCAATTTTGAAAGCACTGGAAGTGGCAAAAAATTCAATCGGGGAAAAGGTAATTTCCCAAATATTATTGCCTTTTAAGGTCATAATCCCTGACATTTGGTGCGACCATTCCGTTGAGTTGGGATCGTCGGTGATTACCCCGGCAACAATTTTCACCTCGCTGGCATCAAGCAATCCGGCGGTACCATCTTTCCATGCCTTTGTAGCATCGAAAGTGATTGTAATCTCATCATTCATGTTAAACTGCGATGGCGATATCGTTACAGGCGAATCGAATACCTCAACAACTCCTGGCAAAGCATTGGAAAGCCTCTCCGTAGTATAAATATGCCACTCTCCGGCCTTCAATTCCATGGTGGAATTTACATTGCTTATGCTCACCTCTTCGCCTGAAAAATAATCGTACCAGGTACCCGTTTGGGGAAATGCAGGATCAATGGTCTGCGTGGTTAATCCAAAATTACCTATCACCACCAAATCGATTCCAGAGGTGTTGTAACTTAGGCGACGCGCTGCTCCTGTGTTTTTATGATTGGTACTTGCTATAGCCAGCAATTCAGGCGTGATGGTTTTCCTTACCTTCAGAATGGACTGGTAAGCATCATAAATGTATTGTCGGTTTTCATCCTCATAATAACCAAGCCCATCGCTTCCCCACGGTAATGGTTTGGTACCAATCCGTCCGTTAAAATCAATGTCGATGTCGTATCCCAATTCATCGAACTGCCAGATCATTCTTGGTCCCGGCTGCAAAAAAGCAAAAGCAGCTATCATTTTCATCCGCTCGTACATGATGAGTGGGTTTTTTACATCGTAAAATCCATTGGCTAAACCTTCGGTCAGAGCTGACTCAGCAATCCGCTGTTCATCGTGGCTATCGAAATACGAAACATGAAAAGCATCGAAAGTATCGTTAATACTTGCAAATGTTCCTGTTGTTACACCAGTGGCAGCAGGAACAAAATCGTAACTTCGGTTGGCCCACATTTTTAATCCGTACTTTCCTAGAATGGTTTCTTCCGTCAATAATCCCCAATGTTCTAAAATCACATAGGCGGAAGGATCAACGGTCCAAATTTGATCGGCCATACGTTCCAAAATGTTAATTCTGGACTGATCAAATCCATCGACATTTCCACCCGGAGCGTAGTTGGTAAACCCCTTGGTAAAATCGAACCGAAAACCATCAAAATGGAATTCTTCCAACCAATATTTGTTCACACGATCGACAAAACGTTTCGTATAGGCGCTCTCGTGATTAAAGTCATAGCCCCACTGATACGGCCCTACATATTCAGCATTGAACCAGGGATTGTCAGCCGCCGGACGATTATTTATAGCATCCCAATACATTTTTACCATGGCATTGCTGCCATAGGCATGATTTAAGACCATATCGAGAATAACCGCCATACCCATTTCGTGTGCCTTTTCAACAAATTTTTTCAGTGCTTCCTTTGTCCCGTAATATTTATCGGGAGCAAAATAGTAGGATGGATTATACCCCCATGAATCATTACCTTCAAATTCGTTGATTGGCATCAACTCGATGGCATCAACACCCAATCGTTTCAGATAATCGAGGGTGTCGGTCAAATCGGCGTAGCTATGTGATGAAACAAAATCACGAACGTGCAATTCGTAAATGGTGAGGTTCTCCACTGAAGGACGCTCCCACGCAGTTTCAGTTGATGACCAGTTGTAAGCATCCTGTCCGGTTTGAAGCACTGTAGCAATGCCATAATCGGTAGCAGTATATTCAGGAATATTCGGATAAACCGATTCTGGAATGTATTTATCGTTCCAGGGGTCAGCCACTTGATCGGCATAAGGATCACCCACTTTAATTTCGCCATCGATCCAATATTGAAAGACGTATTCTTTTCCGGGAATGAGCTGATCCAATTCAAGCCAGAAAAATTCACCGTCTGGTGTACGTTTCATTTGGTTTTGGTCCAAGGTCTTCCATACAGAAAAATCACCCACCACATACACGTAGTCTTTGCCCGGAGCTTCAAGCACCAGTGTGACTTTTGTGGCATCATCCGAATGATAGTTAATCCCGGCTTGCAATCCAACAGGAAGATCAAGTACTTGTGTTTCCTGCAGTACCACAATACTGTGGCTTTTTTCCCTGGAAATAGTTTCCCCGTTGATTACCGCTTCTACCTTAATGCCCAAATCGACCGACACTGCGGCCTGATAGGAATATGCAATTGTTTTTCCACTTGTAACCGAGGCTTTCTGAATGTAGCCACTGCCTTCATTCACGTACAATTTCATGGAACTTACATTCGCTGAAGCCACAGCTTCAATGTTCAGTTTTTCTCCTGCCTTCAGGTAGGTTTCGGTTTTGAATGGTGAAGTAATGGAAATGTAGTTTGAAGTATTCAGGTTAATGAAAAAATCTCCACCAGATGAAACGGTCCCCCAACCATACGTTCCCGGAGTTATGGTTCCTTTTGTATTTCCATCGGCACTACGAAATACTGCGGAAATACGGAAAATATTTTCGTTGGAAGGAACTCCAAAATATTCGCGCAAAGTTGGAGTAAAAGTAATTTGCCATTTGTTGGTTTCGCCAGATACTCGGGTCATCTCGCCAACGCCATCGTCCTGCCCCCAATTTCCGATCACATATTTCCAATCGGTACCTGTTTCGGAATTGGTGACAACGCCATGATGCAGGTATACTTTCGACGCATCTTTCAATTCGGCATTTCCCTGACTGGCATCGAAAACCAAGATGACTTCGTCGTCGGCCCCGGCACTGGTTGGCTGCAAACTAACAATTTGCGCATTGCTGGTCAGTGCCAGTAAAAACAGAATGATAAAAACTAAATATTTCATTTGACTAATTTTTTATTCTTTAAAGTTTGGTCTTATCCAACAATAAGAATGGAGCAAGGTAATTTTTTAAAAACAGCGTACCCACAATAGATACGCTGTTTAAGGTAATTCGCTATTTTTTTAATAAATTCCTTCTTCTATTGCGGGGCAGCTTCCAAATTTGGATTGCTAGAGATTGCACTTTGCGGAATCGGGAATATATTTTGTATCTCATTGGGTTCAGGCACGCCAGTCATTTCGGTTTGTCCCATTGCCCAGAAAGGTTTATCGAAGGTTCCAAACCTAATCATATCAGTTCTTCTGTGCCCTTCACAGAAAAGTTCTTTGCCTCTTTCGTCGAGAATATTAGCAAGTGTAAGTCCTCCTGCTGGGGGTGTTTGACCGGCTCTGGTCCAAATTTGATTAACCAAAGTCATAGTTCCAGCCGAAACAGAACCATTTAATCTCAACTCAGCTTCTGCTTTCATAAAAATAACATCCGCTAAACGAAAAACCGGGAAATTAACTGTTAAATACTGTTTGGCACCTGCATAGACTTCATATTTCTGAACACGAGCACCATCATGGGTCATATGAAAATTGTCGATGTCTTCTATTTGCATATTAGCAACCGTCATTTCAGGTATTTTCATTTGAGGGTTAAAATCAACCTGGTTTCCAGTTTTTGCATCAATAATAGGTGCGCCTAAATAATCAAACTGCAAACCATGGAGCATATAACCGTCCCTTCGAACATCTGAAGCTTCATATTTATCGAAAAAAGTAGGGATAACAGCAAATCCGTTCCAAGGTTCATCTGTCATATTAAACGTTTTTTTACTGATATAACCCAACGAACGCATATGTATGCTAAAGCCTTTCTTATTCAATTCATCAAATGGTATGGTAAAAATCATTTCTTTTGAAGCAGCGCTTGTTGCCAATTTGAATAAATCCAAAACGTTTGGTTCGAGACTGATATAGGAAAGATTCAAAATTTTATCGCAATATTCAATGGCTTTTTGATAGTTCTCAGACTTTTCCTGACCAGTATAAACCGGAGCATTCAGGTATAATTTAGCCAATAATACAAATGCCATTTCCTTTGATGCATAGTTCTTGTAAACTGGATTCTCAATGGAATTCAGCAATGAATATTCTTGTTCCAAAGTTGTTGTCAAACTATCAAAAATTGCGGCTCTGGCAGCTCTAAATGGTTGCTCCGGAGCTGTAAAATAAGTGGTTAAATAGGGGACAGAACCGTAATTATCAATTAACCAAAAGTAATAAAGAGATCTGATAGCTTTTACTTCAGCTTTTACTTTCAATGCAGCAACATCATTGCTCAAGGTCTTGTCAAGGATAGAGTTTGTTTCTGCAATACCCTCCCATAACTTATTCCAGATTGCATTTACAGCATCGGACGAATTAGACCAACTGTGATATTGAAGTGCCAGCCATTTACCTCCATCGTACCAGTCTGCAGCGCGCGTTGGAGGAACCATTTCGTCGGAAGTTAGCTCCTGTGTGAGAAACCAATATCCCCCATCATCGAATAAATCCGTTAAGGCATCGTAACTTGAAAGATGACTTACAGCTGCCTGCCCTTTAGTTTGAGGATAATTGTCCTCGCTAATACCTGAATATAAGTTTTCATCCAAGTCTGTACATCCTATCGCAACGGCAATGAAGATGATACTGTATATATATTTTAATTTCACAACAATAAATTTTTAGGATTAAAATGTAGCGTTTATACCAAAGCTGACCGTTCTACTTTTTGGATAAACACTAAATGTATCAACTCCATATCCCAACCCGTCAATTGTCATTTCAGGATCGGTTCCTGTATATTTTGTAAATACCAGTAAATTATTTCCCATAACCGATAACTTAATATTTTTAATGTAGTTACGGTTTTTGAATCCAATTGTATATCCTAACGAAAGGTAATCGAGCCGAATAAATGAAGCATCTTCAACAAACTCGTCCGATGGAATAGTAAATTGGCCAAAAAAACCTTCATCCATATACTTAGTTGCATTTGACATAACATTTGCATTGGGAAAGAAAATCGGCGATGAAAAATAAGCATTTGTATGATTATAAGCTTGCTGTCCAAATAAACCACGGAATGAAAAATCCAGATTCCAGTTTTTAAACAATATAAGGCTATTTGACCACGAGACTTCCATTTGAGGTGTTGCATTACCAGCCAGATACCTGTCTTCAATTGTTAATAATTTGCCGGCTTTAACTGAATCGGCTTCGGTCTCTCTTGCCTTATACTTATTGGCATACAAAGCTTCACCTTTATCGCTCACACCAAGATACTCGTACACAAGAAAATTTCCAATCGGCTGACCAGAATCAACATACATGGTCCAATTATCCCCACCTACAATTCCTTGTCCTGAAATCCAGCCTTGCCTAGAATCATTTTCACTCCAATACTCACCTAAATCGGTAATCTGACCTTTATTTTTCGATAGGCCTATTGTTGTTTTCCAACTTAAATTATCTTGATTTAAGACATGGGCTGTAATTAAAAATTCATAACCTTTATTCGTCATTGAACCTGAATTTGCCCATGTTTTGGAATATTTATTAGGAGGAACAGGAACAGAATACTCATTCAACATATCGGTGGTTAATTTGCTATACACCTCAATGCTACCAGATATTCTATTTTCAAAAAAACCAAAATCAATACCAGCATTGTATTCCGAAGTTTGTTCCCATTTTAGATCAGGATTTGCATTTCGTTGAGTTGACCAGGTTAATACTTCATTTCCCGTAATTGGGTCTACAACAATGTCCCCCGGATCAAATACACTTTTACTGAAATATGATCCAAAAGACTGATTTCCTGAAATACCATAACTGGTCCTTAGCTTCAATTGATTTAACCAGTCGACATCATTTAAGAACGATTCTCTTTTGAGGGTCCAGGCGAAGGATGCAGTTGGAAAGAATCCCCATTTATTGTTTTCACCAAACTTTGAAGATCCATCGCGACGTAATGATGCACCTGCATAGTATTTATTGTCGTAATTGTAATTAACCCGACCAAAGAAACCAATCAATCGTGATGAATTGGCTTCGGAAGAAGCATCGCCATACACCAGGTCGATAAATGATTTCATATTGTCGGTGCCGACTGAAGTCGACTGCGAATTTCTTGCATTAACACCAAATTTCGTGAACTTGTTTTCCTGGAAGGAATATCCTAACAATACACTTAAATTGTGTATTTCGTTAAACGTTTTATCATAATTCAAAGTGCTTTCCAAGGTTTTTTGGCTTGAATTTTCATAATACCGTTGTCCTTCACCCAGGTCGTTGCCTTGACCTCCATACATTCCTGCAGGTCTAAAATAGGTGTATTCTTTTTCGGACTTTAAATAGCTGGAAGCCACTTTAAAATTTAATCCTTTTATGATTTCATAATTTGCAGATACATTTCCCATAAATTTTGTTCTGTCATCTCGTCGGGTTTGATCGTTTAAAATTGCCAGCGGGTTGACATAGTCAAAACCTCTGCTATCGTTCACCCTATCGTACACAAATCCACCATCAGCATGCCTTGTTGAATCGGTAGGATTTCGCCTATAAGTTTGATAAAGTATATCGTCTCTGGAATTAGAACCCAATTGCACTAAATTGTCTTTCTCAATGGCTACATTAATTCCGCCACTAATAGTAACCTTATCGTCAAATGCTTTATGCGTTAGATTAAGCGAACCGATCGTACGTTCTCTTGATGATTGATTGATTACACCTTCGTTCTTCTGATGCGATAAAGAACCATAATAGGTACTCCCGTTATTGCCGCCACTAGCACTTAAATTATATTGCTGACTTACTCCGGTGCGATAAATTTCATCCTGCCAATCGGTTGTTGCACCCCCATCAACAAAGATATTTTCCAATCCATATTTGGTTGAGTACAACTTATAATCCTCAGCAGAAAGCAAATCAAGCTTATTCGCAACATTATCAATGGAAGTGACCGAACTAAAGTTTAAGGTCTTAATCCCCTCTGTTCCACTTTTTGTTGTAATAATAATAACACCATTTGCCCCCTGTGATCCATAAATTGCCGTAGAAGCAGCATCTTTAAGAATGTTATAGGATTCGATATTCGAAGGGCTAACCATATTAGGATCGGCACCCGGAACACCGTCAATAACGAACAGTGGACTAGTATTAGTGGCACCACTGATACCAGCACTACCTCTAATTTTAATTTTCGCGTCATCGGTTGGATTTCCACCACCCTTTGTTACCACCACCCCGGCAGCTTTTCCTGTAATGGCCATTAAGGGATCAATAACCGCTCCTCCAATCAGTTCATCAGAAGCAATACTTGATACAGCCCCGGTCTTATCCGATTTCTTCTGGACACCGTAGCCAATTACAATTAGTTCACCAAGGTTTTCATATTCTGGTTCCATTTTAATGTTTACAACGTCTTCGGAACCAACAACAATTTCGACTTTTTTAAAGCCAATAAACGTGTACCTCAACGTGTTACCCAACTCGGCTAAAATACGGTAATTGCCGTCAATATCAGTAATTGTGCCGTTTGTTGTACCCTGAACCACGATTGTTACTCCAACCAATAATTCACCAGTAGTACCATCAGTAACACTACCTGTGATTGTTTTTGTTTGTGCAAATGTTGCCTGTGAAAGAACAGTTGCTAACATCAACAAAAAAATACGTAATCTTTTTTTCATGTGATATTAATTAGTTTAATTATGACCTAAAAATATGCATGATTCTTAGATAAACTGAATTGTTTTTCTACTCTCATGCTCCTTTTATACTGCTGTAATCTGCCTCGTTATTTGAATATAACTTTTAAATCTCAAGGCAAGATAAGCCATTTTAAATTAACATACATTAACCATTTTGCGCTTATTGAAGGAATAAAAGTGCAAACGTTTGCGAAGACGTTTGCACCATACGTGTTATACAACACATAGACCGATCTTGACTTGTTCTGCACAAAAAAAGGCCAATTTAAACGCGTAGTTCAAATTGGCCCTTCACTAAAAGATTAAGCGCTCAGCTTAGGTCATTTGGTGATTTCAATTGATAATAATTTCATATCAATTTTAACATGATACATTCCTGATTCCAACAAAAATTGCCAGTTTGGATCATCATGACCTTCCATTACACCAATGCTTGCCTCATCATAAGTTGTCAGGTAATCCCAGCCGTAGCTGTTAGGAGCCCAGTCTTTTTGCGCAAATACTCTAAAAGCAAGGTCTTGAATAAATTCAATGTCGCCTTCGTACACAAAGTTACCCGTTCCGTATACCGTGCTTACCGGTTCATCAAAATCCCAACCATGTGTTGCATCACCGGTGAGGTAGAGCTCGGGAGCATCTGACGCTGTCATGGCAATTGCTTTCTCTACCGTATTCACCGTTAAGTTGTACCATCCGGTTGTACCAATAAAGTTAAAGTTGGGATCACTATCGGCAGTGGCGGGCTCTAGCAAATCTTCCGGATAGGTAGTCAAAATATCGTAACCCCCATAGGATGAAGCCCAGTCAGCTTTCGTAAAAAAGCGAAAGTTACGTCCATCCTCTGCTGCATTAAAATGAACCAATCCGGTAAACATTCCGGCATCGCCAGCGGTAAGGGCAACAGCTCTTTCAGTATCCCAGGCACCTGTTGATGCACCAATCAGGTACAATTCCGTTAAACCTGGTTCCGGATCTACCGGTTCTACAATAACAGGTTCGGAATAAGGCACAAATGAAATATTGATGACTGGCGAGATCATATCCTCCACCGATTTACTGACGAAACAAGATATGCGTAAGTCCAAATTTGCGATTACGTCATCAACAAATTTCAATTTCTTCACTTCTGTGTTGAATTTTTTAATGGGCACCAACAGGGTATCTCCACTAAATAAACCTAAACTGCGTGAACGTTCAAAATCGCCACCGTCTGCATCAAATTCTGCGGTGTAAGTAACACCCACAGGGAATCCATACTGCACCTGTGAAATCACAATCATAATGGTATCGTTGTTATCGTCCCAGGTATAAGCATAAGCATGCCCTTCCGTTGGCATAAGAATTTGAGGAGGAACCGGGTTTTCAGCAATTTGCACCTCTGGTTCCAGTTCGCAGCCGGCAATAAATAAAATGGCCAGCAACGAAAATATATTTAGTATACGTTTCATATTTTCAACTTTAAATTGATTAATAACCAGGATTTTGCAATAAATTCGGATTCGCCATCAAATCGTTTTCCGGAATTGGATAAAGATTACGATAAGCATCGGTGGCCTTTCCATCCAATACATTTCCTTTCCACTGCCACAAATAATCGCCTCCGGTAAATTTATTGAACCGGATCAGGTCAGTACGACGATGTCCTTCCCAATACAATTCACGGGCTCTTTCGTCCAGTATAAAATCAAGTGTTAGTTCACCATCAGTGATCGCATGGTTTGCATCTTGGAAAGCACGTTCACGAATCTTGTTCACATAGGCCAATGCGGTACCTTTATCACCACCTGCTGCCCCACGCAAAACCAATTCGGCATACATTAAATAAACATCCGATAAACGGAAAACAGGCACATCGGTACTTGTAAAAGTTGGATGATAATTGTCGGCTTCAGAACCGTCAGCTTTATAGTTCGAAAATTTCATGACGCCAATACCATCGGTAAAGGTTTCAACATTGGTGACTTCCCATGACCAGCTTGCAGGATCAAAGAAAAAACGGCCACGTTTATCAGCAATGCCAGGATTAGTAGGCTCTTCGGTGGTATAGTCGCTTTCATTAGCGCCAAATAAACCGGCAAATTCCTTCATGGTGCGAATACCGCCCCAACCAGATTCAAATCCGTTTAAAGGCATATTACCGCCATAAGCAGCATGCAGCAAATAAGTTGAACCGCCATAGGACTGCGTATTCAAACCATCGCAAGTTATGGGGAAAATAATTTCGGGACTCTGATCATTATCTGCCGCGAACATTCTAAAGTAATTATCGTCGAATTGATAGGCCGATTCAATAACTTTTTTAACATAGACCATGGCATCATCGTTTCTGTTTTCGCCTACATAAACTTCGGCATTCATATACAATTTAGCCAGTAACATCCATGCTGAAGCCTGATCAACACGACCATATTCGTTGGCTTTTGGAGCCATCAGCAAATCGCCGATTTCGATCAATTCACTTTCGATGTACTTAAAAAGCTCAGCTCTTTCAATTCTTTCAGGAGAATACGAGCCTGGTCTATCTGCTTCGGTAACAAAGGGTACGTTGCCAAACAAATCAATCGCATGCCAGTAAGAGAATGCTCTCAGGAAACGGGCTTCGGCCTGGTAATATTGAAGATTTTTCTGGTAGTCGCCTGTAACATCTGTAATTTTATCGCCCGATGTTCTCACAAATTCATTGCAGATGGCAACGGTGTAAAATATTCTGGAATAAAGCGCTGTAACAAATACATCGGTTGGAGTCCAGTTTTGGTAATGCAAATCTTTGATGGTGGCATCGTTCCATGCCATTATAGCCTCATCGGTCGATAGTTCTTGTAAGTTCCACAACTGACGGTAATAATTGCTAAAACCTTCGTCGATACCTGCAATATCAGGGTCGCCGGCACCATTACCTGCCTGACCGCTTAAGGCATAGGACGCATAGAGTTTGGCCAAAGCTTGTTTGTACGAAGCTACATCCACAAATACTTTGTCCGAGGTGTTTAAATTCGGATCGATAGGAACCACATCCAAATCGTTGATACACGACGAAAGGATCACCGTAAACAGGATTCCAAATAGGTAGTTAAAATTATTTCGTTTCATATTCAATCGATTTTTCAACATTAAAAATTAAGGTTTAAACCAAGCATAACAGTTCTTGGACGTGGATAAATGCTGTTGTCGATTCCACCATCTACTTCAGGATCCAAACCTGAGTATTTGGTGTAAACAAAGGCATTTTGAACAGTTAAGCCAACACGGCCTGATACTTTGGTCGAGAATAGTTTTGAGAAACTATAACCAAGACTGATGTTATCCAATTTAAGGAATGAACCATCTTCCAAATAGAAATCGGACCAGTATTGAGCAGTTTTAAAGTTGCTATTGTAAATAGATGCAGGTAGGTTACTGGCAAAACCCGATTGATTGTATAAATTGTCGTACAAAGCACGGCTCGAAGCGTTATTGTTATAGACATAGTTGCCTATGCTTACCCTGCCATTTAAAGCAAAATCGAAGTTTTTATAGTCAGCCCTGATGTTAAAACCAATTATATAATCGGGAGCTGGTTTGCCTGCAAAATACTTTCTGGCATTGTCACCGCTTGATACACTTTCTTCGTCACTTGAGCGATCAACATACAATCCCTCGATGGGATTCCAACTTTGATCGTACACCTGTTGGTACAAAAAGAACGAGTTAACAGGATGGCCTACACTGTTGATTTGAACGGTATTGCCCACTCCACCTGATATTCCACCAGTAAAGTAACCTGCATTTGCAGGATCATCTACCTTATTCACCTTGGTGATGGTATTTTGATTGTAGGAGAAAGTTCCTCCAAATTCTAAGGTGAAATCCTTGGTAACTATAGGACGATAGGTTAAAGCAGCTTCGAAACCTTTGTTTTCCAAAGAGCCAACATTGGTGGTTAAAAAGTTGGAAAAATTACTACCCACTGAAATTGGAATGGTATTGATCAAATCGCTTGTGGTGCGTTTGTACACATCCACCGATCCAACAAATTTATCATCGAAAAAGCCAAAATCAAGTCCGGCATTCAAAGTAGCTGTTTCTTCCCATTTGATCAAAGCATCGTATGGATTTGGACGCAAGGTGGGATAGAATTGGTCGCCAAACTGGTAATAGGCACCTTGTGTACTGGTTTTGTAAATTGGAATATACGGATAAGCATTACCGATGTCTTGCTGACCGGTTACCCCCCAGCCCAAACGCAATTTCAATTCGGATACTTCTCTGACATTTCTCAGGAATGACTCCTCATTGATCTTCCAGGCAAAGGCTGCGGATGGAAATAAACCCCAGCGGTTTTGTTTGCTGAAACGTGATGATCCATCATCGCGAAGTGTCAGTGTAACCAAGTACTTGTCCATTAATGTATAATTTACCCTTCCAAAGAAAGACACCAGGTAGTTTTCGTCACGATTAATAATTGTATCGGCTCCTACATATACGCCATCGGTCATTTCAAACGGACGGTTTGAGTTGGTGTTTTCATGATAAAAATGTTGCCATGAATATCCGGCGGTTGCATCAATTTTGCTTGAAATGCCGGGCAATTCCTTATTGTAATTCAAATAGAAATCCAACAATTGATTTTTTATTTGTTGCTCGTAGTCTTTCATGTTATTGTTCGGATCGCTGTAACTGAAAGCGGCCAAAGGATCGTTATTGTTATGTCCCTTACTACTCGACAAATCGTAACCCATGTTCAAATTAGCTCTCAATTCCGGAATCGCTTGAAATTGATAATTTAGTTGAGCATTTGCAATCACCCTGTTCACGTGTGAAGAATTATCATTTAAATTTATTAATGCGACAGGGTTGTGTGTTGCAATGTTATTCGGCATTCCATTCAAAGGGTCGCCTGAATTTAATTCGGTCCAGGCTGTATATCCTCCAAAACGAGTGTTGCCATTCATAACCGGCTGAGTGGGATCAAAAACGACTGCTGCACCAATTGCACCCTGATTCGAAAAATCCTGAACAATGTCGATGCCCTTCAAATTGAGGTTCACCTTTAAATGATTCTCAAAAAACGAAGGAGTAGCACTCAAGTCAATAGAAGTACGGCCAAAATTATTTTTTTCCAAGGTCCCATTCTGATCAGTATAACCTAATGATGCACGATAGGGCATATTCTTATGACTTCCATTAATACTGATGTTATGATCCATTGAAATGGCGTTGCGGAAAACTTCGCTTTGCCAATCGGTGTTTTCAGTACCAATTCTTGTTAAAGCTGCGTCCGTAATTAATCCATCAGTAACACGTTGTTGCATAATTTCACGAAACTGATCGCCTGTGAGCACCTCTTCAAATTTGGTTTGCTGACTTAAGGAGGCATAACCGTTGTAACTGATTTTCATGGCAGCCCCTGCTTTTCCTTTTTTGGTAGTAATAATGATAACCCCATTAGAAGCCCTTGATCCATATATGGCAGTAGCTGAAGCATCCTTCAAAACTGTCATCGATTCAATATCGTTGGGATTAACTGTCGATAAGGGGTTGGATAAACCGCTAATGCCTGTATTGTCAACCGGAAATCCATCAATTACAATTAAAGGATCGTTATTGGCCGAAATAGAAGAACCTCCACGAATTCGGATCGTTGCACCCGCACCGGCCTGACCACCTTGGGTGGTAACAACAACACCGGCCGATTTTCCGATGATTAATTCCTGAGGTGAAGTAATGGCCCCTTTATTAAAGTCATCGGAACTAACCGTTGTGATTGATCCGGTGGCATCGTCTTTTTTAACGGTACCATAACCAATGATCACCACTTCTCCTAAATCCTCGGTATCTGTCAACAAGCTCACATTAATTTCAGATTGATCCTTAATGCCTATGGTTTGTTTTATATATCCAATATAGGAGAACACTAAATTTGAACCACTTTCAGCGGATATGGAATATTTTCCATCGAAATCGGTGGTTGTTCCAATAGTTGTCCCATCCACTACGATGGTTACTCCAGGTAGTGGTTCACCTGATAATTGGTCGCTTACCATTCCCGTAATCTTTTTTGATTGCGCATGTGCCAACTGCGTTAACAGTACCACAAATACAAACAATAAAGTACGTAAGTTGAAAAAGTTAAGTTTCATACGTCTATACTATTAAATTTCAATTAATTAAAATATCAATCAGCTTCTAACACCAAAATAAATAAATGAATCGCTTGCAATATAAATCATTTCTAAGGTTTGTTCTTATACTTTTTTGGCGCTACTCATGAAAAAGAAAACGCAATCGACATCGCAATCGTTTGCGGCAAATATGCTTTTCAACATAGTGTACATGCAACACACTCACCTCAAAAGCCTACTAAAACAGTAGTGTTAAACAGTTTTAACCAAGCACATCAATATAGTGAACGATGCGTTTCCCCACAAAAATGATTTTACACATTCGCTCACTTGTTCATCAATTTATAGGCTATAATTTTTACCTTTATCTTTCCAATGAAATTTAGGCATGAGAAGTAATCAGGTAACGATAAAAGATATAGCAAGAGAATTGGGTATTTCACCCTCAACAGTTTCCCGCGCCCTGAAAGATCACCCCGATATTAGTACTGAAACTAAAAAAGCAGTTAATGAATTGGCTAAAAAATTGAATTATCAGCCCAATGCCATTGCCTTAAGCTTAAAACATTCAAAAAGTTTCACCATCGGTGTGATCATTCCTGAAACCGTGCATTATTTTTTCTCTACGGTCATTAGCGGAATTGAAGACATTGCCTACGATGCCGGTTACAACATCATGATTTGCCAGAGCAATGAATTGTACGATCGCGAAAAATCGAATGCCAACATGCTCTATTCCAATAGAGTTGACGGCCTACTGGTTTCACTGGCTAAAGAGACAACCGATTTTTCACATTTTAAATCCTTTCAGGCCAACAACATTCCCGTTGTTTGTTTCGACAGAGCAACCAGCGAACTCAACTGTGATCAAATCGTAATTGATGATTACGCTGCGGCCTTTAAGATTGTATCCTATTTGATTGAAAGAGGCCATAAAAACTTGGTCCATCTGGCAGCGCCTCAACACATGGACATTGGTTTTAACAGGCGCAAAGGATTTGAAGATGCCTTAAAAAAACACGGACTTCCGTTCTCTGATAAACAGGTGATCCTGGCTGACAAATTCGAAATGGCTGCTTCGGTGGTTGAAAAACTAATTGAGTCGGGACAGCTTCCCGATGGCATTTTTGCAGTGAACGACCTTACCGCACTAGGAGCGATGAAAGCCTTAAAAAAACATCAAATTAAAATTCCTGAAGAAATTGGACTGGCGGGTTTTGGGAATGGACAGAACGCAATTTTAACGGATCCTCCACTTACAACCATGGACCAAAACGGTTACAATATGGGGAAAAAGGCTGCTGAAATTTTACTCAAAAGAATTATAAATAACTCCAACCAATTTATTCCGGAGAGACATATCATTGATACAGAATTGGTGATTAGGGAATCTGTACGATAATTTTTAAAAAATATTCATGCTCCAGCGCAAACGTTTGCAATAATACTTTCCCGATAAAAAACGCTGAAATGCCTATTATTATTGGCATAGACGGCAATCAATAAACTTGCATTTTTAATTATCAATACTTACATTTGACAAGTAATCACGCTTCTAGCTAAGGTCTCACTGGCCTTCTTTTCAATATAACTGAATGAATCACAGTTAACACTGTTGGCAAGATATCCTTGCGAACACATTAATAATACAATAAAGTGGATAAATCATGAGCAAAAAGCCCAGACTAAGTTTTTGGCAAATCTGGAACATGAGTTTTGGATTCCTTGGAATTCAATTCGGTTTTGCCCTTCAGAATGCGAATGTAAGTCGTATCTTCCAAACTCTTGGAGCCGAAATCGACAACCTGGCCATTCTATGGATTGCAGCCCCTATCACTGGCTTAATCATTCAACCCATTATCGGGCATTATAGTGACAACACCTGGACCAGGCTTGGCAGACGGCGTCCCTACTTTTTAGCAGGTGCCATTATGGCTTCTTTGGCCTTATTTATAATGCCCAATTCACCTTCGTTATGGATTGCAGCGGGTATGTTATGGATCATGGATGCATCAATTAACATTTCGATGGAACCCTTTCGCGCTTTTGTTGGCGACATGTTGCCGAGTGAGCAGCGTACCATGGGATTTGCCATGCAAAGTTTTTTTATTGGAATTGGTGCTGTTGTTGCATCGGCACTCCCATACGTGCTCACTAACTGGTTCGATATTCCAAATACTTCTGCCATCGCAGGTGAAATTCCGCCTTCGGTAAAATGGGCCTTCTACATTGGAGGAGCCATTTTCTTTTCAGCCGTTTTGGTCACCATAATAACAACCAAAGAATATTCCCCCGATGAGTTAAAAGCATTTGACGCTGGAAAAACAATTGACGGGGAAACAATCAAACCTGTTGAAGATACACCTGTTGCGAAAAAAAGCTTTTATACCGTAGGCGCCATTTTTGGACTAATTGGGGCAGTCAGTTTACTGGCCACTTATTTTTTAGAACTGGAAAAAGAGCTGTACATCATGGGAACCATCCTTTTATTTTTTGGGATTCTGATGTATTTATCAGTTATTCTGCGCGACAGAGGAAACAATAAAAATGTTTTGGTGGAAGTTTTTTCCGACTTGCTCCGTATGCCAAAAACCATGCAACAACTGGCCATTGTTCAGTTTTTTACCTGGATCGGGCTTTTTGCCATGTGGATATACACTACATCGGGCGTTACCAGTCACATTCTGGGTACAACCGATACCGCTTCGCAACTTTATAATGATGGAGCCGACAAAGTGGGTGTTTTGTTTGGTGTATACAGTGGTGTTGCTGCAATTGTAGCCTTTTTACTGCCTGTATTAGCAAGATACACCAGCAGAAAAGCCACTCATGCCATCTGCCTTTTACTGGGAGCTGCCGGTCTGGCTTCAATATACCTGTTCAAAGACATCAATCACCTTTGGATACCTATGATTGGAATTGGAATTGCCTGGGCTTCTATCTTATCCATGCCCTATGCTATTTTAACCGGTTCGCTACCGTCCCACAAAATGGGTGTGTACATGGGAATTTTCAATTTTTTTATTGTCATTCCACAGATCCTTGCCGCTACTATTTTAGGATTTTTAGTGAAAGACGTTTTTGCAGATGAATCAATTTATGCCCTGGTATTTGGAGGAGCTTCAATGGCCATTGCAGCCTTTACTGTACTATTCGTTAAAGATGTTGACGACCCGGCGAGAAAAACAAGCAAATAAGTGATTAGGAAATAATACATTAAAAATGAAATTAAAAGCATGTCTTTTTGATCTTGACGGTGTGATTGTTGACACCGCCAAATACCACTATATTGCCTGGAAAGAACTTGCGGCTCAGCTAGGATTTGAATTTACCGAGGAAAACAACGAACGTTTAAAGGGAGTCAGCAGAATGACTTCCCTTGAAATACTCTTGGAAATTGGAGGCGTTAGTCTAAGTAATGAACAGAAAGCAGAACTGGCCGACCAGAAGAACCAGCGTTATGTTTCGTACATCGAAAAAATGACACCTGATGAAATTTTACCCGGTGTGTTGGAATTTTTAACAGATTTAAAAAAGGCCGGTATAAAAACGGCCATTGGATCAGCCAGTAAAAATGCACCACTGATCCTTGAGCGATTAAAACTTGGTCCCTATTTCGATGCTATTATTGATGGCAACAAAGTGAGTAAGGCAAAACCCGATCCCGAAGTATTTCTAAAAGGAGCTGAAGCCCTGGGCATTGATCCTTCGGAATGTATTGTTTTTGAAGATGCTGCTGCCGGCGTTGAAGCGGCACTTAATGGGGGAATGAAGTGTGTTGGAATAGGGCTCGCCGAAAATCTAAAAAATGCCCATATTGTTGTGCCGGGATTTAAAAACTTTGGTATGGCCAACCTGGAACAATTTTAAAAAGTTTGAGTCAAAACAATAGTTGAAGATTAGAAGAGATGAAGAATTATTTGATTCACGACGAGTGGAAAATTATAGAAGAGGGATTCCATCCTGAATACATGCGGATTTCGGAAAGTATTTTCAGTCTTGGAAACGGACGGAAAGGTGGACGCGGAAACTTTGAAGAAAAATATTCAGGTTCCAGCTTGCAGGGAAACTACATCGCAGGAATCTATTATCCCGATAAAACGCGCGTTGGATGGTGGAAAAATGGCTATCCCGAATACTTTGCCAAAGTGTTAAATGCAGCCAACTGGATTGGTATTAATGTAACTGTAGATGGCGAAGAACTGGACCTGAATACAATGGTGATTCAGTCCTTCCACCGCGAATTAAACATGAAAGAAGGAACACTATCGCGTACCTTCACCGCTTCGTTTAAAAACGGCAAAAAAGTAAAAATAACTTCGCTTCGTTTTTTAAGTATCGTAAATCCCGAGATTGGTGCCATTCGATATTCAGTGCAAGCACTTAATTTTGAGGGAAAAATTACCATTACACCTTACGTCGATTTTGATGTAAAAAATGAAGATTCCAACTACGATGAAAAATTTTGGATTGGCGAATACCTCGAAAATATTGGAAACGAGGGATATCTAACTGCTCTGACCAAAAAAACAAAATTCCTGGTTTGCTCTGGAATGAAATACAATGTCTGGCTCGATGGCAAAGAACATGCTGTTCAAATTGAAAACGAATCAAGAGAAAAATACATCGAATCGTCATTTTCCATCACAGTAAAAGAAAATCAAACAATCACCGTTTTTAAATACGGAATAAATACATCCTCTGAATATTTTACCAAATCGCGACTGGCTTTTGAATCCAAAGAAATTTTAAATTCAGCCTTCGATACCGGTTTTGATGATTTGTTAGATGAACATAAATTAGCCTGGGCCCAAAAATGGGAAACCAGCGACATTCAAATTGAAAGCGATGTGGCCGCACAGCAAGGTATTCGTTTCAACATTTTCCAGTTGAATCAAACCTATACCGGCGAAGATGAACGCTTAAATGTAGGTCCCAAAGGTTTCACCGGCGAAAAATATGGTGGAACAACGTATTGGGATACCGAAGCCTATTGTCTCCCATTCTTTCTGGCCACAGCTCCTCTTGAAGTTTCCCGAAATTTACTTATTTACAGGTACAAGCATCTGACAAAAGCCATTGAAAATGCGGCTAAACTAGGGTTCAACAATGGAGCAGCTCTCTACCCAATGGTGACCATTAATGGCGAAGAATGCCACAATGAATGGGAAATCACCTTTGAAGAAATTCATCGAAATGGCGCCATAGCTTATGCCATTTACAACTACATAAAATACACCGGCGATCAAAGCTATTTAGCGCCTTACGGGTTTGAAGTACTTCTGGCCATTTCACGCTTTTGGAGCCAACGGGTGAACTGGTCCGAAAGCAAACAAAAATACGTGATGTTGGGTGTTACAGGGCCCAATGAATACGAAAACAATGTGAACAACAACTGGCATACCAATAACATGGCCGCCTGGACGCTCAGATATACCCTAACGGCCATTGAATATTTAAAAGCAAACCACTCCGAAGTGTATCGTGAAGTGTGCCAAAAAACTTATTTCGATGAAACAATTGAAACCGCGAAGTGGACAGACATCATCAACAAGATGTATTTTCCATGGGACGATGAACGTCAAATCTATCTTCAACAAGACGGATTTCTCGACAAAGAGTTAAAGCCCTCCAACACCATTAAACCGGAAGAACGTCCCATTAGCCAAAATTGGTCATGGGATAGAATTCTGCGCTCGCCATACATCAAACAGGCCGATGTACTCCAAAGTCTATTCTGGTACGAAGAACAATACGATAAAGAATTTATCACCCGTCATTTTGACTTTTACGAGCCCTTAACTGTTCATGAGTCTTCGCTTTCGTCCTGTGTACATACCATTTTGGCCGCTAAAATTGATCGGCCCGAAAAAGCCTACGAAATGTATTTAAGAACGGCCCGACTCGATTTGGACAATTACAACAACGACACGGAAGACGGGCTGCACATTACCAGCATGGGTGGTACATGGATGGCTTTTGTGATTGGTTTGGGCGGAATGAGAGTGATCGAAAATCTACTTTATCTTAACCCAATATTACCAAAGGGTTGGTCAGCATATTCCTTTAAAATCAATTTCAGAGGAGCTTTGTTAAAAATCAAAGTGACTCCCCGTCAAATTGAAATTATCAACTTGTCAGAACCTGAAATAAACTTGAGTGTTCACGGTAAATTGTTTACCTTGAAGAGCAAATCAGTTCAATTGGTAACGAATTAACTTAATGAAGCATGAAACAAATCCTAATTTTTTCCATTGGAATATTATTCGCGATTACAACTTTTGCAAATCGCGTAAATCGCATAGATCCCCCTATGTGGTGGACCGGTTTTGAAAACAAAAATTTACAGTTAATGGTTTATGGTGAAAACATAACCATGCTCTCTCCTGAAATTCAATACGAAGGAGTTACGTTATACGCCGTCACCAAAGCCCAAAGTCCGAATTACCTTTTCATCGATTTAAAACTTGATGAAAACGTACAAGCCGGAACTTTCGACATTCGATTCAAAGAAGGTAAAAAAGTAGTTGGAACATACTCTTACACGCTAAATGCCCGCAACGAAAATTCGGCGCAACGGGAAACATTTACCAATGCCGATGTGCTTTACCTTTTGTTTCCCGATCGTTTTGCCAACGGTGATCCTTCCAATGACAATCAGGCAAACATGCCCGACTTGGCCCAACGCTCAGAACTGTTTGGCCGGCATGGTGGCGACATCAAAGGCATTGAGAACCATTTGGATTACATTAAAGACCTGGGATTTACCGCCATTTGGACTACCCCCCTACTGGAAGACAATCAGCCAAATGGTTCCTACCATCACTATGCAGTAACCGACTTCTATAAAATTGATGCCCGATTTGGGTCCAACGAAGAATACAGGAAAATGGTTGATGAAAGTCACCAAAAAGGACTGAAGGTAATTATGGATATGATTCCAAATCACTGCGGAAGTGCACATCCATGGATGAAAGATTTACCATTTAACGATTGGATCAACGGCGGCACTAATTATAAACAAACCAACTACCGCATTGCTACTACCAACGATCCATATGTTTCGAAACTCGATGCCGATTTGAATTTTAATGGTTGGTTTGTCAGAGAAATGCCTGACATGAACCAAAACAACCCCTACATGCTTACCTATTTGAAACAATTTGCCATTTGGTGGCTCGAATATTCTGGTATTGATGGAATTAGGGTAGACACCTATGTATACAACGATCCAATTAAAGTGGCCGAATGGACCAAAGCAATTGTGACCGAATATCCAAAATTGAATATCGTTGGCGAATGCTGGCAACACAGTGCTGCCGAAGTGGCCTACTGGCAAAGCGGAACTTTAAATTACAATGGCTACGATTCAGGATTACCGTCAGTGATGGATTTTTATCTGCACGATGCCGTTTCAAATGCATTCAACCAAGATGATCAAGGTTGGGATGAAGGCGTTGGATTACTTTGGAAAACATTGGCCCAGGATTACTTATATGCCGATCCGTTCAACCTGGTCATTTTTCTTGAGAACCACGACACGCAACGTTTTTCAACCCAAGTTGGAAAAGACCTTGATAAATACAAGCTGGCCATCACATTTTTACTCACCACGCGTGGAATTCCACAACTCTATTATGGCAGTGAAATTTTGATGGGTGGCGACAAAGGTGTTGGCGATGGAGATATTCGCCGCGATATGCCAGGAGGCTGGCCAGGTGATACCCGCTCAGTTTTTAAAGCCGCTGATCGAACAAATTACGAAAATGAAGTTTTCAACTACTTCAAAAAAATGTTGAACTGGAGAAAAAATCAGCCGGTAATCCACAATGGAGATTTGATTCATTTTGTTCCACAAAACAACGTTTACACTTATTTCAGAATGAACGACGAAAAAACTGTAATGGTGGTTTTAAACAACAATCCCGAATCACAAACCATTGATCCATCGCACTTTAATCAGATACTCAGTCCATTTAATTCCGGAACAGATGTCATCAGTGGCCTGACCATCCACTTAAAACAGCCCCTTAAAATAAACAGCAAAACTGCAATGGTTTTAGAATTGCAGTAAAAACAATTAAATTTGAACGTGAATCGAACAACATAAAATAAACCATGAAATTACTTTCCAATTTTATCCTGTTGCTTATTGCGCTATCGCTACTGGCATCATGCAATTCTTCAAAACAAAAGCAACAAACCGAAATTACCGAAACATTTGTTTCCCAGGTAATTTATCCTGAATGGTCAAAAGACGCTACCATTTATGAAGTAAACATTCGGCAATTTACTCCCGAAGGTACCATTGTAGCCTTTGAAGAACACCTTCCAAGGCTACAGGAATTAGGCGTAAAAATTCTCTGGATCATGCCTGTTCAGCCCATCTCAGAGCTCAATCGAAAAGGAACTCTGGGGTCATATTATTCCATTTCAAATTACGAAGAGATCAATCCTGAATTTGGTACGATGACCGATTTTAAAGCATTCGTACATACAGCACACAGTATGGGATTCAAAGTCATTCTCGATTGGGTGGCCAATCATACCGGATGGGACAATCAATGGATTTTCGAACATCCTGAATGGTTTACCCACGATTCGTTGGGCAATATCATCTCCCCAGATCCAGATTGGAGCGACATTGCTGATCTTAATTTCGAGGTACCAGAAATGCGAGCTGCAATGATAAAGGCCATGGAATTTTGGATCATTGAAACAGATATCGACGGTTTCAGATGTGATGTAGCCTGGGGAGTTCCGACCGATTTTTGGGAACAGACCCGCACAGCCCTTGATCCCTTAAAAGCCATTTGGATGCTGGCCGAAGACGAAGACCACAAAGATTTTCTGCTTAAAGCATTTAACTGCAATTACAGCTGGAGTTTGCACCATAAACTAAACGATATTGCTCAGGGAAAGGAAAACGTTCAATCCATTAAAGATTACTTTGCTGCGGCCGACACCACTTATCCACAAGGCAGTTACATGATGCAATTCACCAGTAATCACGACGAAAACAGCTGGCAGGGTACCGTTTATGAACGAATGGGGGATGCAGCCAAAACCATGGCCGCCTTAACATTTGTACTACCAGGAATGCCGCTAATTTATAACGGACAAGAAGCAGGCTTAAATAAACGACTTGAATTCTTTGAAAAAGATGAAATAGATTGGAGTAATTTAGAAATGCAGGCGTTTTATAAAAAATTGGTCGATTTAAAACTAAACAACCAAGCCCTTTGGAATGGAAACGCCGGAGCACCCATTCACTTTTTCCACATGGCCAAGGAAAATAACTTGATTGCTTTTGGTCGTGAATCAGAAAACAATAAAGTGGTAGCCATTTTTAACCTTTCGGATAAACCATTAAGTAACGCAGTGACCTGCAAAATGATGGATGGCAATTACTCGAATGTTTTTAACGGCGAAGATTTTACTTATACACAGAATCAGGAAATAGCTTTGAAAGCTTGGGAATATTTGATTTTAGTAGAAAAATAGTCCACATTTGTTTACACAAGGAAAACAAAAGCATTTATATTCTAACAGGTTTTTTTATTCTGCTAAAATTCATTTATTTTGAATCTTGCAAAGAAAAAAATATTTTTCATCAAAAACACTGGCCATGAAATCATTATACCTATGTATTGTATTTATTTTGTTGGCAACCGGTGCGTTTGCGCGCGCGGCCTATAAAATTGATGGAAATAACGTACTAATTGAGCTCAATAGTTTTGGAATAAAATCAAAACTATTACAAGTTGAAATTTGGTCAACGAATACTGTTAGGATTCGTACAACAATGAATTCCAGTTTTAGTAACGAACCGACCTTGTTGGGAACTCAACCGAATGAACCCGTTAAATTCAAAGCCGGTTATTCCCAGGCCAACATTGAAATATCCACATCAGGAATTCAAGTTAATGTTGCCGAAGACGGAATAGTTCGAATATTAAGTGGTATTGGCAGAAAATTACTGGTCGAATCCAATCGAACATTTGAAGCCTCAACACTCGAAGAAGGAGCATATAAGATCACGCAGAAATTTTACCTGAACAGAGGAGAACATATTTATGGTTTCGGACAAGGTGATCGGCAGGATCGGTTTACCTTACGCGACAAATCTTTTGAAGTAGCACAGGATCAGTCCTCCATTGCGTCGCCAGTTTTACTTTCAGAAAAAGGATTTGCTTTGATTTGGGACAATTTTTCAGAAACACATTTCGAAGATACTCCCGGTTCCTTAAGCTTGAGCTCTGAAATTGCCGATGAAATAGATTATTTTATCATCAATGGATCCGATTGGAAAACCATCATTACTGAAATCAGAAACATTACCGGCCAGGCTCCAATGCTTCCAAGATGGGCATTTGGATTTCATTTAAATCCTGCGGCATATAGTTCACAAGAAGCCTTAAACGCTGCGATTAATCAATACCATTTATTAGACATTCCTGTTGAAGACAAAGTAGTTGATCAAACACTATATTTGGAAGAAAAAAGCTTAACTGCAAAGAAGGAAAATGGCCGTAATCTAAATGATTTTGCTTACATCAAATTAAAAAATCAGTTTGAACAACTATTGACTTCAACTGAACGGGTAGTTATACCCACCCACATCAATATTCCTGGCATTCAAAAATATGGAACATTTACCGTAGCCGGAGAAATTAGTCAATGCTGGGAATCATTAAAATGTCAGATTTGTGCCGGGATTAATTCAAGTTATGCCGGCCAACCCTATTGGAGTACAACACTTGTTGGATACAGTGCCAACCAAGAGTGCTCGGCCGAACCCTTAAATGAACTAATGGTTAGGTGGAATCAATTTGCCGCATTTACTCCAATTTATCAAGGTTCTCCTGTTGGTTTGGAGGCCTGGAAAGCCGGGAACAGTTCCGATCCACATTTTATTGCCATCAAAAAAGCCATTCAATTCAGGTATCGTTTGTTACCTTACATTTACACTACGGCCTATAATGTTGTGAATAATAACGAAAACATCATTCGTTCCTTATTATACGATTATCAGAAAAACGAAAATTTACACACTAACAGAAATCAGTTCCTTTTTGGCCCTTCTCTGTTAGTTTGTCCCGTTACCGAATCGACAAAACAAATTATGGTAACCCTCCCGGCAGAAACCAACTGGGTTAATTTCTGGTCAGGAAAAACCTTCATGGGAGGAACAGATATAAAAGTTGATGTGAAACTGGACCACATCCCCTTATTTGTCAAACAAGGCTCAATTATTCCCTTGGCTACAGTGACAAAAAATTCATTGGATAGTTTAAATGCTCCAATGGAAATTCGGGTTTATGGTGGTGCCAATGCTTCATTTACCCTTTACGAAGATCAAAATGATGGAAAAGAATTCCAAGATGGGAAAATGTCCGAAATCACGTTTAACTATAGCGAAAAAAGCAATTCCCTTACCATTGGTTCTCAGGAAGGTGAATATCCCGGTATGATTACCAACAGAATTTTCAAGGTAATACTGGTATCGGAACAAGACGGAATCGGAATGCATGAATCAACAGCTCCAATACTTGTTGAATACAAAGGGAAAAAAGAGAAGGTGAAGTTTGAATAGATCATCTCGACAAGCTCGATGACCCTAATCGACAAGCTCGATGAATGGACTAAACTATCAATGGCTTCAATTTGGCAAGCGAATAGCCTTTTAGATGCATTAGCCTGAAACCTCAACCGTAATTCCCAATTTAGATTGAACTTTCGAAGCAATCGTTTTCAGTTCGTCCAGGGAAATTTTCTCCAAACTTTCAATCGGAGTATCGCGTGCAATGGTGTAAATCATCACTTTTTCGGGTCGAATTTTTCTAAGCAGTTTCATCCATGCATTAACCTCCTCTTCTGTGGTATTATCAAAGGACTTATGACTGAACACGCCTCTTAAAAACATGGTTTGAATAATCAGTTGACCTTCGAACGACGCCAATTGCTCCACGACCTGATCGAGATGAAAACGTCCGACAGGAAGGTTCATAATCTTAATCGTTTCAGGTAGGGCAGAGTCCAGTTTAAGAATGTTATCGTCTACTAATTTCAAGGCTTCAACCACTTCTTTTTTGAAAAGCATGGTCGAATTGGAAAGGACCGCAATGCGCGATTTTGGTGAAAATTCATTGCGGAGTGCGATGGTATCATCAATAATTTGGGCAAAATCGGGATGCATGGTTGGTTCTCCATTCCCGGCAAAAGTTATCACATCGGGCGATTCATTCTGAGCAAGCATAAAAATAAGTTTCTCCCTCAATTCTTCTTTCACTGATTCGCGAGAAGGTAATATCGCCTTTACTTTTTTTGAATCGGGATTCCAACCACACTCGCAATAAATACAATCGAATGTACACAATTTACTATCATTGGGGAGTAAATTTATTCCCAATGAAACCCCAAGCCTACGGCTTTTTACCGGTCCAAATACTGTAGTTTCAAAAAGAAAAGTTCCCATATCCTGCTGATTATTTTTCAATTGTTTTTAAGCCTTTTATTTGCTCAGGAGGAATGGAATCGATATTCACAATTAACTCTTTTTTCGTATTTTCCTCTTCAATTAATATGCTGATTTTATCCAACACGTCGGTATATATTTTTTTATAGTCGCGTTGATGTCTGGAATAATAAAGGGTAGTTAGTTCCATTTGCTCAGTGCTTACATTATTTTTATCCAAAATCGAAAGGTACAGTGAAGTCGATTCAATGGAATCAATTTTCAAACGCAACCGATCCTGACTCATTCCTTCTGCAATGTGAATATCTACCAGTATATCAACAAACTGATCACGCGGAATCGCATGTTTTGGTAAGGGATCGCGCTTACACCCTGAGACTAAAATTAGCAGAATTGTTATTAAAATTAACTTGTTCATATCCTTCATTGCAATTAATACCCACTTTAAAATTAGACAATAATTTACCTCATTGTTGGCCTTAAAATCGAATTACCTGGAATCACGAAATAAACTCCGCAGTGTTTCAGCTACATTCTTAACGCTATGAATTTGTATTTGGTATTTTTTGTGATCAACTCCTTTATTGGCTGTTGGAATATAAATTTCTTTGAAGCCCAGCTTGGCTGCTTCTCCAATACGCTGCTCCACCCTGCTGACCGGCCTCACTTCGCCGGTTAAACCCACTTCGCCTGCGAAACAAATTCCATTGCTAATGGCTAAATCGAAATTAGACGACAATACAGAACAAATTACAGCCAGGTCAATCGCGGGATCAACCACCCGTATACCTCCGGCAATGTTAAGAAATACATCTTTGGCTATTAGCTTAAATCCTGCTCTCTTCTCAAGAACGGCGAGCAGCATATTTAAACGTCGAAGATCAAAACCCGTTGCGGAACGCTGAGGGGTACCATAGGCTGCTGAACTTACCAGAGCCTGAACCTCAATCAAAAAAGGCCTCACACCTTCTATAGCAGCAGCCACCGCCGTTCCACTCAAGCCTTGATGGTCGGATCCTAACAACAATTCAGAAGGATTTTCAACCTGCCTCAATCCATCGTGCTGCATTTCATAAATTCCCATTTCGTTGGTCGAGCCAAAACGGTTTTTGCTGGAACGTAAAATGCGATACATAAAATTGCGGTCACCTTCGAACTGAAGAACAGTATCAACAACATGCTCCAATACTTTTGGGCCGGCAATACTTCCTTCCTTATTGATGTGTCCAATTAAAATAACAGGAACACCCATGGCCTTGGCTTTTTTCATAATACCAGCAGTACATTCCCTGATTTGAGAAACACTCCCCGCACTCGATTCAATCAATTCGGTACTTACCGTTTGAATAGAATCAATCACCAGTACATCGGGATGGACTTGTTCCAGTTGAGCAAGAATATTTTCCAGCGAAGTTTCACACAAAAACAAACAACTATTATTTTCTCCGGCCAATCGTGTTGAACGGAGTTTAATTTGTTCCAGACTTTCCTCACCTGAAATGTATAGGACTAACTTATTCTTAACATTTAAAGCCACTTGCAAGGCCAATGTCGATTTGCCTATGCCGGGCTCACCACCTAAAAGCACAATTGATCCCGGAACCAAACCTCCACCCAACACACGATCCAATTCCATGTTTGAAGTAGAAAAACGGTGCATTTTACCGGTTTCTATTTCAGAAAGTTTTTGAGGTTTGTCAAGGTTCCGGATCGACATGGGTGCTGTCGAATTTTTCTTCCCTACAATTTCAATTTCTTCTACAATGGTGTTCCATTCGCCGCACGAGGAGCATTGCCCGGCCCATTTAGGAGCGGTAACACCACATTGCTGGCAAACGTATATTGTTTTGGTTTTAGCCATGGGATCAAAGATACATTATCCAATCAAAATATTACAAAATTCAAATTTTTAGCCGATAAAAAAACTGAGATCCGCATAGCAGGATTGAGGTTTCTAAAATTCTATTCATTGTAGATGCAATTGATCTGAAATTAATTAAATTAGCACTATACTTTTAGCCATGAAACACCTTTCCATATTGTTATTCATTGTTTTCATGTTTCATTTTTCAATGGCACAGGAAATACAAAAAAGCAGTACCACTGCTGTTGAAAATTACCTTTCAGCCTATAGTCGGCTGAAGGTTGATTCACTGTTAATCATTGAAGATGTCAACCCCGAGATTAGCCTCGACGGCCGTAAACCCTTATTGCTGGTTCATGGATGGAGTTTCGATGGGAACCCCTCTCCTCCCGGAGGATACTACTGGAATAATTTTTTAAATTACCTTAAAAATGACCCTGAACTTAGTGCAAATTTTAAACCCTATTTAGTCATGTACTGGTCAAATGATGTACCGGTTAAAGAAATTGCAGCTGAATTCAGAAATCAATTAGAAAAAATTGGCCTGCACGAACAAAAGCTGACCATTATCGGACACAGCATGGGCGGTTTAGTTTCCCGCTCATTCATGAATGAACAATACTATACCACAGGAAATTCAATGGGTGAAAAATGTGGCAATTCTGTTGATTTACTCATTACACTTAGCACGCCGCATCATGGTTCGCCTATGGCCAATGGCCCTGCACGCAATGCCAAAGTTCCCTTTTTTCTGCAATTGACGATGAATACTGTTGATGGATTGGTGTTCAGCGAAACGGCCTACGACGAAGTCAATCGGACTGATCTTCACTGGGACAATTACGACGAACTCTTGGATTATCAAAACTATTCCGATGAAAAAAACAATTGGCTGATATCCCTGAATGAAAACACCATTTATGATGAACGTACAATTTGTTATTCGGGTGCAGTTAAGGGACAATTTCTAATTCCTGATGCCGGAAATTTAGATGAAGTATACACCTTAGGAGCTTATTTTATGGAACAGGGATTTGGATTTTCAAACGACGGCATTGTTCCTGTTCAAAGTTCACAGTTCGAAGGCCACACCATGCAAGCATTGCGGCATTTTGAAACCTATAATCACACCGATATAATCGTAGGGAAAAACGATGAAAACGAATTATTTGAAGCGCTACAAATTGATTTACTGGGAGTTTCCCCTTTAAAACTCATTTGGCCGGGAACAGCGATCAATTACATTAAACATTCGCAATACAGGGACATTGAATGGAAAGCGCCATCAACAATAAATAAGCTGAACATCTATTTTTCAAGCGACAGTGGAAATACCTATTCTCTCATTGCCGACAAAATAAACGCAGCCGATGAAAAATTCAGTTGGTTTTTTCCTGACATCAATTCATCTGAGTGTTTTATTAAAATCGAAGATGCTGAATCCCCAAACACCACTTCTGTTTCGGCCAATCCGTTTACCATTTTTCACAACCAAATTACCATTACAAAGCCTGCAAAAAACAATTATTTTGTTCGTTATAAGGACAATATCATTCAGTGGACCCAGGAAGGTATTGGTGAAAAAGTCAACCTCAATTATATCGATAGTGAAAATAACATCGAAAAAGTGATTGCTGAAAATGTTTCCACAAACAGCGGTAACAATTCCTTCGTTTGGAGTGCTGATGAAAGTTTACCACCAACGGGACAGGCAGTGATTCAAATCCAGCTTCAAGACTTGTACCCAAAATATGGCGATGATGAAATATATAAATTTACTTCTGATCCGTTCAAAGTATTCGGTGATCCTGTTTTCACCATACTAACACCTGAAACATCGCCTGTCGATTATTTTGGAATTGCGGGCGAAGAGGTTTTGATTGGATCAATATTTTTCATAAAATGGAAGGCCGAAGGCGAAATTAAATATGTAGAATTCTATCTTTGCGATAAGGATAAAAACACCATCACCTCTCTTGGTGTTGACAGCAATGCCCCCGCATTGGTAAGTTCGCGTATTTCACGCATCAATGTTCCAGAAATTTTTGGCAATGAATTCTATATCCTGGCAAGAGCCGGTGAAGCCATCAATAGTATACAATTGGAAAAATATTCCGAAAGAACTTTTCGAATCAACAGAAAACCACAAATCATCCTGCCGGTTGCTGAAGATTCAATGCTTTCAATACGCCCTTGTTTTGAAGTTGCATCCATGGACAATGCAGACCGTTACACCTTCTTTTTGCAAGATACTTTAGCAAGTGATGAACATCATTCGTGGGAATATCAAAGTGCAAGTCCTCAACATTGTATTCCTCCCACCATCAATAATGAATTGCAACCCGGAATGGCTTATCTGCTCACTGTTGTGGCACATTTCGATACTATTGTATCATTTGCCAACCAAATCAAATTCAGTGCAGAGAGAACTGCTCCATGGGCATTCAACATCGTTCAACCCGTCAATGGCGATTCCACCCTGGAAGATAGCATCCAAATTGTTTGGACCCGCTCTGTTGCCGCTAACAATTACCTAATAACAGCCAAACAAAACGGCATACCATTTCTTGAATCCGATTTATTAGAACCTGAAGACACTTCATTTACACTGGAATTTTACGATATTAAACAGACTTCAAACATCGAAATTGAAGTAAAAGCCTTCAATGTTTTTGGAGAAACAAGCGTTAAAACTGAACTTGTCAAAGAAGTGATTTCGGATGGGATTTTAATGCAAAATAGCGCACCTAATTACAGGCTCCGAAATTATCCCAATCCGGTGAGTGATGCTACAGTTTTCGAATTTATGTTACCAGGTGAAACTAAAACCTATCGTGTTTCCCTGATTTTGAGAACCCTATCAGGCCAAAAAATCCAAACCATTATTGAAGGGGAGCTTACCGGCGGATTGCAACAAGTACGCTGGCACAAAAACGAAAACGGACATCAGCTAAAACCAGGAAATTACATCTGTCAACTCCGGATCAACGAGCAAACAACATCCAGAATATTCCAAATTCATTGAAACAAGCTAAATTTTAATTCTTTCGAAGACACACGAATAAGGAATGTAGGTGTCGAATCACTCTTTGCTTTACCGATTAGAGCAAGGAATTGGTCTCTGTATTTGGAAAAACCAATGAAGGTTTAAAGCTTTTAGCTTCTTCAAAATCCATGGTGGCATAGGAAATAATAATGACCACATCTCCAACGGCAACCTTTCGTGCTGCAGGACCATTTAAACAAATAATCCCGGAAGCCCGTTTACCTTTAATCACATAGGTTTCCAAACGTTCGCCATTATTGATGTTCACTACTTGTACCTTTTCGTTTTCGATCAGGTTAGCAGCATCCATTAAATCTTCATCAATGGTAATGCTTCCTACATATTGCAGGTTCGCTTCCTTAACGGTTACCTTGTGAATTTTTGATTTACAAACTTCTATAAACATTTTATTTAAAAAGTTATATTGTCGATCAGTCGCACTTTACCACAATGAACAGCCACACAACCTATTTTGTTGACTGGTTGATCCCATGTTGCGACCGGGTTCAAATTCTTATCATCTACAATCTCAAAATACTCAGTTTGAAGAAAAGGGTTGCTATTGATGTTTGCAATGACCCATTTTTTCACTTCCTGAACTGAATATTCTTTTCTACGTTTTACTGCTTCAAACAAAGTTTTTGAAATAAATACAGCATTTTTTCTTTGTTCCGGTTCCAGTAAAGCATTGCGAGAACTCATGGCCAATCCATCTTCTTCGCGAACGATGTCACAGGCAATTATTTCAAGGTCAAGTTTCAGTTGATCAACCATGTTACGAATAATGGCCAATTGTTGAAAATCTTTTAATCCAAAAAAAGCTTTATGCGGTTGAACCATATCAAACAAGCGGCTAACTACTTGAGCCACACCATTAAAATGACCGGGTCGGTGTTCGCCTTCCATAACAGAATCCAGGTGACCGAATTCAAAAATACGCGTATCCTCTTCCGGATAAACTTCCTTCACTGAAGGAGCAAAAACTAAATCACATGAAGTAGTTTTCAGAAGCTCCATATCGCTTTCAATTGTTCTTGGATATCGTTTGAGATCGTCCAGGTTATTGAACTGTGTAGGATTCACAAAAATACTAAGCACAACAAAACTGGTTTCTTTAGCTGCTCTACGAACCAGGGACAAATGCCCTTCGTGCAATGCCCCCATTGTGGGCACAAAACCAAGCGTTTTTCCTGCATTTTTTTGTATCTCAATTGCCCTTTTTAGGTCCTCAACCTGATGAATTAGCTCCATTAAAATTCAATTAGCATGCAAAGTAAATAAATTAATTAGTAATAAAATAGGATAAAACCTAATCTTTTAAACTGAAGCCCCTTGCAAGTAAAGGTATGATATATTGGGTTTTTTTACTAATTTTGCAAAATTATAAATATCGCAAGATAGAATGGAAAAGAAAAAGGTACTGTTTATTTTTCCGGAAATTACTCCATACTTACCCGAGTCCGAAAAATCCATAATAGGTAGACATCTTCCACAAGGCATACAGGAAAGAGGCAAAGAAATTCGCACTTTTATGCCCCGATATGGAAGTGTAAATGAACGTAGGAATCAACTGCATGAGGTGATCCGTCTTTCGGGAATGAACTTAGTCATTAACGATACAGACCATCCCCTTATCATTAAGGTTGCGTCAATCCAAGCCGCCCGAATGCAAGTTTATTTCATTGACAATGAAGACTATTTTCATCGAAAGCACGTGCTGAAAGATAAAGATGGGAAATCATTTAAAGACAATGATGAACGAGCGATTTTCTTTTCGCGCGGCGTTTTGGAGACAGTTATTAAACTCCGATGGGCACCCGATTTAGTGCATTGCCATGGTTGGTTTGGAGCCTTGTCTCCACTGCTGATCAAAAAAACATTTGCCGATGATCCGCTGTTCACGAACTCTAAGGTGATTTATTCCATTTACAACGATGATTTTTCTAATAATCTGGACACTACAATGGTCGATAAACTTCTTAGTGAAGATATTGCAGAATCCGACATTGAACTCATCAAAGAACCGTCTTATATCAATTTGAATAAGTTGGCCATAGCCTATGCCGATGGGATCATAATTGGGAGTGAAACCATTAATGATGAAATCAAAGCAGCAGTATTGGCTTCAGGGAAACCGGTTTTGGAATATCAAACGGAAGAAACCTATATCGATGCGTACAACGAGTTTTATGATCAGATACTTAAGGACTGATTGTAAAATATTTTCAGAAAAACAATAAAAAAGTGGCGCTTAAAATTCCATGTTTTTCTAAAAATTGTATTTTCGCCAAATAATTCTGTAGCGCTTCGCTCCTCTTTTGTTATAGGGGAAAGTTGGGTTCGAATTATTGAGGAATACCTGATATAGAAAAGGAAATTTCGGGGCTGTTAGCTCAGTTGGTTTAGAGCATTACCTTGACAGGGTAGGGGTCACTGGTTCGATTCCAGTACAGCCCACAAAAAAGGTTAGCAAGATTGCTAACCTTTTTTTTTACATTTATTCTATTCCCAATACTTCGGATCCGTGATATTCTTGTGGGAAAAAGTTTTCATGGATCAATTCAAATAATTGCAGGTTATTGCTTATGCAAAGTATTTAGTGCAATTGCAAAACTATGTCTTCAAGCCAGACAGGCTTATACTTTTCTCCTATTGATGAGAATTGAAAATCAGCGTTAGCTAAAAGTATACAAAAGAATCAATCAGAAATGATGCTTCCCCCCGCTCTTGTAATTCCTAAGAAAAACCAAAAAAGCAAAAGGACATGCCTCTTTTGGGTTTTTCTAAGGAATCCCAATTAGCTTTGCTGATCTTCGATTCACCCCTACACCGGCCCGCCATTTCTGAAGGCCACCGCTCTTTCAGATTCTA
>JBGUEP010000020.1:0-119103 GCA_041821245.1 Prolixibacteraceae bacterium
CAAATTGAAACGCATTCAACTCTAATTTATTCTCCTCACAACTTTTTAATGTGATTCCAAATCTATCCTTCCACCCGAATTGTAAAGTGATCAAGTCCCTGATGCGTCTGCACGAAAAAATACGATGAATAATCAAATAAATAATAGTTTCATCAATTTTGTTACAGGATCTGCCAGCTTTCTAACATGCAGGCAAAACATCCTGACTTATATTTGATTGATGAACAATTCGAATTTGTTGATCATTCAAACAGATTAGTAATAAGTAAATAGGTAAGCATTAAAATGGTCAGGACAATCCGGACCATTTTATTTTTTTTTACCAAACACAAGTTATACTATCACAAATTCTAACTAAAAGATCAGGCAAATGAATCGTCCACACCGCATACTAACAAATTTACTTCTACCCTCCCTGTTCGTTTTAGCATCAGTCGTTTCATGCACCTCAGCGAAAAACAATACGGATTCAATAAAGTACAACAACTCATTTCACCCCGGAGAAATCTGGCTCGATACCGATAGCGTTCATATCAATGCCCACGGTGGTGGTATTTTAGTTCAGAATGGAACCTATTACTGGTTTGGCGAACACAAAACAAAAGGTAGAGGAGGAAACTCTGCATTGGTAGGAATCAGCTGCTATTCATCCACCGACCTGTACAATTGGAAAAACGAAGGAATTGCCCTGGCCAGTGTTAGCGATACACTCTCGGATATTACAAAGGGCTGCGTTATGGAACGCCCAAAAGTCATTTTTAATCAAAGCACGCAGAAATATGTGATGTGGTTTCACCTGGAGTTAAAAGGGAAAGGTTACAGTGCGGCGCGAACAGGCCTTGCAATTAGTGATCATATCAGCGGACCCTATCAATACATTCGTTCCTTACGGCCTAATCAAGAACAATGGCCTGTTGAATTTAACCGGGAAATGCAAGAGAACTCGTTTGATCAAAAATTGGAATGGTGGACTCCCGACTGGTACAAAGCGGTAAACAATGGACTGTTTGTACAAGGTGATTTTCATGAAGGCCAAATGTCCAGGGATATGACCCTGTTTGTGGATGATGACGGGAAAGCTTATCACATTCATTCATCAGAGGAAAACCTCACCATTCACATTTCAGAACTGACCGACGATAATTTGGATTTCACGGGTCGTTGGACCAGGATATTTCCTGCAGGACATAACGAAGCACCTGCCCTATTCAAACACAAGGATAACTACTACATGATCACCTCAGGTTGTACAGGCTGGGATCCAAATGCGGCAAGATTGGCCATGGCTCCAAGCATCTGGGGACCATGGAAAGCCCTTGGAAATCCATGTATCGGCGAAGGCGCTGAATTAACATTTCATGCCCAAAGCACCTTTGTATTGCCCGTTTCAGGTCATGCCGATGCCTTTATTTTTATGGCTGATCGATGGCGCCCTAAAAACCCCATTGATGGTCGTTACATTTGGTTGCCCATTTCGTTTGAAAATGAAAATCCTCGTATTAAATGGTACGATGAATGGGATTTATCGGTTTTTAAGGATCAATAGTAAGTCGGTTTTAATGAATTGCCGTCGGTTTTAACCGACGGGCAATAGAATAGGAAAGAATAATCAGGTCGATCTGCAGATGCAATTAATTGTACAGACCTACCATCGACCGGCAAGCAAGATGTTATACTATGGCCTAAAATCCATGGCCCTTTCAAAACAATGCTCCTGTTTTGGTCGATGGCAGAACACTCCCTTTTTGAACATGCATTGATCGACCAATTTCGGAGTAATTGATATCTGATCCGTTGGCTGAAGCCAACGGCAATTCATAGTGCGATGAACTTCTATTCTTTCACAGACAACAAACAGCATAACAAACCCCGGCAATGGCCAGGGTTTATCATATTATACTGTTTGAAAATTCTTCAAATAAAAACTAATTCATTATTTCTTCGGAAGGTACCAATTGTTCATATCCTGGAGCTTAGTGAGAATAGCTGAGCTATTTTCAGTATGCTTAGCGGCCACTTTTTCGGCTAAATATGACGGATTATTGCGGCGAATCGCGATACGCATTAAGTCGTGGAAACGATTCCCTTCAAATGCCGTCTCCAAAGCCAATTCTTCAACAATCTTATTTTCCACATATTCAATCGAATCCTGTAAGGAATTCAATGGAGGAATAATGTAATCCTTGGCCAGATTAACTTTGTAACAGCCACGTGCGTGAACACCAATGTTTACATCGAACAATACATCTTCAAAATTGGTATAATCATAAAACACACCTGCACTGTCCACATCATAACTGACAAATTTTTCTGAAGGAGGAACAATGCTATCAACGAGCATTGTTTTTGCACTTAACCCGTTTTTGATGGTAGCAAATGCCAGGTTTGGTTTGCCTGCGCGGTTCACTGCCTCGGCATACCGTAAATACAATAATCCTACGCGGTAAACAATAATGGCTTTTGAAGTTTCAGTGCTCAGATTCTGATATTTCCAAATCACCTTTCTTCCAGTACTGGTACTACTATTCCCTAATAATGAACTTCCATAATCAAGGTAAGATCCCAAATTTCCTCTAAGATCTCCTTCTTTGGTTAAATCAGCATTGTGATAATAGGTCTGGTTGTTCCAGTTATTCATGGCGGGTACAGAAGGGACAATTTCATTATTGTAGCTAATCAACGTATCCATCAATGAACCTTTACCATATTCTGTTGAACCGGCAATCATAGTAATATTCTCAGTTTCATTAAAATCAAAAATCATTCTCCAGTTGACGTATATTAAGTTGATAAATGCATTGTTTTCAACCTCCAAGCGTGATTGGTACATCGGATCTATCACATATTCCTTGTCCACCATAAGCTGGTAAAATTCATTGGCTGCCAGTTCGTATTCACCTTTCCATAAGTACAACTCTCCCAAAACAAATCGAACAGGAAAATAAAGTTGCATACTATTTACATCCGCTCCCAATGAAATGTTCTCCGGAAGTTCAATGTCACGCCAGGGCAACAAATCCTGTATCAGCAAATCAGCCAACTCATTAAATTCCATTTCAGGAAATTCCTGCATGGCATCGTCAACGGTTAAAATGGGTTCGGTATAATATTTTGCCGAACCAAAATTTAAGGCCAATTGCATATAGGTCCATGCGCGAATTGCTTTTGTAGCGGCAAAATCACGATACAATACCTTTTCAGCATGTTGGATCAATGAGGTATCAATGGTCTGAATAATGTAATTACAGTTATTGATAACGGAATAATATTTTTTAGGGACTACCATTGGATTATCGGTAGAGATGTTAATGTCATTAATGGCCTTCAGATAAGGCTCGGCATTTTCAGTAACATCAAGCAAGTCACCGCGTAATTCACCCAGAAGCACATAGCTATCGGCCAGTTGATCCAACTCAAGGAATAAGCCATTCATGCTGTAGAGCACGGCATTGGGATTATTCAGCATTTGATCATTTGGCAAAGCATATCGTTCAGATTTTACATCCAGAAGGCTATCGCAACTAACCGCGAACAAAGCAACTGCCAGCAGAACGATCCATATTTTGTTAAAATTCTTCATCATTTTAATGTTTTAAGTCAACCGGATTACAGGTTCAGTTTGATTCCAATTAAATAACTTTTGCATGCCGGTATTACACCGGTGTCAATTCCCTGAAACAGTACAGCATTGTTGGGTGAAACTTCAGGGTCGAGTCCCAGGTAGTTCGATAAAATGAACAGGTTATTGGCTGTAAGGCTGAATGTTAATCCGCTGATCAATTCAGTTTTCAGATTTACTTTATAATTCAACGACAAGGATTTCAACTTGATGTAAGAGCCATCCTCGATCCAACGATCAGAAAAACGACTGTTGCCCATTGCATCGCCAAACGAGGCCTGAGGCATCATGGTTTGCTGACCTTCGTGTGTCCAACGATCCAACATGGCCGTTGATTGATTGTAAAGTTCTGAACCTCCTTCAAGCATGGCACGTCGGTAATTGTACACATCGTTGCCATAGGAATAGGTGAAGATGGCATTCAGGCTAAGGTTCCCTAAATTCATTTTACTCAGGATAGAACCATAAATGTCGGGGTTAGGATCCCCTATAATTTGTTTGTCCTGTTCGTCAATAATATTGTCCTTATTCAAATCATCGAAAAGGAGGTCTCCTGCAGTAAAATAGCTGCTTGTTCCGTTGGTGTTTACTATTTTTAGGTTAGCGGCTAAAGCCTCGGCTTCGGTGGCCATTACGCCATTCGTTTTATATCCATAGAACACACCGGCTGCATTTCCCACGGCAGTGCGAATTTCACCTTCGTAAATTGCCGTATTATAATCACCGTTGGGTAGTGCAACAATCTCATTGACATAATGACCAATACTGGCACTTAACTCCCATTTAAACAATTTGGTATTCACCAATTTTGAAGCCAATGAAAGCTCAAATCCGGTATTCTTTAATTCTCCCCCATTGCCTAAATAGTAGCCATTTCCACTCACTTCGGGAAGTTCCATCAGAGACAATAGATTGCTGGTATGGTTACTGTATACATCAATGGTTAAGGCCAGTCTGTCGTTCAATAGATTGGCATCAAGTCCCAGGTTTATTTTTGCTGAAGTTTCCCATTGTACTTCGGTATTCCCAATGTTTGTAATGATCATACCATTACCGCGGTCGATGTATCTGCTTGAGGCAAAATAAGTCGTCCAGGCGTAAGGATCCAGGTCGTCGTTACCGCTTAGTCCAAAACTGGCACGCAGCTTTAAACGATTAATAAGGTCGACACCTGCCATAAATTTTTCAGATGAAATTAACCATGCTGCATTGGCCGATGGGAAGAAACCCCAGCTACGACCCAATAACTGAATACCCCCCTGAGTTTCCCGTCCAAAACGAGAAGAACCATCCAGAGCTGCAGCAAGCGTTAAAAAATACCGGTTTTCGTAGTTATAATCCACATTCAGGTAATTCGAAATGGATTTGATGTGGTTGTTTAAACCATCGCTCGTTTTGAAGTCCTCGTCAGCATATAGGTTGCGTTTCTGATCGGTGCCGGAGTTATGGCCTTCAGCAAAATCAGATTCGTAATAGTCGGATAAATATCTCCAACCCCAAATTGCCTGTATGTTATGAACGCCATCGAATGCATTCAGATAAGTTAAACGGGTGTCGTCAAAAATCGAAACATTTCTCATTTGCTGACTTCTGAACATATTTTCAGAAATTCCATAACCTTCAATCATTCGATCGGCCACTCCAACGATGGGACTGTAATAGGTCTCTTTCACCTTATCGAGACTATAATCGAACTGACTGCTCAGAGTCAGTTTAGTATTGATCTGATAAGCTGGTTTAATGCCCAGACTAAACCGGTTATGCTTGCTAGTATTGAGTGCATTGTTGATTACTGCCATTGGGTTACCAACACCAAAAATGTCACTGTCCTCAAAATCGGAGGTCAATGTTCCTGCAGTGGTATAGGTATTCGGATTCAGAAAAGGAGCCTTTATAGCAGCCAAATAAGTTGGTGAAGTATAAAAATTCACCCCGTCGTCCAATAAAACACGATCGGAATTACTAAACCCAATGTTTAATCCCATAGAGACATCATCCGTCATGGAGAAGTCGGCATTAAATCGGGTATTCAAACGATTAAAACTGGTTGAACTGATGATACCCGTGTTACTGTAATACCCTGCAGAAAAATAATACAAAGCTTTATCATCCCCTCCATTCACACCAATGTTATAACTTTGAGTAGTACTCTGTTGATAAAGTAATTCATTCCAATCGGTCACATTGTGATATTTTTTGTAGCTCAGATTGGTTGGATTATCGTTTAAAAAATTATGTGATCCAAAATCACCTACGTTTTCCATGCCACCCAATAAATCGGTAACATAAATTCGATATTGGTCACCGTCCATTGTTGGTATAGCCATTGGACTTTGAGTGATTCCCCCCATGGCATTGAATGTTATCATGGTTGCTTTTCCTTTCCCTCTTTTGGTATTGATCAGAATAACCCCGTTGGCAGCTTTACTGCCATAAATGGACGTACCATCCTTCACCACAGTAACGCTTTCAATGTCCTGCAAATCAATGTCCGCGAGGGAATTGATAAAATAGCCATCGTGCAAGGAATTTACATCATAATGATTGTTCCAGATCACCCCATCCACTACAAATAAAGGTTGCGCATTGGCGTTCAACGAATTGAAACCCCGAATAAAAAAGGATGAGCCAATTCCATCAACTCCTGAACGTTTAATTGTTCTTACATCGCCTCCCAATGCCATTTGAATGGGATCATCAACCGAAGCAAAACCCAGGTAATTCAAGTCGTTGATTTGACTTGCAGCTGCAGTGTTTTGCGAAACCTTTCGACGATTGCTTAGGCCATTAATACTTGTATAGGCAGATGAAAACGCCTCTGAATAAAGATCGATTTCCAACTCGCTTAAGCCATTCACCGTGATTTCTCTGGTATTGTAATCGTAGGCAGTAATCACCAATACATCGGTACTTGTTGCAAGTTCAATTTCAAATTTCCCATCCTGATTGGTTGTAGCAGCCACCACGCTGTTAAAGCTGGTAATTTGAGCTGCAGCAAGCGGTTGTTTCGATATGGCATCCCGAACAAGTCCACTAAGCTTAAAGGATTTTACATCCTTTACAGCTGATTCTTGAGCCCAACCAGACGATGAAAGGATGATTAATCCGATTAGAAGCATTGTATGGAAATAGGCGTTCAGGCCATTTGTCTTTAATAAACGGTTCATTCGGTTCGATTTTATTTCACTTGGAAATCCATGAATCAGGTCCTTCAATTTTCTAATGATGGAAGAAATTGTATGATAGGCTTGTTTCAATTTTATATTTTGTCTCATATGCATCCTAACTATTTTAAACCTATTTCAGAATCGGTTCCAAAATGATACAATCGATTCGCATGGAACGGTTGTAAGTATCAGTTTGATCAATTTTCACATCACTGGTCACCTCAAATGTTACCACAACATCGGAGTAGTCTTCGTCTATTATATTCGCAAATTCAAAATCAAATTCACCAACAAATAGTTTAGTTATCCCATTTGGATCGGTAGTACTAACTTCAGGAATAAAATTCTTACGGCTTGTTCTTCCCTCAGTTTGTCGTAGATAAGTCAGTACAAATTTTGGTTTCATGGGTAAAAGGTCCGTTGGATTTGAAAATGCTGTTGGTACAAAAACACAATAAATATTGTAACTGGCCGACAAGGTATTGGGGATTGAAAAAGTGACACTCGACAATGCGATGTTACTTGTTCCGGTTGGTTCCACCAATATGTATCGCTTATTGGATACGCCGGCATTATTATCACTTCTGCCAAAAATATTAGAATTCACATTCGAACGGCCCACAGTACTTTCGGCTTCGATCCTGATCTCATGAATCCAGGAAACGGTATCGGGAAAAGCAAGTTCGTTGGTGACATAGGCCAAACCATTACTCAGTTTAACCTGATTTGCACCTTCAAAAAGATAAGCAGGATTTTGAAAAATGGTTCGTGAAGTGGACACAGCAGAATCGAGCAAGGCAGGTTCATCCACCAATCCACTAAAAGCAATATCTTTTACAATGTTCCATCGAATCAAATCCCTTTTTCTAGTTGCACCTCCAAATATTTCAGGAATATTATAATACTGTTGTAGCTTGTTGTAGGCTAAATTCCAGGCATTATCATTGGGTAAAAGAACGGTATAAACTGTATCTTCCGATGCCAGATCACCTAATTTATCCAACACTACATTAGAAATTACATATACTGAATCATAAACCGGATTTCCATCTTCATTTACCTCAATTTCAACACTCAAATCAGGTCTGAAGACACTTTCGGTTTGACTGAGCATATAAGTTCGTAATGAATCAATTGTTTCACCACTTCCAATATATTCCCAAATATTTCGCACATAGGGCACATAATTACTGATGGTATGTACCAATCCGTTCGTAGCTGGAATATCACTGTTCACCATACTTTTTTCACCAAACCGAAATCCATCTGCCATCCGGTCCAGTTCAATGTGTTTTCCTGAAAGCATCAATATTGATTCCATCATTACATTTGATGTGCTGTAACGGTTACGGGCAATATGATTTTGAACAATGGTTTTAACAAGCGCTTCGTTAGCAATATCCACCCCCGCAAGAGCATCGTTGGTTGGTGCCCAAACGGTAAACGTTTGTGAAGCATTCAGGATGGTATCGTAGCCTGTACTTTGTAACATGCCGGCAAAGATGCTTAAGTCACCTTGCGATTGGATGTAATCGTACAGGGCATAATCAGGCAGGTCGAAGTTTTCTTCGTTGTAGTGTTCATCCCATATTTTGGTACAAGCCGTGGCAAAAAATGCGGCAAGCAGTAAAATGGAGAGCACACGTTTTCGAGGTATATTATTCATTCGATTTAATTTTTCCATGGTTTAATAAATATCTTCCGTTTCCAACACTTCAACAGGGACAAATTCAAGATAGTCGAACATAAACTGACCTGAACGCGCAGCCTTTACAGAGAACTCATGTGTTCCCGCCTCGTCAAAAGTAAATATGCCTAGTATTTTTCGTAAAGCACGTTCACTCATTCTACCGGTGCCAACATACCAGGCTTCATTGATGACCTTAAAACTTGCAGGCCCTTTCATGTATCCCCTGTTGCGCATCATTTTATCATTTTCAAAACCTTCGGGGTCAGCCGTATCAGTACCAGGTCGTACGTATCCAATTTTAGGATCCAGCGCATCAATACGCAAATCGAGTGGGATTCCACAAGGTTTTCCATCCCAGTACAACTGAGCTGCACCACGGCCACCTGTTGGCTGCCAACCAAATCGTATTTCATAGGTTCCAGCAGGAATAGGCAGTGTCGTAATGGTAAAATCATACATTCCCGTCAGAAAAACCTCATCACCCTGGTAATCCAGAAAACGATCATCTGAACTAATGTAGCCGAATACGGTGGTTTCCGAAGTTTTTACCCTTTTGATATAACCATCGGGAAAATCCCATTCGATGGAAGGATTTTCAATTTTTGATCCACCAATTCGCATGTTATTGTTCATCAGTTCAGGGAAAAAACTGGCAGCGTCCATTCTTAAGCGTTTACTGGTCAACATACGTTCAACGTCCCTTGAATAGTATAAAATATTATCCAGTTCGTGATACACCCCATTGATGGCATCGTTATCGTAATTGGCTGTCAAGCGTATTCCTGCTGAACCACTTGTCATGTTGAAAACATTGTATTCATTCGAAGTCCGAATGGTTCGTACTTCTATAAGCGTATTCGGACACATGGTTTCGATGTATTCGAACATATCGACCGATTTGATGGAATGTGTTTCCCCTGTTGTTTCGAAGTTCATTCCAGTGTTATCCCAGGTTTCAATAAATAATTTGCTGGGAATTTTTTTATCGATCAGGTGATAGGCTACAAAACGGTTCAGGCTATTTTTTCGATCCTTAACATCGGTAATACCGGCATCTTGAGGATAAACCTGATCGTAGATACTTTTTGCAAATGCAGCCAAATCATCCAGAGTTGTAATTCCATTATTTTGGTAGGTCTGATCACTTTCCATCAGCACGGTATAGCCATATTTTTTCGACTTAGGCACACTGGTTAAAATTCCATGTCCCTGTACAACGCCATCGCGATCGAGCAAATTAGCCGGCGGTTCATAGAAAGGATCATCAATTAACATGAGTTCTTCATGCAAACCGGTAGCAGCCAAGGCTGAGAAGAAAAGTGAAAATTGTTTATCGGCAGCAATGGCTTCCACTATTGTATTTTCGGTAGGTGCCAGCATATGATCAATGGCATGAACTATTCCATTGTGTACCAATATATCCTTCGTCAATATTGCTGAACTGCCATTCAGGATATAAACCACCCCTGTGCTTGATGGCTCGAAACTCACTTTTAAATAACGCCCGCTCATGGTGAGATTAGGAAGAAATCCATCAAAAAACATATCCGTATCCAGAATGTAATCTTTGATTATGTGGTTATATACCATCTTTTTTATGGAATCCAATGCAAAATCTTCCATAGAATTTTTGCCTCGCTTTTCATAGTAGTTAAAAATGGCTTCATTGGTTGGTACAAAACAGGAGTATTTACCATATGCTTTTAAGAGGCCCATCACCTCGGTGGTATCCAACATTTTAGTAAATTCGGAATAGGTTTCAGGCCTATTTTCGATGTACTCACCCATTGTTTCACCGGTAAAGGTATAATAGTTGTCACCTACATCATCACTATTGCAAGCTCCCATGGTTAATACCAATGAAATTATTCCAAGAAACCATATCGTATTTTTGCGAGTGGTCATCTTCTTGTGAATTATCTGGTTCATGTTTCTGAAAATTTTCATCTTATTCATTTTCATTGAATTTTACTTACAATTATTTCTCCCCTTCAAGTTCGTAAAAAGGGTTTTGTACTAATGCCGAATTGGCCTCCAATTCTTTGGTGTGAATGGGCATATAGAGTGCATCCATTACCGACATTTTAGAATACTCGGCACTTGAATTTCCACTAAATTTCTTCGTCACATAACTTAACAAAGCGCTTGGCGAATTTTCACGACGGGCTAAACGCATCAGGTCGAACCAGCGTTTGCCTTCAAACATTAACTCGCGCTGACGCTCCCGCAATACAAGACGCTCCAATTCATATTTGCTGGAGTAGCTCATCATCGTCAGTGAATCAGCATCTTCCGGATTTGAGCGAAGATAGGTTGCATTCACCAAACGTAAAACTTCATCATTGTTGGATTCCAATTGCACCAAAGCTTCAGCTTTCATGAGCATCACATCAGGCAAGCGATATACAATCCAGTTTGGAGTGGAGTTTCTAAAGTAATAAGTACTTTTTTCATTCAGGTCCTCTGTTCTCAAATATCCTGCATATTTAAAAACAAAATAACGATCACCGCCTACTTCCTGACGTATAAAATCCTTCTCCCTTAAATCCTTTTCACTTTCATAACCGGAAGCGATACGGTAATTAAATGGACTGTAATCGCCGGTAACCAATATTGCAGGGAAACTATAATAACCATCACGAATGCTATACGATCCGTAAAAATCATTCACCGTATAATTGGGTTGAATGTCCTTATCAAATTGAAGTTCAAAAATACTTTCGCTTGAATTTCCATCAGAAAACACATCGCTAACGACATCTTCGCCTTCCACCAATTCCAGGTTTGGATCGGCAATGACCTGTTCACATAAGGCCACACATTCGGAATAGTTATCCTGCCAGAGGTAGATATCGGCCAATAAAGCCCTCATCCCGTTTTTGGTAAAACGACCTTTTGTATTGGCGTTGGTATCAAATTCATCTCTACCATAACGAATTGCCGTATTCAAGTCTTCAACCAATTGAGAGAGAATAAGTGTTTCACTTGATTTTGGAATTCGGTATTCCTGCACATCAGCAATACTGGGTTCATTCACCAAAGGCACCTCTCCAAAAGTACGTACCAGGTAAAAATAAGCCAATGCTCTAATGGCCAATGCTTCTGCTTCGATGGAATGCAATTTTGTTTCGGTGAAATTGGCATCCAATGCCACAACTTCAGGAGCATAATGCAACAAATTATTACAATAATTGATGGTGGTATACATTGATCCCCATTCGCTGTAATAATTAGAAGGAGAGATATCAAAATTCAATATTTGGTACATATCTGTTGGCATTGCACGACCAATGGTCACGTTATCGGAGCGTAATTCTCCCCAAACGAGCATGTGTTGCATGGCACTTGTCTCTGTTAACGATTTGTAGCATGCCGCCAATACCTGATTAACCTGGCTTTCGTCCTGCCAGTAATCATCCAACACAATTTCACTTTCAGGCTTTATGTCCAGCCAATTGGAACAGCTGCTTCCCATTAAAAGGAGAATTACAGCTAATACTATCGTATATATTTTCTTCATCATGGTCAACTATTTAAAAGGTCAACGAAATGCCCAAAGTGATATCCTTTGAACGTGGCGTGTTTGCTTCGTCCTTACTTACACTAAATGAACCGTAGCCTACTTCAGGATCAACTCCTGAATAGTTTGTCCATACAAATAAGTTATTCATCGTCAAATAGAAATTCAGCGATTGAATGTTGTATTTCTGTAATTTTTTCGAAGGAGCCCGATAATTTAAGGTCACGTGTTTTAAACGTGTAAATGAACCATCTTCAACATAACGGTCACTACCCAGCCAGTTGTAACCATAATTGTACAAGGCCCTCGGCATATTGGTTACGTCACCGTCTTTTCTCCATCGCCAGTTCACTGACTTACTTTGGTTGTTCACGGTGTACATGTTTTCGGCATTCATGCGGGCAATATTTACAATTTTATTTCCGTAACGAAAATTAAAGAAAATTGTACATGCAAAATTTTTGTAGCGCAAGGTACTCCCAAAACCACCGTTTACCTTTGGATTGGAGTTACCCAGGTATACAATGTCCAGTTCGTCAATTGAACCGTCTTTATTGATGTCCTCATAAATGGCATCACCACCCTGAAATTCATAGGCATTACTCTTACCGTACGCAAAATACATCGGAAGTGGTTCTCCATCTTCATCGGTAAATACCTTACCATTGGCATCCCTGGCAACCGGAGCATTCTCCTGATCGCCCGGAACATATTCGTTGTACTGATAAACTCCCTTGTACCTAAAGCCATAAATTGAACCATAAGAGTTTCCTTCCTGCAAACGCGACAGATAGGTGCCATTGCTGTAGTCGTATTCGCCGTTGTAATTGGCCAACACGTTGGCATCCATTTCAACAATGGTATTGACATAATTGGAAAGGTTAAAATTGAAGTCAACAGTTACATCCTTCGCTTTCACAACATTGTTGGTGTGGAAGTTAAATTCCCAACCATTGTTGTCCATAATTCCAACATTTTGCCATGCGATTCCAGCATATCCCGATGAAGTTGGCAAGCCTAGGTTCTTAAACAAAAGATCTTCAGTTCGCTTATTGTAAATGTTCAATTCCATTTGAATCCGATCGTCCCAAAAGCCTAAATCCAATCCATAGTTCATCGAAGTGGTGGTTTCCCATTTCAAATCGGATAACTGCAATGTGGTAGGCCGTGTTGCGGTTTGTCCAAGGTAACTTCCATAAGGGCTATACCGGCTAAAATGCAGGTATTCCTGATCGGGTTGGTTACCACTAATTCCCCAGCTTGGTCGAATGGCCAACATACTTAACCAACGTTTGGTACTCATCATCCATTCTTCGTCTGAAATGATCCATTTTGCTGAAATTCCGGGGAAATTACCATATTTCCTATCTGCTCCGAATTTTGTACTGCCATCGCGACGGAAAGTAGCACTTACAATATAGCGCGATTTATAAGAATAATGGGCACGGGCTAACAATGCGTTCGATCGGTAGGCTGAACGTCCTGTTGATAGATCACTCAGGTAGCCAACGGCTGATGCATCTACAATTTCACCTGATGGCAGGTTGGCAGTGGTGATCCCCTGAGTGGAATAATTTCCCATTCGAAGCTGATACGATCCATAGAGTAACAGATTATGATCGGCATTGGAAAACTTTGATTGCCAGGTCAGATTATTATCGGCCATAACGGTCAGATTTTCTGAGTCGTTACTACTTGCAAGGTTGGCCGATTGGTTGTTCCAATCGACGTTGGATACTTCACGCGGCAGGTACATCGAATTTTTATTGTTGTTTACATCGAAGGTGATGTACATGGCGTAGCGCAAAATTTGTTCTTCCGGATCGGTTAAATCGTAATTTAACCTGAATGTGGGTAAAATCCTGTAGTTTTTAATGTTATTGGTTGCCAGGTTGGCCAATGCTATGGGATTCCTTAGATCGCGTTGATCGGAGCCCAATGAGGAAGTACGATCGATATTGTAATATACATCGGTATCGTTGCCTTCTAAATCCTGTGCGTAAATGCTCATGTTAGGCATTTTACGGTAGGCAATATCCAACAGGGAAAGTTTATCCATCCAGGGCGCTCCATTTCCCAATCTCCAGTTCTGATCATTATCGGTGTAGGTAAATGAAATTTCAGAAATGAACCGGATGCGGTCCGAAATGGCATAATCGAGGTAAGCTCTGGAAGAAAATCGATCCAAACTTTGCCCGATCACCGTACCTGTTTCCTTTAGAATACCTCCGGAAACCCTAAAACTGGCACGCTCACCACCACCCGATACTGTCAGGTAATGATCGTGTTTAAAAGCCGTTTGTGAAACCGCCTTTACCCAATCGGTATTGTTATTGAAATTTTCATATTCAGGAAACTGCTGGTCATACAGAAATTCGCGCACGTTGGCAGCATTTTCATTTTGTGTTGGATTAAAATAAGCTTGTTTCATCATCATGGTATATTCATCACCATTCAACATTTTTAATCCCTCGGGTTGAACTGCACGTGTAAGTCTGTAGGAATACTGGACTCTGGTTGGTCCTTTTACTCCTCGTTTTGTTTTAATCACCAATACTCCATTGGCACCTTTCGATCCCCAAATTGCTGTTGATGCGGCATCTTTTAATACCGTAATATCTTCGATATCATCAGGGTTAATACTCAACATGTTGGCAAACTGTTCCTGACTGGCATTGGCAAAGTCAAAAGTAGGATCAATTTGAACTTCATAGGGAATACCATTCACTACAATTAAGGGTTCACTGCTTGCATTTATCGAAGTAGTTCCGCGAATACGCATGGTAGTGCCGCTTCCAAGGTCACCCGAGTTGGACACAATATCGAATCCTGCAATACGCCCTTGCAAGGCATCGTCGAGCGATGTCACCTGAACACCTTCAAAAGCTTTGGCATCGATGGTTTGCACGGCTGTTGAAATTTCTCGTTCGGGTATTTTGAAGTTGCCGTCGTTGTGCACTCTTTCAGCTTTTACAATTACGTCGGCAATTTCCTGCATTTCTTCTTTTAACACAACATCGATCTTTCGACGTGATCCCACCTCTTGCTGTTGCGTTTTAAAACCAATAAAACTGTACACAATTTTATTCTGAGGGTTCCGAACTTTTAATACGTACTGACCATTGTAATCGGTTATCGTAGCGCTCATGTACCTGTTCTTGCTGTCTACTTCAATTACACTAACTCCTACAAGCGTTTCATTGTTGGGGTCTTTAACACTACCCTGAACAATGATGTAAGGACTAGGTGCCTGTCCAAATAAAGTACCGGACAAACTAATTAGTAAAAGAAGAATTATTCCTGTGGTTATTTTGAATTTCATAGTCATAAGTGTATTATTCGAATCTCAAAATGTTATCGATTTGATGAATAACAGCAGTGGATGAAGTGTAAATGATGGATGATGAAAACTGGGTTCCAACACCTGATCCGTCTATCTCGTTAAATGTTGATGGCAAATTATTAAAGATATAATCGCGCGCCATTAAATTATACAGACCTCCTGTAGTCACAACGTGAACTGCTTTGTTGCCATAACTTTCATTCGATTCAGTTGATAGCGTTAATCCATTCCCATCACTTTCAAGGCCAAGTTTATAATACTTGTCCTGATAGGTCAGGAATCTGCTTTCATCTTCATTTTGTTTTATGGTAGCTGTTTGATACAAGGCATCTATGGGGTTGCCACCAATAAAAACTGAATTATCTTGAAAATGATAGCGTAAAAAGCGTTCCAATTTTTTAATCAAGGCATTTTGAGTGTCTAAATCTTCGGAATTGTCAATTTGATCCCAGGTAGGAATAATCCCATCGGCAATGGCCTTTAGTATGGCTGCATTGCTTGGAATGTAGACTGTATAATTAAAGGTATTGAAGAATTTAATGTTATAATCAATTCCTGAAAAGTTGGCTTTTTTAACAAAAATGGCCGATTGCGATGTAGGTGGAAAACCAGATAATAAATTAAAAAACTCGCTGAACTCAGGGGTTTCACTAACTATTTTATAAACGGATTGCAGAGGTGTTTGAATTGGATTATCGATAAAATAGGTTGTTCCATTTTGTTGTGAATAAACGCCTACAACATTCGATTGTGTGCCCAATTTAATATTTCCACCACCTTTTACCTTTAAGTTGCTTCCGCTACCTTCAATTTTCAAAGCGTTTCCTCCTTTGGTGAAATAGTAACCATCACCGGCTTCAACACCATCAACAACTATGTGCTGATCCAATAAATCCAGTAAGCGATTCGATAAAAAAGCAGGACTTTCAATAAGGGCTACCGAATCACCAATTTCATTGGTTTCAATGTTATAACTATAAACAGTACCATTTACTGTTTCATCTTCTTCGTTGTACCAGTACTTAATTACTCCTGGAACATCTTTTCCATAGGAAACCGGATCGATGTATGAATTAAAAAACTCATCGGTAGGGACAAAAAAGCTGTACTTACTCACCAGGGAGTTCAAATACAATCGAAAATCGTTACGGCGAATGGCCCAGTTAAACACCTTTGCATTGGTACTAAACAAAACAGGTCCATATATGGATACATAATCGTCGGGAGGAAAAACCTTTTTGGTTTGATAAACGACTCCGTTTACTCCCACGTATGAACTTTCAATATCGGACTGACTCACCAAAATAGGTGAATTTTCGCTATCGTTCATTTTATCGAACCTGCTGGGGACTGTTTGAGTAAAGGATTCGCGCATGTGGCGTTTCAATAACAAGGCAATGATATCATCAGGAATATTTGCCCACGCACCGTAGCGTTGTTTGAGCACCAATCCACTCCCTGAATTAAAATAGCTATCCATTGCTTCATCGGTTGGAGCAAGAATTGCAGCCATATCGTTCTGGAGTGCAGCATCGTTTGTGATTCCAATATAATTGTTCCATCCAGGGTTAAACGGCAAAAGCAATTCGGTATTGATGACTTGACCGTTTGGATAAACATCGAGACCACCATAATTTGCATAATAGCCTTTACTGAATAATGAGTCAGTAAAACCAGGATGGGTTTGTACGTACTCTAAATTAACTTCATCGAAATAATAAGGAGCAGAAAAACGTTCCAGCAAGGATGAAAATAATTGTGTGTTCTTATTTTCTTTTAAAAACTGTGCCATGTTGTTTGGCGGAGTCATTACATTTTCCAGTACATGAATGTAGCCATTCTTACAGGTGATGTCTCGCTCAATCACTTTATTGTTAAAAATGTGTGCATCGCCCGGCTCACGTGTAGTGCCGGTAATTAATTCAAAATCAACATCCGATATTCCGGCATTCTCTAAGGAGCGTTGAAGAAAATGGACCAAAGGATAAGCTCCTGAAGTATTTAACAAACTATAATCGATCAGGTTAATGCCCTTTTCGCGATAGACATTCCAATGGTTATTTAAAGGTAGCTCATCGCCCACTTCAAAACGAATACTATCGTATTCCGATAAAGAAGTTGACCTGCGCATGGCTGTACCTTTTTGCAAACTTCCGTTGTTATAGTTAGCCAGGGTCTCAATCAGATAGGCATTGTCGAGCATGCCGTATTTCAGAATGAGTTTCTTTTGGGTAACCGTTAGCGCATCAAAAGAAGTAACTCCCCAAACATTGTTAGTGAAAAAACGAGCAAAGGCATCGTCATTAGCAACGAACAAGGTTTTACTACCCGTTTTTGCCAAAATCTCTTTGTAATCCGTATCTTCAATAAGTCTGACATAATACGAATAATGTCCATCATCCTTAAGATAATCGTAAATGCTGGCCCCCAGCCAATCGGGTTCCTCATCATCGTAATAATATTCATCCCTACAGGACACAAGCCAAAGTGTACTGATCAGCAATGCGGCCATAATCAGTGGTTTGCTGAAGTGTTGGTTCCAAAGGTTTATTTTCATATGATTAATTTGTTTATTTCTTTCCTTTCAATTTACAATAAAGACATCAATTTGGTCTATCGCTACCAGAGTTTCTCATCGACAAATAAATAGTTTTGAGCTCAGACTTTCCACCTTAAGCAAATATACCCCAGTGATCAATGTACTTATATCTAATATTTTATTCGCTTTTTTTTCTAATTTATAGGCTAATGACAAATCAGCATTCGCATCGGTCCACGTCAATTTAATTTTATTCGCCAAGGATAAATAACGATTGGCGAGTAAGGGTTTTGAATTCTTCCATTTGGAAGGAATCACTTCATTTTTTTTATTAAATGCAATAGCAGAATTCGAATTCGCGTAATATTCGCCCGCCGGAGTCAGTTCACCGTTTAGAATTATGGCTCTTTTATCCTCCACCCAATTGTAAATTGAATAACGTTCAATAAAGCTGGCCGTATCCAACACGTTTAAAATGGCTTTTATATCATTCAATTGTTTGTTTTGTTGAGCTATTTTATCGGCAGGCCACCACTCGTTGGTCCCGTTGGCTCCGTTGTTCCATTCAGTAATCCATAAGGGACGTCCGGTCCTGTCGTGAATATACTTTATGTCCTTGTACCAATTGGCTGGAGTTTTACCGCCCCAGTAGGCATGAACAGCCACAAAATCTACACGGTAATTTAAGGCTTCACACTTATCCATAAATTCATACAACCATCCAAAATTTGTTGTAGCAGGTGCCCCCAGCCGAAGTCCTGAAGCCAAATAGTCGGGCCAGTTTGCCACGGCTTCGTCCACTCTAACATTTGATTGTTCGGTATGATCGGGTTCGTTGTATCCCAAGAGGTGAGATACGTTCTCTTTGGCATTGATTGATGACCACGATGGCCATCCTGCATTTTGTTTTATTGGCGTATATTCAACAGGCCTGTCAAGGGAAAGCACGGTATCATTTATACGCACAACTTCTACTTTTTCAATCGTAAATGCCAAAAATGGCAAACAAAGCAATGGCATAATTAGCATTGCTTTTAATTTTACAATTAAACAAGATATTAAGCCTCGTGTCTTCAAAGCATTATTTAGTTAGTTAGCGTGTTGTCAATTAGTATTTGGAGGATCACTTTTTATACTTCAGGTAAAACTACCTCCGTCTTATTTAACTTTTCCTCCCAAATCAGCCAATAAGTATAAAGAATTCATGTGCCGTAGTATTTTTTCGTCTACTACTTGTATTTTTTCGATAGGTCCTATTTTACCATAGGCAACATAGGCCTTATTGTTTAGTATTTGTCTGCATTTTGTTTATCCTCTAACCTCAAATAGGTGGTTTTTATGATTCCGCTTAAACTTGCATAGGCTTTATTTTCATATGCTTTCAACAAATAAGGTAGCGCTTTGGCAAAAATAGCTTTAGGTTTTTCTATTTCTTTACGGTAGTTGGAATAATCAACCCGATCAGGTTTGTCCAAAGCGTCGTATGCATTTTTCATTTTATCGTACATTGCAGTAGCTCGGTTATACAGAATCATACCTTTTCCCATATTTGCACCTGCTTGTTCAGGATCAAGAACTAAAACCTTGTCGTAAGCTTTTTCGGCCCCCGGCAAGTCATTCAGGTTTTGCCTGGCAACTGCATTAAACAACCAATACTTGGCATTATCGGGGTACCATTCGATTAAAGTATTGGTCACCTCTAACACTTTGTCATATTGTTGGGTATTGTAATAATGGTAGGCCAATTTTGAATTGACATCCCCAATAAAATCAGGAAATTCTTCCAGTTTGTGTAAGAGCGCAAATTCATAATTTTTATAATCTTTTGCGGCTTTGGTCATTTCAATTAACTTATCGTAAATCATAAGTTGCGGTACCTTGTAACTTACCGCTTTTTTGAAGTAAGCAATAGCCTCATTTGATTGATTTAATTGCGTACAACACATTCCTGCATTGCTATAAATTAGAGCCATATCGGCAGAGTCAGCTTCAGCCCCATTTAGGATTTGTTGGTATAATTCCAACGCTTTTGGGTAATTATTGCTCACGTAGGCTTGATCGGCATTCGTTTTAATGGCATCAAAATCCTGGGCAAAAAGCAATTCACCAAAAACAACCGATAACACAATAACTATCAATGACTTAAAATTCATATCACGTTAATTTATAAAATTCATTTAAAAGTAAGAAAGCTGCTTTGATTAAGATGAAAAAAAATCAAGATTAAGTGTAATAATTTCGATTTTCGCACACAAAAAGCCCTTTTCGCTTGATTTTTAAAAGTATTGGCCTCATGAAGTTTTAAGGTGTCTAATTGTGTATTATTAGCGGACAATTCGGTTTATTTTTATGCCCATCCAGCGCCGCGAGGTGAACGATAGAACAAAAAAGATGAATCAATCACTCTAAATATGGTCATATCAAAAGGCGTCAAACTGAAAACGCCAGCAAAAAGCAGTGATCCAAAAACCGGCACATACCACTAAACGACAACTTACTACAAGTTTAATACTTCAAAACAGAATTACTTTTGTCAAACGTATGGATCGCAAAGCTAAGCACTTTAAAAATCATTTCACCTACAAATAGTCTTTAAAAACGCCTACCTTAGAGAGCACGCAATAGACTTTGAACGTTTTTTTATAAAGTATATTTTTTCTAATTTGAGTCAAAAAAATAATAGACATTGACGAATTTGTTCTTAATGATATTAATTCATTCCATTAACTTTATAAAATAACAATTGATCTAAATCGAAGCAGTAAAATTAAATCCGAATACTATGAAAAGAAAACTTCTACTTATTAGTTTTTTGAGTTTGTTAATGAGTTATACATTTGCGGAGTCAAATGCATTAACTTTAAAACATTCCTATTCTTTTACCGATGGTACAGCAGCTGACGAAGTCGGTACTGCGCATGGTACTCTTGTTGGGGGAAATATTATAAATGGTGCCTACGTCACCTCAGCAAACAATCAATACGTTGAACTCCCTGCAGCCAACATCGCCATTAACACTTATGAAAGTGTAACTTTTGAGGCCTATACCATTGCAAGTAGCGCGGCCCCCACAAATGCCATGCTCTGGTATTTTGGTGGATCGGTTGGCGGGCTTGGTGCCAACGGAACTTTTTTAGCTGCCCAGCATTGGAGCGGTGGAGTCCGTGCTGCAATTTCCTGTGGAAGCGACACAGAACCATGGAATTTTGAAACCCCGGTAGACGGTGAGGCAGTAAATACCCTGGATGAAATATATCACCTGCTTGTTATCCTTTCCAAAACGAACATCAGCTTATATGTGAATGGTGCTTTGGTTGGTACAACAGAATATACCGGCACCAATAGCGTTTCAGCCCTGAGCAACGACTTTGCCTGGATTGGACGCGGAGGATATAGCGGCGACCCAACATGGCTGGGAACAGTATTGGAGTTTAACATTTACAGCGGAGTAATGGACGAAACAACCATTGCTGCACATGCATTGGACATCCCAATAGAGACATCAATTCCAACCTTAGCCAGCCTTACCTCAAGTGTAGGCACTTTAGATCCCAGCTTTGACTCAGAACTTAGCGATTACGAAATCACTGTTCCTTATGGTGTTACTTCATTGAAATTAACTGGAGTAGCCACAGAAACAGGATCAACCATCAAGATGTTCGATGGTTTCGGAAACGAAATAATTGGTGGAATGGTTAAATTTGATGATAAAGGCATCGATGTCGAAATTATTGTAACCGGATTGGATGGATCACAATATACTTACTATGTAGCCATTTTTGTTGAAAAAGGTGATGCGGTAGCTTTAATGGGTAATTTTGAATTATCGGCCGGAGCACTCGATCCAATTTTAAGCGACGCAGTGACTGAATATACGGTGGTAGTGCCAAAAGGAACTACTTCATTAACAATTGGTGCCAAACCAAAATTCCCTAATGCCACAGTTAAAGGCGATGGGAAAATCACCTTGACAAATGGAAAAGGAAGTGCAACAATAACAGTTACTTCTTTTGACAAATCAACCACCCTAATTTATAAGGTAAATATTGTAGAAGCTGATGGAAAAAACCACGCGATCAGACTGTCAGGTGTGAACGGTGATAACAGTAACATCAATATCTCCGGGCTTCCTATCAATAAAATTCCTTATACCATGGAACTTTGGTTTAAACCAGAAGGTTCTCAACTATCACGTACCGGACTTATTTTTGGACGTAATGCCGCAAATAACGACAATGGTGGAATACAGTACCTCGACAATGATAACATTATTGGTATGAGTAATTCAGATACCGATTACGATGGAATTAATGCTGGTCAGGCCATATCCGATGCATGGCATCATGTTGCCTTTGTTGTAACCGACAACATGCGAACGATTTATCTGGATGGTGTAGAAACTACTCAGGAAGACATCAACGTTGCAGTTGATTATTCTGCTAGCAATGTATATATTGGATATGACAAATCAGCGACCAACAGAGCCTTCAAAGGAGCAATCGACGAAGTTCGAATTTGGAATACCAATCTATCAAAAGAAACCATTGACAAAAACAAGTTCGCTGTTTTAAAAGGTAACGAAGCAAACCTGGTGGGATATTGGAATTTCGATTTACCAAACACAGCTCAGGCCGTTGAATTAACCAGCAATAAACTTCATGGTAAAATTACCGGGGGAACTTATGTTGAATCCTTCCCGCGTACCAACCTTGATATGGACACTTTGTATATTGAAGGTTTCGATTTCGTGAATGATTTTTCACCAAAACGAGTCAACTATACTATGATATTCCCTGTTGGAACAACAACTGCAAAGGTGGTTGCTAAACCTGAAGTGTCGGGCGTAACTGTTTCAGGAGCAGGAAATGTCACGATAAACCCTGAAGGTGGTCAAATTGTAATTACCGTAAAAACTGCCGACGGCGCGAGCTCTTACGACTATATTATTTCCTATTTAGTGGATACCGAACTTACACTTAAACACTCCTACACTTTTGCCGATGGAACCGCACAGGATGTAGTTGGCGCTGCTGATGGAGTAATTAATTCCGGTGAAATTGTCGACGGAACTTTTATTTCCACTGAAACGGGTAACTTTATCACCTTACCGGCTGAAGAAATTGCCATTAACAGCTATCCTTCAATTACGCTAGAGGCCTATGTGCTAAGTGGTAACAATACTACTTTTACCATGCTGATTTATTTTGGAGGTTTAACCGGTAGTAATTCTTTCTGGATACAACCTACCCGTGGGGATAATGCCAGTCGTGCAGATGTTATCACCGGTACTGAAGCCACTGCCAGTGGCCCACAAGCTCAAAATGGAGTGGCGTATCATTATGTTGCCGTGCTTACCTACGATGTCATACAGTGGTACATCAATGGTGAACTGATCTCTGAGGTTCCACTTCCTGCTAACGTTAACATCAACAAGCTTAGTTTGGAGAATGCCTGGATCGGTAAGAGCGGTTGGAGTGATCCAACCTGGTTAGGTTCAATCTACGAAATGAACATTTATAGTGGTGCTATGAATGCTGAAACCGTGGCCTTGCGCTCATTAACCTTCCCAACAGATAACATCACTTCGCTGGCAACATTATCCGCTTTAAGCATTGATGGTGTTACGCCTGAAAACTTTAAACCTTATGTACTCAACTACGAAGTTAATCTTCCAAAGGGAACAACAACAATCCCAACAGTAGCAGGAACCGTAAGTAACGCAAATGCTTCAATGGTCATCACTCCCGCCGATAAACTGCCGGGAACAACCACCATTGTTGTCACAGCTGAAGATGGTGTTACCAAAATCACCTATAACATTGTGTATAAAGTAGCCGTTTCTGACGATGCTTCATTGTCCTCGTTAACAGTGGATGGAGTCGCAATCAATGGCTTTAATACTGCCATTCTAAGTTATGATGTGAAATTACCAAGTGGGACCACTCAGGTTCCGACTGTTGTAGGTATTGCTACCGAAACTAATGCAAGCGTGGTGGTGAATAAAGCTGCAGGATTGCCTGGCACAACCACTGTGGTAGTCACCGCTGAAGATGGTGTGAGCAAACGAACCTACAGCATAAATTTCAGTGTAAAAACAGGTGTTAACGATCTAAGTAGTTCATCAGTTAAGGTTTTCCCAACCATTTCAAATACCTACTTTACCGTTAAAACAGACGGTAGCATGAGTACCATTTCGGTGTATGATCTTACCGGTTCTAAAATTGAAACACGGAAATCGAATATGATCGAAACCAAAATCAATACAGAAAAGCCTGGTATTTATCTCATCCGCGTTGAAAATAACAGTACGGTACAAACATTTAAAGTGATCAGGAAATAAGGAATTGATTTCACGAATAATACAATACTAATTAGAAGGACTGCATCCGACGATGTGGTCCTTTTAATTTTCTTTTGGCATAATTTTAATATCTTGGCAAGCCTTTGGTTAGTCGAAATAAAACAAAAAAATCACAGATATTTAATTGCAGTACAGTCCAATTTAACTATTTCAACTTGTGAGTAATTCATTAAAAAATATTTTTTATACTAGAAATAATTGTACCCGGAAGGCCATGCTTTTTTTGTTTTTGGTGCTCAATGCTTTTATTTCGTTACAAGTTAACGCTGCAGAATGGAAGACAATCATCGAATCGAACGATGAATTCACGTCTACAATATTGCCCATTCTAATTATTAATACCGATAACAATAAGACCATTGTAGATGAACCCAAAACAAATGCTTACATGGGTATTATTTTCAATGGGAACGGACGATTAAACAAAATAAGTGATCAGCACAATCACTACAGCAATCAAATAGGTATTGAACTCAGAGGAAATTCAACTCAGGGTTTTCCCAAAAAACCGTATACTTTCGAAACCCGCGATAGCCTGGGACAAAACCTCAATGTTTCCTTGTTTGGATGGCCTGCTGAAAACGACTGGATATTACGTGCCTCGTACCTGGACCATACTTTTATTCGAAATGGCTTGGCCAATTGCATGTCGCGTAAGAACGGCTGGTGGGCCAGCCGGACTCAACTGGTTGAATTGGTTTTAAACGGCGAATATCAGGGCATTTACGTATTCATGGAGAAAATTAAACCGGATAAAGGACGGGTAGACATTGCAACCTTAAATCCCGACGAAATTACGGAACCGGAAATTGGTGGTGGTTACATCTGGGAGATTACAGGTTTTCAAACCAATATCGGGGAATCACGAAATTTGAAGTTTCCAAAAATTGAAGAGGCAGCACCTGAGCAGATCGCCTACCTTCAGCAGTGCGACAATGAGTTCAGGAAGGCCATGAGCTCGAAAAGTTTCGCAGACAGTCTGGTTGGCTATCATGCCTGGATCAATGTACCATCGTTCATCAATGAGCTAATTGTTCAGGAAGCCATGCGCAACAGCGACGCCTATGGCTGGAGTGGCTACTTCCACAAAAACAAAGAAGAAAAAATAAATGCCGGCCCGGTTTGGGATTTCGATCAATCGGCAGGTAATTCATCCTATCCCGATAACGGAGTTGTTCAGGGCTGGATGTTCTCGCATCCGTCCACCAACAATACTCCCTTTTTCTGGCCAAAACTAATGAGCGATCCGGCCTTCAACTATGCCGTTCGTCATCGATGGGAAACACTACGTCAGGGCGCATTCCACACCGATAGCTTGTTCGCTTATATCGATTCAATTGCCGGTTTATTGGCTGAACCCCAGGAAAGAGAATTCAGCAAATGGAAGGTCCTGGGTACCAACACTTGGAGAGAAACAAGCGGATACCAACAAAGAAATACCTACCAAAAAGAGGTGGACTACCTAAAATATTTTTTGTCTCAACGCTGGGAATGGATGGACAAACAATTGTCCCAATACGAAAACCCGTACCCTGAAGTAGTATCGGCTCCCACTCTATTGGCCGACGACAATTTGCGGGTCTATCCAAATCCGGCTAAAGACCATATAACGATTCGGTTTGACCAGTCTGAACTAACAATACATCAGGTAAGTATTTACAACAATTTGGGAGGACAGGTTCAGCTTTTAAACAACTTCCACTCCTCTGAAATGGTGTCGAACTACCAAATTAATCTGGCCCCTCAGTTGAAACCTGGCACTTACATCTATCGCATTGAAACGACAAACAATCAAGTTTTCTTTGGTCGTTTTATTAAAATTGAATAGAAGCAATTTCAAATTAAAAAACTAAGTTATCCACCCCAAATTTGAAGTAATTCTCTCCAATGTCGTTTTTTGAAAATACATATACAAAAAGGCCCTACTCCGAAGAATAAGGCCTTGTTTATTATTGAACAGCAATGAAACTATTGCTTCATTATTTTCTTATAAACCATACCTTCATTGGTTTGAATCGATAAAAAGTAAAGCTCCGATGGGAAGGCACTCAAATCAAGAGCAAGGCTTTTCGAGGCCAATTGATTCGAAGAAATTCTTAAAATAATCCTGCCCGAAACATCAAGCACCTCAACCCGTTCCAATTTTGGAGCTTCAGCATCCATTTCCAGATTCACCACATTCGTGAATGGATTGGGATAAATACGAAATTGTTCATTGGCCTCCAATTCGCGAACGGCCGTATTGCTTTTTGCCAATGTGGTAGCATATAAAGTAGAAGATTCATTTGAAATGTTACCGGCGGCATCTTTTGCTTTTACAGAAATGGCATAAGTCGTTTCGGCATTCAGCTCGCTTAACTCTACTGCAGTTGACGTGGTAGTTTCAGTTAACTCACCAAACAAATAAACCATGTACTCTGCAACACCGGTATCATCGCTTGAGGCATCCCAGCTTAAGCTAATACTCGATGCAGTTACATCGTTTGCCTTCAAATTAGTTGGACTTGTTGGAGCCGTGGTATCTGCTTGTTTTACCTGGGTCTTCGCATAAAATGTTGCAGAAGCCTCAGAGACATTTCCGGCAGCATCGCTGGCAGTAATGGATATGGCATAATTGGTTGCCGCTTCCAATGCACTGATGGTAAAACTCGTCTCATTTGTTGATCCGAGTTCTTCGCCAAACAAATAAATATGATAAGCTGTTACACCAAACGCATCACTTGACGCATCCCAACTGATGGTTAAACTGTTTTCTGTCGACCCGGTTAATTGCAGGTTTGCCGGGCTTGTTGGAGCCGTTGTATCTGTTGTCTCATCAGTTGTAGAAGCAAATATCGTTTTTGAAACCTTGGACGCATTTCCTGCTGCATCGTAGGCAACAACATAAATTGCGTACATCGAAGAAGCATTCAATCCTGTTAAGGTATAAGTTGTTGAAGCCGATGACGCCACCAACTCTCCAAACAAATAAATAGTATAGACCACTACTCCAACATTATCAGTTGATTCGTCCCAACTTATTTTCAGACTGGAACCAGTCATATTCGAGGCAGTTAAATTGGTCGGAATTGATGGAGCCGAGGTATCGGGTATCGTTAAGGTACTTACCTCATAAGCCGTTGAAGCCTGTGATGTATTTCCAGCTTCATCTTCAGCAACTATAGTAATTGAATAGTTTGTCCCATCCGATAATCCGCTAAATGCAGTTGAAAGAGCTGTAACTGTTTCAATTAATTCACCAGAGAAATAAACATGATAAGCGCTAACCCCAATATTATCAGACGATGCGCTCCAACTGATACTGAAACCTGAACTGGTAATGTTTGTTGCCTCAATATTTGTTGGACTGTTTGGAGCTTCAGTGTCTGGTTCTAAAATTGTAGCAACTTCTATTTTTGGTGAAAAGTCAGATCTGTTTCCCGCTGCATCGTCAGCTATTATTTCAACGATATAAGTGGTCGTATCTGTTAAACCGGTAAAAGTATATGTAGTTGAATTTACAGTGCCTACAGTTATACCATCTAAATAAATGGTATAATTCTCAACACCAATATTATCAGTCGAAGCCGACCACGAAATTGCAAATGAATTATGTGTAATATTCGTTGCGCTAAGATTTGACGGAACACTGGGTGCAAGGTAATCGAGTGAATTCGATAGAGTAATGTCAAAATTTCCATTATCAGCGTCAAAACCATCGACTAAAATATAGTAGGTTTTTCCTGGAGTTAGGTTTTCAACTGGTAAAAAACTATCGAAATAAGTGGCGCAGTCGTATGGCCCGGCATCGTTAGCCCCAATTAAAATAAAAGTGTTATAGTCGTTTACATCACCAACTTCGTACAATGCCAACTGGGTATCGAAATCGGCCAGGTCGCAGGTGCTGATATAAGCTTTACCGTCGGCAGGGGCAACAAATTTAAACCATACCGAATTGTCTACCTGTTCGTCGCACCAACCGTTAATACAGTCTTGCTGACCAAATTGAAAGGGTCGAATGCTTTGTTCGTTTTCACTTACTGTTGCATACAAATTGGTAAAACCTCGTTGTACTTTACCATTCACAGGCAATTCAATGGCATTGGCCACTTCATCGTTGGCAGGACCAGGAGTAATTTGATCACTGATAGAAATGTTAAAATTCCCGGGATTATAGCCAAAGGCATCTACGACCAGGTAATACTTTTGACCTGCAGTTAAACCCTTTAATGGTAAAAAACTATCGCCATTAGTAGCACAATTACGCGGTCCGTCTTCGTTGGCTCCCAAAAGCGTGAAAGTATCAAAGTTGGCACAATCAGTCACTGAATAAACGGCCAGTTGGGTATCAAAATTGGCCCTATCGCAGGTGGAAATTTCGGCTTCACCAGTTGATGGGGCCGTAAAAGTAAACCATACCGAATGGGCTATACTTTGATCTTTCCATATTTTTTGAGGGATAATAAGGTATTCCCGGTTGCTTGTTTTTGTTGCGCCCATGGTAGTAAATCCAGTTTGTACCACCCCGTTTGTTGGAAGGTCTATCGCATTGCAAGCATCATCGTTTACCGGAGGAGCAGATGGCGTTGTTGTTAAGCTGATGTTGAAAGTTCCAAAAGTATTGATACTTCCGTCTACCATCAGGTAATAGGTCGCATCGGGTGTTAGGTTTTCAACTTGCAAAATACTGCCTCGTTTATTGCTGCCATTGGGATGATCGTTATCTGGAGGCAATTGACAAAACTGAGAATTGTCTTCGGCCATTAACAAGGTAAAGGTGTTTAGACTATTGCAATCTTCCACTTTGTATAAGGCCATTTGCAATTGAAAATTGGCCATATCACAGGTACTGATTTCTACAGCACCCCCCGATGGGGCAACAAATTTAAACCAAACCGAACGTTCAATTTTGCGTGAAAAAGAACTGTTGTCTTTATCGGACCATGTATCAGGGGTACCGTTTGAACCGTAAACCGGTGCCAGTGCTTGTTCTGCTTCCGATGCCGTTGCTCCTCCGTTTCCAAATGCACCCTGCCCTTGTTCATCCAATTCCAACAAAATGGCTGCGCAAGGTTCATCATTAATGGGTGCCGGAATCGACAGTTTGATATCGAAAGTTCCTACAGCACCTTTATATCCGTCAACCAGAATTTTAAACTGACTGTATTTGGGGTAAGATCTTAATTCAATCCGGCTGTTTAACCCACCACCCAAGTAGCTTGGATCATCGTTTGCAGCGACATGCGTCCACTGACCAACTGCATAAGGCTCACAAACACTTCCCTGATAAACGCTAATCTGGGTGTCGAAAGTTGCATTGCTAATGTCGATATCCACATTTCCTTCTTCAGGAATGGTAAAATTGTAATAAACCGAATGTTGAATACTGTCTTCTTTCCAACCGGTAACAGGATTAGTCGAAGCAGGAATCAACAATTGTTCGTTTTCCTGAACCGTAGCGCCTACGTTGAAGCCATGTAAGGTTTTTCCTATATCGTTGTAATCTATTCGAATTCCACAATAGTCATCCGCCAATGAGGGTGTTGGTGTCACACGGATACTAAAATCACTGGTATCGGCCATAAATCCATCAACCAGTACATATAGCGTATCGCCTAAATTAAGGTCTTCTAATAGCAAGCGGCTTCCATATGGATTGTCACCGTAGCTGTAATCGTCGTTGGCAGCAATTGGAGTAAAGCTGTTAAAATCGTTGATATTGCTGGCACTGAAAACGGCCATTTGAGAATTAAATCCAAGGTTCGCACTATCGCACAAACTTATTTCGATGGATGGGCTGGTTGCCACAAACTTGAACCACACCGAATTGGTGATTTCTGGTAAGTCATTGTTTTCAGCACACCACCCCCAGTAACAATCGGTTGTTGGAATCAAAGCCTGTTCTTCAGGCGATGTTGTTGCATTTTTTGTGGTATAGTTTAAAGTTGAATTTATTGATGGAAGTGAATAGGAGCTTTGTAAACTTCCATCGGATGTTAAAAGAAAAGCATTCTCAACTAAATCGTTATCAGGCGCCCTGTTTAAATCAGTTGCACCAAAAAAGGCAGAAAGCAAAACAGTATCGGCCAACGAGGGATCGCACTCGGGCCCAAATATGACCAAAAAGTCTTTATAACCTTTGGCTTCCGATCCTTTGTTCGTTACCGTTAAAGTAATATCATCCCGACTTTCACCAGCAGATAAAACAAAATCATTTGTTAAATCATCCTCGCTTGATATGCTGGGTTTGTTCTTTTTGTTTGGAATTGACAATTGATAACTTCGCTCTTCTTCTGTATTCCTATTTTTAAGAATAAGCTGAAACGATCTTTCCTCACCCACCGGAATATCTGAAAATTTGGCTATTTTTTCTTCTTTTTGAGTGATGGGATCGAGTACCCAAATTTCAGGTTGATCCATTTGAAAACCTCCTTCGTAAGGGCAACTTGTTTTACTCGCAGATTCAACTAAATTCCAAATTGGAGTTCCGGTAGTGGGGTCCACATATATTTCTATATCCAATTTATCTCCATCTTCACCACCAATATCATCATCCTTTAATTCATATCCGGTCGTAATCGAACTACCTTGTCCATTCGTATTTGCTGAGGAGGAAGTTGTTGAAACTGTCCATGATGTACTGGCACTTACACTGGCACTTGAAGCCCCGATTGAACCTTCGGCAGAAACGGTTATACTTTCAGATTCTTCAATGCTTATTTCCTGTGAAAGGGTTAATGATTCTGATTTTTCGTAAACTGTTTCGTCGTTCTGTCCGCTTGCCGGTAAAGGGAAGGCCTCTTTATATTTGTAATTAGCTATAACTGCTTTTTTTATGCTGTCGTTCTTATAGATTAATAATTCCCAATACTTAGCATCTGCATGCCTGAGACTATCTTTGAGTTGAGGTATGATTTCATTCAAGAGCTGCTTTTCGGTATAGGGATATACTTTAATTAAATCTAAAGGATAAAACAACAGCTCTCCTTTTGCATGAATTACCACCTGATTGACCTCTCTTCTGGCATCCAGATCATACCCAATCCCAAACTCATAATTTCGCCTTCCCACAATAAACAAGTCACTAAAATCCCCGTTTCCGGCATTGTCGTTGTAATAGGTTTTTGTTGAGGTAAAGGCTAAATTATAGGTATTCTCTTTTCCTTTTACTGCAGTATTTGTAACCGATTTTTCCACTTCAACGGTAGCACTGGCACTAAGCGGGCCAGCCGAAAACCCGGTTGTAACCGAAGCCGAAATAGAATTTGTGTTGGAATTTGATTGTTCAGAGCCGATGGTTACTTCACTTGATGTTGAACTCGACTCAGACATGTATGTTTTGCTTTGGCTACCGGGAGCTGCCCTAACAATGTTGTACAGTTCATAAGGACCAGGGCCGGTACTTAGGTATTGTTTTGTTTTTCCTTCGATAGTATAAGGCAATACAAGCGTAAAAGCAATTTTACTATCCTTGTAAAAACGGGCAATTATAAAATTAACTCGATCGTAATACCTTGTACCAATCAATGCCGAATCACATTTAACTTTGAAACTATAGGTCTGGTAAACACGGCAATTTTGTTGAACAAAGTTACAATCATATGACACATCAGTCCGATTGAGTGACGTTTCAACCGTTTCTGTTTCCTTAAATCGTCCTGTTGAATAGGTAACAGCATCAAAATGAATTCTTTCATCCCCGTCGGTATCCTCGTAACCGTAATTTATGGTAACATCAAGTTTATTGTTTGAAACATTGGTCACAAAAAATTTACCCACATCATATTTTCCCAAATCTGGATGCGTAGTTTTATACAAATTTGGAAAAACATCTTGTTTTACTTCCTCTGAAAATGGATCTCCCGGATATAAAAGGGCTAAGCCTATTCTTTCAATATCCGGACTTTTTATCCTCATTTCAATAAAAACATCATGATTTTGCTTAACTCCGTTGATTTCGTCAAAAATCCACTTGTCGTAAAAATTACTGGACTGGGCATTTGCTATAGTTCCAAAAGATAAAGTGAGTAGCAAAAAGATAGAGAATTGTACAATTTTTTTCATAGATAAAACGTTTGTCGCTAAGAATTCATTGAATAATACAAATGAATCTATAGCACAACAATAGGCTTGCGAAACAATTGAAATCCAATTAAATTAATGATTATTAGCTTTTACGTTTTTACAAAGACGGCAGGGAAAACGATTCAATCGTACATAAAAGGAATTAAACCTACACGCTTATAACACCAGAATGAGGATAATGTTTGTGGAAGAAAAATGGCTAAGAGAATTATTTATGAAATATCACCCCGTTGGGAATATTGCCAATATAGAAGTAACAATGTAATTATTGGGCACATACAATGTCAACAACTCAGGAGTGAGTGCATTCAGACGAGCCATTTGATCAAGTAGAAAATAGAAATGAAGTTTGCGCCTTCCAATATTTGACGAACACACACTTATACCTGACGAACCTGAAAACAAACACGACCAATTCCCATATCTTTTAACATTTTCCTGAAATGGGACAAAACAAGAACAAACTAAAAACGTAACACCTTGACCAATTGCCCCTTAGTCTTTTCGGCACTAAAATTGCACCACCGAGGCTATCAAGGACTTAAAAATCAATAAAATGAAAAACCTGGAAAATAGTATCACCGAAGTATTCAACTCATTTGTAGATTCAGTAAAAATAATGATCACCACCAACACCTTAGATTACCAATTCCTACCTATTCCTGTTAAGAAAAAACCTGGTTTTAAAAGAAGATAAGGAAATCAAATCTATTCGAAAAAGATGTTAAGCTGTGGTTTAACTGCTTCAAAAGCGGCTAAACCGGCTCTTCATTCTTATCTGGTTCATGATGCACAATGGCCTCGTAAATACGCGTAGGCACAGGAGGACAACCTTTAACATGGATTCCTTTATCGGCCATATGACGGGTGCAATTGCCAACGAAAACTGTTCCATCCAAAGCTTTTTCAACGCCTTTGCCAATAGCAATGTGAAACTGACCATCACAGAGCGCATATTGACTCATGTCATCGCCAAAACGTTTCAGAAACATCATCAAGGTTGAAAGACACGAACTGCAGGAGTCTTTATCCTGCACCTCAACTCCCGGAAAGTTCATAGATATTTTGGTGGGAGGTTTTTGATAGTGATGAATAAATTTTTGGTAATCCCCGGTGACCACTTGATAATCGTCTACCTCAATGCCCAACTTTTTGCGTTCCGAAATAATTCGAAGGTGCGGCACCTCTTTCGCATCAAGCCCCATTAGCTGGCACGCCACTACATCGGCTCCCATGGCGTCAAATGATGCCACAGCAAAATCCGATTTGATTGGTTCACCACCAGAAGGCCCGAGACCTTCCATTCCAATATATCCATCAACCACCACCAAATCGGGAAATAGAACCATAGCCAAATCGGAAATCGCCGAATCAAGGGTTTTTTCAGTATATACCTTTTTAAAGTATTCCAGTTGATGATAGCGTACTTTTTCGTGGCGATACAAACATCCTTTCAGGTTTTTAATCCCCAGCGTTACGCCGGTATGCATGTGTGTTTTTGTAACGGGAACAGATATGAGAACATCAAAATCGTACACCTGTTGGCAAATTTTGGTTTCTGTAATCACCCTTGGATGCGGTATCTGCTTTTTAACTGGAGGTTTTGAATTAAAGTCGATGAGATCAATACCATATTTTGCAGCCATATCGGTGAAACCATCTCTACGAAAAGCTTCAAATACATCTACTCCAACAATGGGGCTTTCTCCTATGGCAATTTCAGCCACATCAATTGCCCGAAGCGTATCAATAATAGCTGCTACAGCTTCCGGATTGGTATTGTAACCCGATTCAGGGGGAGCAATTCTACCGACATTGGGTTTAATTAAAATGCGCTTCCCTTTTAATGATGATAAATCGAGTTGCCTAAGGGCTTCCATTACATTCAGGTAGGGCCCACGCTTCCCTGCAACACTTACAATTGGTTTCGAAATCATGGGCCTAAGATATCAATTAACAAGTTTTGACCCAATATAAATTACGAATTGAAAGCAAATGTTCTCTATTCTGCTCGTTCACACTATTAATCTCCTTTCGCCTTTGGGGATATTCAAATTATATAAGGAAGCATCGGTGTCCTGTAATAAACAAAAAATGAGTTTTAGATCCTTCACTCACGTTGTCACGATCAGGATGACAATCGTTTGTAGATTTCAGGAAATCGGACCAAATTAACAAGGCACTTGTGACAAAAAAACTAATAATTTATTATAAATTTATACTTTGTAAAGCAGATCCCATGTAAGTAAACCTTAAAATATGAAATCCAAACTAACGATTATCCTGGTGTTATTTTCTTCTTTTCTTTTTTCTCAGTCGAACAAAATGTTTGTCGATGCCCAACAAACATACAACGAAGCCATCGAAGAATACAACAAAAGCAATGTTTCGAATTCCATTGAACTACTGGATCAAATCAATGAAAACGATTCAATATATCAGGAAGCAATGACGACCAAGTCAAGTATTCTGTTGAATAACAAAATGCATGCTGAAACGATTGAACTATGCAATCGAATGATTCAATTAAAAAAAGAGAATACTTCAACTTTCTATATCAATAAAGGAGTTGCATACTTGCGTGAGAAGGATAATAGCAGTGCCATCGAAACTTTCAAAGAGGCCTTAAAGAATTATCCAATGAATTTTCTGATCAATTATAATCTGGGCGTATGCTACGAAGGAGTCCATCAAATGGAAGAAGCCATTCTCTGCTATCAGAAATCAATAATTTTGAATCCATATTATGCCCCTCCTCATTTACAATTGGGCAACATCTGTTATGCCGAAAACTTAATAACAGAAGCTGTATTGTGCTGGAACATGTACTTGATTTTAAATCCAACTTCAGACTATTCTTTAAATGTTTTGGTCTTAATAAACAATGCCGTTTCCGAAAAAAATAAAAACAGCCCTACTGGTTTGAAAATTTCAGTTGACGATAAAAACTTTGAAGAAATTGACTTGGTTGTAAACAACTATGCAGCCATTGACAAAGCTTATAAAATCACCACTAAAATAGACGTCGCAATGGTAAAACAAAACCATGCGATCATGACTTTGTTAAACGATTTCGAGGGAGAAGGCAGCTTTTGGTCTGAGAAATATGTTCCTTTTTTTAAAGGCATAATGAAGAATGGATATTTCGATGCCTTCATCTATCAAATTATGAGCTCAACAACCATCGAAAAATATCAAAAAATAATTGGAAAAAACACTTCAGCCATAGCCGAATTTAAAGATTGGGCCTACCGTACATGGAGTGAAATTTGTTCTGAAAACAATAAGGACATAATGAATGCCGATGTCAATAAATTCTTTTATCGATCATCAGGAAGACTACAATCTATTGGAGAAAATAATTCCGAAGGAAATCCCGAAGGTAGTTATCTGTTTTACAACGATGACGGTAGTCTATTATCCAGTGGTTTTTTTATTGATGGAAAAAGAAATAAAAAATGGGTCTGGTATCATACCGATGGAAGTATCGATCAAATTGCAAATTATACCAACGATTTGTTTTCAGGTGAATATGTTGAATATTTCGATAATGGGAATAAAAAGATACAGGCCAATCATAAAAACGGATACTATGATAAACTGGTTCTCAAATATTCGATTTATGGCGCCCTGATTGAAAGCTCTAACTACAATGAGGGAAATCTCGAAGGGAAACAAATCACCAACCATGCACTAGGCGAAGGCTTTAAAAAATATGAAATTCTTTATCACAACAACAATATCGATAGTATTGCCAGTGAATTCTATCCCAATGGAAAAGTTAAATTGATCATGGAATATAAACAGGGAGTACCTTTAAGTGAAAAAGGGTATTATCTCAACGGACAACTGAATTATCAATACAGCTTTGAAAATGGTGTTACATCAGGAAATTATGAGGAGTACTCCAACAATGGAAAGATACAAATACGAGGCAAGTTCTTAAAAGGCAAAAAAACAGGAAATTGGAAAACATTCAGTGAAGATGGCATATTGATAGAGGACGAAAACTACAATGAAAATGGCGAATTTACAGGAATTCATAGAATATTTTCAATCGAAGGTAATTTGTATGCAGAATTCGAATACAAAAATGGCGATATGATTGCCTATAAATACTTCAACCCTGAACACGAAATTCTTGTCCAAGCAAAGAAAGAGAATAAAAAATTCAATTTTGAAGGATATCATCCCAATGGAACACCCAGCTCAACAGGAGTTTATCGAATTGATGGCAAAAAAGAGGGAATCTGGTTGTACTATGACGAATATGGATGCTTAACATCAAAAGAAAACTATTCCGACGGCTTGATTAACGACTATGATGAAGAGTACTTCCGCAATGGATCACTGAGTATTCGTACCGCTTACAAAGATGGAAACCAAAACGGTTATTTTGTGAGTTATTATCCCGACAGCACGCTTCACCAAGAGGGGTTTAATGTAAACGGTTTGTTAAAAGGCGAAGTACTCACCTATTATGCCGATGGAACAATACAAGAGAAGGTCTATTACAAAAACAATGTTGTTGAAGGTTTTTCATACACCTACACCATTGATGGCAAGTTAAGTGAAAAACACTATTACGAGAATGGCTTACTTCATTACATTGAATATTACGATTCCACTGCTAAGGTCAACGACAAGCTGGATCTGTTCAACACCAAAAATAAAAAAACTTTGTATCCCAATGGGAATACATTGAGCGAATCAAATTATCTGAATGGTTATATCCATGGGCCATTTGTCTACTATCACTTCAACGGGAAAAAAGCCTATGAAGGCGAATACTTTATGGGCAATAAAAACGGGGTATGGAAAATATACGATGAGAATGAGAATCTGGTTGATGAAACAAATTATGAATTTGGTAGTATCCAGGGAATTTCAACTTCCTATTATCCCGATGGAAGCATCTCTTCTTCTGAAAACTACTTGGATAATGAACTTCATGGATGGAATATAAATTTTTCGGAAAAGGGAGATACAACGTATAAAGCCTTTTACACGCATGGCCTTAAAAATAGTCCATGCCATTATTATTCCGATTTGGGTGAACTACAACTTATCCGATACTATCATTACGATGAACTCATCGGATACGCTTATTTGAATAATGAAGGAAAAGTGATTGAGATGATCCCTTTACCAAAGGGTACAGGGAAAGTAATTTCTTATTTTCAAAATGGAAAAAAAGCTCGTGAAATTGAGTTTCTCAATGGTACGTTTAATGGATCCTACAAACAGTATCACTCCAATGGAACTTTAGCTGAAACAACTGAATACCTTTGCGATGTTCACCAAGGCAAGCACACTGAATATTATCCCAACAAACAACTAAAAGAAGAAAGCTACTTTAAAAACGGAGTATTAAACGGCCCCTACCTTAACTTTTATCCCAACGGTCAAATTTCAAAACAGATGAAATTTATAAACGGTGGAATTTCGGGCGAGGCCTCTTATTTCAACGAAAGTGGAAAAATGACTAAAAAGGAATTCTATTATAACAACTACATGATCCATGCTGAAAACTACCATTAAAAATCTTCTTTTAACTGTTCTTCTATTTCTGTTTTTTTCGAGTGTATTTGCACAAAAAAAACTCAAATCATATGGTGAAATAAAAGAAGAATATCCACATGAGAACAGAATTAAGCTTAAAAAGAAAATTGAGCTTACCATAACTTTTGAAGATCAAATACCGGTAGTCAGAGAAAAATCATACGAGCAATTTTTGTATCTGAAAAATATGAAGGGATTTAATCCGGAGCTATCGGCCTATTCATCCGAATTCAAAAAACTAATTGAATTCGAGGCCAATACCTATGTTTGGAAAAACAATAAATACAATAAACTTCCGGTCAAAAAATACAATAAAATAAAGTCATTCGATAATTCAACGTTTTTTGACGATGTAGAAGAATATGTATTCACTTTTCCTGGTATTGCCGAAGGATCTATCGTTGAACTAAACACCCAACATCTGATGAACGATCCTCATTTTCTGGATACCTACTTAGTGAATGATTTTCTTCCGGTTGAAGAGTATGAATTTGTAGTCATTTGTGATTCAAGGATAGAGATTGAATTTATTTTAAAAAACTTTACCAATCCATCGGATTCCATAACAGCCATCAAAGGCAAAAAGAAAACAATCTATCAATTTAAGAAGCAAAAACTTGAAGGCGGAAAATTTGAAAAGCATCAATCAAATGTCCATTATTTTACTCCTCACATCATTCCAATAATAAAAAGCTATACACTAAACGATAAAAAAACAATTGTACTCAACAGCATTGAAAGTTTACATCGTTTGTATTCTTCTTTTTTGAAAAATTTGAATGACAATGTTGACTCAATAGCAATTCAGCAGATCGTAAATCAGATGATTACTTCGAAGATGAATGAATTTGAAAAAGTGGAACAACTCTATCAATGGGTACAATCAAATATCAAATACATTGCCATTGAAGATGGAATGAGTGGATTTATTCCACAGAACGCAAATCAAGTATTGAATCAAAGATTTGGCGACTGTAAAGGAAAATCAAATTTGCTTTTAAACTTAATCAATCAGGCCGGTATCAAGGCATATTATACATGGATTGGCACGCGTGATATCCCATACAGTTATTCAGAAATATACACACCACATGCCGACAATCATATGATTGTTACCTACATTTACAATAATCAATATTATTTTCTCGATGCTACAGGCAATCATCAAACAATGGAAATACCCACTTCTTTTATTCAAGGAAAAGAAGCTCTGATCAGCATTGATTCTCTTCACTTCGAAATTAAAACAGTTCCTGTTGTTAAAGCGCAATACAACCAGGAAACCGATTCCATAAGCCTGGAATGGGACGGAAAAGAACTTCTTGGAAAAGGAAACAAAATGGCTCAGGGTTACCCCGGAAAAAACCTTCTTTATTTGATCAATTCCGATAATCAAAAAGAATTAAAAGATGATCTCGAAAGGTTATTACAAATTGGAAACAACAAGTTTGTTCTTACAAATTTTCATTCCCTGACCAATGATGATTTTGCACCATCGGTCCATCTTCAGTATCAGTTTACATTAAACAGTTACATCAGTTCGGTTGAAGATGAATTATTCATGAACATGAACCTTAATCGTGAACTATTGGAATACAGACTGGAAGTCGACCAACAACATCCCTTTCAGCTTGACAACACCATCTCTCAGGATTTTTTAATCAAATTAAAAATACCCGAAACATATGGCACTGAATACCTACCGCAAAACACCAATTTCTCATCAGCAGATTTTTCATATTCAATCACTTATGCGCAATCGAAAGATGAAATCACCTATCATTATCAACTGAAAGTAGATAAAATATATTTTGAAAAGACAGATTTCGAACAATGGAATCGGTTGATCAATGCACTTGAAAAATCATTTAAAGAAACGATCATTTTAAAGCGCTCAAATGAAAACTAAAACCTTACTATTTCTTTTGCTACTCTCCTTATACGGTCAGGCACAACTCCCAATTTTTAAAACATTTAACTGGGATACCATTCCATCAATTCCAGAAAACGTCCTGGCAGAGAAGTTGATTCTTAAGAATACAGAACAAATTGAATTTATTGACATTGACGATAAGCTAAATGAATATCTATTGATTCATATAGTCGAACTAATAAATTCGCCTGAGCAGGTTGAGTTAAACAATAAAAAATTCATTCCAATAAATGACGAATCAGAATTAATCGAAGCAAAGATTAGAATTATAAGCCCCAATAAAGAGGTGTTTAATTTTGACGAATCAAACATACTCACTTCAATTGATGAAACCAGTGGAGTAAACCACAAATACTTTGCTCTGGAAAGAATGGAACCCGGCTCTGTTATTGATTATTATTACGTTCTTAAAAAGAGCCCGGCTTACAACGGAAAAAGAGAATATATTCAGAATGAATTTCAAATACTTGAATACAATTTTGAATTATACAGTCCCAAACGACTCGATTTCCTCTTTAAAATTTACAACGATAGCGCTACAATTGTATTAGATACCACCATGCATGAAATCAATCATTGGGGAGTACATTTAAAAAATATTGCCGGTTTAAAAAAAGAAGATCAATCACCCTACTATACTTCATTGAAGCAGTTGGTGTACAAACTCGATAAAAATAGCTCAAAGAATATAAGGGACATCAGTTCCTTTGGAAATGCAAGTTCTATCATCTATTCTAATTTATTTTCCCCTCTGGATAAAAAAGATTTGAAAGAACTTACGTCTTTTTTTAAGGAGATTAAACTATCAAAAAAAGCAAGCACCACTGAAAAAATTATTGCCATTGAAGATTTTGTAAAAGACAATATAAACATTGTGGGCAATAGCAACATCAATTATTCAAAAATTGAGACCATTGTTAAACTAAAATCAGCTACCGAAACCGGCATCATTCGCTTGTTGATAAAACTCTATCAACTAGTTGACATCGACATCCAGGTGGTAATGACAGCTGACCGTACAACAATTATTTTTGATGAAGATTTTGAATCGTATCATCCTCTTGTCGACTATTTAATCTATTTCCCTAAAACGGATAAATACATTGCTCCCAGCCTGTTTGAATACCGATATGGTCTGATTCCATGGGAACTAACCGACAATAAGGGATTGTTCGTTAAGGAAATAAGTTTAGGTGAATTTAAAACAGGCATTGGCAAGGTTCGTAAAATTGCCCCATTGACTCATGAAGCAAGCTATCAGAATATTGATGCCAAGGTCACTATTTCGAATGATTTTAGCTCTGCAGATATTATACTCACAACCGAAGCAATGGGCTATTATGCCACGAGTACACAACCTTATTATAACTTGTTCAATGCTGATTACAAAAAGGAATTTACACAACTCTTCTTCGCACAGTTTTTTCCGGAATCGAAATTAACTGATGGGAGTGTAAAATATGGCGAAGCCAAATATGTTGGCAAACAACCATTCATACAAACATTTCGAACCAACACCGATGAACTTATCGACATTGCTGGTAATAAATATTTGTTCAAAGTTGGCCGGTTGATTGGTCATCAAATTGAATTGTACAGTGAAAGCACAAGAATACTCCCCATTGATACCCGATATAATCGTTCATTTAATCGACAGCTTAAAATCAATATACCTGAAGGATATATTTGCAACAACATGGATGACCTTCTTTATTCTGAGCATTATACCGAAGGAAAAGACACCATTTTGTTTTTTGAATCAAAGTATTCGATGGATGGAAACACCCTAATTATTGACATCAAAGAATTTTACAATCAAATACATTTTTCAGTCGACAAATATGAACAATATCGTGAAGTAGTCAATATTGCAGCCGATTTTGAGAAAAAAACATTACTGTTTGAAAAAAAGGAATAAGTGCTGATCCTACTTAATATTCAAAGGACAATGAAAGTCAAACCCCGATTGCTTCAGTGATCAACAAATTCAATTTATTGAACCATCACCACATATTGCGCTAACTGGGCGGCATTCAATTGATATTTATGAACAGGATTTTGAGTGAATTCATTCTTCTTATAAAAAGCTTTTAAGCTTGTTGGAGCTACAAATTCAATGTCAACAGCTTCGTAACATTGTAGTACTCCTTCGAGCTTAAAGGAAACCGAACCTGCTGCAAATTTACCTTTGGTCATTCGTTTTAAAATAACAATTCTGTCGGGTTTCACACGATCGAAAAAGGTAAAAGCTTTCTCTTTAAACTCGCGCATTTCAGCACTATTGTAATCGTCGGCAATGGCTATCGATTTAAGATCTTCGGCAATGCTTCCAATCGTTTCATTTCTATGCTTTTCAAGACTATAAAATATTGCACGTGTACTTTCTATTGTTATGGCAATCACTTTCATTCTTCGTGTTGTTTTGGTTGCACCACAATGTCGTAAAATTTAAAAGAAGAACATTGTTATTTGAATGGTTGATTTGAAAAAATTGATAGTTGACAATTGCATAAAAACCAACAAAAATACAGCCTCCAAAGCAAAAGGCTTCATTGCCAAGACCTTGTGCATTTAGGACCATATTGTCCTACATCTAACTTTATTTTTATCAATTCCAAATTGCACAATATCCTCCATTTTGCTATCCTCAGATTACAATAATTGCGCATAATTACTATTTTTGTATTTCAAAATTGAAAAAATGGAGTTTTTTAAAGAAGCACACAATAACCTGATCAATAACTCGAAAAGTATCATTCGACGTGACTTGATCGACGAAATTGACTGGAGCCACCGGTTGATTGGCATTAAAGGGTTTCGTGGTGTTGGTAAAACTTCTTTTCTATTGGATTACCTGCGCGAATCAAATAGAAATATCAAAGACACCTTATACATTAACCTCAACAGTTTTTATTTCACGGGCCGAAAAATTTCCGGATTTGCCGATGAATTTCACAAAAGAGGAGGAAAATTACTGGTACTCGACCAAATTCACAAATATCCCAACTGGGATAGTGAACTTCGGGAATGTTACGATACCCTTCCCGACTTAAAAATAATATTTTCATCATCGCCGGTTTTAAGGGTGCTTGACGAAAATGAATACCTGAAAGATGTGGTCAAAGTTTATCATCTTCCGGGTTTATCGTTTCGCGAGTTTCTGAATTATCAAACCAAACAAAGTTTCAAGAAATACACCTTTGATGAATTGATTCAAAATCACGTTGAAATAGCAAGCACAATAACCAGCTTAGTAAAGCCTCTCGCCTATTTCGACGATTATCTGGAACATGGATATTACCCCTATTTTCTTAACCGACAGTCTTTTTTCTCCGATGATTTACTAAAGCACATTAACCTTGCGCTGGAAATTGACGTGACCTATTTAAATCAAATTGAACTAAAATACTTATCAAAATTGCGTAAATTGCTTTATTTGGTGTCTAGCGATGGGCCATTTACTCCCAATGTCAGTAAATTGAGTACTGAGGTTGAAACCTCGCGAGCTACTATAATGAATTATCTTCGTTACTTAAAAAATGCACGATTAATTAACTTACTGTATACCAATGGCGATGAGAATCAAATGAAAAAACCAACAAAGGTTTACATTCAAAATACCAATATTTTAAATACCATTTCTCCGGCAAATAAAGATAACTCCACCTATCGCCAAACCTTTTTTTGTAATCAGGTTGGCACTAAAAACAGCATAAAAACCGTGGAAGGTTATGATTTTAAAGTCAACGAAAAATACTTGTTTACCGTAGGAGGAAAATACACCGAACCAATTAATACCGGCGGGTATTCTGCTGCCGATAGAATTGAAATAGGTGAAGGAAATAAAATCCCTTTGTGGTTATTTGGATTTTTGTACTAGATACTGGTTACTGGTTACTGGTAGCTTGTAATTAGGTGTGATGCTAAAGATTGGAGAAGAAAGAAAGTTTAAAATGAAAAGAGTGATTTTAGTTGACATTGGAATAATATCCTAAAAAAATAAACATGTCATACAGAAATCTTGAAATATGGCAATTAGCCAGAGAAGTTGTGATAGAGATTCATAAAATCACTCTCACAGAACTTGCAAAACATGAAATGTTTGAGGAAGGTTCTCAAATAAGACGTTCATCGAAAAGTGTGAAATCGAACATTGTAGAGGGCTATGGAAGAAAAAGATATAAACAAGAGTTCGTCAAATTTCTGATTTATGCATTAGGATCAAATGACGAAACACTTGATCACCTTGAAAATCTTTGGGAGACAGGCTCACTAAAGAATGAGCAGATATATAATGAATTACATGAAAGAATTGAATTACTTGGAAAAAAAATCAACAAGTTTATTGATGGGGTGCAGAAGTTTTGAATTGGACACTTGTCACTGGTTACTAACAACAAACTACCAGCGACTAGTAACCAGAGACCAGCGACTAGAAACAAGATTGAATAGATAAATTAACGATTACATACCTGGCTCGCAAAAGCTACTGACCAGAAACCAGTGACCAGCGACCAGTAACAGAAAATTAGAAAAAAAATAAACAATAAAATTTTAATGTTATGGCTAAAGAAAAAAAGTTCGTAACCTGTGATGGAAACTACGCAGCAGCACACATGAGTTACATGTTCAGTGAAGTAGCTTGTATCTATCCCATTACGCCTTCATCAAACATGGCAGAATATGTTGATGAATGGGCAGCGAACGGAAAAGTAAACATGTTTGGACGTCCTGTACGTCTGGCTGAAATGCAATCAGAAGGTGGAGCTTCAGGTGCGGTTCACGGCGCATTGCAAAGCGGATCGTTAACCTCAACGTACACAGCTTCTCAGGGATTATTGTTAATGATTCCTAACATGTACAAAATTGCCGGTGAATTGTTACCATGTGTATTCCACGTCAGTGCCCGTGCATTGGCCGGACACGCTCTTTCCATCTTCGGCGATCACAGTGATGTATACGCTGCTCGTCAAACCGGCTTCGCTATGTTGGCTGCAGGTTCAGTACAAGAAGAGATGGACCTGGCTGGTGTTGCTCACCTGGCTACTTTAAAATCTCGTATCCCTTTCCTTGCTTTCTTCGATGGTTTCCGTACTTCTCACGAATTGCAGAAAATTGAAGTGATTCAGCAAGAAGACATGATGCCTTTGGTTGATATGGATGCCATTCAGGCTTTCCGCGATGGAGCTTTGAATCCTGAGCACCCTGTAACACGTGGTACTGCTCAAAACCCTGACATTTTCTTCCAGGCCAAAGAAGCTGCCAATAAATTCTACGATGCAGTTCCTGCAATTGTAGAAGATTACATGAAAAAAGTCTCAAAAATCACTGGTCGTAACTACGATTTGTTCGATTACTACGGAGCTGACGATGCTACTGATATTGTAGTTGCTATGGGTTCGGTTACCGAAACCATTAAAGAAACCATCGACTATTTAGCTGCACAAGGTAAAAAAGTGGGTTTAATCGCTGTTCACCTGTTCCGCCCATTCTCAACCAAACATTTAATGAAAGCCTTACCTGCTTCAACTAAACGTGTTTGTGTTTTAGACCGTGCTAAAGAACCAGGTTCAGTTGGTGAGCCATTGTACTTAGACATTCGCAGCTCAATTGGCGAAGCATTGGAAGCTAAAATTGCTCCTTTCAAAGAATGGCCTTTAATTATTGGCGGTCGTTTTGGTTTGGGTTCAAAAGATACCATGCCTTCACAAATCATCTCGGTTTACAACAACCTGGCGATGAATGAGCCTAAAAATAAATTCACTGTTGGTATCGAAGATGATGTGACTTTCACTTCACTTCCTATCCTTCCTTTGATTAAAGTTTCACCAAAAGAAACTGTTGAAGCTAAATTCTACGGATTAGGTTCAGACGGTACAGTTGGTGCGAACAAAAACTCCATTAAAATTATTGGTGATGCAACGGATAAATACTGCCAGGGTTACTTCGAATACGACTCGAAAAAATCAGGTGGTTTTACTTGTTCTCACTTACGTTTTGGTGACACCCCAATCCGTTCAACTTATTTGGTAACCACTGCCGACTTTGTGGCTTGTCACGTTCCAGCTTATTTACACCTCTATGATGTATTGGACGGATTAAAAAAAGGCGGAAACTTCTTGTTCAATACCATTTGGGATGTAGAAGAAACTAAAAAGCGTTTGCCTGCTAAAATGAAAAAATATTTGGCAGAAAAAGAAATCAACTTCTATGTGATTAAGGCCACTGAATTGGCCGAAGAAATTGGTTTGGGTAACCGTACCAATACCATTCTTCAAGCTGCTTTCTTCAAAATTTCAGAAGTAGTGCCTTTCGACTTAGCTGTCGATCACATGAAAAAAGCCATCGTTAAATCCTATGGTAAAAAAGGTGAGAACATTGTGAACATGAACTTTGCCGCTGTTGAAACAGGTGGTAAAAACGTGATCAAAATTGACGTACCTGCTGAGTGGGCATCTATCAAATTAGAGGGAGAAGCTGAAGTATCAACTGACCGACCAGAATTCATCAAAAATGTTGTAGATGTTATCAACGCTCAAAATGGCGATAGTTTACCTGTTTCTACTTTCGTAGGAATTGAAGATGGTACTTTACCAGCAGGTACAACTGCATTCGAAAAACGTGGTATTGCCATCACCACTCCCGAATGGCAGGATGACAACTGTATTCAGTGTAACCAATGTGCGTATGTTTGTCCTCACGCTGCTATTCGTCCATTCTTATTAACTGATGAAGAAGTGGCGAATGCTCCTGAAGGAACAAAAACAAAATCAGCTGCTCCTTCAAAACAATTCCCTGGTTTAAATTTCCGCATTCAGGTATCACCTTTAGATTGTACAGGTTGTGGTAACTGCGCCGATGTTTGTCCTTCAAAAGAGAAGTCATTGGTGATGAAAACCCTTGAATCACAATTGGCTGAAGTTGAACGTTTCAAATACATGGACGAAAAAGTGGGCTACAAAGAAAAAGTAGCTGATAAATTCAAAACAGTTAAAAATTCACAGTTTGCTCAACCATTGTTCGAGTTCAGTGGAGCTTGTGCAGGTTGTGGTGAAACTCCATACATTAAAACAATTACTCAGTTGTACGGTGAGCAAATGATGGTAGCCAATGCTACAGGTTGTTCTTCCATTTATGGTGGTTCAGCTCCTGCAACTCCATACTGCAAACACAAAGAAAGCGGACAAGGCGTGGCATGGGCCAACTCACTGTTCGAAGACAATGCCGAGTATGGATTTGGTATGAGCGAAGGAATCAATGCTCAACGCGATCGTATTGAAATGTTGATGAAAGCTGCCGAAGGTGCTACTGAAGCTGAGAAAGCAGCTTACACAGCATGGCTGGAAGCTAAAGGAAGCACCGAAGGTTCAAAAGCTGCTACTGAATTGGTATTGGCTGCTATCAAAGATTCGACCAACGACACTGCGAAACAAATTTTAAGTCTGAAACAATACCTTATCAAAAAATCAATCTGGATTTTTGGTGGTGACGGATGGGCTTACGATATCGGTTACGGTGGTTTAGATCACGTAATGGCCAGCGGTGAAGACGTAAACATTTTGGTGATGGATACCGAAGTGTACTCAAACACAGGTGGACAAGCTTCGAAGGCTACTCCGGTTGGTGCTGTTGCTAAATTTGCTGCTTCCGGTAAAAAAATCCGTAAAAAGGATTTGGGCGCTATGGCCATGACTTATGGTTATGTATACGTTGCTCAGGTAGCTATGGGTGCCAACCAGGCGCAATACTTCAAAGCCATTAAAGAGGCCGAAGCATATCCTGGTCCTTCAATTGTAATTGCATATGCTCCTTGTATCAACCATGGAATTCGTTCAGGTATGGGTAAAACTCAAACTGAAGAGAAAAAAGCAGTGGATTGTGGATACTGGCACACTTACCGTTACAATCCAATGTTGGAAGCTGAAGGCAAAAATCCTTTTACTTTGGACAGCAAAGAGCCTAACTGGGATGAGTTCCAAAACTTCCTGAAAGGTGAAGTACGTTACACTGCCCTGTTGAAAGCGTTCCCTGCCGAGGCAAAAGAGTTGTTCGCAGCAGCACAGGAAAATGCTTTGTGGAGGTACAAATCATACAAACGTATGAACGACCAAAGCTGGGAATAATCTGGTAACTGGTAACTGGTAACTGGTTACTTGTTTCTGGTAACTGGTCAGGTCAGTGCTCAATTGAAATATTCTTAATTAAATATAAAACCGCACTTCGCAAGAGGTGCGGTTTTTTTCTTTTATATTATTTTACCCTCTTTGATGCTGCGATGTTTAATAATACATAATGTGCTATAGCAAAAAAGATTAAAACAATTAATTTTGAAAAAAACACAATTACCATGACTACAAAAATTATTAACTATTCCACAAAGGCACGGTAAAAGTAAAGGTACTCCCCTTTCCTTCTGAACTCATAATATTCATTGTGCCTTTTTGTTTCACAACAAATTCTTTTACCAATAACAAACCCAATCCGGTGCCTTTTTCATTATTGGTTCCTAAAGTAGAATGATGAACATCAATTCGCAGTAATTGGTTGAGTCGGTCGGCTGATATTCCTACACCATTGTCCATCACCGAAATACTCATCTCCTTGGCCTTCCGCTCAGTTACAACGCTAATTTCTCCTCCTTCTGGCGTAAACTTGATGGCATTACTGATTAGGTTTCGTAATATCGCATTTAACAATTGCTCATCGCTATTCACCCACACATTTTCATCCAAATGCATCATATCAATGCTGATATTTTTCGATTTTGCCGAAACAGAAAGTAGGCTAATAATTTTTGTGATGCAGGTATTGAGATCAATTTTTTCAGGTGAATATTCCATTAAACCTCTTTCGGTGCGCGTCCATTGTAGCAGATTCCCCAACAACTCATAAAGTTCAGTCGATGAATCATTAATGGTTTTAATCATTTCCAAACGAGTCCTTTCATCCCACTGGGAATAATTGGAAAGTAACAAATCGGAATAACCTAAAATTGAATTAAAGGGATTGATTAAATCGTGTGCCATTATGGACAGGAACTTATCTTTCATCTTGTTCGATTCACTAAGTTCTTCAATTGCACCCTTTAGTTGTTTTGTTTTCTCTTCAATTTTTAATTTCAATATACTTTTTTGTTTTTCCAGCCCATAAACTCTCAATGAAAAACCAACAATCCAAATAGTAATCACTACAATTAAAGCCATAATTTTAAACCAAATTGTTTTCCACCATGGCGGCTGAATGACGATCACTAGTGACCTTGAAGCTTCAGACCAAATATCCTCATTAATTGAGGCTTTCACACGAAAAATATAATTTCCGGGACCAAGATTAGTATATCTTGCAATCCTCAATTTTGCATCAGTAATTTGCCAATCCTGATCCAATCCTTCCATTTGATAGGCATAGTAAATTTTATCAGGATTGGAATAATCAAGTGCTGAAAATTCAAATTCTATATTATTTTCGGTATGGAAAAGGAGGATACTATCCATCCGATCGATTTCACGAGGCAGCAGAATTCGATCTTTTATTATTGAACCAACACTAACACTCTGATTGAAGAGTTTAAAATCAGTGATCAATGCGTTTAGTTTTACTGTTTTTGTAACAATTTTTTGTGGCAAGAAGGCATTGTATCCGTTGATTCCTCCGAAGAAAAACATCCCGTCGTTTGTTTTCAAACAGGAAGTTTTAACAAATACATTTGATTGTAATCCATCGGAGGAACTGTAGTTTTTGAACTTTTTGGTTTTAGTATTGAAATACGATAAACCATTGTTGGTGCTCACCCATGGATTGTTGTCGGCATCAAAAAGAATTCCATCAATCACATTATGGGGCAACCCATCCTGAGTGGAATAATGCCTGATTTTTTGTGTCGCAACATCCAATATATTCAGGCCACCACCTTTGGTCCCTATCCATATGTTGCCGGTTTCATCTTCGTTGATGCAACTGATCCGATAATAACTAAGGCTATTTTCATCGTTCGACATGATATAATGTTTCAAAACCAACTCGGGCACTGAACTGTTAAAGTTCATCTGGTTTAGATCCACCCTATCCAATCCGTACTCTGTGCCAACCCAAAGGAAATTTTTGCTATCCACAAAAAGCTGAGTGATGGCATTCGAACACAATTGATTTGGAGTGGTATTATTTCCGTCTAAATTTTTATATCGGATAAATGAGGAGCTACCGGCTTTCATTAAATTTATTCCGGCATCAACTGTGGCAATCCACAAATTATTCGATGAATCCAGAGCAAAACCCCAGGTGTGATTACTGCTAATGGAGCTGGGATCATTAGGATCGTTCCAGTAATGAAAAAACTTTTGTGTCTTTTGATCAAATCGATTCAAACCTCCATTATAAGTGCCAATCCATATCGAATTCTGCTCATCGCAAAGTAAAGCAATTGTTGAATTTACACTTAGACTGTTCGCATTTCCCGGATCGTATTGATAGTGTTTGTGCTGATAAGTTTTCGGGTTAAACACATTAAGTCCCCCTCCATCGGTACTGATCCAAATCTGATGGTTTTTATCCTCGCAGAAACCGGTCACAAAATTATGGCTTAAGCCTGTTTGGGAATAGGGCGAGCTATAAATGGCACCAAAATTTACTTTATCCGAAGCAAATTTATTCAAGCCCATCATATAAGTGCCAACCCAAATAATTCCTGATTTATCTTCAAAAATCGAATAGATGGCATTACTACTTAATTTAGATTGATCATCAACGCTTGTAGAATAGTGGGTGATATCATTCTTTTGTCGATCAAAAACAACCAATCCATTCCCATCAGTTCCAATCCACATGCGGCCATTCTTATCAACTAAAAGTGATTTAACCATACTGATATCAACTGAATTAGAACCTTCCCGAAGATGTTTGATCTGTGTAAAAGTATCCTTCTCCTGATCCCATAAAATCAAGCCTGATCCCATTATCCCAATCCAGAAATTATCATTCTTATCGTAACTAATAATTTTTGCCTGATTGTCGCTTTCCTCCTGTGTTGGTATTTTAATCAGATGATGTGATATCTGGTTCTTTTCATAGTTATAACAGTCCAACAGATTGGATTGCGTAGCCACCCATATTTGATCTTGCTGATCTTCATAGAACGACGTTACCCGATTGTCGCTTAAATGCAAGGATTCATTTGTATTGCTCCTAATTTGAGAGATGTCTCCCAGGCTGATTGTTTGAATATCAGGGTTCGAAACTTTGATTCTGGAAATTCCATTGTATGAACCAATCCATAAATAATCATGAGCATCAAACAACAAACAGTGAACAATACCTGTTATTGGAGTATCGTTTAATTCGAAGGAATTAAGTGATGCAAATAAAACAATCCGATCATTTTCATTGTCATAAACATACAGGCCTTCTGTGGTCCCAATCCAGATGTGGCCATAACGATCCTCTGTAATGGCCAAAAATTCAACACTTTGTTCAAAAAGCACATCATTCAATTCTGATTTATAGACTTTAAATTTGTAGCCGTCGTAACGGTTAAGTCCATCATTGGTACAAAACCACATGAATCCCCTACTATCTCTAAAAATCGCATTAATGGTTCCATCAGACAAGCCATCTTTGGTGCTCAATTGCTCAAAAACCACATGTTCCTGACCATGTATCAACATAGACACAAAAAGCAACAGAACTATAAAAAATGCTTTCAATGGTATTGATCTTATACTAATCATTTCATCTCCCAATAAATAAAAATTAAATCCCCTTTCACCGATGGAAAGTTAAGCAATAAAAAATAAACAGGGAGAATTGAAAGCATTTTTTAAGCCAATTGATGAAATCTAACAGTAAATCCATCAATCATACCGAAGGGCTTAGAGTTTAATGATCATTTGATCTGACTTTACATTCAATTTCAAGAGGTATCTTTGCATGTCGATTAAATGAAAATCGAAAAGTGTATTGGCTGGCCATTTGCCTTCAAGAATTTTCTGACCTGTCGTGGTATAAAGAACGAAAAACGCAGGTTCATCATCGTCCGATTTCAATAGATAAAAGGCCCCCTTCTTTACTAATTTAAATGATGCTTGAGCAAGCTCTTTATGATGTGTTCCAAAAGGAGATAAGGTTTCAAACAATTGAGAGGAAGCAAATTGGTAATGGTCCATCAAAAGTTCATTTATCCAAAATTCTTGAACTTCAGGATTAACTTGAATTCTTGAATCACCCCAACCTCCACCTTTCCACATACTTTGAGCTTCCCAATTGGTGTTGATGTAACAAAACGCCTGTATAACACCTTTGTTTTGTTGAATAGTATTGAAGAATGGTTCAAACCAACCTTGAATTGCAGTTGCACCATCTGTGGTTTTCAAATCCATTCTCGGTGTAGCTTCAGCAATCATGACAGGTTTTGACCTTGTTTTGGCTAATGCAATGATCCCCTCGCCTTTACCATCGAAATGGGAGTAAGCCATCCAATCGACATAGTTATCACCAGGATACCAAGCCAATAATTGAGCGCTACTACCATATCCATCACTTTGCCATACGGTATTAAAATTGAGGACCCCCATTTCTTCCCAATAATCAGTTAAATATCGAAATGCTGCGATGTAATCCGACGGCTTATATCCTGCCCAGGAGGCATTGAACTCATATCCAATACGCACAAAAACAGGACGATTGGCTGCACTTATCCATGTGCCAAGCTTTTTGATATTAGCATCAAGAGATCCATTCGTAATTTCAGCCAATTGATTAACCATGTACAATCCTAAAACCACTACTGAATTGTTGTATTTTTCATTATCGAGATAACATTGGGCACAAACATTACCCGAACCATAATTGGTCTTTTCAGTCAAACCTTCCAGCCGGTTAATACTGGTATACGTTGTAAAACCTGCAGGAACCTGATCGAAATGATCGAGATAACCATCATTATCGGGATACGCGAAACCACCCGTTGCCCCCATATCCTGTCCAAGAATTACTAAAACTTTTTCAAGTGGAGGCCGGTAACTTAACCTTTGTGAATGCCCCGAAACAGGTGTCCCGCAAAGGAGCGTTATTAAAATAGAATAAAAACTATCAGTTATGCCAAAGCGTTTCATACAATTTATCGGTTAACTTTAAATATTTATTTTTTGCGATTTCCTTTTTCCAAAAAGCACTTAACTTTTCGTTTTGCTGTATTCGGGAATCGCACCTATTAAATGGAGGTGTTTGCCACATGGGCTGAATTCGCCAATCGACATTAATATACGAAATTGCTTTTACCACATCCGGATTATCTGCAATTGTTTTAAACAACAGTGGAAACCATTCCTTTTTGGCTTTTTCTGCCTGCTCAGGTATATCGAAATCAGTTTCCAAAGTGAGCAAATCAGCTTCAAAAACAGGTGTTGCTTCAGCGATAAATACTGGTTTCTGATGACTTCGTGCAAAATCAATCATAGATTGACCATCCAATCCACGAGAAAAGAAAGAATAGGCACACCAGTCCACATACTTATCGCCATAGTTGTCCAATCCTCCAATTGCCTCTAAATCTTGTCCAACATAAAGGAGAAGGTATATGGTGAAGTATTTCATTGTTCAAAATAGATTTATTGAGTATAATGTATCTAGTATCCTTCATATTTAAACCAATCGAAATCGGCTGGAATATGCGCTCCGGTTAGATCAATACAATTGATCCCAACAAATGCTCCTGTAAATGCCGGACGGTATTTGCCCTTGTCATTCTGTATGTAGTCGTCGCTAAGAATACTGAAGTCAAGTATCGGCCCAATCTTGAGCCATTCGATTTCATCCAAACTGTAATAAAACTGAAGATCAGCCCTATTCACAACAACCTTTAAACCAATTCGAACATAACCCGTAATGTCTACCGGTTCAAACAGAGGTTCGCTGTTGTTGCCCTTATCACAACTTATAATTTGAAGCATTTTTTTATTGACCTCTTCATGAAAAGAGAGGTGTAAATAATGGTAATGCACTGTGTTGTAGTAGCACACCAAACCGGCCATTTGCTGGAACGACTCAGAAGCCAACTCCACAATAGTAGATGCCTCGAAATTAAAATGCTGAACCCTTCGGGCAAGCAAACTTTGGTAATGAAATGAATTTAAAGATTCCCGCCCATAAAGTCTAAGGTGGCTTTTTCTTTCGTTTAAGGTACACCAATCTACAGTTATGGGTATTCGCAAAGCATTATAATGCGGACTCAAAACTGGCGCATCAAAATGATCGAACGCCAGATTTTCTGGCCATTTCATTTCCTGATGCCCAGTGATATCAAGTTCCATTAAAGGTTCGCAAGAACCTGCTACCTGGTATAACCAATCGTCGGAACTCCACTCCATTTCAGCTAGAGCTGTTTCACGCCCCAAAGTACATCGTCCCAATTTAGTCAATGGACGACCAACTAAAAATGCGGCATACCATTTTCCATTGTTCGCTTCGATAATGCTCGCATGTCCGGCCTTTTGCAAATAGGCATCAGCATTGTAGCGCGAAGAAATAATTGGATTTTGTGGATGTACTTCATAGGGTCCCCAAATGTCCTTGGAACGTGCCATCGAAACGGCATGATTGTATTCAGTACCCCCCTCAGCTGTAATCAAATAATAATAACCATTTCTATAGTAAATGTGCGGGGCTTCGGTAATTCCCAATGCTGTTCCGGAAAAAATATTTTTGCGGGGTCCAACTAATTTTTGCTGAACGGTATCGTATTCCTGTAAAATGATTCCACCAAAAAACTTACCTCCACGGTGATCGACGATCATACTGGAATACCATTTACGGCCGTCGGCGTCGTGAAAAAGGGAGGCATCGAAACCACAGCTGTTCAAATAAATAGGTTCGCTCCAATCGCCTTTTTCGATATCTGAACAGGTGACCAAAAAGTTCGGGGTGTCCTTCCATCCACCATCGAATGACCGAACATTACTGTAGATCAAATAATACACACCGCTATGATACGTTAAACATGGCGCCCAAACCCCACAAGAATCCGGATTTCCTACCATATCGAGTTGTGATTTCCGGGTCAAGGCATGGTTCAACAAACGCCAGTTTACCAAATCTTTGGAATGATGTATTTGAACGCCGGGAAACCATTCAAAAGTAGAAGTGGCAATGTAATAATTGCCATTGACATGAATGATCGATGGATCGGGGTTAAATCCCGTGAGTATTGGATTGATTGCTTTCATAATTAATTTTGAATTTTGTAATTAAAAAAATTGCTAGCGTACCAGTTCTTTTTCGATCTGTTCCAGTGATTTACCCTTAGTTTCGGGGAACCATTTGATCACCATTAAAATAAACACTACCATCAATAGTCCATAAATCAAAAATGTTGTACTCGACCCCAAATATTCCAGTTCGATAGGCAAAATGGTCACAATTACAAAACTAGCTATTCCATTCAGGGTGCTGGCAATGGAAATACCCAAACCCCTGACACTTCCGGGGAACACTTCAGAAAGCAGCGCCCAGGTGATGGGGCCAAGCGAGATGGAAAAGCCGATGATAAAGCCGATGATAGCGATCATTACCAATAAGGAATTAATTGATATGGAGGCATCTAACAAGCGATCTTTGCTATTTGAATAAATGGTGAGTGCCAGTTCTTTTGAAATCTTTTCATTGGATTGTTGTTGCATCAAACCCTCCTGGATGTGATTGTTAAAAGCGACAAATTCCAATGGATTGGAAATTTTAAAGTCAACCAATTCTAATGTTTTAGCTTGCACAGCATCTCTGAATAGATGAAAAAATTCGATTTCATTGGTGTACTTTTTATCGCTAAACGAGACCAATACTTCATTCATAAAACGAGCATCTACTTCATTTATATCTCCAATTACACGCTCAAAATCCGCTTTTTTAATTGTAAAAGTAGATTGCCTGAACACGATAGTGGAAACGAGCACGGAAACAGCCATTAGCGAAACGCCAATAAGCAACAATGGTTTGCGCCCAAGGCGATCAATAAGAAACATTGACACGATGGTCATGACAACCATTGTGATTCCAATCAAATTCGATTGAAAGAAGGAACCATTTCCGCTAAAACCAGCTAAACGGAAGATTTTTGGAGCAAAAAACATGATGGAATTAAAACCTGAAGCCATTTGGAAGAAGGCAACACTGAACGCCACAATGACCACCAGTCGCATTTTTTTGCTGAATAACTCTTTCCATGTCGATTTATAGGAGGTTTTAGGCTGCAATGAGGATGGTTTTGAGGAGGCCTCCATTTGCCCCATTTCTGATTTTAGCAATTGCTCTCCTCCTAATCGGGCCAATATTTTTTTTGCCCTTTCTTCCTGACCATTCATCATCAACCAACGTGGACTTTCAGGTACAAACAACATCAAAAAGAAATAAATGACGGGAAATACAACACCAATTCCCAACATCCATCGCCAAACCAAATCGGGATCGGACACTTTGCTGATAACTATTGAATTGAGCACATAGGCAACCAAAAAACCAATACCAATGTTCAGCTGGTTAAACGAAACCCAAAAACCTCGTTTTTCCGAGGGCGAAAATTCGGCAATAAACATGGGCACAACCACCAGGGAGATGCCAATACCAAAACCACCTATAAATCTTGACAATAGAAAAAATGTATAATTGGTGGCCAGTCCGCTACCCAGTGTACAAAAGCTGAAAAGAAATGCAGCGATTAATAATGACTTTTTTCTTCCAATTTTATCACTGAGTGTACCGGCAATAAATGTTCCCATAAAAGTGGCCAGCATGGCAATACTTACACCCAGTCCTTCAAGAAAGGATCCTGTTTTTAAATTAAAATAGGAACGATAAAACTCGCTGGCACCCGACACATTTGCCAAAATACCAAGCAACAAGCCACCGATTGAAACAATAAAGGCCATGACAACAATTCGCCAATAGGTATTTTTCATTTTTAAGTTTATTAATTAGCACTGATGAGGTTCTATTTATTGTTCCATAATATAGAAAAAAGGTCCTTGTCGGGTTTTAAATAACGCTCAGATGAGATCTCATTTAACCAGTTTTTCGAAACGTATTCGCTCTGTTGAATTCGGGAATCTACCTGATTAAAGTAGGGATTATTGATCCACATAGCTTGAGAGGGCCAATCGACATTGATGTAGGAAAAAGCTTTAATGACATCACTGTTTTCATTAATCAGGCTAAAGAAATTGGTCATCCACTCGTCCCAAATCTTTTCTGCCGTTTCAGGATGGTCCATATCGGTATCGTAAAAAATGGAATCTCCTTCCTGAAAACAAGGGGTGAGTTCAGCAATAAACACAGGTTTTTTATGCTTCCGGGCAAAGGTGATCATCTCGGTATCGGGATGCGAAAAATAACTGTATCCACACCAGTCTACATAGCGGTCGCCCGGATACCAGGTTTCCATTTCGGCAACTGAAGTACCTGCCCCTTTTGACTGCCACACAAAGGCAATGTTTTCTATACCCATTTGATCGTATCGGTCAACAATATAGTGCCAGGCTTTGGTATAATAATTCTGATCGTAATGGTTCCAGGAATGCCCGTCAAATTCATAGCCAATGCGTAAAAATACCGGCCGGGGCGAAAGCGATTTGATCCATTCTCCTAACTCTGCCATCACAGCATCAAGCTCACCATTCACAATTGCCTTTTCACTGTTCACAATACTTAAACCAATGGCTAAAACGGTGTTTTCGAATCCTGGAGCATTGATTTGTTTGTCGGCATAACAATCGCCCGAACCCCAGTTCGACTTTGAAAAAATCCCATGATTCCCGCTTTCCAATGAGAAATTGGTGTAAACTGTAATGCCTGCAGGAATGTCGAAATGATTACAATAACCATCGGAATAGCCCTCTACGCCACCAATGGCGTCCATATCCTGTCCAATAAAAACCAAACATTTTCCATTTTCGGGTTCGAATTTGGCCCTTGTTTTTATGTCAACTTTTTCTGCAGTTTCACACGCAGTGATCAATGCTAAGGATAAGAAAAATAAAACGCTTAACTTTTCAATAATTAGATGTTTAATCGTTATCATTTTAAAATGATTTTATAATTAGATGTTAAGTTTTCAAATGGTCCGGGAACGGTTGCTTGCCCACTCCTCATTTTGCCGAAAAAGTCTTGCACAACATATTTCCCCGCAATTACATGCGGAAGCTCCATATCGGTTTTAAAAAAGAAGTAAAGCGTTTTCGGATCGAATTCAACATGTGCATTTAACCTGGAATCTTGTGCGCCTTTTCGAAAAAATACAGGGTTTGATTCAAATGAAAAATTCATTGAATTAGCGCTTACAAAACAATTGTAATTGGTACTGTTTTCATCAAAAGCAAAATGCACCGGCTGATTCACATCTACAAAAAGATTGTAGTAAATCTGATTCTGTTTGCACGACAGTAAACGTCCGTTCATTTTCCTACCTGTTGAAGCGATACCCGAAACAACCGGCCCCGTTGTTCTTCCAACTAAATTGTGCACTACAATGGCCTGATCGGTGTCATTCAGATAAATACCGTTTCCATCAATGTTCCAGATGAAGTTGTTATCGACCAGATTTGGTACAATTGATGCTTCAATAAAAATGGCGCCTTGAACAGTTTGTACGTCGTAAATAACATTTCCGGTAACCCGTGAATACCGATTGTCCCAATCGAGCCATATTCCATTTCCCCCTTGCATGTTGTAAATTAGATTCCCATTAACTAGCGTATGATCGCAACGCAAAAGTTTTATGGCAGCTACTTCCCAGTAGTTTTCAGCATCATGCCAACCACAATCAGCAATGGTATTATTTTCAACAATCGCATCTTTTACCATATAACTGCGCATACCAGCCGTACCACAATGCTGAATAATATTGTTCCGAATCATCATTCCCCCCAGGTTATCATCAAGGCGGGGCTGTTGATTCATTGTTGAAGGATCGCCCTTCTCGAAGGCCACATATCCAAATTCAAGACCGGAAGAATTGACCTGGCGAATCGTATTGTTTTCGATAATCCAGTGATGGCCTCCTTTGGCATTTACCGCCCCGGTTGAAGAACGTAAAAATCCATTGGCACATTTTTCAAAGGTAATTCCTTTGATGTGCAGGTAAGCAAGCCCAACTTTTTGAGGATTGAACAAATGACTTTGAACGCCAATTTCGAAAATACTGGTATTGGGATCGCCATTTTCAAATGAATGAATGTGGACTGCTTTTCCATTCGGGTGGACCCAAAATGACCCTGGTATTCGGGTTAAATCGCCATAACTTTCAAGTTGTACCATTCGTTTCCCATTCTGGAACAAAAGTCCTCGTGTTAATTGATAAGGTGCTTTATCGGTACAAAGTTGTGCCCATGGCATTAAAGGAAAATCACTGGGTTCAATATTTTTTAGTTGAAAAGGCAAATAGTTATTTTCAAAAAGTTGTTCCGGCAGTTCAGCTTTCCATATTTTTCGCGACCAAGCATAACTGAGGGTTTCGTCACTCAATTCGGAGATGAGTACTTGTTTTTGCTGCCACTTTGCTTCCCAAACCCTGGCGCCGGATACAATAACATTTTCGCCTTCAGCACCTTCAAATAAAATCATTTTGGAAGCTGAATGGCCACCGGTTAAAGGTTGTATCATTTCCCGGTAAACTCCTGCATGTATCAAGACCCTTTCACCTGATTGCACCAACTGAGCAGCCTGATTGATGGTTAAAAGCGGTTCTTCTTCACTACCTTTATTCTCATCAGAAGCCTTGGGGTGATTCTTATTCACCACATATGTTTTATTATACACTGTTGAATCATTCCAACGGACGTAGCTTTCGATCTGAAACTGACTTGAACTCTCTTGAGACCAAGCAGTGGAGATGAACAAGAAAGTCAACATCATGAAGAACAAGGAGTGCTTATTTTGACTAATCATACTATAAATTTAATTTTGATTATTTCCTTCGAAACAAAAGATAGGGAAACCGAAGCCTCCCTATCTCTAACCTAAATATAAAGCTAATAACCCGGATTATTGGGTGCTAAATTCGGATTCTTTTCTATCTCCCCAATTGGGATTGGCATCAAATCGAAATTAGGCAGATAAGTGCGCTCTTCTTTCTCCTTGTATTCATAAGAAAAAGATCCGTCACCATTTTGCGTAATCACCACTTCATGGATGGGTGCCCCAAAAATCTCTACTCCTTTTTTCCAGCGGCGAACGTCATAAAAACGGTGTTCTTCATAAACTAGCTCAACCCTACGTTCGTTCCATATGCGGGCACGCATTTCGTCTTTCGACAAACCTGCAGGCAAACCAGGTTGACCGGCACGATTTCGAACTTTGTTGATGGCATCGTAAACCGATTGATCAGGACCCGCTACTTCGTTTTGTGCTTCGGCATAATTCAGCAGAACTTCGGCATAACGGAAATAAATCCAATTGTTTTCCTGCGCATAAGAACCATCGTAAAATGCCGTTCCCATGGGTGCCTCTTCGTCAAATTTTTTCAAACCGTAACCACAATTCACCTGCAAATTGGTATTTGCATTTCCACCCACATATTCACCCACTTCTTCGCCACGCCACATGGAGCCATTGTAAACAATGGTTTGCGACAAACGTTCATCGCGATTGGCATACGGATTCTGAGCATCGTAACCCGATGTTGGATCAGAAATAAGTTGACCATTCTTCATTTCATAGGCATCCACAATATCTTGCGTTGGACTAAAACCACCCCATGTGCCAGCATCGGATGTAAACCACATTCCCCAGGTGGCTTGCGAAGTATGCACCATTTCGGGAAATAAAAACTGACGATCGAAAATGACCTCCGCATTTCCCTCGTAATCTTTCAGAAACAAATTTCGGTAGTTGGTGAATAAGGAATATTTATTCATGTCGATAATAACCTTAGCAGCGGCAGCAGCATTTTCCCAACGTTTCACATCGTTACCTTCATTGTTCAACGGGCTGGCATAATACAACAGTGCTTTTGCTTTTAAAGCCATTGCCGCTCCTTTGGAGGCGTGTCCTGATGATGGATTTTCCAATAAATCGGCGATGGCTAAATCACATTCTTCAACAATAAACTGGAAAATTTCGGACGATGTATTACGGGCCATTAAAATATCGTCATTCACCGTTTGTGCTTCTTTAATTAATGGTACTCCACCAAAAAATTTAACGAGTTGAAAATAGCTAAAAGCCCTCAGGAACCTTGCCTCGGCTGCATAGGCTTTCAATGTTGCTTCACTAATCACATCGGAACCAAGTGTCTCAGCACCAGTAATGAATACATTTGTTTTGCGAATTAAGCCATACGAATTTGCCCATATTTCGTCGGCAAAAGGGGTATAACTTGCCGTAATACTACCGGTATTAAAATACTGGACCAGTGCATCTACTTTACCATTACCATCATCGGTGGCTAAATCGATGTGGCTAAAAGCCGGTATATTAAAGTCACCGTTACGGTTATAGGCACACAATAACGAACCATAAATGTTTGCAAGATTTTGCTCAATGAGCCCCTGAGAATCCCAGATGGCAGCATCGGAGATAAAACTGGTTGGTTTAATATCAAGAATTTCTTCGCTGCACGAATTGGCCAAAAGAAATGCTGCAACAGCAATGATAATGATTTTTATATTTTTCATTTTTTCGGATTTAATGTTTTCAACAATCAGCGATATCGGACTAAAAATCAACCTTTACACCAAAATTTACCGATTTCACATTAGGGTAATTTTGTCCCATATTGCTCGTATTTTCCGGATCGACCTGAGGCACCGAAGTCATGGTCAATAAATTTTGAGCACTTGCATAAATGCGTAATCCTTTGACCTTAATTTTAGAAACAACTGAAGTTGGCAGTGTATAACCGATTTCCAAGTTTTTTAAGCGTAAGTAGGAAGCATCGTAAATATATAAACTGCTTGGTGCGTCAATGGGGAAATTGTTACGTGAGAGGTTTAAACTGGAATAATTGGCGTTTGGATTTTCTGCCGAGTAATGATCGTCGTACCAAAATTGAGGAACTCCACCATCGTTATAAAATGGCCAAACAATTTGCGCCTGCAGTTGGTATTGTACACCGGCAGCCCCCTGGAACATGAAACTGAAATCGAAATTTTTGTATTCGAATCCCCCATTAATCCCATAGATGGTGTTGGGCACATTTCCATCGCCCAAAAAAGTACGGTCATCGGAATTTACTTTTCCGTCGCCTGAAACATCTTCATAGCGAACGTCGCCCACTTTTGCCTTATATCCGGCACCGGCAATATCATGACTTGGGGCGTTCAGAATTTCATCATCAGTTTTAAAAATACCAATAGCCTTGTATCCGTAATATGCATCAACCGGACGACCTTCTCGTTTCAGGAATTCTGAAGTGCCTGCAGCCTCATCCATAAATACAATTTCATTTTTAACATGGGTTAGGTTTCCATTTAAAAAGTAATGAAACTTATTCAGTTTTTTATTGATGCCAAGCGATACTTCAAAACCTTTGTTGGCCACTTCTCCAATATTTTCCATCGGCAAGGTGGCTCCAAAATGAACCGGAACGGATGCCGAACGACGCGCTAAAATATCGGTACGTTTTTCAGTAAAATAATCAAGACTGAAATCGAGAAGATCGAACAGGCGACCATCGGCCGCTATGTTCATTTTGGTAGATGTTTCCCAGGTCACTTCGGCGTTGCCCATGCTGGCCTGAAAACCTTTTACATATTTGTCACCGAAAACATAATCACCAAAGTTCATTTTCGAACCAATAAATGCCCCGGGAACATACAGGTTATATTTGTTATAAAAGGCAAAACGGTCGCCATTAATTTGATCGTTCCCCAAAGTACCATATGATCCTCTTAACTTCAGGAAATCGATGGCCTTAACATCCTTTAAAAAAACTTCCTCTGAAAGAATCCAGCCCATCGAAAAGGAAGAAAATACACCCCAGCGATAATCAGGTGCAAAGTTTTCGGTTCCGTCACGACGAATGTTGGCTTCGACCAAATATTTTCCATCGTAGGCATAATTCAGACGGCCAATGTAACTCAAACGGCCAAATTGATCATAGCCTCCTGTAGAAATATTATTCGCAGCCGCATTAACAGTTTGAAGTTGCTCATTATCGTATCCCCAGGCTTTTGTACCTGAAAAACGAAATTCACTTTGATTGCGCAACACCATGGCCAAACCGGTAAAGTCGTGTTTGCCAAAAGCCTCATGATAGTTCATTTGTAGTTGTGATTCAGTGGAATAACTGTTATTCTGAACCAGCGATAAAGAAGCATCGCTGCGCACATCCGGAAGGTAATTCGTACCATCGAAAGAATAGGTTTGTGCATCGGTCGACCAACTGCTGTTGTTGTAGAAATTGCGATCGTAAGACAAAACACCTTTCAATGACAACCCGTTTACCCATGGAATTTTTTGATCAAATTCCATTCGGGTTAAAAATGAATTGTTTTCGGCATAACGGCTACCACCTTCTTGTATCGCAGCATAGGTATTGGCATGTCCTCCCAGTGGGCTCGCCAGTAATCCATTGCTAAATTCAGCAGCCATAATGGGGGGATTTCTTAAGGTTTCGGCAAAAATTCCATTGCTGGAAGTTGCGGCCTCATCTGTTCTTTCCATGCGTCCTGACAAATCAATGGAGAAGGTGGAATACTTCGATAAATCAACATCGATATTCGAACGTACATTGTACCTATTAAAATTTAAGGGATTGTAAAAACCACCCTGATCCAAATAACCTAATGAGGCGAAGTAACGTACCTTGTTGCTTCCACCCTTTACCGAAAAATTATGTTGTTGTTGAATGGCCTGTTTATTTTCCATAATCATGTCGTACCAATCGGTATTGGGATAAGCATCGGTGCCTTGTTTGAACAACTCAAGTTCCTCTGCGGTATAGCCGGGTGCTTTTCCTTTTAATTCGAGTTGCTCATTTAAGGCAGTGGCATATCCATAGGAATCGGTAAATTTTGGTAAGCGGGTTGGTGTTTGAATACCATAATTATACGAATAACTCCAGCTGGCTTCTCCGCTTGTACCCCGTCGTGTTTTAATTACCAAAACACCATTGGCTCCTCTCATTCCAAAAATAGACGCAGCAGCTGCATCCTTTAAAATGTTGACACTTTCAATTTCATTGGGATCGAGTTGTGAAAAGTCTTGCATGGAACGCTCAACACCGTCAATGATAATAGAAGGAGACGTATTGCCCTGAAAAGTTGCTACTCCCCGAATGTAGATTTGTGAACCATCTTTGCCCGGTTCACCACTCGATTGTTTCGCAATTACGCCTGGTAAACGGCCCACAAGAGCATTGCTCACGTTGGCCACTTGTGCTTTTTTCAAATCATCTGTTTTAATGGATCCCACGGCACCTGTTAAATTGGCTTTCTTTTGAACGCCATATCCAATGGCCACCACTTCATCCAAACCAAAGGCTGTCTCCGTTAAAACCACGTCAAATACTGATCGACCTTTAACAGGAATTTCCTCCTTCACATAACCAATAAAACTAATAAGCAAGGTCGCATCCGATGAAACATTAGTAATCTCAAATTGTCCATCGATATTAGTAACCGACCCAATGGTCGTTCCTTTAACAAGCACATTCACTCCCGGTAAAAAATTCCCTTCGCTATCCTGCACTGTACCGCTAATTGATGATTGAGCATGCAAAATAATCCCTACAAATAGCAATAGGAAGAATAATAGGTTTCGTCTCATAACACGTTGAATTAAGATTTAGATATTTACACAACAAACGTAAGTCAGTTCAACCTTCTACACAAAACATCAAGCACGTCAATATCACTTCTAATAACACATTTAAATACGTCAAACAACCTTTTTATATTGATTATTAGTCTTTTATAATTATCCTTTATTAAAATCCGAAATCAAAACACTACGTCATTTAAGTATTTTTTAATACTTTTGGTGACGTAGTTGTAATTTGAGGGCCTCATGTCGAGGAAATTAATTGATCAAATACCATTTAAACCAATTTCTGATAAAAACCATAACAATGAGAGTAAGTGTTGCAATACTGTTTATTCTGCTTATATTTTTTATTCCCGGAATAAGCTCAGCACAAAACAGAATTCAAAATGTTGAGATTAAAAAAATTGGCACCCCATTTATCAGCAATTTTGATATGACTAAAATTGGTGGCGGCATGCAAAACTGGTCAGCAACACAAGACGCCAGAGGAATCATGTATTTTGGAAACAACGAAGGCCTGCTCGAATTTGATGGCAATTCCTGGCGTAAATATCAGGTACGCAATAACTCAATTGTACGAAGTGTTTTTACCGGATCAGATGGTAACATCTATTTTGGCGCTTACAATCTTTTTGGGAAACTAACGGCAAATGTACAAGGTGAATTACAGCTGGTTTACCTCTCCGATCAAATCCAGGAGGAGCTTAACTTTGGAGAGATTTGGAGAATCCTAGAAACCAGTTGGGGAATCGTTTTTCAATCCTTCTCTTCAGTTTTTGTGTACAATAAACAATTATCGACCCTAACGACATCCGAAAACATTAATTTTTCTCACCAACTTAATGATGGGAGAATTCTGGTTGGCCACAATGAAAAGGGGCTCATGGAACTTACAAAAACTGGGCTGGTTGAACTATCCGGAGGTTCAATTTTTGCAAATCAAAGTATCCCGGCCATTTTCAATTTACCCGATGGGAACATGATTGTATCCACCAACTTAAACGGATTTTACCTCTACAATGGAAAAACCTTCACAAAATGGGGAACACTTAGCTTAAATGAGGCCGTTGCAGCACAAATTTATTGTGGCTTGCAATTATCCGATTATCTGTATGCCATTGGAACCATTCGAAATGGACTTTATATTTTTGATCAGAGCGGAAACATTCTGCAACACATTAACAAGGATAAAGGCATGCAAAACAATTCCGTTTTGAACCTATATGTAGATAATGAAACAAATTTATGGGCGTGTTTAGACAATGGAATTGATCTGATCGAAATCAATTCACCAGTTACGCAACTATTTCCTGAAGGCGAGTTTGGCACAGGCTATGTGACTTTAAAACATAAGGGATTGCTCTATTTTGGAACGAATCAGGGTTTATTCTCTATACCTTATAGTAAGCTTCAATCCAACTCGGAAAACCAGCCTCAACCCATATCAGGTACCGAGGGCCAGGTCTGGAATCTGCAGCTTATTCATGATCACCTTATTTGTGGCCATCACAACGGAGCTTACGAAATTCAAAACAATTCAGCAAAAAAAATCAGCGATGAATTGGGTTGTTGGAAATTCCTTCCCTTGCCAGAAAACAATCATTTTATCATTGGAGGTACCTACACAGGCCTCATTTTACTTCAAGAAAACAAAGCAACTACCCCCCATTTTAAGTTCATCAGAAAAATAGATGGATTCGATATCTCTTGCCGCGAATTTGAAATTGATAACAAAGGATGGATCTGGGTAAGTCATGGTCATAATGGTGTTTACAAAATAAAATTGAACGATTCTCTGACATCGGTCGAAGCGCTTGAATTTTACACTACTGAAAATGGATTACCATCAAACAGCTTTAACTCCATATTCAAAATAAAAGGTTCGGTGCATGTTTCAACAATTGATGGAATTTATAGTTACTCACCACGTCGTAATTTTTTTATTCGCGATGACATGTTAAGTGGAGCTTTTGGCAGCTCAAAAGTGAACAAGGTATTCGAAACGGAAGCAGGGAATATCTGGTTTTTTCAAGACGGCCGATTAGGTGTTTTAAGAGCGAATTTCAATGGGACTTATAACCAGGAAATTATGAACTATGGTGGTTTGGAAGGGAATTTCTTTAGAAACTACGAGCACATTTTTCAGTTACAAAATAAGGCCTATATTATTAGTACGCGAGAAGGTTTCATTCATTTCGATGAAACCAATGCCGGTAACTTTTCAAAGCCTTTTGATGTTGAAATTCGAGAAGTGAAATCGCTGCAAAACATGATCATTTTTGCAGGGAATCATCTTTCTGACCAAACAATTCTTGCTTCAAAACAAGCTGAAAATGCCATCCCTTTCATTCCATTCAAAAACCGAGACCTACATTTTTCGGCAAGTGCGATCACCTACTCCAACCAAAACAAAATTGAATTTAGTTTTTGGTTGGAAGGGCACGACGACAACTGGTCAGAATGGAGCAAACAAAACTACCGCGAATATCATGCTTTATTAGGTGGTGACTATACCTTGCATGTAAAAGCCCGAAATAATTTCAGGGTAGAATCGAGGGAAAATACGTTTTCCTTTAAAGTTGGCAAACCCTGGTATTGGAACTATTTTTCACTGGTCATTTACCTTGGATTATTCATTTTGGTAACTTATTTATCGGTCCGAACCGTTAATGCTCGTTTCGAAAAACAAGGCCTGATAATGAGAGAGAAGCAAACTCAGCAACTCATAGAAAAAGAAAAACAATTTGAACATGAACGTTTGATTATCGAACAGGAAATATCCCAGTTAAAAAATGATAAACTCAACAGTGAAAACGAACGAAGTAAAGCTGAATTGGAAAATAAATCGAAAGAATTGGCATCCATTTTAATGAAAATATCCTATACCAATGATTTGATTAATCGCACAAGAACCAGCCTGCAAAAAGTTTCTTACCAAATGGTTCACGAAGACTCCAAAAAACAGATCCAACGGGTCATTAAAAATTTGGAACAGGAATTAGACCATAAAGAAGATTGGAAAAAATTTGAAGTTCATTTCGATCAGGTTCATGAAAACTTCATCCATGAATTGAGGAACCAGTTTCCTGAACTAACGCCTAAGGACCTTAAAATGGCAGCCTATATTCGCATGAACCTATCTACAAAAGAGATTGCCGAATTATTGAATTTATCACACAGAGGAGTGGAAACCAGCAGATATCGACTAAGAAAGAAAGTCAACCTGGATAAAAATGCCAATTTAACCGACTTCTTTATGGATATAAAGTAAACTTATTTCCCGGCATTAAGGCTACGCAAGGTGGACAAGGACAAAACAAAAGCCACTGCAACTAAAATGGCTCCAACGGCAAAAGGTGCTCCTGCAAATTGAATACCGGATTCAGGCTTAGTGAAGAAGGCAAAAACATTGGTCATTAACAGTGGACCAATAATCGAGGTAAGACTCATTAAACTGGTCAGCCCACCTTGTAATTCGCCTTGCTGATTATCGGGAACCTGATTGGATATGATTCCCTGAATGGCTGGACCGGCAATTCCGCCCAAACAATAAGGAACTAAAAAGGCATACATCATCCAGCTTTCACTTGCCAGACTAAAAAGGACCATTCCTGTTCCCCACAAAATAAAACCAATAATCACCGAGTTAACTTCGCCAATTTTGGGAATGATTACCCGGATTAAACCACCTTGCACCAGAGCGACCAAAACACCAACTGCACCCAAGCTATACCCCACTTCGCGGGCTGACCAATCAAATTTAAACATGGTAAAAAACGACCAGGTGGACTGCAGCGAATGACCGGCGATATGAATCAGGAAGAGGGAAAGAATTAAACCACCAACAATGGGATAAGCATTCAATTTTTTAATGGTTCCAAAGGGATTAGCTCGTTTCCATTCGAAGGGCCTCCGTTTGTCAACGGGCAACGATTCGGGCAGCACAAACAAACCGTAAATGAAATTCAACATGGTTAAAGCAGCCGCGGCATAAAAAGGCACCCGCACACCATACTGACTTAAAACACCTCCTAAAACAGGTCCAATGATAAAGCCAAGGCCAAAAGCAGCACTAATCATCCCAAAGTTTTGAGCTTTTTTCTCAGGAGTGCTTATGTCAGCCACATAGGCTGTTGCAGCGGTAATGCTTGCCCCCGTAATCCCGGCCAAAAAACGTCCTATAAACAAAAAAGTAATGGTAGGTGCCCAGGCATGAACTAAATAATCGATGCTCAATCCAAAAAGCGAAAACAAAATCACCCTTCTGCGCCCATATTTATCACTCAATCCCCCCAAAATAGGCGCAAACAAAAACTGCATGATGGCAAAAGTAAAAATCAACCATCCGCCATATTTCGAAGCCCCACTTAATCCTTCACCTGTGAGATTTTCAATCAGTTCAGGTAAAATAGGAATGATGATGCCTAAGCCGATGATATCGACCAAAATGGTCACAAATATAAAACCTAAAGAGGCAGTATGCTTTTTACTCATTGAAAAATAACTATGACGATAGAGAATAAACAGACGTTAAAACAGTGCTTGTTCAAAAAGGTTGACCCCTGAACTTTAATTTCATCATACATTCACTTCAGAAAAATGGCAGCTGAGATAAATTAATTGGGGTTTTCCGTTTTTATTTCATTTTCTCGTTTGTTGTATAACCTTTCAAATCGTTCTATTTTATCGGGTGCAATTTTTAATGAAGGTAAAAGTTGCAGAATTTCCGCCGCACGTTTCATGTCCTTCTTCATCAATAACAGGATGAAATAATTATTCAAATTGTCGTGGTCATTCGGATTCAATTCAAATGATTTTGAACAAAAATAAAAGGCGCCGGCATAGTTCTTCTGCTGAAAATAGATCATACCAATCAGTTTTTTAATTAAGGCATTCTCGGTAACCTTGTCCGTCTTTAGCAAAAGATCCAGGGCTTTGTCATTTTCATTCCGTTTGATAAACAAAAGTGCTCTATCATAAATTTCCGTAATAGAAATTTTGATGCGTTCCACTCCTGGCTTAAGCCCGTCCTCTGGCAGTTTAAAGTCGGGCTGGTATTTTTTTATCATGGCCACAATGCGATCTTTGTTAACCGTATCCATCCGATCCCGGTAAGCCACATAAAGAGGTATCAGCACTTTGATGGGATTATCTTCCGGTGTAACTATTTGCAAAGCGTATTCAAGGTCCTTAATTCCTTTTTCGGATTTCCCCAAACTAAGCTTCAAGGTCCCATTCATGTAATAATAGAAATAATCGTGTGGCATTAATGGTGCCGATTGAATGAGGTCGAAGGCTTGTTGATACTTCTTCTGAGCGATTAAATATTTTGATGCGTCGTAGTATAAATCAGCAATGTAAGGATGTAACTTAATCAAGGATAAGTACTCTTGAAATGCCATCTCATTTTGCCCGATACCGGCATAATACACCGCCAGTTTAATGTGTTCGTCCTCGATATGTCGCACAGGGCTAATCAGGTAATGGAAAGCCATTGAATCGACCACTCCCTTTGTTTGGTAGTTTTTCAAAAACACATTAGGCTCATCTTCAGGATGAAATGGCCATCCTCCCTTAAGAGATTTTATGGTGATATCTGCAATTAAACTATCCAGTTCAGTAAAGCCCCAATTCCTGCGATAGGCCTCGGCAGGCTTCAAACCTTCCTCTACCCAATCCCCTATCAGTTGGTTCTTTTTTAAGGTTTTAAAAAAAGCATCCGCCATTAGAAAATACCCCTCAATATTTGGATGCAAATGCTCCAGAATCAATTCTTCCCCAATCAATTGATGCGGCGAAACATTTTCAAATTCTTTTTTCATGGGAACCATGGGGAGCTGATACTTTGCACTCAATTCACGAATAATTTCATTCATGGCCTCAGGTGCCCGAAAACGAATCACATCCAAATCTTTGGCCTGATCATACAATGCGCCGGCTTCCTCCAGTTTTCCTTCGGATTCCAAGACTTGTGCCTGATGAAAAACATCAATTGCAGCCGGATATTCATCTGTCTTAATCGATTGCAAAGGAGCTAAATCGTGTACATTACACACCAATTCACTGAGTACTATTGGGACATTATGGCTGACACTTTTTTTAACAAGTTCAGTCATGTTCAATTGAAACTGTTCTACTCCTCTTTGATACAATTTTGAACCATAACCAATGCTTTTATCTTTTACAATTCGCGACATCAAGGTTTCACTACGATTCGACGAATCAGTCATCATTTTTTGTTGAATTTTCACAATTGAGGATTTCAAAAACTGGTAGATTTTAAAATGGTTCAGTTTAAGATTCAATTTTTTCATCCACCTGAAATTACCTCCGCGTTCAATCGAACCCACTCCCATTGCTCCGTAGTATTCGTTGTGCCCGCCATAAACCAGAATCAAATCGGGTTTTGCATCCAACACTTCATCAATCATATCGATGTACGTATAACTATTGATGGCGGAAGCCGAAAGATTAACCACCTCTATTCTTTTGTTTGGAAATGCATCCTGCAGTCGATAATATAGAATTCGGGGAAACGATGTTCCCGCCTGATAAGGAAATCCACGGGTTGTTGAGCCCCCAAAAACAAACACACGGTAGCAGGTATCGGGTTTTTCAATCAAAAAAATGTCATCGGTAGGCGAAGTTTCTATTAATTTCGTAAAATAGCGATAGTTCACATCAAAATTAATTTCATAATATCCCGGATAATTTTTTGATTTCACAAAGAGGCTTAAATCTTTTCCATAATTCGCGACACGCAAACTCATTTCGATTAGACTCAAAAGAAAAACAGGAATCAGTATAAGTAGGACACTGAAGATAATTTTTCGATTTCGACTTAGGGGTGCTCCTTGTTTTGGACTAGTATTTTTTGTAGGGCCTTGCATAAAAGCTGTATTAAAAACGAACGTAAAATGATATCTAAATTACAGAATCAGCAGTGATTGCAGTTAGTTATCCTTAAGACAACGTACCGCGAAACCATCCACCTTTGTATGAAATACTTTTGCTACACGTGTATGCCAACAATAAATGTGTCGATTAAAAGCATAGTAACTGTCCCGTTCATCGGCAAGCCAATAATAGCAGTCGCGACCATCGTTATACAATACACCATCAATATTGCGACCACTGCTGGGCAAAGCGGAGAAACCGGTAGAATTAGTCGCTCCATCGTTGGGAGCCAACCAAAAATTTGTACCCGTTGTTTTAAGCTGACCACCGGCGTTATCCGATCCACCCAAACCATCTAACAGTATGACCCATTCCGCATCGGTCGAAACATGCCAACCTGCGGGACAAACACCCCGCTCGTCGTTCACGGCAAACCAGTTGTACAACAACCCGTAATAAGGAATGTATTTGGGCTCACTCAAATATGGAGCATAAGCTCCGGTTTGTAATTTATTCCAATCAGCCGTTACCAGATCTGTTGGAATAGAATCACCACTGTTGTAATGAGTTGTTGCCAGGTTTTTTGCCATCCATACTTGCTCGCCTATTTGAACAACAGGATAGGATGTACCATCGAAATCAACACAACGAAAAAATTCCGGAGTAATGGTTATGGACGAATCGGGAGAATCGGTATAAACTGTTTCGTAAATTCCTGAATAAAAATGAAACAAAAGAATATCACCAGCATGATAGCCCATTATGCTTAACGATTCGTCAGATTTATCCAAGCGTTGACTTTTAGCGTTTTCCTGCACATCGGTAAAAAGCTGATCACCATAGCTTAATTCATCTCCCTGATAATTAAGCGATCTTATTTCGTTTACTCCTGAAGCTGTTTGAATGATTTTAAAACTTTCCACACCATCGGACTTCTGAACAGTTGCCAAATACATCCCACTGTTTTGACATGAAATTGCATAGCTATTAGCTCCCGCGAAGAGCTGTGTAGAACTTTGCAGAATTGTTTGACCAGAGAGGTCGCTCAGTCTGATGCTTATTTCCTGTGCTCTTTCCGATTGAATTTTCAGGGTGGTTTGTTCGAGGCATGGATTGGGATAAACCGTCGAAGAAGTGCTTTTATTAAAATAGGGCACATCAAGTATAAGGGTATCTTTCAGATGCAAAGATTCATTCTGATAGAGAAAAACATTTTGATTGGTGCTCAGGTTTATGGCTCGTATGCTATCAATGACTATGGTATCGCTTGAACTTTCAAAGCTGACAACCGGTTCCTGTGGATATGCCTTGGAGAAGGCCAGGAAAAAAAGGACTACGAATACAAGTGCAAATTTCATTGATCATTAATTTGTATAATGTATTAAGCTGAGTTCGATTTAAATTTTCGAATTCAGATTATAAATTGAAGGCAATACAAGCAGTTCTAATGCTTTCAATTCGGCTCAAACAAAACTTTTCGCTACTACAATAAATAAAAATAAGGTTGCCTTTTACAAGACAACCTTATCAAAATATAATGCTTAAATTATTTTACAATTTTAGCAGACAAGTTAGCGCCTTTTACAACATACATACCTGATTTCAAATCAGAAATGTTGATTGAAGCACTTCCGTTAACAGTAGCAGTGCGAACAATAGCACCTCTAAGGTCGTAAACATTAACAACACCGTTAACATTTTTTACTTTCAATACTTCGTTTTGAACGAAAGCAGATCCTGTATTAGCCAATTGTTTGTTGCTATTTGGAGCTTCCATCAATTGAATAACGTTGAAGTCAAGAGTATTGTGCCATTGTTGGTCAGTTGGTTTCAACCAGAATGATTGTTGAGTTCTACCACTACCTGCGCCAGTTGTATTGTCAGCAACCTGAAGTTCGAATTTCATGAATTCACCATCAAAATCAGCATCCTGAGTTAAAACTGAGAATGGAAAAGCAGCTTCCAAAACATATTCTGAAGTACCTGTTTCAACACCCCAAACAAAATCAGCTGAAGCAATCAAATCAGCAATACCGGTGCCAGTAGCGTCTCCACCATCAACATAAGCACCTTCTTCAGCTTCACGTTGGAAACGAATTTGCCAGTCACCAGTTACGTATGCACCAGCTGCGTCGTCAATGGTATCCATAGCAAAAAAGACTTCAGCACAATCTCTTTCGTATGAATTGGCAATTGCAGTTGCATCATTGTAAGGACTTGGGTCAGCAATTTGAATAGCAATGTAAATGAAATCATCATCATGAGCTAACTGCCATTCAACAGTAGACTCAGTAGTTGTTCCAGTTAATTGAGCATTAGCAATCCAATCAGCTGTCCAAGGATCTTCGGTATCGTCAATATAACCGTCACAATTAGGAGCTGTAGTTACATAAGGAACTTGATACTGTACTTGAGCTTTAGAAACAATTGCAAATGCTGCAACGAACAAAATAAGAGTAAAAAATTTTTTCATAATCTCAGATTTTTAATTAGTAATTAATAATAGTATGTAAACATTGAAAGCAAATGTAAATTTTTTTTTTTAAAATCACACATCTGCGCAACAAAATGATTCTAATTTTTTTAGTGTTACCGCTATTTATAGCGTTTTTTGAGTCCTAATTTATTATCATTCAATGTAAGCCCATTGAAGGTTAAAAAATGTCAAAAAACAACTTGCTATTTTTGAACAGAAATTCCATTGAAAATACACCCATCCCTTTATTCTCGGGCAATATAATGAATTTTCAATGAAGAATTTCATTTCACAAAACTTTTTTTCAACAGATTATTAATAACCTTCGTTTTGGATCAACTTATTCTCTCCATAACTGGAGTTGATTTCCGATTGAGGGATTGGAAACAAGCCCTTCGTTTTTGTTCCCGGAGTTCCATCACTGTATCCCAATGGACCTAAAACATGGTCTGCATCAATGTTGTCAGGATCACCCGTCCAACGCACCAAATCGAAATAACGCTCACCTTCAAGCGCCAATTCCAAACGACGCTCATTTTTGACATCGGTCAGGCTAACCGTTCCCAAAGCACTCAAATGAGCCCGACTCCTGACTTTGTTAACGTATTCCAGGGCTTTTGGCGCATTGCTTGTACGCACATGGGCTTCTGCCAACATCAGATAAACATCGGCTAAACGCAAAATAATATCATTATTTTTAAATCGGTTGTGCGCAATACTTACCGCATTGGTCGGATCAGGAAAATGTTTTCTATCCCAGTATCCCGAAATGGAACTCACCCATGTAATTGGCGTATGAGCTCCCATGGTTATATCGTACCAGGCCTGCAAGGAATCACTAAAAAAGACCGTTGCATGCAAGCGGGCTTGATCGTTTTGGCTTTGGAAAGCATCGACCAGTGATTGAGTAGGCTGATTGAATCCCCAACCGGAAGTGATGGTATCATTATAAGTAACTCCACCACGGGGTCCCATCAAATAAACATCGGAATTGCCTTCGTTACCTGCTCCTAAACTTTCTGAAAAATTCAATTCAAAGATGGATTCAACACCATGCTTGTTGGAGGTTTTAAACAATCTCCAATATTCATTCTCCAGTAAATAATTTGAATTATCGGCAACCTTTGTCAATACAGTAATGGCTTCGGCATATTTTTTATGATACATATATACTTTGCCCAACAGTGCCTGAGCACTCGCCAGAGTTGCCAATCCGTTTGAAGGATCACTTGTTCCTGTACGCGTTTGCAAATCACCACTGGCAATGGCTTCTTCCAATAAAGTCTCAATGTAAACGTAAGTCTCGTCTTGAGTCGATCGGGCAATAATGTCGGATGGAAGCGGTACAAAATCCACAATAGGTAAACCACCAAACATGCGCGTCAGATAAAAATAACTGAAGGCTTTTACAAATTTTGCTTGTGCTATGGCTCCTTTTTTAAATGGAGTTTCCGGATCAACATTATCTAAGATCAAATTGGCCCGAAAGTTGGCCATAAAATAAGCTGACCACATGCTTTGCAAATTGTAACCGGCATCGGCAGGACTGACCGTATAAAAATTTGCAGCCTGATAAGTAGGCTGATCGTTCACATCGTTTCCCCCCACATGGGCATCATCCGAAGCAAAGTTACCCCATGTTTTTAATGAAGCTCCCCAACGCAAATCGCGCCAAACCCAAGCCAATGGATCGTAAGCAGCCATTAAAGCCATATTGACCTGTTCGTCGGTTTGATAATATTCCGTGGCCAATTCCTGAGTGGATGCCACCTCAATGGCCTCTTTACTACATCCATTCAACGCGATGAAAGCAGCAATAAGACTGATGTATTTTAGATAAGATTTCATTTGTTTTCTTTTTAAATAGGTTAGCCTTAAAACGTTACGTTAACACCTGTTGTAAAAACTCTGGAAGCAGGATACAAACCTCTGTCCACTCCATAAGTACTTGGATCAGAAGCAACCACCTGACCAATTTCAGGGTCGGTTCCTTTGTACCCGGTGAGGGTAAATACATTGGAAGCATTCAGATAAACCCGTAGTTTACTGATCCCAATTTTTGATGTGATGGCTCTTGGCAGCGTATACCCTAAAGTCAGGTTTTTCAAACGCAGGTAATCGCCATCAAAAACATTGTTGTTGCTCCAATTGAAATTATCGGTTGAAAGACCGTAACGGGCAACAGCAGCCGAGGCACGTGGAATGGTGTTGGATGTTCCTGAACCTGTCCACATTTCATCGTAATAGTATTTTGGTTTATTGAACATTAACCTGTCGGTACGAATGGCCGCAAAAAAGATTTGATTTCCGGTAACCCCCTGAAGAAATCCTCCCAAATCAAAACCTTTGTACTCCACCGACAGATTCAGACCAAAAGTCCAATCGGGCATTGGTTTTCCCAAATAATTCAATCCATCACTTCCACTGATGGTACCATCGTTGTTTGAATCTTCGTATTTCACATCACCGGGAATGGCTTTGGCTTGCAATGGTTTGCCTTCGCTATTTACATACGACAATACATCTTCTTCGTCCTGAAATACGCCAATGGCATGATATCCCCTAAAATAATAAACAGGGAAGCCGGCTTCGTAACGCGTAACAGCATCGTTAATTCCAATTCGGATACCGTCCATAAAAGTTCCCTCAGAACCGTAAGAAAGTACTTCGTTTTTAATGTAAGAAGCATTGAATGAAACAGAATATTTAAATTCATGATCCATTTCGCGGTAACTTAAATCAAATTCAACACCCTTGTTTTGTACTTCACCCGAATTCACATAAGGAATATTGTTGAATCCTAAATAAAGTGGAACCAGTGCATTTTTCGATAATTGATCTTTTGTTCTTTTGTCGAAAAGATCCATGGAGAAATACAATTTACTATTCAGCATGGTCATTTCCAGACCAAGGTCTGATTGCTGGCTGGTTTCCCAATGCAACATTGGATTACCAGGGTTGTCGGGAACCGATCCGGAATTGATGTTCCCACTGACATCGGGATAATAAATACCCGACGAAACGATCAAAGAAGTGTACTGAAATGGCGACAAAACTTGTTTATTACCATTCTGGCCCCAACTAAATCTCAATTTCATTGAATTGATAAAGGAAACATTGTCTTTAAAGAAATCCTCGCGGCCGAGGTTCCAACCCAATGAAAACGATGGGAAGGTACCATAGCGATTGTTGGGAGCAAATAAGGAAGAACCATCGCGACGAACATTGGCTTGTGCCAAATATTTTTCCTTATAGTTATAGACGAATCGTCCGAAATATGAATTCTGAAGCTCTGCATAATTATTAATAATTTGCATGCCAGCAGGGTCATTCACATCAATGGTTCCCATACCACCACTCACCTGTGGAATATTATTTTGCAGGTTATTTAGGGTGTTGTACAAATAAGCATAATCGACATTGTTATGAGGAACATTGTAACTGGTTACGTCCAAATAATCGGGACGGTAATTTTCATACGAAAAACCTGCCAACACCTCAATGGTATGATCGCCAAAGGAATTGTTATAGGTGGCATAATTTTCATAGGAATATTTATATTGCTTCATAAATGTATTCCGCAAGGTAACATCGGTAGTATCATTGGCGTGGTTTTGTTCCTCGTTGTAATAATACTTGGGAGTAAATACATTGGTGGTAGCCAATGAATAATCCAGCGCCAGTTTCATATTAAATTTGAAATGATCTCCTACTTTAATTTGGGCATGCACATCACCAAGCAATTTATCAACAGTAGTGGTATTGTGTGTATTGTAAATTTGTGCCAGGGGATTATTTGTTTCACCCGTTGTTTTATCTGACAGATGATAATATTGTCCCTCGTCGTTTTTTACCAAGGCATTAAATCGATTGGTGGCTCCGGCATCTTTGGGATTGGCCTGCAGGTTGCTCGGCAATTCAGCGATATCGTCATAATATACAGGAACTGTTGGGTCGAAGAACATAGCGTTCGATACAATTCCTCCAAATTCACTTGATTCGTTCAGGTTGTTCTTTTTTGACCTTGAATAGGTCACCTTCGAGCCAACATTCAACCATTCCTTGACATCGGTATCCGCATTCAAATTAAATGTATAGCGGGTAAAATTATTTTTATCTCCTCCAATTATTCCATCCTGAGAATAATGAGTGGCACTTAAATACATTTGGCTTTTTTCCGTTGATGTGGCAAACGAAAGGTTGTGCTCATCAATAGAGGCCGGACTAATGATCTGATCCATCCAGTTGGTATTCGATGCAGTGGTATCCCAGGCATCATAATAGGCCATTTTATTCAGGAATTTATCGGTGGTATTGGCACCGCCACTTTCGAGCGTATAAGCCTGACGTTCATAGTCGATGTATTCCGACGCATTCATCATTTCAACATAATTCGAAACCGATTGAATGCCATGATAGTAGTTGTAATTAATTTCGGAGGCCCCTTTTTTAGCTCTTTTGGTGCTGATGATTACAACACCATTTCCACCTTCAGAACCATAAATAGCCGCCGAAGCAGCATCTTTTAACACTTCAATCGATTCAATATCACTGGGTGACAGAAAGTCGATTCCCTTTGTTTTTATTCCATCTACAATAAATAAAGGGTCATTTTTACCATTGGAACTATTTCCCCTGATTTTAATGGACATTGGACTACCCGGCGAACCCGAAGTTTGAGCCACATAAACACCCGATGTTTTACCTTGAAGGGCCTGATCAATCCGGGCCACTTTTACTGAAGAAATATCTTTCTCATCCAATTTGGAGATGGCTCCGGTAACGAGGCTTTTCTTTTGTACGCCATATCCTACCACAAGCACCTGCTCCAAACGTTGCACATCTTCCAGTAAGGTCACATTAATTACATTGCTTTCGGAAATTACAACTTCCTGTGAAATAAAGCCAATGTAGGAGAACAGCAGAACGCCTCCGTCAGATGTTACTGATATCGTATAATTACCGTCCATATCAGAGATCAATCCCTTGGTCGTTCCTTTTAATTGTACGGTTGCACCCGGCAAGCCTATGCCTTCTTCATCCAAAATTTTCCCGGAGATTGTTCGCTCTTGAGAAAACACTTGAATGATGCTAAAAACAAGCACAAGCAACAATGCGATTTTTTTCATCATGATTTATTTGTTTAAGAATTAGGTTTCAAAAATTTAAGTCGATTAGTTAAAAAAACATACCTTAAGAATAAGGTTTCAGTATACAATTCCCGCGATCGATTGTTTGAATGAATTTTGAACTGCTTTTTGGAGAGACATTTTAATATGCGTTAATGTCACATTAAGAAACGTCAATTTGTTAATAATAACTGGTTCAACACAATCAGCAAAGAAAGAACGGTATAACAAAACGATAAAATCAATTAATGCGTATATTTTACACATTACAAATATATAAAAATTTGAATGAACTCAATACATCAAAAAGAGATAAAATCATGTTGTAGAAAACCATTTTTTATTGAAGACTTTAAAAAAGAACTTCTAAAACTTAAATAATGGCTTTTGTTAAACGATGGGATAACGTATAAAACTTGAGTTATACGGTTCAGGATATGAGATATCGGTTAAAAATAATGCTTTGGCATAAGCCGATGCACCGGCAAGTCCTCTGTCGTGCAATTCAATAATTTTAAAAAATTCTTCTTTCGTAATTTTTTCCCGACCTACATCCATTAAAGTGCCAACAATGGCTCTCACCATATTTCGAAGAAATCGGTCGGCTTTAATTTCAAATACCAGTAAACCATCGTGTCGGTACCAACGAGCAACACTTACCTTACAATTGTTGGTTTTAACATCGGTGTGCAACTTACTGAATGAAGTAAAATCAATAGTTGATAATAAAGCCTGAGCGGCTTCATTCATCATATCCACATCGAGATCATAAGGAACGTAAGCTACAGTAGCTTCTCTGAATGGTTCCTTTCGGGTAGAAATAAAATAGCGATACGTTCGTGAACTTGCACTAAATCGTGCATGCAAATCCGAAGCAACCTCAAAAATAAGATCAATACGAATGGCATTGGACAGAAAACTGTTTAATTTATAAGTCAAATGCTTGAGATCTTCAATAGGATGTGGCATTTCAAAATGTGCTACAAAAAAAGAAGCATGCACCCCTGTATCGGTTCTTCCGGCTCCAACAACAGCAATTGGCAAACGCAAAACAACTGTGAGGGCTTTTTCCAGTTCAGCCTGCACCGAAACGGCATTGGGTTGAACCTGCCAACCATGATAATTTGCGCCATTGTAGGCCATTTGTATAAAATAACGAGGCATCCGGGTAGTAATCTTTTAAATTAGGTCCTTTAAAGACTGCCAAATATACACATTGAATGGTTTTCAAAAACTAAAAATCAAACCATTAAAGTTTACAAATTTTCACACTCCTTAATGATAGGTTAAATTTTCGATCCTCACAACAATAGTTAAATATTTTATTTACTGATATTTACCTTCTTTTAAATCTATTTTAAACTTAACATTTTTTAACGGCAATTCATTTCTGTAATTTTGGCATTCTATTATTTTCGTGCAGCATTTTAAAACATACCTTAATCATTCAAAAATTAATAAAATACAATAAAGATGACAGTCAATACCGATATCAAAGCATTGAACGAAAAGATTGAGAGGGAGAGTCAGTTTATCGATCTACTGACCATGGAGATGAACAAAGTGATTGTTGGTCAGAAACACCTGGTAGAGAGTTTAATCATCGGATTATTGTCCGATGGACATATTTTGCTCGAAGGGGTTCCGGGTTTAGCAAAAACCTTGGCCATAAATACACTTGCAAAAATAATCGAAGCCGATTTTGCCAGGATTCAATTTACGCCTGACTTGCTGCCCGCCGATTTATTGGGAACCTTAATCTACAGCCAAAAGAAGGAAGAGTTTGTGGTTAAAAAAGGTCCCATTTTTACCAATTTTGTTTTAGCCGATGAGATCAACCGTGCACCTGCAAAAGTACAGTCAGCACTTTTGGAAGCGATGCAGGAACGTCAAATCACCATTGGCGATCAAACCTATAAACTGGAAGAGCCCTTCCTGGTTATGGCTACTCAAAACCCCATTGAACAAGAAGGAACCTATCCATTACCTGAAGCACAGATTGACCGTTTTATGCTAAAAGTGGTGATCAACTATCCGAAAAAGGACGAAGAGAAATTAATCATTCAGCAAAGCCTGCTTAAAACCTATCCAACGGCCAAAACCATTTTGACGCCTGCCGATATTATCAAAGCACGCGATGTGGTTCGTGAAGTATACATGGACGAAAAAATCATGAAATACATTGTTGACATTGTATTTGCCACACGAAATCCTAAAGAATATGGTCTGGAAAAATTCTCCGATATGATTAGCTTTGGAGGTTCACCACGTGCCAGCATTAGTTTGGCTCAAGCCTCAAAAGCCTATGCATTCATCAAACGCCGCGGATATGTAATTCCTGAAGACGTTCGCGCTGTGTGTCACGATGTATTGCGCCATCGTATTGGATTAAGCTACGAAGCCGAAGCCACCAACCTGACCACCGAAGAAATCATTAGCGAAATTTTGAATACGATTGAAGTGCCATAGAAACAAATCCCAATTAACGAATTAAAATCAAGTATTGATGATTTAATTGGAGAGGCATCAGAATTGAATAAAATTCTTTCATCAATTATTTTGAAACTTGAAAACTAATGGCAAGGAATTGCTCATACGCATCGAGAATTTGTTATTTGAATTAATGTAATTTGTTTTTTAAAATAAAATTTATTTTGGAACATACAGAGTTATTAAAAAAGGTTCGAAAAATTGAGATCAAAACCCGTGGTTTGTCTCGTAACATTTTTGCCGGAGAATACCATTCGGCATTTAAGGGCCGTGGTATGGCCTTTAGTGAAGTACGGGAATATCAGTACGGCGACGATATTCGAAACATCGACTGGAACGTAACCGCCCGATACAATAAGCCCTTCATTAAAATTTTCGAAGAGGAACGTGAACTCACGGTAATGCTTATTATTGATGTTAGCGGATCGCGTAATTTCGGTACTGTTCATCAATACAAAAAAAATGTGATCACCGAATTGGCTGCGGTACTGGCCTTCTCGGCCATTCAAAACAATGATAAAATAGGGGTGATTTTCTTTTCCGATGAAATTGAAAAATTTATTCCACCCAAAAAAGGGAAAAGTCATATTTTGAGGATCATTCGGGAGTTGATCGATTTTGAACCTATCAGCAAAGGAACCAATATTAATATGGCCTTACAATACCTTACCAATGCCATCAAAAAACGGTGTACTGCTTTTGTGATATCCGATTTTATCGATGAAAATCAAGGACTACAAAAAGCCTTAAGCATTGCCAACAATAAACACGACGTGGTGGGCCTTCGGATTTACGACGAACGGGAGGCCAAATTACCGCCCATTGGAATGGTAAAAATGAAAGATGCCGAAACAGGTGAATACATGTGGGTCGATACTTCAAGCCGATCGGTTAGAGGAGCATACGAACATTGGTGGACCGAATTAAACACCCAACTCGATAATGCATTTACCAAAACCGGGGTCGATTATGTGAACATCAATACCCGTGAAGATTATGTAAGATCATTAATGACCCTTTTCAAAAAAAGAGGCAGTAGAGCATGATGAAAAAAATAATACTATTAATAGGGATTGTACTTCTTTTATTGAACTCGACAGCAAAGGCTGAAGAAATAAAAGTTACGGCAACACTCGACAGTTCAGTTATTCTTATTGGCGACCAGGTGAAACTTCACCTCGAAATTGAATACCCTGGCGACTTAAGTGTCCTTTTTCCTGTACTAAGCGATTCAGTGGGCGAATCGGTTGAAATTGTGGAACGTTTCCCGATCGATACCATCGATTTGGGAAATAACCGAAAATCAATGTTTCAGGATTATATCGTAACATCCTTCGATTCGGGACATCACGAAATACCCGGTTATTATTTCAGGTTTACTTACAACGACCTCAGTGATTCGTTGCAAGCCAACCCGGTAATGCTGCATGTATTCACCATACCAAAACTCGATTCATTGATGCAGGCCATGAAAGGCCCCATCGATATTAAACCACCCTACGAAACTCCCTTAACCTTAAAAGAAGTGGCGCCCTGGATTTTGGGAATTTTATTGGGCGCAGGTTTAATCTTTCTGATTTGGTATGCCATAAAACGCCGAAGAGAAAATAAGCCCATCTTTAGCTTTCCACAAAAACCAAAGGAACCGGCACACCTTATTGCACTTCGGAAACTAGATCATCTTAAGGAAGATAAAATTTGGCAACAGGGTAAAACCAAAGAATACTATAGCGAGCTAAGTGACACGCTGCGCGAATACATTCACAATCGATTCAACATAAATGCAATGGAGCAAACGTCAGATGAAACCATTGCCGCATTTAAGTATCGAAATTCATTGCTCGATGAGACCATGTTCAACAATCTGGTTCGAATTCTTAAAAGTTCTGATTTGGTGAAGTTCGCTAAATACGAACCCCTGCCCGATGAAAATAATCTGGCCCTTGTGGATGCCTACTTCTTTGTGAATAAAACAAAAATTGAAGTGGTGCGACCTACCGAGGATGAAGTGCAAGATGATGAAGGCGAAGAGGTGATTTTAAAATAGGAGTTACGAGTGACTAAAGTTTCGAGTTAATAAGTTATGAGTTGATAAGTTACGAGTGACTAAAGTTATGAGTTGATAAGTTACGAGTTGATAAGTTACGAGAGACTAGAGTTAGTTGAGTGAATAAAGTTAATAGATTGATTAGGATGAAAGTTGAAAATGGAGAATGAATGAAACAGAGTATAGAATGCTAAAACATAAAGAATAGGGTACTTTAGTCACTCCTTACTTTAGGCACTTTAGTCACTCGTAACTTTAGGCACTTTAGTCACTCGTAACTTTAGGCACTTTAGCCACTTTAGGCACTCGTAACTTTAGTCACTATATGAACTTTTTAAATAAGAAAGAAGAAAAAAATGACCAATTACACATACGCACATCCCGAATTATTGTACCTGTTGTTGGGCCTGATTCCAATGATAGCCTGGTACATTTTTCGACAAAAGAAATTTAGTGCCAGTTTACAAATATCAACCATCAGAGGTTTTGCCGGGGCGCCAAAAACATGGAAATATTATTTGCGCCACCTGCTTTTTGTGATTCGTATCGCAGTAATGGCTTTATTGGTTGTTGTACTGGCCCGTCCGCAATCATCCGAAAGTTGGGAAAATACTTCTACCGAAGGAATCGATATCGTAATGGCCATCGACGTATCAACCAGTATGCTGGCCCGCGATTTGAAACCCGACCGTTTGGAGGCAGCCAAAGATGTGGCCATACAATTCATTGCAGGACGTCCCTACGACCGAATTGGCTTAGTGGTATTTAGTGGCGAATCATTTACCCAATGTCCCTTAACCACCGACCATGCCGTAGTGAATAACCTGATGCGCGAAACCCAAACCGGAATTCTTGAAGATGGAACTGCCATTGGAAATGGTCTGGCCACTTCCGTATCACGATTAAAAGAAAGCGATGCCATTAGCCGGGTCATTATATTACTCACCGATGGTGAAAACAACCGCGGAGAAATTCCCCCACTTACGGCTGCTGAAATTGCTAAAACATTTGGTATTCGCGTATATACCATTGGAGTTGGAACCGAAGGCACAGCGCCCTACCCTGTTCAAACCCCTTTTGGAACACGCATTCAACAAGTGCAGGTGAAAATTGACGAAGAGTCGCTGCAGAGTATTGCCGACATCACAGGAGGAAAATATTTTAGAGCAACCGACAACGTAAAATTGAAAAATATATACGAAGAAATTGATCGCTTGGAGAAGTCAAAAATAGAAGTGAAAGAGTTCAGCAAAAAACAAGAAGAATTTCAACCCTACGCTTTTGCGGCCCTCTTTTTACTCATTGTCGGACTTTTATTAAAAGTATCCGTTTTTAGAAACATTCCTTAATCAGTGACCAGCAACAAGTAACCAACAACCAGAAACAAGAAGATCATGGAGATGTTTAGATTTGGAAATCCGGAGTATTTAATCGCATTGGTACTACTACCATTGCTGCTAATACTTTACATTATATTTCACCACAAAAGGAAAAAAGCAATCAGTGAATTTGGAAATCCTGACTTACTGGAACCTTTGATGCCCAACGCATCGGTTTCACGGCAAAATTGGAAATTTATCATTCTGTTAACTGCCTTAGCTTTTTTGATCATTGGTATAGCACGTCCACAATTTGGTGCCAAACTTCAAAAAATTAAACGCAAAGGAGTTGAAATTATCATTGCCTTAGACGTTTCGAACAGTATGATGGCTGAGGACATTCAACCCAACCGCCTGGAACGTGCCAAACGAGCCATTTCACGACTCACAGAACGATTAAGCAACGATAAATTGGGATTGATTGTATTTGCAGGTGATGCCTATACTCAAATTCCAATTACCACCGATTACAATTCGGCGAAATTGTTCCTTTCTTCCATAAACACTTCAATTGTTCCAAAGCAGGGAACGGCCATTGGTTCGGCCATTTCGCTGGCCATGAAATCATTCACACCTGAAACAGAGAATAGCAAGGCCATTGTGATCATTACTGATGGTGAAAACCACGAGGACGATGCCGTACAAATGGCGAAAGAAGCCAACGAAGAAGGCATTATTGTGCATACCATTGGAATGGGATTGCCCCAGGGAGGACCAATTCCCGTTGTGAATGCAAACGGACAAAAGGATTTTAGAAAAGATAAAAGCGGGCAGGTTGTAGTGACCAAACTCGATGAAAAAAAATTACAGGAAATTGCAGCGGCAGGAGCTGGCAAATATGTTAGGGCCAACAATACCGAAGTGGGGATCAATGCCATTTACGACGAAATTAACGGCATGCAAAAGGCTGAATTGGAATCAAGAGTTTATTCCGACTACAACGATCAGTTTTATTATTTTATTGCGGTAGCATTGCTGCTGTTATTGCTCGAATATTTGCTTATGGAACGTAAAAACAAATATTTGAAAAATATTAAATTATTTAAGTAAAGAGTTATTAGTCATTTGTAAAAAGGCATAAAAATGGAACGCTATATTATCTCAATTCTATTCATATTAACTACCCTTTTGGCACACGGTCAAAAGGAGCGAAAATACATCCGCCAGGGAAATAAGCTATACGAGCAAGCCATCGAAAACAGCGATTCAACAGGTATTGATTCACTCAGTTTTGTGAATGCGGAAGAAAAATACCGTATGGCTCAGGAAAAGCGTCCCGATGATGTGAAAGCTTCCTTAAACATTGGTAATGCTCAGTTTAAACAAAAAATGATGCCCGAAGCAGCCGCGCAGTTTGAAGAGGCCATTAGTCTGGCCGTTTCAAAAGAGGACAAAGCCAAAGCCTATTACAACTATGGCGATGCGCTGCTTGGCCAACAAAAACTGGATGAAAGTATCGAAGCATTTAAAAATGCATTGCGCAACAATCCAAAGGATATGGAAGCCAAATATAACCTGGAATTTGCCAGGAAAATGAAAGAGCAGAAACAGCAACAAGATAAAAACAAGGATCAGAATAAAGATCAAAACAAAGATCAGGATAAGGATCAAAACAAAGACAAGGACAAGCAAGATCAAAATAAAGATCAGGACAAAAAGGATCAAGATAAAAAAGATCAGGATAAAAAGGATCAGAATAAAGATCAACAAGACAAAGATAAGGATCAACAAAAACAGCAGCAACAACCAAAAATATCGAAACAAAATGCTGAGCAAATGCTTAAAGCGCTTCAGAACGACGAGAAAGCAACTCAGGAAAAGGTGAAAAAAGCGAAGGCGGCTCAGGCCAAATCATCAAAACCTGAGATTGACTGGTAAATTGATACCGGAACATTCATACTTTAAACGCTTGTTTAACTATTTTTACAGCTTTCAAACCATGAAGATGATACAACGATTTTTAATTATATTATTTCTGTTTACCGGATTTTATTCATTAGCCGACGAAGTGAGCTTCACCATGTCGGCACCGGGAATTGTCAGCATTGGCGATCAGTTTAGTCTTACCCTGATGCTCAATGAAAAAGGTGAAAACTTACGCCTGCCTGAACTTGACAACTTCGACCTTCTCATGGGTCCCAGTGTTTCGTCCAGCCGCAGTTTTCAAAGCATCAACGGCAAAATGTCACAGTCGGTAAGTTATACCTACACCTACATTTTACAGGCGAAGAAAGAAGGAACTTTTAATATTTCACCGGCCAGTGTTGAATCGAAACGAAAAATTTACCAATCGAATTCCCTTTCAATTCAGGTGATTCAGGGGCGCAAACCCAGTACATCTGCCCCCGCAACGGGCGGCAACGATCAGCAAGCAAGCGGTGCAACTTTCAATACGAATGAGAACCTTTTTGTGCAGTTCGAAACCAATAAAACAAACGTTTACAAAGGTGAAATGATTTCAGCAACCTTCAAACTGTACAGTAGGGTGAACCTATCCATTGTGGACCAAACCCTGCCCTCCTTTGAAGGATTCTGGACCCAGGATATTGATCTTCCTCAGGCCGACCAAACAAGAACACAAGAGGCCGTAAACGGAATAATTTACAACGTTTACACTTTACAGAAAAAAATATTGATTCCTCAACAAACCGGGAAACTTTACATCGAACCGGCCGAGATGGTTTTTAATGTACAGCAACGTGTTCGTTCACAAAGTATATTCGATGATTTTTTTGGTTCGGTTCAAAACATTCAAACCAAGGTTAAATCGGAAAGAATTCCCATTACTGTAAAAGATTTACCTGCGGCTCCTACCGGATTTAATGGCGCAGTAGGAAAATTCTCCTTATCGGCTTCCATTGACAAAACGGAGATTGCATCTAACGAAGCCATTACCTTAAAAGTGAGAATCGATGGCAATGGAAATTTAAAACACATCAACCCGTTCAAATTCGATTTTCCACCCGATTTTGAAGTCTACGATCCTAAAACATCGTACAATTACAAGGCTTCAGATGCAGGCATTAAAGGTTCTACCACTTTCGAACAGGTGTTTATTCCTCGTTTTGCCGGCGATTACAACATCCCGGCTCAAAAATTTGTCTACTTCGATCCATCGGAAAAAACATACAAAACAATTTTCACCGATCAATTTGACATTCATGTAGTGAAGGGTGCCGACGATCAAAACACCACGGTGATCAGTTCAATGGGCAAGGAAGATGTCAAATTCATTGGGAAAGACATTCGATACATCAAACAAGATCAGTTAAAACTGGAGCCTGTCGGCGATACATTTTTTGGAAGTGCTGCATTTTATGCCAGCTATATCGTTTCATTACTCGCATTTGTATTGATCCTGTTGTTTCAAAAGAAGAAACTAAAAGAAAATGCGAACATCGATTTAATGCGAAATAAACGAGCCAGCAAAATGGCCCGCAAGCATTTAAAGGCTGCATCGGCTTGTGTTAAGAAAAACAACAAGGACGAATTTTTCGATGCCCTGCTAAGAGCATTCTGGGGTTATTTGAGCGATAAGCTGACTCTGCCATTATCGGAACTGAACCGCGAAAATGCCCGAACAACCTTATCAACGCATAGTGTTGACGATGCAACCATCAATGAATTTATTCAATTGGTTGACACCTGTGAAATGGCCAAATTCGCACCATCTGCCGTACACGATTCCATCGATGAATTGTACAAACAAGGCAGTAACGTTATTGGTAAATTTGAAAAACAAATTCGTAAAAAAGCATGATCATGAAGAAATTCATTTCAACAATAGTATTCCTATTCTTCCTCATGGCAGCATTTGCTCAGGAGGCCGATTCGCTTAAAAAAGCCAATGAATATTATGCCGCCAACCAAATTGGTAAAGCCATTAAGGCATACGAAAGTATTGTAAATAATGGATATGAGTCAAGCACCTTGTATTACAACCTGGGAAATGCTCACTACAAAAACAATGATTTGGTGAATGCGCTTCTAAATTTTGAACGCGCCAAAAAATTGGCACCTAACGACGATGACATTCAATTCAACCTCGATTTAGTCAACCAGTTTGTGGTGGATAAAATAGAACCTCTGCCACAACCATTCTACCTCAAATGGGGACATTCAATCATTCACATGATGAAAACAGATACCTGGGCAAACCTCAGTTTAATCAGCTTCATTCTAACACTAATTTTTGGTTTGGGTTTTGTCTTTATCAGAATTCCGGGCTTAAAAAAAGTCTCTTTCACAATCGGTTTAATCGTGTTTATGGTTGCTTCACTCAGTTTCACATTTGCAGCAAAACAAAAATCAGACAGTATACACAAAGCTTCAGCCATTATCTTTTCCCCTTCGGTTACGGTAAAAGCATCGCCAAACGAAAGCAGTGTTGACCTGTTTGTCATTCATGAAGGATTAAAAGTAGAAGTTCTAAAGAATCACAACTACTGGCTCGAAATAAAGCTCGAAGACGGTAACCGTGGTTGGGTTCAGAAAGATGTATTGAAAATAATTTAATCAGCAGACCTTAATCAACCTTCAAAACTTTCACCAATCTTTCACTACGGTTGGTGCGAATCTTCACCAATAACAGCTGGCTTGGTATGCCTTCTAAATCGAAGTTAAACTGATGCTGTCCAGGGCTTAGACTACCCAGTTCTTCGCTGCGAATTTCATTGCCCATCAGGCTGTATACGCTCAGTTGACAAAATTCAAGCTCTTCATCCAATTGAAAGGCGACTTCAATAAAATTACGGGCAGGGTTGGGATAAACTTTCAAATCCAAACCATTCAACTCAACCAGTGGCACAGCAACTTCTTCGGGTTCATCGCAAAATTGATATGGTGTCCCAGGTGATCCACCAATGCAACCACGAAACCAATTTCCGGACTCACTGTAATTAACACCCGACGAGCGCAATTCCAAGGTCCTGCCACTATCATCATAGCTTAAAGCCCAGGGATAGTTATCGGAATATTGAACAGAAAATACCATTTCTTTATTCGAATTGTATAAGTTAACTGCATCGTTGGGAGCACCAAGGCCAAAATCGAAAGCCACCGGATATACGGCTACGCCAGGATAACTAAATTCGAAAAGTCCAAGATCATTACAAATTACGATGCGCTGTTTTGCAGTAAGTATAAGATCCTGACTAATGTTGAATGTATGGGCTGTATCCGAATCGGTAAAGCTCCAACCTTTCATATTTACCTCTTGATTGTTGAAATTACAGATTTCAATCCAATCGGGAGTATATTGTCCCACACCGGATTTGTAGTTAATTTCACTAACCACCACACCTGAATTTGCTGATTCAGCTTCCTTAAAATTAGCTGTAAACCTGGCATTGGTCGACTTGAAAACACCGGTAACTACTTCATTTGAAATATCCTCGATGAAAGTAGTTGGATCCCAGCTCACAAACTCATAACCCAAATTAGCGATGGCTTTCACCTGGATTTCCACATTTCCGAAATAAATTCCCTTCCATGGATATTGCGTTGGAGTAATGGTACTGATTTGAATACTCCCTGCCCCTTTGGGTTCCACATCGAGCGTGACATTCACCTTACGTTGAAGGTTAAAATGACTTTGCAAATCGTCACGAACAAAACCGCTACGCACACTTAATTCTGACCTGAATATTTCATGATTATTGCTGAAGGTATTCATTTGACTGGTTATGTTCGAACTGCCCCAACGATCATACTCTTTATCCATTTCGGGATAAATTTCATCGAACAATTCATTCTCCAGTGCTCCAATCACAGAAAAATCATAAGTCGTATTCATGAGATCGGCAAAACGATTCACAAAATAAGCCTTGTAGTCTGTATTTTTCATCATGTTGAACCAAAATCCGGTATAAGAATTCCCGGTTCCCTGGTTCAACATGTACTGGATGTGATCGAAATTGGATGTGGTCCAGCCATTTGGATTTAAAGCCCATTCCAGATCATTAATGGCCCATTGCCAGCGAAAGCCGGTTGAACTACACCTGAACAATTTAATGTTATTGAACGGCCAATCGTTGTTTCCGACCCACGATTCAGCAATGATGTAATCGGTATAACTTTGCACATCGAGAAATTCATCGACATCCTTCAAATAATCTTCATCAGTAGTACTCATTCCAAGAAACTTCTGATAATCGTCTAAAAAAGGTTGCACTGATCCACGCAAGGCCTCCAGTTGTTGGCCCTTAAAATAACTAACCCCCAGAAAATCGAGTGAATCAATATCCATCTGATAATTATCGACCAAATAGTCGTTGTTAATTTTTTCGCGCAATTCATAAATTCCAAAAAATTCCGCATTAATGTAAACCGCAATGGGATGATACGCGGAATAATAAGTGTAGGTGTTTCGGCCCAGAGCCGTAACTTCCAAACCATCTTTATAAGGCAACACTAAATGTTGGTTGCTACCATTACGCACATAAAAGGAAGGGAAATTCGTACGATTTGGACGGCGCGGCATTAAACGGTAATTCAGGTCACCATCGCCCAAGGCACCGTTTCCCGGTTCCATACGAAACGAGTGCTGAGGCAAAGACCTGCTTCCTCCTGCACCTCCATCAATTTGCATCCCGGCCAGTTGATGAAAAGCCAGCTTTTTATCCTTTTCAAAATATTCGATGTACGCAGGGATTTCAAAAGTTTCATTCCAATTGGTGAAAATTCCCTGACTACCAAAAATATCAGCTCTGTTTGCTGTAACAGAAAGTACAGGTAAGGAATATTCGTCGTTGATAAAATAGGTCGAAGTCACTATTTTTGAAGGCAATAAATTGTCAGAAAAACTCCTTGCCCGTATACATTTTGTACTTGAAATTTTTATTGGCACTGTGTATAAGCTTGAAGTAATGGTTGGTTCGCTACCATCCAGAGTATATCGAATTGTAGTCTCTGTTTTGTCAATACTTAAGCTAATTTCAATGGATGAAGAATAAAATCCTGCAGGCAAGCTCATTTTGGGTTTGGTCGAAAATCCGTTGGTATAGGCCTGTGATGAATTATTACTTGTTCCGGGAGTTGCCAAAATAAAAATTCCTGTTTGGGCTGTACCATCCTTAACCCGTCCAATGGACTGATCACGTTGAAGTCCATCTACATCAATTGAATCGACCAGAATTCCAGCATTGGAAAGATAAATCTTTTCACCACCGCTCGATATTTTAAAACTGGTGTGTAAATTCCCAGGAGGAGTTTGAATGAACCATGCCGGAACCGGCTGGAACAAACCACCTGCCCCATCTAAACCAAAAGATAAAAATGGAATCAAGGTCATATCAGAAGAATCATCACCGATGTTGATTCCGGCAATGGCCAACACATTTTTTCCCGTTTTCAAAGCAGAACTGATCAATGTTTCGTCAATCACAAACTCTTCAGGAGTTGCCCCTTCATAAATTACTGCTTCATGATTACCGTTTGCAAAGGAATTCCATTGAGGAGTGCCATTAAAATTCGATCGGGCAATCTCAATTCCATTCAAATAGGCTACAAAACCATCATCATAATCAACATGTAATTTGCTACTTAAAATCACTGATGGATCTTCAACAATAAATTCCTTTCGAATAAAAACAACTCTGGTACCTTCAGGAACAATAGTAACATCATCGTCATCACCGTAGCCGAAACCAGCCTTGCCACTTTCCCATACAGCATCATCAAAATCGGATTGAAACCATTCTGATGAACTTGTTTCATCGGGCACAAGATATCGAAATTCATTGCCAGGTAAAACAGCACTTTCCCACTGCAAAGACTCTGTAAATTGATTGCGGTCCTTTCCTGAAGCGTTCACCAACACAAAAGAGTTGGCTTGAATAGGATTTGATGCAAACAACCACTTTTGAAGATCTTTCCTGCTATCACTCAAGGCCCATCCTTTCAAATTAATGGTCTCGTTGCCTGAATTATAGATTTCAATCCAATCATTGAACTCCCCGTCCTCATCGGACACTTGAGAATAGTTACGGTTCGATGCTTCGTTAATCAACAATTGTGAATGGCCATTGGTAAATAGAAGGCTTAGAAATAGCAGTGTTATGCAAATTTTTAGCATAAAATTATTTTATATCTTGAGACGTTTAGAAATCGATCGACTAAAATACTACAAGTTCAAGAGAAAGGAACTCATATTTGTTATTTTTCAAGAACAGTTGGTCCAATTTCCGCTATTTCATTAATTTAGCCTTAAATTATGTACCATGAAAACAGCACTAATTGCAGGAGCCACCGGTTTGGTTGGCAAACAGCTCGTCAACGAATTAATTGCAGATTCCACTTTTGAAAAAGTCATTGTTTTGTCCCGAAGGGAATTGAGCATATCGCACCCGAAACTGTTGGTAAAACTCATTAATTTTGATCACTTAAACGATTTAAATTTTGATGAAAAAATAGACGTATGTTTTTGTTCCCTGGGGACAACACAAAAAAAATCGGGACGCGAAGGTACGTTAAAAGTTGATTATGAATATGTAGTTCAATTGGCTCAACTTTCAAAAAGAATGAACATTTCTAAATTTATTGTGGTGAGTTCACAGGGCGCCAACCACAACTCATCGTTTTTTTACATGCGCACTAAGGGGCAAATGGAAGAAGCCATAAAAAAAGCCGGGATCGAAACAGTATACCTTGTCCGGCCATCGCTTATTACAGGAGAACGCGAAGAAGTCCGTTTCGCTGAAGAAATTGGCTACTATCTTTACAAAGGATTGCAACCACTCATGTTTGGAAAACTTAAAAAATTAAGGCCGGTGAGTGGCTTGCAAATAGCCCGTTGTATGGTTGATTTATCGGGCAACAGCGAACATGGAAATTTCACCATAGAATCGAATTTTATTCAAAGTTATTAGGAGCAGTATTAAATATATGCTTCGCATCCCTTCTGAATATCCACCCTGTTTCATCCGAAAATAATTGTTCCCCATTATCAGAATAATACCGTGGACGATAATCTATTTTTAACCTTACCCAGGGTGACATTCACTACGTTCACTTACCCTGGGCTATTATTATTTTAGCCCAGGGCAAGCGATTCCGATGCATATCGGAAGAGTGTCGCCCTGGGTTAGAATAGTAAGAATTAATATCGTCCGCGGTATAAATTGCAATAGTGAACGAATCTTGTTTCGGACGATAATGGCGTATTTTACAAAATTGATATTGTGCATACCTACAGCCAATTAAGCAAATCTGTCATTAGTAACGCAGTGAGGGATCTAATCGAAAACGTCAAATATCGCTTCAAAATCATGTCAGTGTCAGTGCAGTGAGGGATCTAAATCAGGTCTTTTATTGGTGTTTTATTTTATGGACGGAAAACAGCAAGAGCCCTGTTTTAATCAGGTCGAGCCTAATTCGATAACAAATTCAAATCCCTGATGCCTCGTTGATGGCTTTGGTGTTGAGAATTTGGGTAGGAAAACCTTTTAAAACCACATTGATCATGGCCTTTCCCACTTTTTCAGTGTTAGTTATTTTATTGGGGATCAGAAGTTTTAACAGAGGATATAAAGGACGAATCAGCACGTAAATCACATTGTACAAATAGGTTCTTGATTTTTCACCCCGAACCGGTTTGATAAATCCGGGCCGAAACATAAAAGCCTGTTGAAAAGGCATGGACAGCAATTCGTTTTCAGTTTTTCCTTTCACTCTGGCCCAATGGCTAGCCTTCTTTTCAGAGCTGTCGGTACCTTCACCCGAAACATAAATAAAAGTAGATTTTGGATTCACATCTATAAATGAGTCGGCAAAATTTAAGGTAAGATCATGGGTTACCTTGATGTAATTCTCTTTTGAAATTCCAGACGAAGATACTCCCAAACAGAAGAAGCAGGCATCGGCATCATCAAAATAATGCTCAATGGTCCACAAGTCAAAAAAATCAGCATGAATAACCTCAACCAACTTGGGATGTTCCATTTCGATTGAAAAACGATTCACAACGACAATCTTTTCTACCTTTTCGTTTTCCAAACATTCAAGAAGAACACCACGACCAACCATTCCGGTGGACCCGGTGATGACAACCTTTAAACCCATACACCAACTATTTTAGCCGAAAGATAAAAAATATCACTTAAAAAGCAGCAGAAACTTTCAGGTTAAACGTTCTACCAGTTAAGTGATTGGGAATGGGATGATAGATATTATCAAAGTCTGGAATAAAAATATAGGACGAAACATTTTGAATATCGATCATATTGAAAATTTCCAGACTAACATCAAAATCACTAAAACGATCGAAAAATTTCCAATCGGTCAAATTTTTACCATTACTGACCATGGCGCGCATAAAACCAATGTCCACCCTTTTATAGGCTGGCATTCTGGCTGTTTGTGTATGCCTTTCACTGCGCGGCATCCCGAAAGGTGCTCCCGTAATAAAGTGACCGGTCAGGTGCATTTGGTAGGCTGGTAAGCCGGGCAGGTAATCCTGAAAGTACATACTAAATTTGAAACGTTGATCGGATGGACGTGGAATATAATGTGCCGGATAATTATCACGTCCATAGTCGCCCTCAATATCTTCGGCCGTTTTCATCAACGACATGCTGATCCACGATTGTGTGCCGCTCACAAATTCTCCATTTACTTTAAAATCCAAACCATAGGCATAGCCATTCGAAATTTGATTTGAAAGATACCGAATGCGTACATTTTCAATCTGATAAGGAATAAGGTCCTTTAAATTTTTATAGTAGGCTTCCGTGGTAAGCCGAAACGGACGATCCCAACCGATGAAAGAATAATCAATACCAGCCACCATTTGAAACGAACGAGGCGTTTGAATGTCCGGATTGATATTGCCATACAGGTCCTTCAATTCACGGTAAAAAGCCGGCTGACTATACCAACCAAACGATACCCGCGTAACAATATCGCGCTCAACGCCTGTGTTTAAGGAGGCAGAAAACCGAGGACTGATGGAAAGTTTATCTGTATAAGTCCAATAATGTGCCCGTACTCCGCCAGTGAGCATTAAATTTCCAATGTCTAAAGGCAAAGTATACGAATCCTGTACAAAACCGGAATAACGTTGTTCGTTAAATTGATGATCATTTTTAGAGAGGTAGTACAATTGAACTTCCTTATTGGAATAGGGCAATGAATACCCGGCTGAATCGCGATATTCCCATTCGTTCATTCTATCGTCAACCAATTCCTGCTTGGCATTAAACCCCCATTGCAAAAAATGACTATCGGTTTTTAAACCTCCGCGATGATCGATGGCCATTACATTGGCATCCATATAATTTCGCCCGTGCTCATGATAAAAGCCAACACCTATGTTCATTGAAGTGTCTTCCTGCTCCTCAGTTCCTTCATTTTGCACATCGTGCAGGTAATAATAACCGACTATGTCATAGGTTTCTTGTTCTGAAGTTGTAAATGCCGAAGCGGTTAATTTCAGAAACAAATTATGCGTTGGCTTCCAATTCAACGACATAGCGCCGGTATAAGTATCATAACGATCAATTTCCTGCCCCTCGTAATCAACCCTTAAACTGTATTGTTGATTAAATAAACCGGTTTTCGTTCTCTGCGCCTCCGGGGTAAACTGGTACCTATTGGCTGAAGCGGTTCCTAAAACCGAAAGTTCAAGTTTTTTTCCTAAACTATACGTAAAATAGCCCTGAAAATCGAGAAAAGATGGATTGTATGATCCCGCCTTTTCCAGCGAAGCCAACAAATACTTGAAGGTTTTATAGCGGGCACCCATGTTGTAGGTGAATTTTTTGTCCTTGCTAATGTTCTCCACCTGCGCTTTACCACCCAAAAAACTGGCCGAAGCTGTAGCGTGAAATTCAGTTGGCCTGTGGTATTTGATATCCAGTACCGACGACATTTTATCGCCATATTTGGCATCGAAGCCACCGGCAGAAAATTCAATGGACGAAACCATATCGGAGTTCACAAAACTTAAACCTTCCTGCTCTCCTGCCCTGATCAAATAGGGACGATAGACTTCAATATCGTTTACGTAAACAAGGTTTTCATCAAAGCTTCCACCACGCACCGAATACTGATTACTGAGTTCATTGCTCGACGTTACTCCCGGCAAGGTTTTTATCAGCCCTTCCACACTTCCAACGCCTACATCGGGCAAATTGTCAATGGAGCGAGGATTAATGCGCACGATATTTCCGGAAGTTTGAGAACGATCAATAATGACCACTTCACCCAGCTCTTCGTTTTTCGAAATTAGCGTAATGTTTTCCTCAAACGATTCTTCCTCTTTTAACAGATAAGTCTTTTCCGTCACTTGGTAACCCAATGAAGAAAAACCAACAATAATTTCACGTCCCGATGGGATGCGCAACAGGAATTCTCCTTTGCGGTTGGTGGTGGTTCCAAAAGGATAATTTTTCAGAAACACAGTCACCATCTCCAAGGGCTTACCTTTCTCATCGGTAACCACCCCAAATAAAGTTGCGTTACTTGATTGACCAAAAATGGAGCTTGTTGCCAGAACTATTAGGAAGAAAAAAAGTAGATATCGTTTCATGCGGTGCAAAAATAATAATTCATGTGATAATTTTTACCTTTTATTGGCTACCTGTAACAGGTTTCCTTATAATATACTTATTTATGTTACATTAAGTGATTCAGGCATCTTCGATTTAATGAATTTTCAGCAAAACTGTGCTGCATTCTGATGATATCATTTGGAAAAACGTTCAACAGGAGGTAAAATTGCCTGAAAAGAACGAATAATTTTGAATAAAAAAAGTCCTTTATTCAGAAATTAAATAACGTACAATCCTATCACATAATGATTAAAATAAATTAAATTGTTTAAAAAGACGAAAGACTGATCGATTCATTTATATTTGCACCTTCAAATAAATACTATGCTTTTTCACTTATTTTTAAAAGGATTGTTAACGGGATTATTGGTTTCACTGCCTTTGGGACCTGTGGCCATTTTGGTCATTCAACGAACAGCCAATCGTGATTTCCGTTCAGGATTCTACACCGGATTAGGGATAGCAATTACCGACACCTTTTGGGCTATTTTGGCAGGATTTAGTGTTTCTTTCCTCATTGCTTTTTTACGTCAACATCAGGTGACCATTCAAATAATAGGAGCCATTGTTTTGTTCCTTTTAGGATTATACATTTTCAGATCTCATCCCCTTCAAACCATCAGAAAATACAAAAGGAAAGGCTCTAATCCCCTTCAGTGTTTCTTTTCAGCCATATTAATTGCATTGTCGAACCCAATAGTGATGCTGGCTTATATTGCAGTATTTGCAAGTGCGAATTTAGTATTCAACATCCATCATTTATGGACACCAGTTGCCTTTTCATCGGGATTTTTTATTGGCGCAATGAGTTGGTGGACAACCATCACGCTGTTGATCAGTCGTTTCAGACATCATTTTAACCTTCGCATTTTATGGTGGTTCAATAAAATTTCCGGCTCAGTAATCATCGCTTTTATCATTATTACAACCATTGTTGTGGTGTTCAAAGGCAATCCATTATTATAAAAAAATCATTGCTTTTATCAAAAACAGAAAGGGGGCATGCAGTTTCCCACATAACCCCCACATGTTTGGCGTGATCCTGGCGGGGCTCGAACCCACAACCTGCGGCTTAGAAAACCGCTGCTCTATCCAGTTGAGCTACAAGACCAAATCAAAAATTATTTTTATTTCTGCTTGCCATCGTCTCTTCTTACGATGAACAAGGGTGCAAATATAAAAAATGATCTTTTAAATACGAACGAATTAAAAAATATTCTCTGCAATTTAGCCTACGCGTTTGCGTTTTCGTCTGGTGGTATTGTAAACCAGCTCCATGGACTTTAGAATAGCGATATTAATAGGAAATTGCATCGCCCCATTGGTATTATCGATGGCACGTAATTGCATATAATAGTCGGTATAGATTGGTGCTGATGTTGCTAAAACCGATTTGAAATTCTCGTGATCGACAATCTGACTTTTTAAAATTGAACACGCACTGTATGATTTTTCGCCATTTTTATTCACACTGGCACAATTCCCAAACAAGCGGCAAATCACTCCCCGATGCTCGTAAATGGAACATTTTCCATTTAAACTATGCTCATCCCCTTCAACCAGAAAACAACTCACGTCGAATTCATCCTTTGCTTTAAATTCCCAATATTTTTCTTCGAGCTGCCCGGTTTGATACAGGTGGTAGGCATAGGGCAAAAATTCCAGCGGTGTTGCCGAAACATGTTTCCCGTGACAACATTTGTTGCAACCCGATGGACAGCCAACTTCAGTTTGTTTCAGAAAGTTGTTACTTACCACATCAATTTGAGCCAGCAATTTCTCAACTGCACGAACGTCTTTATCAATTTGCATAAATCATAGCTAATATTCCATCCGGGCTACTAAAAGATTCATAGCACAAAAAGTTGCGCGAAGGTAGACGAAAACTACACACGAAACAGAAAGCAGAACAATTATTTAAAATAAAAAAAGGTCTGAAAAATCAGACCTTAACTCACTACTAATGTATCTTTTACATTATATGTATTTTATTTTTCTCACATTCCTGAATCATTTCTTCTGGCCAAATGGAAGTTTGCACCTCGCCAATATGGGCTTTTTGTAAAAAATACATACAAAGGCGCGATTGACCAATTCCGCCACCAAACGACAATGGCAGCTCATCGTTCAACAACATTTTATGAAACATCAATTCCTTGCGGCCGTTGGCATGCTCTAGTTCAAGTTGTTTGTTGAGTGCGTTTTTATCGACCCGAATGCCCATGGAAGAAATTTCGAAAGCCCTTTTTAATACCGGATTCCAAATGATGATGTCTCCGTTTAATCCTTTGTATCCTTTTTCTGTTTCAGTGGTCCAATCGTCATAGTCAGGAGCACGGCCATCGTGTTTAACTCCGTTGGGAAGTGTTCCGCCAATACCAATCACAAAAATAGCCCCGTGTTTTTTAGCCATTTCGTTTTCGCGTTCAAATGGAGTTTTATCAGGAAACATTTCTAACAACTCTTCGGTATGAAAGAATTTAATTTCATCAGGTAAAACCGGATTGATGAGCGGAAATTCCTCACACACCATAAATTCGGTACGTTTCAATACCTGAAATAAACGTTCGACCACATTTTTGAGAAAGGCCAAATTACGTTGCCCGCTGTTCATGGTGACTTCCCAATCCCATTGATCAACATACAAAGAATGAATGTTAGTGAGTTCCTCGTCGGCACGTATGGCATTCATATCGGTATAAATACCAAAACCTTCAGGAATTCCCAGTTTCCCTAAAGTCATTCTTTTCCATTTAGCCAAAGAATGAACCACTTCGGCCACCTGTCCATTCAGTTCCTTGATGGGAAAATTCACTGCACGTTCAGTGCCGTTTAAGTCGTCGTTTACACCTGTTCCGCGCAAAACAAAAAGAGGTGCAGTCACTCTCCTCAGTCTCAATTCAGCAGAAAGGTTAGTTTGAAAATAGTCCTTCACCAATTTTATGGCTTTTTCGGTTTGAACCGGATCAAGGATAGGCTGATATCCATCAGGTATTTGCAATTTCATTTAAGTAAATTTAAGCGTTGAAAAATATTAGGTATTAACAAATTAGCAACATCAAAATACAATTTACATTTTACTTTCAATTTGAATTAAAATCGTACCTTTTAACAACTAATTCGTATATATTTTTACAATTTGCGATTAATTTATCACAATTCATAATATTTGGTAATTGCGAAGATTTACACTAAAATTGCAAAAAATATAAATTAACCAATTTCACCCTGTTTTGAAATAGGGTAGAATACAAATAAAAGACAAATATCAGCTAGGCCCCTCCACTATTATGACACCCAATTTCAATATTTATATTAAAAAAAGAAGATTATGAAACTTAGCTACAAAGCAAAAATTCTTTTCTCCCTGTTATTGGGTATCGGAATTGTATTTACCGGTTCTCTCACCTTCTATTTTATCAAATTCAAAACAGTTGTTTATAATGATGCGACCCGAATGGTGGATGCCTTCGTTCGTGAGAATGCAAATAAAATTTCGGCAGAATTTAATACCGACATGGGAATTTGTCGTGCCATAGCTTATTCGATATCTGCCGACCAGCAATATCATACAGAGAACAGGTGGGATGAATACATTTCATTTTTAAAAGAAACTGACCAAAAATCAAGAGGATATTTAAATGTCTGGGCCAGTTTTGAACTGTCAAGTTTCAGAAAAGGCTACACCTTACCTTACGGAAGAAGAGTTTTAAATGCTTATACCGACAATGGAGTTCAACAGATCAAGGATTATTATAAGAATCTGGATGGTGATGACCAGGGAAGCTCTTATTTGAAAATAAAAACATCGAAAAAGGAAGCAGTGATTGAGCCCTATTTGTTCTCACTTTCAGGAAAAATAGAGGACGAACAATTGGTGACCAGCATTTGTGTGCCCATTCTAAAAAACGATAAATACATTGGTTTATCTGGTGTTGACATTGGGTTGGAACGCTACCAGGATTTGACTGACGCCATTAAACCCTACGACGAAAGCTTCTCTTTTTTAGTCGCTTATGACGGAACCATCATTGCATACCCCGACAAATCATTCGTGAATCATAATATTAATGAAGTCATTGCCGGTAAGGATAGTTTGCAGTCGATATTAAAAAAAATACAAATGGGCGAACCCTTCTCATTTAAATCTGAGCTCGGCAAAAAGCAGTACTATTCCTTTGCTCCAATTAAAATTGGCACTGCTGATACGCCTTGGGCACTGGCCACTGTAACACCGGAAAATATAATTTTCAGTGAAGCAAAAAATATCATGTCGCAAACCATTTTGTTGGGATTACTGGGGATAGCCCTGGTTGGTTTTATCATCTGGCTAATAATTACCAAATTGGTGAATACCCTTAAGAAATTCATTGAATTTGCCGATCAGGTCAACAATGGTATTCTCACCGAAGAACTGGAAATTACATCGAATGATGAGCTGGGAAAATTAGGCACATCATTGATGAACATGGCAAAATCGCTCCGTGAAATAGTCAATCAACTAAAAATCAGTTCAAGAAACATTAGTGAGGCCAGTGAATTTCTGAATAAAAATTCACAAAGCATATCCTATTCAGCCAGTAAACAGGCAGCCGAAGTAGAAGAAATTTCATCGGCCTTGGAACAAATGGTCACTTTTATCGATCAAAATGCAATGAATTCAAAAGAAACAGAAGCCATTGCAATTGTTTCAAAAGATGGTATTATTGAAGGAAGTAAGGCGTCGGTCAAGGCTTCGAAAAGCATGCAGGAAATAGCCACCAAAAACCATTTAATTTCAGACATCGCATTCCAAACCAACATCTTGGCACTGAACGCAGCGGTTGAAGCAGCCCGGGCCGGCGAACACGGCCGTGGATTCAGCGTGGTTGCCGCCGAAGTGAGAAAACTTGCCGAAAGAAGCAAAGAAGCTGCCGATGAAATCAATAAACTCTCCGTGGTTATTGTAAAAGATTCGGCCGATGCACAAAACAAATTGACGCTGGTGATCCCTGAAATTGAAAAGACAACCAGCCTGGTACAGGACATTGCCGCATCAAGTAAAGAACAATCAGAAGGAGTGAATCAAATCAACATCTCCATCCATCAACTCAACGATATTACGCAAGACAACGCTGCAAGTGCCGAATCATTGGCCGCAAGTGCAGAAGAGCTTTCGGCTCAGGCATTACAACTGGAAGAATTAATCAGTTCATTTGAATCATAAAAAAAAGGGTCTAACGACCCTTTTTTACTATTATTTTATGGGCACTTGCCGATCAAATTCCAATTCAAGTGACATAAACGTTTCCGTTCTGGCAATGCCATCAATTTTCTGGAATTCCTCATCAATAATCCTTTTCAGGTGCTTATTGGTTTTAGTCATTATTTTTACAAAAATAGCATATTGCCCCGTTGTATAGTGACACTCCACTATTTCAGGAATTTCTTTTAACTGATCGACCACTTGTTTATGAAAACTAGCCTTTTCAAGATGGATTCCCATGTAAGCACAAGTATTGTATCCCATTTTTTCCGGGCTTACAACAAACTCAGAACCCGTGACTACTCCAATATTTAAAAGCCGTTGAACCCGCTGATGAATGGCCGCACCCGATACACCACATTCACGTGCTACTTCCAGAAAAGGAATACGGGCATTTTTAGTAATTAATTTCAGTATTTTTTGATCCAACTCGTCAATATGTAACTGTTGGTTCAATTTCTCCTCATTCATATGACATTTGTTAGTAAAGTTTGAAATCGTAAGCTAAATGTACAAAAAAACAACAGACAATAAATTATTGCCCAAAATTTCGTCAAATAAACTTCGATTTAAAACCAATTGCAGTTTGAACCAAAAAAATGGATACACGTTATATACACAAAATCACCAGACATTAATTTGAAAGACAACAAATGGGGTGTGATGACTATAAAATTTGTATTTTGCGAAAAAAAAAGAAGTATGGAATTTTCAATTAATAACAACGACGGTAATTACCAAAAAATTGAAAAGTACAGTGTTGATACCACGAATGATCTTTCAGCACACTATAAAAAAATATTGGAATTAGTTGGCGAAGATCCGTCTCGTGAAGGTCTGGAAAAAACACCACTAAGAGTGGCCAAAGCAATGCAATTTTTGTTGCAAGGCTACGAAATGGATCCGCAAGATATTCTCAAATCGGCCATGTTTAAAGAAAATTACAAGCAAATGGTTGTTGTAAAAGACATTGAACTTTTTTCAATGTGCGAACATCATATGCTCCCATTTTTCGGTAAGGCACATGTGGCTTATATCCCAAACGGATACATAACAGGCCTGAGTAAGGTGGCCCGCGTTGTGGAGGCTTTTTCGCGTCGCTTACAGGTTCAGGAACGATTGACCACTCAAATTAAAGATTGCATCAACGATACTCTGCATCCAATGGGTGTAGCCGTAGTTATTGAAGCTCAACACCTTTGCATGCAAATGCGCGGGGTTCAAAAGCAACATTCGGTGACCACCACGTCTGATTTTACAGGTGCATTCAATCGTGAGGCAACCCGTGAAGAATTTTTCAAAATTATTAGTAGCAAATTGCATTAATTCATTCACACCCTATAAAAAAGCAGGTTCAGCATTGAGCCTGCTTTTTTGTTTTAGGCTAAGAATTAAAATGGTAAAGAAAAATAACATCCGCATCGTAAGCCGATTTTTTACTTCCTTCGATTTCAAGTGAAACATGAATTTGTGTTTTTATGGTACCACGCAAATTGAGCACTGACACCACACTTGCCCGCAGCCTCACCACACTATCGACCAAAACAGGCTGATTAAATTTCATTTTTTCAATGCCATAATTCACCATCAATTTTAAATTGCGGACCTCAACAATCTGATCCCACAAATAAGGCAACAGCGACAAGGTTAAGTAACCATGTGCAATGGTGCTTTTGAACGGCGATTCTACTTTTGCCCGTTCGGGTTCAGTATGTATCCACTGATGATCAATTGTTGCCTTTGCAAAAATATCGATCTGTTCCTGTGTTATTTTATGATCTCCCGATACACCAAGTTCATTCCCAATCTGTTTTTCAAGATCTTCGAAACACGAAATTATAACTTTGCTCATATTTTCAGTATTGAATGTTTTGTACTGCAAAAATGGCGTTTCTTTTCTAAAATGAGCAATTCCAATCAATTTTGATCCAACAAAAGATAAACTTTCAACAAACACTTCCGGATTATGCCTCATAATTATCTTTTTTTCTACCTTGTAAGCCAAATTTGACAAAATCGCCCAATGAGCATTCTGATTAAACAAGTACTTCTCGACGAAGAAGTTAAAGACATTTACATCGAAGGGAATGTCATTAAAGCCATTGCTTCAGACCTGAAAATGCAAGCTGATACGATTATTAACGGCCAAAAAAAAGCAGCAGTGCCAGGCATGACCAACGGCCACACCCATGCTGCCATGACATTGATGCGTGGGTATGCCGACGATATGCCACTGATGCCCTGGCTGGAACAAAAAATATGGCCACTCGAAGCTAATTTAACCGAAGAAGATGTGTATTGGGGAGCCAAATTGGCTTGTCTCGAAATGATAAAAACAGGGACCACCACGATGGTTGACATGTACCATCATTTTCCGGCTACTGCCAAAGCAGTGGATGAAATGGGCATCAGAGCCATGCTCACCTTTGCCGGGTTCGATTTTAACCAGGAGGAAAAAGCACAAACCTATAAAACAACTGTCGCGCATTACCTGAAAACTATGCCATCGTATTCCAACAGGTTGAAGTTTGCGATGGGACCTCATGCAATTTATACAGTATCGACAAAGTTGATGAAATGGATTCGTGATTTTGCCAGCGACAATGGACTTCGGATACAAACACATCTTTCGGAAACCCGCGAAGAGGTGGAGGATTCATTAAAAACTTTTGGAAAAACACCGGCAAAATACCTTGAATCGATTGGATTTTTGGACGATGATGTTAGTTTGGCTCATTGCATTTATCTGAACGATGAAGACATAAAAATATTGGCCAATCATGGTTGCCAGGTCGTGCACAATCCGGCTTCGAACATGAAACTTGCCTCCGGAAATAAATTCCGATATACCGACATAAGAGCTGCAGGAATCCCCATTAGCATTGGAACAGATGGAACAGCCTCCGGAAATAATCTGGACATGTACGAGGCCATGAAATTGGCCGCTCTCAATGGCAAAGTAGCATGGGCCGATCCAACTATATGGACGGCAGAAGACACTTTTAGCATTGGTACCGAAGTGGCTGAAGTACTCACCGGATTTAAAAGCGGAAAAATTAAAGAAGGATATCTGGCCGATTTGTGTTTAGTCAATCTCGCTTGTCAAGAGATGGTTCCGCTGTTCAATTTAAAATCGAACCTCGTCTATTCAGCCAATGGCAATGTGGTTGACACCCTCATTTGTGACGGGAAAATCCTGATGGAAAACCGGAAAGTTGCCGGTGAAGATGAAATATTGGAGCAGGCTCAAAAAACGGCAATGAATCTGGCGGCAAGATTAAAATAAATGAAACTTCCCCTCTTCTTTCTGCTGCATTAACAGAAGTTAAGGAACACAAATCACCTATCCAGATCCTTCTGGATAAAATTCGTGTATTCATGGCCATTCAAAAAAGAACAAGCAATCAATCGTCGGTGTCTATACTTTTACTCCAATTGCAAAATGCCCCTAAAGCAGGGAAATTGAATATCAATTTTTTGGCTCTTCACGATACAAGCAGCAATAAAGAATTCGAAATTTATGCTAAAATTGATACATTTGCGGCACGATTCAAAAAGTAGGAACATATGAAAGCATTTGTATTTCCCGGTCAGGGAGCACAGTACCCGGGAATGGGTAAAGATCTTTATGAAAATTCAACCGTCGCAAAGGAAATGTTCGACAAAGCGAACAAAATTCTGGGCTTTGAAATCACCAAAATCATGTTTGAAGGAACAGCTGAAGAGTTGAAACAAACGAAGGTAACCCAGCCTGCTATTTTTTTGCATTCCGTTATTCTATCGAAAGTATTGGGTGCCGAATTCCAGCCCCAAATGACAGCAGGACATTCATTGGGTGAATTTTCAGCTTTGGTAGCCGCAGGTGCGCTAACGTTTGAAGATGGCTTACGCCTGGTTTCGAAACGCGCCCAAGCCATGCAAAAGGCCTGTGAAGCTCAGCAATCAACCATGGCTGCCATCGTTGGACTTGAAGACGAAATTGTGGAACAAGTTTGCAATGAAGTCGACGGTATTGTTGTTGCAGCTAACTACAATTGTCCGGGACAACTGGTCATTTCAGGTGCTGTTGAAGCAGTCAACACTGCCTGTGAGCTGCTCAAAGCAAAAGGGGCGAAGCGTGCCTTGATCTTACCAGTTGGAGGCGCCTTCCACTCCCCGTTGATGGAACCTGCCCGCGAAGAATTGGCTGCAGCCATTGAAGCAACCGAAATTATTGCACCAATTTGTCCGGTGTATCAAAATGTAAATGCCTTACCACAAACCGATCCAAGGCAAATCAAACAAAATTTGATTGCTCAATTGACCGGACCTGTACGCTGGACACAAACCGCCAGAAACATGATTGCCGACGGAGCAACATCGTTTACCGAGCTTGGGCCGGGTAAAGTCCTTCAAGGATTGGTGAATAAGGTCAATCGTGAGGTTTCTACCAATGGTTACGATAAACTACCTGAATAACAACATCTTTTAAAATAGCAGAAGAGGATGTCCAAAAAGTAATTTACAGCATACAATTATCTTTTTGGACATCCTCTTTCTATCCCGCATTTCAGTTGAAATCAAATCTGCCATGAAGTTTTTCGCTCTTTTAATACTTACTCTATTCTTTTTCGATCAACTGAAGGCTGATGAAAACAACGTAGCGTATATTTGGAATACCAATTCGTTCAGCTATAAGTTGAACGACAAAAATACGCTGAGTTTTAACGAAAAGGTGCATTTCAAATTGGATCAAAAGGCCATCAATTTTTATTACATTGATTTCAACCTTAGTCATACCTTAACGAGACATTGCTCAACGGCATTGGCTTACCGTCGATTATTATCGAAACAAACAACGAATTGGAGTGTTGAAAATCGATTCATGAGCTATTTAAATCTACATTGGAAACTGAATTTTATTGACCTTCAGCTGAGCAACAGATTGAGTTATCAGCAATATCCTCAAGGCAAGGATAATTTCAGGTATTACAATAAATTTACAACATCGTTTCCCATTCAAGTATTTTCATCAACCATTTACCCTTATTTAACCGAAGAGGTTTTTGTTAAGCTCAACAAAGAAAATTTTCATTTGACGCGCACCTACGTTGGAATACGATTTAGGGAATCGAAACAAATGGCATTGGACTTCTTTTTCGCTGAAAATTTCCAAAAACAAGTCAATCTTGATTGGGCGAATTACGGCATTCTTGGTTTTAACCTTGCCTTCCACCTAAATTAATCCGGAAAATTCAAGATTTTTAATCGCGTTTATCCATCACATTCACCACATCGAATAATTCAGAATTGACCATTTGATCAAATTGTTTTTTAGTAGGTTGAATCAAGTAGCTTTGTTTGGTCGAATCCAGTGTCTGAACAGTGACCATTTTTTTTAATCGATTGATGGAATGCGCGTCAGCATTGAGCATGTAAATGGCCAATTTATTTTCGTAAAACTTTCCCATAAAAACGGAATAGAATGAAGAATCTTTGAAGTTGGCAAAGTAGAAATCATTATAAAATTTGACCAGCACTTCCTTTTCGCCCGGACTTTTACTGCATAACTGATAACGATCACCCCCCACGATCAATTCGTTCTTCAACACTTCCACCTCTAAAAGAGAATCACCATAAACGCCTTGGACCTCATCGATAAATGATTTAATGACCAAACCCTTCTGTGGCAAAGGATCAACAAAATAAACCTGCGCGCAAGAGCTGATCAATAGCACAAATAAAAAACTTTTTAAAATAGTTTTCATGGTATCTTTCTTATTTAGTGATCAATACTTCACGATCTCTTCCATCCATAAAAATTTTAACAGGTTCAGGAAAACGGATGTGCTTAATGTATTTTGTGCGCTGAACAACCGGCAAAGACTTCAGCATTTCGAGGTTAATAAACGAGGTACTGGAATTGTAAGGTACAGCAAAATAACCCACATTCATCGATGTAACATTGTGAAAGAAGTGAGACCCCAATGAAGCATCAAGCGGAAAATCCTCCATGCCCATTTCAACAATCACCTTAGCCCTTGAAATTTGCGACCATACCACAGGAATCCCTATAAACGGGTCACGTGTCCCCCATCGTCCCGGGCCAATTAAAATACAATTTCGACCTTCGGCTGCAAGTTGGTCATTCAATTCGCCCAACTCCTGAGCCATAATCCTTGTTTGCGTGCGGTCGAAAGTAGTGACATCAACATAAATTACATCGCGGATGGTATCAATTTTCCCATTTCCCATGCCATTCGACGCGTACATTAAAGCTTTTGCACGATCAACTTCTTCCAGTTTAACATCAATTAAATCCTCTTTACGGATCAGTGGTTTTATCTGCAATAAATACAAGGTAGGTTGTCCGTTTTCGGCAGAATCTTCCAAATCAACCGAATATTCCAATTCAACAGGTGCACCCATTGCTTCCTTAAAAATGGTCAGTAAAAGATGCAAGGCATCGGCAAAAGGAATGGAATCGTGTTTAAGAATGTTGGCGAAATCAATAATTCTGGGGCCTTTGGCTACAATACCAGGAACAATAATATCATTTTCATAATCGTAAGTCGAGGCACAATGATCCAAAATGCCATCCTTTTCAGCCTCCTTGATTGGATATTTTTTAATGGTTGCATTTTCACCATCAAGATTTAAGTCGAATTCATTCTTCAACATATCAATGGCGTAGAATTCAATTTGAGAATCACGCATTTGATCTTTGATGGAATTGGGATTAATTTTTGGGAAACGCGGGCAAAAGCGGTACGATTTTTCGCCACCAACCACATACATTCCCAAACCTATTCCGGTAACCGAAAATCCATCAAAAGGACTCATATACGATACCGGATAATAGTTATACGATTGAGCGACTCCACTAATGTGCGGATAATATTTTCCATTGAATTCGTGCCCAACTACTTCCTGAATAATCACCGCCATTTTTTCCTCTTCCACCTTGTAATTTACCGCATTAAAATACGAACGTGCGGTATGGGCAAATGTTGAAGCATAAACCAGTTTAATCGCGTCGCGAAGTTGTTGGAAGCGAATGTTAATGTCGGGATGATTATTGGGCAAAAGATAGGTATTGTACACTCCCGCAAATGGTTGTAACAATGAATCTTCAAATAATCCGGAAGATCGCACAGCTAAAGGTTTACGCATATTAATGAGGTACAGGAAAAGCCTTTCGTTCATGGTTTCGTTCATTTTTCCATGTAAAAACAGCTCATTAATGTGATCGTAATTGTGCTGAATGATAATTTTATTGTACAAATCGTTTGATTCAATAAAGGTATCGAATTCATAAGCACCAATTATGGCCGTGGCCGGCATCCTGATGTTGATGTTCGGCAAAATTTTCTTAAAATCGATGTTCTCAATAAAATTGGAAATAAAAGCCAGTCCTCTCCCTTTCCCTCCCAAAGAGCCTTTACTGAGTCGAATGATGTATCGATTCCCTTTCACCAACGAAGGGTCAAAATTGACAATTCGCCCTCGCAATTGCTGCAGGTTGATGTTGTTAAAAACACCCAGAATGAAATCCCGAACATCTTTCATATGCTCAAAATCATCAGCTTGTTTCATCATGAGTTGTTCAGCCATGTTTATCTCTCCTCGTGCCATGAGCCACTTCGAAAAATCATTGTCTGCAGCATGATACATCACGGATTCAAGAGGAACTTTTTTGATGAGTTCCTGAAATTCATGTAGAGAATGGGCTTCAGCAACTTTTCGGCCGTCGGCCATTAAAAATTCAAAATTACCAAATCCAAGGCGGCGAAATATAAACTTCTGAATATCTTTGGATAAACTATCGGAATTTTTGTTGATAAAATCTGCTCCAATTTCTTCGGCCTTCTTTTCATTATATAAATCGTGCGATTGCAGTAAAATTGGAATTTTAAATTCAAGATTGGCCTTTACATATCGCAACAATTCAATTCCGGAATCGCTATTTTCTTCGCCATCACGAGCGAACTTAACGTCACTGATAACAGCCAATAAATTTTCTTTGTATTTATTAACCAAGCGAATAGCATCTTCATAATTGCTCGCCAATAATATTTTGGGACGCGCACGCATTTTAAGAATCATGTGCAGCTCATCGGTTGAATCATCCGAAACCAGGTTTTGAGTTTGTAACATGATGTTGGTGTACAACATGGGTAAATACCTTGAATAATATTTTACCGAATCTTCAACCAATAAAATGATGCGCACATTTCCCACCTGGACATCGCGTTCAACATTCTTTTTATCTTCAATGTATTTGATCATGGCCAAAAAAATGGAAGTATTTCCATTCCACACAAAAACCCGATCGATAAAATGCAAGGGTTCTGCTGTTTGCGTAAAATAGCCTAAATCGTAGTTGTTATTCACCAACAAGAGTATCGATAGTCGGGATTTTTTCTCATTAATGGTTCGTGCGGCCTCCAGTGGTGCAACCCGATCAACGCCAGCCATTACAATCACCATATCGAAGTGCTTTTTCCCTATCACATCAAGCGCTTCAGTTAAATTATTTACGCTCGTAAAACGTGGGGCGGAATACAAATTCAGCTGCAAATATTCTCCAAATATTTTATCAGAAAACTGACCTTCCCGAACGATTGAATACGCATCGTATTTGGTCGCAATAAGCAGAATCTCCTTGACCTTTGTGGGCATTAACTCCTGAAAGATATCACGGTCATTTTTACGTTTTTCGTAAATGGAGGAAAGGTTGATTTTATCGATGTCTATCATAAAAAATGTGAATTGGCGAGCACTAAAATACTAAATTAATATGGCCTAAAACCCTTCTAAAGCTTAAAAAAGTCTCCAAAAATACATGAGCTACCTTCCTACTATGATTGAACTGATTACGATATGGCATCGACACAATCAAATTAAAGTAAAAAAAGAATTTTCACCTATTCTTTGAGAATAAAAACATTTTTTTACATTTAAGTCTGATATAAATAGGCTGGATGATGGCTAACAAGATTCAAGGTTACAGCTATTTTTAATGAATATTAATGATAAAAAACAAGGACATGAATAAATATTTTGGAATTTTATGCATCGCCACCCTGCTAATTGCCTGCAATAAAGATGAATCGGATGTAGTTGTGCCTGACCAATTGGATCAGAAATTATTGGTGAATCTGGTGAATGAAGTCCGCAACTCAGGATGCAATTGTGGTGATGAAGAAATGCCTCCTGTTGGTGACATTAGCTGGAACAATCAACTTGAAGAAGTTGCTGAAAAACATTCTCTTTACATGTATACTGAAGATACTTTGAGTCACATTGGATTGAACAATTCGACCATTAGCGACCGAATCACCGCATCGGGCTATCAATGGAGCAGTGTGGGTGAAAACATTGCCTGGTACTTCCCAAACGAAACGGAGGTAGTACAAGCCTGGATCAATAGTCCGGGCCATTGCAAAAACATTATGAATGAAACTTTCACCGAAATGGGGCTTGCCAAAGTTGGAGAGTATTGGACCCAGGTTTTTGCCAAACCATTAAAATAAAGGCCAAAAAAAAGTCTGCACACAAGGCACAGACTTTTTCTTCAATTAATATCTAAAAATCAAAACTTCCAATTATTTATCCGACAGGTATGAAGCCACACCTGCGGCAGTAGCATTCATGGCTTTTTCGCCTGCGTGCCAGTTGGCCGGGCATACTTCGCCAAATTCCTCGAAATGTTGTAAGGCATCAACCATACGTATGGCTTCGTCAACGCTACGTCCCAATGGTAAATCGTTAATGAGCGAATGACGTACATTGCCCTCCTTGTCGATTAAAAATAAACCACGATAGGCAACGGCAGCACCACTAAAGGTAGCTTCGTTGTTTTCGTCATAGTCATAATCACCAGCCAATACGCCATAGTTCATGGCAATGGTTTTGGTCAAATCAGCAACCAAAGGAAATTTAACACCTTTGATTCCACCGTTTTTCTTTTCGGTATTCAACCAGGCCCAATGAGAGAATTCAGAATCAACAGAACAGCCAACTACAGCTACTCCACGCTTTTCAAATTCTTCAATTTTATCTTGAAACGCAATAATTTCTGTTGGACAAACAAAAGTGAAATCCAAAGGATAAAAGAAGAAGACAACATGTTTTTTACCAATAAATTGATCCAATGAAAATCCTTCAACAATATCATTTCCATTAATTACTGCATTTGCACTGAATACCGGTGCTTTTTTCCCTACTAAACTCATGTTCTTATAATTTTAATTGTTTTTTTTTACATTTTGTAATGATTACAAATTAAAGGATAATTTTGATACCATCCAATACCTACACCGTTAATATTTGCAAAATAACACAACCATGTATTACAGCTCTCATGCTTCATTCACGATTATTTTTGCGAACCTATTCATCATTAACTAAAATTTACTACTTTTGTAATCATTACAATTTTAAGACATGGAAAAATATGGCGATTATTTAAGCAAAAATGGAATCAGGCCTTCTACACCCCGGCTACTGATTTACAAATATCTTTTCGAAAACCACAATCACCCGACGGCCGATACCATTTACATGGCTCTTTCGCCATCGATTCCCAGTTTATCGAAAACAACCGTTTACAACACCTTAAAACTATTTGTGTCGAAAGGAGTTGCTAAATCACTGACCATTGAAGAAAACGAAGCTCGTTACGACGTAGACACATCGGTGCATGGACACTTTAAATGCAAATCGTGCGGTGGACTGTTTGATGTACTTACCTCACCCGAAAACTTGAATATTTCGGGCTTAGATGGTTTTCAGATCGATGAATACCAAATCAACCTGAAGGGTTTTTGCAAAGTATGCAAACCCAATTAAATTTTACACTACCCCACAAACCCTAAAAAAGTTGGAGGAGAAAACACTTCAAAACCAAAGCGATTCCCAGGAATTTCAGATGACTTCACTTGTCAATTTTATACGTTCCTATTTTTTGTATTTTCACCGCCTTATTGGATCAGAAGAAAATGATGCAGAAAATTAGAAACCTGGTTTTACCGATTGCCATTTTATTGGGGTTTATCTTTCACCGATACATCGTCCTGATAAAAGATGTAACACCTTGGATTATATTTGTCCTCCTTTACATTACCCTGTGTAATATCGATCTGAAAAAAATAAAATTTTCATGGCTCCACCTTTGGATTCTCGGATTTCAGATCGTGTTGAGTTTGGCTTTATATCTGATGATTAAACCATTTAGTCCGATATTAGCACAAGGTGCACTGGTAATTGTACTCACACCTACCGCCATTTCGGCTCCCGTAGTAGCCGTCATGCTGGGAGCTAATTTATCAACCATGCTCACCAGTACACTTCTCAGCAATTTAATGGTCGCACTCATTTCTCCGCTCTATTTTTCGTGGACGGGTATTCATGTGGATTTGCCGTTTTTTGAATCAAGCTGGATGGTTCTTTCGAAAGTTACCCCGCTCATTATTTTTCCATTTATTTTGGCCCTGCTCACACAACGCTTCCTACCCACTGTTGCCAAAATGATTGTAAAACCCAAAAACCTGCCCTTCTTTTTATGGGCCTTTGGATTGACCATTGTGATTGGCAGTACCATTGAATACATCTATACGATGGATAGCTCAAAAAATGAGCTACTAATATACATGGCATCATTTTCACTGGTTATTTGTGTCCTGCAGTTTGCCTTTGGGCGCTGGATTGGAAAACGGTATGGCGATGTGGTAGCCGGTGGTCAATCCTTAGGTCAGAAAAATACCGTACTTTCCATATGGATGGCACAAACTTACCTCAACCCCATTTCATCGGTGGTACCTGCCTCTTACGTATTGTGGCAAAATTTATTCAACAGTTACCAGCTTTTCCAAAAAAGCAGGGAAGAGAAAAAATAAATTTTATCATTGGTGTCCAATAAAAATCAAATTACAAATCCTTCAACACAACGCTTTTACGATCGTGAAATTGCAATAAAACCTTCGTTTACAGTACAATTCCATTTCACTCAAGCCTCCCATCACTCCATGCTTTTAAAAATTTTTGAGGTAGAAACCGTGCCGTCTTCGTAACGCGTAAGTACAATGTTGATACCTCGGCGAGGTGATGCAATTCGTTGACCATAAATGGTATAATATTGTTTTTCCACCACTTCCAATTCTCTTTCTAATTTTTGAACTGAAGTTTGATAGGCATATTCATTGGATGCAGCACCCAGTCCACCCATTTCGTTGACCGAACGAATGGTAAATACGGAGCCTGAAGCGGTTTCGTCAGGAATGTCATAACTATTCACTGTTGTAAACTGAACAAACTGACCATCCTTAGCAACTGACCAACAGAGCACATAGTCGCTGTTTTGCCAGCTCAAGGTATTGCCATTGTTGCTCACCACAGGCGGTGCAGCTTGTTCGGTATATCGATTCGGTTGCCAGGCATCACTTCCACCCAACACATTCTCAATGGTATATTCTGCGGCTTGTTCTTCCGTTAAAACAGGACTCAGGGTTACCGTCACTGCATCTTTGGTGTAAGTTGTTCTTCGTCCACTTAAATCCACCGGAGTACCACTGGCAGTCATGCTATTGTATTCTGCGAAAACAGAAGGGACCACATTCATAGGGTCACCCCAGGCAACGGCGGTAGGCAGTACTTTCATGGTGGTATTAATAAACACACTTTTGGGTGAGTTGCTCCATGGACGTCCTAAACGATAACTTCCTTTGTTGCTGTCGAAACCATCGATGGTACAGTTGTTAAACACATAACCCCATTGGCCATTGCTTGCCGGTGCGGTAATAACATTACCCGAACGATCTTCGAGATAAATGAGGCACTCGTTAAAAAAGAGATCACCACCACCACAAATAAAGTCAACAGTACCATGTATCTCACAAGTTTCCAAATAGCTTCTTTCGTCGCCCGTATAGTAGGTATCCTGATTGCTCAACAAGTTCACATTTTTGTAAATGTTTTTGGCCCCCTTATCCCATAGCGCAACTCCACGTCCGCTAAGCGAACCTGTACGGTAGTCCATTTTATTCATCAAGGAAATGTCCTGCATGTATATGTTCGAAGATGAACCGGTGAAGTAAATGGTTGCCGTACTATTGATCGATTCCTGAATGGACTTATTGTATAGAATAACTCCGTCGGCACTCTCTCCAATATACGATACATTAGGAATTGAAATTGCTGTCATCTGATTGCCATCGCCGGTTAAAGCACCTATATTGTATTCACCGTTGGGAAAGAAAATATAAAACCGCGTTCCACCTGCCGAAGCAGTTTTTGCAGCATCGAGTGCAGCTTTAAAATCACCGTCGATACCAACAATAAAATCGAAGTTCTTTTTCACAACAGTAGGATGTGCCATGGTATGAAACTTTATAGTGATTGGTGTTGTAAGCGCATTTCCGGCCAGGTCTGCAATGACATTACCAAGCAGACTGAAGGTATAATCCATATCGTAATCTAAACCGGAATAGGCAAAGGTGATTGTTTTTCCGGAAACGGAAGGAACAAGTGTTTGATCGCCCAAGGTTGCAGAAACACTTTCTGTGATCTTCACTTTCTCATCGAAAGTTAAGACAACTTTTCCCGTGGCCGATGCACCGGTAGCATTTTTTGCAGGAACCGATTTGCTTAAAACAGGGGCTGTGCCGTCATTGAAAATAGTTGCGGTTCCGGTAATATAAATGGCCGAAATTGCTGTTCCATCGTTGCTTGATGTTGAACCCACAATGCCTGAGGTATAATCAGGAATCCAACGAATCACTATGTTTTCGGCATGATCGGCTGTTTTGGGAAGAAGAAAGGTTTCGGTATACCAAACCTTCCCGGCGGTCATTTCAAAATTACCAATCAAACTGAAATTTTCGCCATCAACCGAATACTCAAGCATCTGAATGGAATAGGCATTGTAATTGAAAAGCATTGACGAGGAAACACTGATATCGGAAAAATCTTTCGCATTAAAGCTGATTTGATAATAATTTTTATCGACCAACGGCGACCAGTTTACAGCAGCAGGAGCGCCTTCGTAGCCACCAGCCGAAACTTGTGATTTATCGAGCCAACTCACAATGTTACCTTCTGCATTTCGAAGGATCAACGAAGCAGCTTCGTTATCTGTGTTGGAAATAAAATCGGCCATACGACCATTGTTCCCTGGCTGGTAAAAGTCCCAACCAACAATAAAATCCACGGCACTGTATTCGGCAGTAACATCTTGATCCTTCACCATCGTCACAGTCAAATCGGCACTGGTTTCGCCTGATTCCCAATTAGTGAATTTTACGATCGGATTACCGGCAGCACTCAGGGTAACCACCGTTCCGTCCTCGTACATGGCCTTGCCATCAATCACATTGGCATCCGGAGCAGCAGTCACCATATAAGGGTTGGCCCCACCATTTACATGAACCGTTAATGAATAAGTGTTTATCGGATTAAAAACGGCAGTTATTTTCTCATTTTTAGTTAAGACAAAAGTGTATGAGTTATTGCTCGAAACATTCTCACCGGCTTCGTTGACCCAATGGGAAAACTGGTACCCAAAGTTACGATCAGCTGTCAGCATTAGCTCTGTGTTTTCGTCGAATATTGTACCTACCGGGAAAGTAGACACCGAACCGGCTTCCGGTGGATTTGCTCCGGTGGTTAAAGTGTAGCTGGCCACATCAACAATAGATCCCTTCACTGTGCCTGTTATGGTAATATTTGCCAAGCCAGCCTGTTTCGTATCACCCAGTGTATAAATATAAATTTCGAGCCCGCAAGCACCGGTTGAAGCTTCCAATCCATACGAAGACAAATCCAAATCCACATGCGTTCCTGCACCTGAATTATTACGCGCGGGTATTATTTCAGTAGATATTACGGTTGAATTTCCTTCGGACGATCTCCAGGCTACATCAATTTTTCCGCCGTCTGTACCAAAGCGCATACAGTCGAATGAAACAGCGTCAGGAGTAAAATTCAATCCAGTTTTTGGACGTAAATTAAAGCTCACCAAATTGTCGGCACTGGCTGCGCCCAATTGAGCTTCGGGTTGAAAACGTGTATAAGTAATATCATAAGTTGTATTATAATCTTTCAACGTTAGATTAGTTCCAACTGTAACGTAATTTGAATTAAAAAAATCAGCGGTACCATCAGAGAATATTGCCTGTTGCCCATCAGTACCCAGGTCGAAAGCCCATGTTGCTGTAGTGCTGGCATTCACTTCCTGGGCACTAATTTTTGGGGAAGTTAAGCCCATAAGAACAAGTGCGATAATTAGTATAAAAATTTTATTCATTGATTTGAGATTTATGATGCTTAATAAAATTGCTTACTAATTGACATTTGATTAGCGCATTGCCAATCAAATACAGACCAATTTAACTGAAACTGTTGAGTTGTTCTTTCAAATATCACAGCCATTAAAGATAGAGGAATAATCACTTGGAAGTGGTTTTATATAGTTTGAAATAGGGGGTGAAATTACCCATTATTGTTGTTCAATATTTGACCATCTGCCGGGACCACCTGTCATTATTTTTTTTTGGGAAAATTGTATTCATTTCGTTGATTGATCCGGTTTCGTCCGAAAACAATTGCTCTCCAAATCAAATTTATTCCTCGGACGATAATAATTCTTACTATTCTAACCCCGGGTGACACTCTTCCGATATGCATCGGAAGAGTGTCACCCGGGCTGAAATTTAATGGCCCTTCAGGCCAACTTTCGTTCATTTGCACATGTGCTCAATTAGTTTAAATAGGCTCTTGGAATGGGAACTATTTCTGCTATTCTGCGCAACAAAGTGAAGCGAAGGATCTAAAACTCATTTTTTGTTTTTTATTGGACACCCTTATAATTCAATCAAATATTTCTCGTAGAAATCAAACTTAATGTGTTTTATAATGCTCTTGAATTCTTCAATATTCTCATTATTATAGAAATCAACAATAAGGTTTTTCTTCGCTCCCTCGAAAATTATCTCCGTTGGATGATACTGATTCTTACTAATCTTAACGATAGCATCCCATTTCAGGAATTTTGCGTCTTTTATTCCAAGTGAATCTAAAATAAGATAATCACCGGTGTTGATTAACCCACTAATTATGTTAGTAACACCTAGTATAATCCAAAATAAAAATTGGTATTTAAAATCCTTTTCGGCGTAATGTTCCCAAAATCCGAAGCCAATAAATAATAAACCAAAAAAAATGGTCAGATAATCTGTCACCTTTATCATTTTTAACCTTAGCAATACTTGATTTTTACGCCTAATATTTATCTTTTGAGTTATATAAACACTCAGCTTATACAATCGAGTAGGTTGGGGGATTACTCCCCCGCCCTCTCACAGCACCGTACATACT
>JBGUEP010000021.1:0-114935 GCA_041821245.1 Prolixibacteraceae bacterium
CCAATTTAGGATAGGATAGTTTTACCATCTTCCATTTTTTCTAAAATCCACCCTAATTATGAATTGATCCTCTTTTTCGAACCGGGAGATGCTCAAAAGTTCAGGCATGTGTGTGAAATAACATCTATTGTTCCAAGACAAAAATTCCAGCATACCTGGACTTTCCCCGATTATTCTGCAGGTGTTTCAACATTAACATGGGAACTTTCTGACGAAGAAGGGAAAACTCGCGTTCGGCTCAGCCACGATGGATTGGAGAATTTTGCCGAATCCGGTAACGAATTTGCCAGGGCCAACTTCGATGCGGGTTGGGAGGAAATTGTGACTCAAAATTTAATCAATTATTTAATTCAATAACTAAATAAAAACAAGGACCCGGTCTTTCTAAAAAGAGAACGGGTCCTTGTTTTTTCGTACTATAGAGCTTTCTACTTCAATACTTTTTTGGCAATTTCAAAGGCTTCATTTAATCCTTCAGGCTTTTTACCTCCGGCAGTTGCATAGTAGTCTTGTCCGCCACCGCCACCTTGAATGGCCTTAGCTGCATCGCGTATAATTTTACCGGCATTAAGTCCTTTTTCCTTCACCAGATTATCTGAAATCATAATGGTTAAGTTGGCCTTACCATCAAGGTTGGCACCCAACACCAAAAACAAGTTGTCGATTTCACCTTTCAACTGAAAAGCTAAATCCTTAATCAGTGCGGCATCGTTTAAGGGAACAATGGCCGTGAGTACATTAATTTCGCCAAGTTGTTGTACCGTTTTTTTCAATTCGGCTTTGATTCCGAGGGCATCTTTTTTGGCATAAGCTTCGAGCTGTTTCGAAAGTTCTTTCCCGGCTTCCTGCAGATCAACAATGGCTGCAGGGATATCCTTTGGGTTGTTAAGCAGTTGTTTGGCTTGTTTAACAATGGCCAGATTTTCTTCCATCAGTTCTTCCACCTTGTCGGCAGTGATGGCTTCAATGCGCCGTACGCCGGCCGATATGGCACTTTCCGAAATAATTTGAAACATTCCAATTTGCCCCGTCGATTTCACATGGGTTCCTCCGCAGAGTTCAACTGAATCGCCAAATTTCACTACGCGTACCAATTCGCCATATTTTTCACCAAACAAAGCTATGGCTCCCATTTCCTGAGCTTCTTTCATCGGGAGGTTATTGGCAATTTCGCCTGTAAGATTCTGACGGATCATGCGGTTTACGATGCGTTGAATTTGAATCAGTTCTTCCTCACTTACTTTTTGAAAGTGTGAAAAGTCGAAACGTAAATAGTCGGGTGTGACCAGCGAACCTTTTTGTTCTACATGGTTTCCCAGCACTTCACGCAAGGCATGATCGAGCAGGTGAGTGGCCGAATGGTTGTTTTCGGTTAATCGACGTGTCTTGGCAGGGACAATTGCCTTAAAAGAGGCCGTTGGGTCGCTCGGTAATTTATCGGTGATGTGTATAATGAGGTTGTTTTCTTTTTGCGTATCGAGAATGGTTATTTTTTCGCCGTCGGATTCGATGTAGCCTTTGTCGCCTACCTGACCGCCTGATTCGGCATAGAAAGGGGTATATGAAAAGGCCAAATGGTACAATTCTTTTTTCGCTGTTTTTACCTTGCGGTATCGGGTAATGTTAACATCGGCAGCCAAATGATCGTAGCCGATGAATTCCTCCTTATCGCCTTCACGCAACAAAATCCAATCGCCGGCTTCCTGTGCAGCAGCATTACGCGATCGGTTTTTTTGTTGTTCCATTTCGGCGGTAAATTCTTTGTGGTCGACCGATAAGTTGTTCTCTTTTAAAATGAGTTCGGTTAAATCGAGCGGGAAGCCAAAGGTGTCGTATAAGGTGAAGGCATCTTTGCCACTCACCACTTTCCCATCCACCTTTTGCATGATTCCATCCAGTAATTTTAATCCGGTTTCCAGGGTGCGCAGGAACGATTCCTCTTCCTCCTTAATTACTTTCATAATCAAATCTTCCTGAGCCACCAATTCCTTAAACTGAGCACCCATTTGTTCTTTCAAAACCGGCACTAAATGGTAAATAAATGCTTCGCGGAAATCTAGGAAGGTATATCCGTAACGTACAGCACGGCGCAGAATACGACGGATCACATAACCCGCTTTATTGTTCGATGGCAATTGTCCGTCGGCAATGGCAAATGCAATGGCACGCAGGTGATCGGCAATTACACGCATGGCGATGTCCTGCTTCAGATTTTTGCCATAGGTTTTATTTGAAAGTTGTCCGATTTTAGCAATGATGGTTTGAAAAACATCGGTGTCGTAATTGGATTGAACACCTTGCAACACCATGCATAAACGTTCAAATCCCATTCCTGTGTCGACGTGTTTCGCAGGTAACTCCATTAAATCTCCACTGGCTTTTCTGTTGTACTGAATGAAAACCAGGTTCCAGATTTCAATCACTTGTGGGTGATCGTTATTGACTAGTTGAACACCGGGTATTTTGGCCCGTTCTTCATCACTTCGGATGTCAACATGTACTTCGGAGCAAGGACCGCAAGGGCCTGATTCGCCCATCTCCCAGAAATTATCTTTTTTATTCCCGTTAATAATCCGATCATCGGGAAGGTATTGTTTCCATAAATCGAAAGCTTCAACATCGCGTTCCACTCCATCGGCAGCATCACCTTCAAAAATGGTGGCATACAAGCGGTCGGGTGAAATGCCCATGTTGGTGACCAAAAATTCCCATGCCCAGTCAATGGCATCTTTTTTGAAATAATCACCGAACGACCAATTTCCCAACATCTCAAACATGGTGTGATGATAGGTGTCATGCCCCACTTCTTCCAAATCGTTGTGCTTTCCTGAAACACGGAGACACTTTTGTGTGTCGGCAATTCGTGAATATTTAACCGGATCGTTCCCTAAAAAGATATCTTTAAACTGGTTCATACCGGCGTTGGTGAACATCAGGGTAGGGTCGTTTTTTACCACCATGGGCGCTGAATCAACAATTTGGTGCTGTTTGCCGGTAAAAAAATCGAGGAAGGCCTTTCTAATTTCTTGCGATGTCATATATGTTGTTTAATATATTTGAATCATGCCTAGTTTCGAATTTCGCTCTAGGTTTTTTTAAAAAATTGATTAGTTTTGTTACCCTAGTAGCGTCAACTACTTTGAGAGTTTTGCAAAAATAGAAATTGTAGTTGTACATGTGGTATAAAACCAATTTTTTTTGACAATGGGGGCAGCAAAATACCGATTTAATCCGGAAACATTAACATACGAGAAAGCACAGAAGAAATTATCACGTAGTGTGTTGCGTTTTGGCGGGTTTTTCACCTTGGCTTTAATCTTAGCTGCAGGTATGGCTACTTATCTTATATTCAATTACGAAACTCCTGAAGTGAAAGCGTTGAAGAAGGAGAAGAATGAATTGCTCACTCAATACAATGTCCTCAACGAAAAATTAGTTCAAATCGAAGATGTTTTAGATGAAATACAAGTACGCGATGATAACATTTATCGCGTTATTTTTGATAGCGATCCTATTCCTGAATCTGTGCGGAAGGCAGGATTCGGAGGTACAGATAGTTATGCAGAATTAGAATCGTATGACGATAACGAACTGGTATTAAATACCACCAAAAAACTGGACATCATTTCCAAACAAATTTATATTCAGGCAAAATCCTACGAAGAAGTATTGTCCATGGCATTGGGAAAGGAGATGGAATTGTCTTCGACACCAGCCATTATGCCTGTTGCAGCAAGTGATCTTGCTTTTACCTCTTCAGGTTGGGGCATGCGGGTTCATCCCATTTACAAGGTGCCTCGATTTCATTATGGAATGGACTTCGTGGCTGCACGAGGAACCAAAATTTATGCTACCGGTGATGGAAAAGTACTTACGGTAAAAGCACAAAAAACAGGTCACGGTAAGCATATTGTTATTGACCATGGTTTTGGATATAAAACACTTTATGCACATTTAAGTGGCTTTAATGTGAAGCCCGGACAAAAAGTAAAAAGAGGTGAAGTTATTGGATTTATGGGTTCAACAGGAACTTCAACAGCACCGCACTTACATTACGAAGTATTCAGAAACGACAAGAATGTCGATCCTAAAAATTACTATTTTAAAGACCTAACTCCTGCAGAATTTGAAGAGTTGGTTGCTACATCATCTAATGTTGGACGAAGTTTTGATTAACTTTGTTTCATGCCAGGTCAAAATTCCAAAATAGAAAAACTCTACTACTCCATTAGTGAAGTGGCAGAAATGTTTGAGGTCAATACTTCCTTAATACGTTATTGGGAAAATGAATTTGATTCCATCAAACCCCACAAAAATAAAAAGGGGAACCGCATGTTTACCAAGGAAGACATCGATGATGTTCGTCTGGTCTATTATTTGGTGAAGGAACGTGGAATGACCTTGAAAGGCGCGCAGCAAAAAATTAAAGCCAATAAAGGCGACACCATTCAGGAGCATCAGATTGTTTCCCGCTTAAAAAGTATACGGGAAATGTTGATCGAAATTAGAGACGAACTTTAAAATAAAGTCAGTTGTCATTAGGAAAAAGTCATTAAAACATATTTTTTAGTGTTATAAATGATAATTGGCCAATTCATTTTATTCGATGTAAACTAAAAGTTATTAGCCTTGAAGATTAAAGAAATCATTGCAGTAATCGAGGAAGTGGCCCCTGTTTCATTACAGGAATCATGGGACAATTCAGGTTTAATTGTAGGTAATGCTTCCGCTGAAGTGGAATCTGCATTAATTACACTTGATGTGACCGAAGCTGTGCTTGATGATGCAATACAATTTGGCGAAAAACTGATCATAGCCCACCATCCGCTTATTTTCTCAGGGCTGAAAAAGTTGAATGGAAAAAGCGATGTGGAGCGTGCTGTGATTAAAGCCATAAAAAACGATATTGCCATTTATGCTGCTCATACCAACATCGATGTGGTGAAAGACGGAGTGAGCTGGATGATGGCCCGTAAATTGGGATTGACCAATGTGAGTACATTGATTCCGCAAGAGGGATTACTTAAAAAACTGGTGACCTTCGTTCCTGTTTCTGAAGCTGAAAAAGTGAAGGAAGCGTTATTTATGGCCGGTGCGGGACACATAGGAAATTACGACTCGTGTGCTTTCAGTGTAATTGGTACAGGTAGTTTTAGAGGGAATGAAGATTCAAAACCCTTTGCTGGAAAAGCAGGGCAACTCCATTTTGAAGAGGAACAAAGGGTTGAAACTATTTTTCCGGCTTATTTGCAATCCAGAGTGATTACTGCCTTGCTAAAGGCTCATCCCTACGAAGAAGTGGCGTACGATATTTATGTACTGGAAAATGAACATCCGGAAATCGGACTTGGCGTGCTGGGAGATTTGCCTTCGTCAATGAATCCTATGGAATTTCTGCAGATGGTAAAATCAACTTTTCATTGCGAAGCCATTCGATACACAACGAGCCCTTGTACTAAAGTTACGAAAGTGGCTTTAGTTGGTGGATCAGGCAGTTCATATCTGAAAAACGCAATGGCTGCAAATGCTGATATTTTTATTACAGGAGACTTTAAATATCATCAGTTTTTTGATGCTGAAAATAGAATTATGATTGCCGATATAGGGCACTTCGAAAGTGAACAATTCACTAAAGAACTTTTTTATGAAATAGTTACAAATAAATTTTCTAAATTTGCCCTCCGTTTATCAGAGGTGAAAACCAATCCGATAAATTATTTGTTCTGAAACGATTAAAAATTATTAAGCAAAATGGCCGAGAAAGATCAGGACGTCAAAATCACAGAGATGTCAATAGAGCAAAAGTTGAAGTTGCTATTTGAACTTCAAATGGTTGCGTCAGAAAAAGACAAATTGAAAACACTTCGTGGAGAATTACCACTAGAAGTGCAGGACCTTGAAGATGAAATTGCAGGGTTAAAAACCCGTATCAATAATTTCCAGGACGATGTAAAGAACCTGGATACTGCAATTACTAATCGTAAAGCTGCCATTGTGGAATCAAAAACCTTGATTGCCAAATACACTGAGCAGCAAAACAATGTTCGTAATAACCGTGAATTTGATTCTCTTTCGAAAGAAATTGAATTTCAAAATTTGGAAATTGAACTTTCTGAAAAACGGATTAAAGAACACAGTGCTGATCTGAGCAAAAAAACGGAGGCCATTGATTTATCACAGGCCTTACTCACCGATCGTGAAGCCGATTTAGACAGCAAACAAAAGGAGTTGGAAGAAATTACTTCCGAAACTCAAATTGAAACCGACCGCTTGAATGAAAAATCAGCAAAAGTGGAAGTTCAAATCGAAGACCGCTTATTAACCGCTTTCCGTCGTATTCGTAAGAATGCACGCAATGGTTTGGCTGTTGTGACTGTTGAACGTGATGCTTGCGGTGGATGTTTCAATAAAATTCCGCCACAACGCCAGTTGGACATTGCATTCCGTAAGAAAGTAATTGTTTGCGAATATTGTGGTCGCATTTTGGTTGACGCCGAAATTCAAAACGAAGTATAGAAATCCATTTCTACAAACAAAAAAAGGCATCACGGGTAGTGGTGTCTTTTTTTTATTTTAAAATAATTATGAATTAATCTTCTGGGTTTTTTACTTACTGAAGCAAATTTTTGCAGTATTCAAGGAGATGATAATCGCATATTTTCACAAAAAAGGATGGCATCTCCTTGTTTAGAGATGCCATCCTTCCGTCTTCTCTTTCAATACTTCTGGAACCGGTCAAATTAAATTACACTACCGTTTAAAACTTCACATTCACTCCGAACAAAAAGTTAGTACCGGCTTGGGGAAAGTAGCCGTCCATTTGATAGCGTTCGCCTCCTAAAATGTATGAATAGACCCAAGCATTGGTTTCATACACTTCGTTAAAAAGGTTATTCACCAGCAAGGTAAATTCAATTTCTTTTGCAAAACCTGGGTATACCGTATAGCTGGTGCGTAGGTTATTGACAAAATAGGCGTCTAAACTGCGCTCATCGCTGGCACCGTTATCGACATACTGTTTGCTGATGTATTGCGAGATTAGTCCAATGCTCAAATGCTTCACCGGCTCATAAGTCAGCATGCTGTTGGCAATAAGGGTTGGTGAAAAGGCAATGGTGGTATTTCCCAATTCAAAGGCGTCCTGTCCCCAGGTATCCCAATTGTCGACGTATTCGGTAAAATTGATGATTTGATTTTGACTGAAGGTGGCATTCATTTCCCAGTTTAATGTTTTATGCAACTGGAATGCCGCAATCACTTCGATTCCTGCACGGTAACTATCGTCTACATTGGTCATAATGGCTGAACCCACATCATTGATTTCGCCTGTTAAAATCAATTGATTTTTGTACAGCATGTAATACACATTGGCACCAACGTTTAATGTTGAAGTATGAAAGGAGTAGCCTGCTTCGAAATCGTTCAGTGTTTCAAAGGTGGGTTGTTTCCCATTTGGATCAGCATCTACAAAATTGCTACGGCTGGGTTCACGGTGTCCGACGGCCCATGAAAAATAGGCTTTTGAAGCTGATGTGGGTTGATAAAAAACACCTAGTTTAGGGTTAAAAAAACCGAAGGTATGTTCCTGGGTCAGGTCGCGCATATCGTCATCCTTTCCGGCGATGGAATAAATGATGTCGCGGTATTGCAAATCGGCATAAAGGTTCAGGTTTTCTAACAGTGAATAATTGTATTTGACAAAAGCATTAAAGTCAGTTTTAATTCCTGTTCCCCGGTACCACTCGTAATCTTTTTCACCATTGCTGGCGTATTGTGCCCAAATGATTTTGCCAAAGTGACGACCGTCGTATTTATTCCAACCCGAACCGATGGTTAGGTTCGATTTATCCTTTTGGTAGTTTACTGAAAAGTTACCGCCGTAAAAATCATTGTCGAGCCATTTCTGGCGGATCAAATTGGATGACGAAATGGTGTCATTTCCAATAAGTACATTATCCAGTCCGTAGTCGTTCAAATCATCATCTTCGCGGTATTGTTCGTAGTAACCACGTCCGTAGGTGTAATGCATTGCTGCATTAAAGTTAATGTAAGGACTGAACTGATGACTAAACAAGGCCTGGTAGTGATCTTGCTGGTAATTGTCCGTTTCATTTTCGTAGGTGTATAGGTTGTAGGTGCGTGAATCGGAAGCAATCATTTCCTGAGTCTGCTTGGCCGAATAGAGCCAGTTGTCCTCGTATTCCTGCATTCCGGCTAAATCATCGTTCAGACGAACAGAAGGGACGCCATTCCATGCCTGATACGTTTTTTCGACACCCGAAAAAATATTCACTTTTACGATGGTGTTATCGGCATAATAAGCACCCGAAACGAAATAGGATTTTAAATTGGATGAAGCCCTGTCGATAAATCCGTCGCTGCTGATTTTTGACAAGCGGGCATCCAAACTGAAATGCTCATTTAGTAAACCTGATCCAAGCCTAACGGTGTTTTTCCAGGTGTTAAACGATCCGGTAGCGCCACTGTATTCGGCATAGGCTTCTTCTCGAAGCTGGTTGGTTTGCATGTTTATGCTGGCACCAAATGCCGCAGCTCCCTGGGTGGAAGTTCCAACACCACGCTGCACCTGAATATTTTCAACCGACGAGGTGAAATCGGGCATGTTTACCCAATAAACTCCATGTGATTCGGCATCATTTACCGGAATTCCGTTTACGGTAATGTTGATGCGGTTGGCGTCGGTTCCCCGAATTCTGAAATTCGTATAGCCTATGCCTGTACCTGCATCCGATGAAGTAACAAACGATGGGGTCGTGCTCAACAAGTAGGGAATGTCTTGTCCCAGATTTTGTTTTTCCAATGCTGTTTTCGAAAGGGTGGTCGAGGTGACCGGAGTCGTTTTTCCGGCACGTGTGGCATACACAAATACTTCATCGGTTAATACTGCCTTCTCTTTCAGATGGACAATCAGTTGATGATTTTGGTTCATTTCAAGTTCTTGAAAAAAATCCTGGTAACCTACGAAACTGACTTTGATGTTGTGTTTTCCTTTTTCAATTCCGGCAAGAAAAAATTCACCGTTTAAGTTGGTGACTGTTCCCGTAGTACTTCCCTGAACAACCACAGATGCGCCGGGAAGGGCTTCGTTTTGAGCAGTAAAAACTTTACCACTAATTTGATACTGGGCATATGTTCCGCTAAACGCAAACAAGGCCATGAGTAACACTAAAAAACGCATTTCTTTTAAATTTTATGGTTAATAAATAACCAATGAGGCAGGAATAAATTCCTGTATACACCTTCCCTTCGCCGGTACTAACCGAATCAGGTTCAGAGGGTATGATCTCAGCCCGTTATTAAAATTCCAAATTCCAAAAAGCAAATTCCAAAAAAGCATATGGGATTTGATTTATTGTTATTTGGGATTTTTTTGAGCACCCCATTGTGTGAACAACGCTGCAAATTAACGCATTTATAAACGGAATAACAAAATGAAAAGGTTTATTTGATGGCGGGAGATTCTTCGAGTTCCTGCAATGTCAATTTTAATTGTTTTAAATACCTGCCGTATAAACGTTTGAAAAACAGGGTGAAAAGCAAGTAGTAAACGGCAACTAAACCACCAAGGAAGATCAGAAACAGGAGAATTGTAATGATCCAGGCTGTTAATTTAAGGTTATGAAGGTCAAATGAAGATGAATTGACCAGATGATTATATTCCATAAAGAAACCGGAACTGAAGGCCACAATCACATAGACGATAATCAAGGCCATAATGATGTAAAACATACGTTTGTAGGAATTTAATACTCCGATCAATCCTTTTAGTTTACTGCGCAGGTTGGTGATATCGATGTTTTCTTTTTCTATTTTATTGTAACGAATCCAAAAAACAATAATGGCGGTGAAGATCAGTACATAATTAAAGGCTTCAAGAATGAAGCTCCAAAACATGAGTTCATCGGTTAAATAGGGTTTGTCCAGTTTCGTTTCCAAAATTGGAGTCAAAAGAAAATCGATGGCAAATCCCAGGCATGCCCAAGCTAAAACAATGCCGATGCCAATGCGTATGTTACGGCGAATTTTATCGGTAATGTCAAGCGTTCTTTTCTTTAGCATTTTTTTTACTTCCACTTCCGAAAGCTGCTGCTTTTTCTCGTTCTCTGACGAGATTTTATTCCAAGCCGATTTTAATTCATTTAATTCCATTATACTTCCCCCATCAATTTTTTAAGTTTCGCCTTTATGCGATTCATTTTCACCCTCACGTAATTTTGCGTAATACCCACAATCTCGGCAATCTCTTCATACTTTTTGTCTTCGAGATACAACAAGGTGATTGATTTTTCAATCCCTGTTAATTTGGAGACTGCCTGGTAAAGCATTTTAATGTTTTCTTCGTAGGAATCATCATATGCTTCGTGTACAACCTGAATGTTCGTGCGCTCCAAATTATCACGATCGGGGCGACGCTTGTTCTTTTTAAAATGAGTAATGGCCGTGTTTAATGCTACCCGGTACATCCAGGTAGAAACTTTTGATTCGCTACGGAACGATGGATGCGAACGCCAAAGCTGGGCTACTATTTCCTGAAATAAATCTTCGCGATCTTCAGTGGTGTCACAATATATTCCACAAACTTTATGGATGATACCTTGATTGCTAATGACTGTATTTAAGAATTCCTCATTTTCCATTTCGAGTATTGGTCAATGAATTTGGATTGAAATTACAGTTTTACATCATTTTCAATTGATTTATTTCTGCCTGAGTCAGGAATCGGAATTTACCGCGGGGAACATTCTTTTTGGTTAAGCCGGCAAAGTATACCCTGTCAAGTTTTTCTACCTGGTAGCCCATTTTTTCAAAAATACGACGAACAATGCGGTTGCGACCTGAATGAATTTCGATTCCAACTTCGCGTTTATCGGTTTCAACTGCGTAGTCGATGGCATCGGCTGCAATGGGGCCGTCGTCCAGTTCAATGCCTTTGGCTATTTCGAGGAGGTCATTTTTGGTCAAAGGTTTATCGAGGGTGACATGATAGATTTTTTTCTTATTGTAACTTGGGTGTGTCAGTTTTTTCGCCAAATCGCCATCGTTGGTAAACAATAATACACCAGTAGTTTCTTTGTCAAGGCGTCCCACAGGGTAAATTCTTTCCTGACATGCTTTTTCAATCAGGTGCATCACCGTTTTGCGTTCCTGAGGATCGTCGGTGGTGGTTACAAATCCTTTAGGCTTGTTCAGCAGCAAATACATTTTGTTTTGGGGGTTCAGCTGCTGGCCGTTGAAACGAACATCATCGTCCAATGAAACTTTGGTTCCCAACTCCGACACAATTTTGCCATTCACTTTTACGCAGCCGGTTTCGATGTATTTGTCGGCTTCGCGGCGTGAACATACTCCTGAGTTAGACAAGTAACGGTTCAGGCGAATTTTTTCATCCAGCTTAAATCCTTTTTTAACGATTGGCTTTATGGGGGCTTCTTCTTTTTCTTCTTTATTTATTTTGGCAGGTTCATCCTTTCCTGGTTTCCCTTTGTAGCGGTTTTTATTAAATGCCTTTTTTGGCGCTTCAAATTTTGCCCCCGGACGATTCTGTTTACTTTTTTTATTGACGCTGATGTTTTTCTTCATTTTCCCAAATTTTGGGCAAAGGTCGCATATTTTTGTGAATGTAGTTGATTACAATGCCGTTAATTTACGATTTTGTACGAGTGGTAATGGCTATTCAATTTATTTGATCCTTTTTTGTATTATTTCCCTCTGTGAGTTGTTATATTTGCCTGTAATTCTTAATGTACCCTTGATTGAAACGAGTTATTCGATACCTGTTTTTAAGCTTGAATGTCATTGCGGCCTTATTGTTGGTAGTGACTTACATTTCGCCGAAAATCGATCCGCAATTGTATTGGTGGCCTTCGTTGGTGGGCTTGGGCTATACCTATTTGCTGATGGTCAACTTGGGATTTGTGTTGCTATGGCTATTTTTTTATTGGAGGTACTTGTTTGTTTCATTGATTTGTCTTGCCATTGGCTGGAATGTTCATCAGAATTCATTCCGGTTTTCAGGACGACAAACGGAGGATACTACCGGGATAACTGTTTTGAGCTATAATGTTTTGCACTTTTATTCTTACCTGGAAGGAAAAAAAAATGATACGGCAATTTTAGAGTTCATCGCCTCGCGCAATGCCAACATCATTTGTTTGCAGGAAACCAAATTGCAGAAATCAGGCCTCTTAAATCCCATTCGCTTAAAAGAATTTTTTCCCGGAATTAATCATTGTCAGTTGGCACATCAAAGTGAATGGGGGGGGCCGGTAACTTTTACCAGTTATCCCATTGTAAATATGGGAGAATTGCGTTTCGAAGGAACCCATAACATGGTGATATTTACCGATGTGATTATCGAAAAGGATACCGTTCGGATTTACAATTGTCACTTACAATCCTATGGCATTCGTTCTGAAGATTATTCCATTATTGACACCCTTGAATTTAAACAGAAGCAACTTCACGAAGTGAAACAGATAGGCGTTAAATTAAAGGATGCTTATCAGCAACGTTCCATGCAAATAAAAAAATTGAAGGAGCACATTGATGGGTGCAAGTACCCCTTGCTTGTTTGTGGCGACTTTAATGATACTCCCGTTTCGTACAGTTATCATACCATTCATTCTACATTAAACGATGCCTTTGTGGAGTCGGGTAGTGGCCTTTCAAATACTTACAGGGGAAAATTACCTCCTTTTCGAATCGATTATATTTTCTTTTCGGATGAATTTGAAGCCTATAATTACCGACGGCCGCACGTTGAATTTTCTGATCATTTCCCGATTACGGCATTGCTGAAAAAGAAATAGTTATTGCAATTACTCGTTCAACTTTTTGAGTAATACTACGGCATAGGAGGAAATTCCTTCTTCGCGTCCTACAAATCCTAACTTTTCGGTGGTAGTTGCCTTTACCGAAATCTGCTCAGCATCGACTGAAAGTAGTTGGGCCATACAATTGCGCATAGCGATGATGTGATCCTTCAGTTTTGGACGTTGGGCACAAATGGTTGAATCAATGTTGGAAACTTCAAATCCTTTGGAATTCACCAACTCATTACATTTTTGAAGAAGGAGCTTGCTGTCGATGTTTTTAAAAGCAGGATCGGTGTCGGGGAAATGATGTCCAATATCACCCAGAGCTAAAGCACCCAACAGTGCATCGCAAATGGCGTGAATGAGCACATCTCCATCGGAATGGGCTACTGTGCCTTTTTCATGTTCAATTTGAATACCGCCCAACCACAGCGTTTCTCCTGTGGCGAGGGCGTGTACATCGTAACCATTGCCGATTCTAAAATCCATTGGGGTACTATCTTTTTTTCCGACCTTGTTTTTGGAAATCATCCAGGTCAAAACCAAGTGTAAAACGCAAGGTGTTTTCCAGTGGGCTTGTTCTCGATAGCGTATAAATGTAAGAGAAATCGATGGAGAATACGTTCATTTTTAGTCCGGCACCAAAGGTCAGGAATTTCCGGTCACCTTTTTCTTTTGCTTCGTGGAAATAACCCGAACGAATGGCAAACTGCTTGCTGTACCAATATTCAGCACCCAATGAAACCGTGATTTCAGATAATTCTTCTTTTAATCCGTTTGGAGCATCGGAGAATGAAATAAACATCCCTTCGATGGGGCCAACGTCGTTATTCCCAAAGTTTGACAATTGAGTTACTCCGTCAACTACTTCATAAATGGGTGAAGGAACCAGTAATTTATTAAAGTCTAATGCGAAGGATACTTTGTTGTATTTGTCAATTTCGGTGGTATAAGCACCACCAATTTTCAGGTTGGTTGGAATAAAATCTTTGATACTTCCCTCACCACCGCCATCGTAGGATATTTTCGATCCTATATTAGAGATGTTTACACCATAAGCAATGGTGGATTCTTTACGTGATTTCAGGAATGTTTTAGTGTAGAAGAAAGCCACATCGGCAGCATAGGATTGACCTGCTCTGAGATCGGTAGTGGTTGTTCCTGCAGTGCCTCCTGCACCTGAGAATATGTCGGATAAAATGTACCTCAGACTTACCGAGCCCGACCAGTTGTCCGATAATTTCAGGGCATAACCCATATCAAGAGCAAATTCGTTGGGATTGCTGCTATTGGTTTCGTTTCCATTGTTGTCGTAAAATTGCATCGATCCTAAATCGAAATAGCGCAAACTTCCGGAAAGGGTTTGGAGTTTATCCAATTTATGATAGCCCACCAAATAGGCCAAATTCATATCACCCACCAAATTTCGTAACCAGGGAGTATACGAAAGAGCAATTCCGGAATTACTTTCGATAAAAGCATATTTTGCAGGGTTCCAGGTTTGGGAGTTGATGTCAGGTAATGTGGCCGCACCTACGTCACCCATAGCACCTCCACGTGAATCGGGAGCGATGGTTAAAAACGGCACTGCTGAACTTACAACACCTGCGCCGGTTGTCGATTGAGCCTTTGCAAGGTCTGCAAACAATAGAAATGTAAGAAATACAATTAAATTAATACGAGTCATGATATGTTATTTATACTTTGTCTAAAAAAAATGAACTCCAAAAATAGAATAACGAAACGAAATTCCACATATTGTGGTTGTTTTAATTCAACCTCAAAAATAATTTTCCTGCTCCGGTAGCTTTTAAACCTTGATGGTTGATCAGGGTGACACGATACACCAGAATCTTTTCGTTATCAATAGGGTAGAAAGTGTCCGTAACATCCCAGCGCACGCTTGCGTTCACCGATCCATAGGATCCGGTAGCCTCATTAATTTCAGCAATTTTAATTCCTCTCAAATTAAAAATTTCAATGCTGGTGTCAAAAATGTCGCCCGGCAAGTTGTGCGTTATGGAAAAAGTAGTGTTAAAATTGACCGGATTCGGAAAATTACTTACCGCTGTTATTTCGAAACCTTCTTCAACTATAAAATTGAGCTCTTTTACCGTGGAATTATTTTGAATGTCCCATACTCTTATCGATAAGGTATGTTCTCCGGGCTCCATGTTGTTTAAGGGGTATAATATTTTACCATTTTGGTAACTGTTCAATTCCGATTGATAATAATCGTTCAATATCATTGGATTGGAAAAGTCATTGTCAAGAACGGCGGTGATGTCATGGCCAATGCCGGTGCCCACAGTATTGATACCGCTTTCGTCGTATAAATTCACCAGTAATAATGCGCTTGCTGAAACTTTGCCATTGTTTCTGAATTGTTCGTTGTTTAAGTACATGTTCACTTCCGGGGCATCGTTATCGATCAAAGGATTTTTACTAGATCCGCCAATGCTAAACTGATCGGTTGAACCATTTCCATCATCTGTTTTATCCGAAACATAGTAGGATATTTTTCCATTCCCCAAATTGTAGCTAATGTCTTTGGGGACAATAAATGAGAATTCAAATTTGCCGTTTGTTACACTCGATGTCCCTTTGTAAATAATGTTGTTTTGAGAAGTGAAATCAAACCTTTTGGAATCAGGGTCGTTCGCCAGTGTTTGAACGTTTACCGATTTGTCATAAACAGTGCTTGTAACGGTTCCGTTGTAAGTGTTTAATAGATTTCCAAAACGATCAACAACTTCACTTTCAATAGTTACTTTGTCCAATGCCCCGATTTTTATGGTGTCGGTTAAATTGAGCTGATTGATTTTATCGGTAAGCACTTTGTATTTAGGAAAGGCCAGTTGCAGGGCCGGATCGCCCAGTAAAACAAAATTACGTTTGTTGAACGTGCTATTTGAATCTATGGTTAAATTTTTGGCCATGCGCATAATATCTCCCAATCTGAAATTATCACCATTTTTATCTTGTTGGAATACGGACCGGTAGAAGTTGGAACTTAATCGGTAGTTGTCGCCGGAATATACTACCCTTGATGTTGAAAAAAGTGCAACGCAACCGCCGGCAGGATTAAATAAAATATGTTCTCCAGCGGACATTTCTACATCGTCGTATCGACTAAATTCGCAGGTTGCCGTAATAAATACCGGTAATTTCTTTTGATTGCTCCAGGAATTGATGTCGCTTACGGTTAAAACATTCTCGTGTGCTAATCCTCTTTCGTTGGCGTGGCCCATGTAGTTAAAAATAAGTGTTCCATCTTCCACTCTGTCTTTTATGGCTTTGGTTACTTCAGGGTAGGCATCACCGGCAGATGTTATTATTTGTGTATAAGCGTCCAAATAAATTTTTTCTGTTATAAATCCCGAATAATTGGTATTCACCAGATCAATGAGTTTTTCAGTATCAATCATGTGCCCATTACTATCCTCGTCATCTGCTAAAAAGGTAATGACATTGCGCCAATCGCCCATGGTTTCAGGGTCAGTATAATTGATGGTTTTGTTCACAACCAATTCTGCTTCTTCCAATGTGCGGCAAGGGATTCTGCCAATTCCAATGTCCAGGCTGCCTGTTGTTTCACCTTCATCGTCATCCAATAGAACAAAAAAATCATCGGAAATATACGAATTATCGTCTTCGGATATTTCCGATTGATAGGTAGGTATGTAATTCGGTATACTTGGCTCAGTGCTGCGGTTATTGTATGATCCGTCGCCCATTAAAAGTAAATAGCGCAATGAATCACTTGGGGTTTTCCTTTTGTAAAACATTCGCGCCATGTTGCGAATGGCAGCAACATCGGGTAATCCGGAAGAAAATTCGTTGTAAACTTCATCTTTTGTAAGCACCAACACGCGCATTTGATCGTGTTGACGGTGGTAGTCCGCCAGGGTTTGTGAGGCGGAAAGAAAATCGGTATGCGTGATGATAATAAAATCATACAATGGTAAACCATGAATATTTTGGTTGGCGACTTCTTTTTCAAAAGTGGTTTCCAGATAAACATCTTTTGTAACATCAAATAAAACATAATTGGCTAAGGTAGCCCCCTTGTCGGTGAAACTAATGCTGTTTGAATTCGTTGTAAATTTTACCGAAATTGGATTCACCGGATTGGTAATGTCCCATAAATATGGGGAGTTTGTGCTTGTTTGAATGTTGTATTTAACCACAGCATGATCTAATGCTTCGGCATTTCTGAATATAAGGGGCTGATCTGTTTTAATTAATTGTGCCTTTTGGTTCACTTCGAGGTAATCGAGCCACGAAGTGCCATTGCTTGCATCGGTTGAGTAGGTAATGGCAACCTTTAGGTTGGCATTGGTCGTGAAAGGAAAATCCTTTTTACTGACAGTAGCCTTTTTGGTACTAAAGCTTCCTGGATAAATTCTTATAAAGTCCAGTTCACCTGCTACCTGATTGTTTGTTTCAATTGTAAATCGTGACGCCAAGCTTGAACCTGCCGCTGCAACAACAGTTAATACAGCATTTTCTGATGTGATCACATTGGGAGAAGTAAAAGTGTAGGTCTTTTTTGCAGTATTGCCCATTTCATCGCTATACCAGGTGCGGCCTGATTTTATTAAATTAATATTTTCCTGTTCATACAATAAATGCTCGTTAAATGAAGTGAATGTCACATCGGCGTTTTCCTTATTTTCTTCTTTAACAATTGGCGCATTCGATTTGGCCACATCGGACGATAAATAGAAATACGTTTTATAGGAATATAAATTTTGTGTGTGTACAAATTTTGAATTGGCAGCATCATAATCCCATTTTACGGGACCAGTAGAGTAGAAAAAAATTGCATTTTGTCCCGCTTTGTCTTTGGCATGAATAAGTGGCAATTTTTCCAAATCATCGGGATAAGCTTCGTTATTCATTTTCGGAAGCATATACCCACCATTACTATAAACAGCTACATTCTCAGGCGATGAAATGCCCCAGTCGGTCAATTGAGAATAACTCACCTTGCACATGCCTTCAGTGGGCGCAGAAATCTGGATCCATTTCCCCGTTGCCAGAATTGATTTACTTTTGTAAGTATTCTGAGCGTTAATGCCTTGATGGATAATAAGAAATGCCAGTAAGTAAAAATATCTTTTCATTGTCAATATCGATTTCTTTATAAACGCAATAAAAATAAGATTAGTATAAATTCACTTATTTTTTGAGTGATTTAAAATAAGTGAATATCTTGTGCGTTTTTATATTGAATGCAAAAAATTAAAATTTCATTATTTTTCGGTTGAGGCTAACCTATCAACCAGTTTAACAATTGTAAAGAAACATTTTTTGATACAATAAGTATTGATCATTTTAGTTATATTTGTTGCAAAACGTTGTAATATTATTGGAGAATGAGACGAATATCATTTTTACTCATATTGTTAGTCATTGGATTGACCAGCTGTAAGAACACTAAAAATTCAGCAGGTTCTTCCTCATCACGTTCAGGGAATACTTCCAGAACCATAGGATGGAATGCTAGAGATATGGAAGTATTTGGATTTAGTGACCCTGAATACCTGGAACAAAAAACAGGACCTGGACTACAATTGGTTCAAGGTGGAACATTTATTATGGGTCGAATTGATGAAGATGTCATGCATGATTGGGATAATCAGCCACGGCGAGTTACTGTTTCATCGTTTTACATGGATGAAACGGAGGTGACGAACTATGATTATCGTACCTACATGGCTTGGTTGGGAAGCAGGTATCCAAATTCCAATAAACTTGCTTTAGCAACCCCCGACACTTTGGTGTGGCGAAGTGCGCTTGCCTATAACGAGCCCTATGTCGAAAATTATTTGAGGCATCCTTCTTATAGTAATTATCCTGTTGTTGGTGTAAGCTGGAAACAAGCGAATGATTATTGTAAGTGGAGAACCGATCGGGTGAATGAATACATTTTAATTAAGAATGGCTATATCTCACTTGATTCAGCCCAGCAAAATTCAAATGTATTTACGACTGAAGGTTTTCTGAGCGGACATTATCAGGGTGTTCCCGGTGATAACGATAAAAAAATCCGTTGGGAAAACGGTTTGTTGCTGCCAAATTACCGACTGCCCACTGAGGCGGAATGGGAATATGCAGCCTTAGGTTTAATTGGTGAAGCAGACGGTGAATTGTTAACCGAACGTAGAATGTATCCATGGTCGGGTCAGTACATTCGTCAGGAAGAAAAATTATCGAAAGGTAAAATGAAAGCCAACTATACCCGTGGACGAGGTGATTTGATGGGAATGGCCGGTGCGCTTAATGATGCTGCTGACATTTCAGCCGATGTGTTTGCTTTTCAACCAAACGATTATGGAATCTACTGTATGGCAGGTAATGTCAATGAATGGGTAGCCGATGTTTATCGCCCACTTTCTCCTCTTGATGTTGAAGAATTTCAACCTTTTAGGGGAAATGTAATTACAGAATATCGTAAAGATGCGCAAGGAAATACTGTTTTTAATGAATTTGGCGAAGCAGTGATGGATACCATTGCTGACTATCGAAATTATGAAGATGGTGATTACCGTAGTAAATTGATTGTAGGAAGCGATTGGGCGGATCAAAAACCTGCAAATGCTGCCAATAGCACGAATTCAACGGGCGATATGTACGTTCAGTCTTTGAGACCAGATATCATTAATTCAATGATTACCGATCGGGTACGTGTCTACAAAGGTGGTTCATGGAAAGATAGAGTCTATTGGCTGAATCCTGGTTCAAGACGTTATCTTGACGAATCAGAGTCGGCCTCCGATTTGGGATTCCGTTGTGCAATGACCCGTTTAGGGCCGCCTATGGTGAAAACGAATTAAGATAAAATATCAACATATTGATCCCGCTGTTTACAGCGGGATTTTTTTTATTGTATTTTTACGGGAATGAAGTCAATCGAAGAAATTTACGAGCTCTTTTTACAGCATCCATTTGTTTTTACCGATAGCCGCCTGGCGGCCAGGGGAGGCATCTTTTTTGCCCTAAAGGGAGAACAGTTTGATGGGAATGCTTTTGCCCTTCAAGCCTTATTGCAGGGTGCACATTTTGCTGTTGTCGATCAGGTTGAATTAGCACAGGTGCCAGGCTGTATTTGGGTTCAAAATGTATTAAAAGCCTTACAGGATCTGGCCAATTTTCATCGTCGAATGCTTACTATTCCGGTGCTGGCAATAACAGGAACTAACGGAAAAACAACTACAAAGGAACTTATTGCAAATGTGCTTTCACAAAAGTTCAATGTGTTGTCGACCAATGGAAATTTGAACAATCACATCGGGGTACCTTTAACCCTTTTATCAATAAACTCCAGTCATGATATTGCTGTTATTGAAATGGGAGCCAATCATCTGGAAGAAATCGATTTTCTATGTAAGATTGCTGAGCCTGATTATGGTCTGATCACCAATGTTGGGAAGGCTCATTTAGAAGGTTTTGGTTCATTCGAAGGGGTGAAACAAACAAAAAGTGAACTCTATCGCTTCATTGCCAACAAAGGAAAAGCAATTTTTATCAACATTGACAATGAGGATTTGGTTGGACTGGCCGCCGGGAATGTGAAGCAATATACCTATGCAGTGCACAATGAAAAGGCGCAGTTATTGGGTGAAGCAGTCGGTGATGATCTTTTTGTTGTTGCAAAGGTTCTTTTTGATAAGGGGTGGTTGTATCTCAAATCGAAACTGACAGGAAAGTACAATCTGGAAAATATTCTGGCCGCAGTGCGAATTGGATTGTTTTTTGGCCTCGATCCACTCTTAATTCAACAAGGGGTGGAGGCTTATGAGCCGACGAATAAACGTTCACAAATAATGCAAAAAGATTCTGCAACCATATTGTTGGACTGTTACAATGCCAATCCTTCCAGCATGCATGTTTCTATCCTGAATTTTATGCAAATAAAAAAATCGGGAAAAGTGATGGTTTTAGGCGATATGCTTGAACTTGGCGATGCTTCATTTCAGGAACATCAAAAAATTATCGATTCAATTGCATTAGACCTTTGCGAACAAGTGATTCTTGTTGGATCAAATTTTATGGAAACGAATGCTCCGGATACTTTTATCAAATTGAAGGAGATTGAGGAAATCAAAACCTTTGTGAATAAGGATTGGGCTAAAAATAAATTTATTTTAGTCAAGGGATCACGGGGAATTCGACTGGAGAAATTGTTGGAATGGATATAAAAACAGAGCCCTGTAAAACAGAGCTCTGTAAGTCGGTTAATAAAGCGACCTTAATCTTGTGAAACGCCCAGTACTTCTTTGAACGCTTGGATAAATGTTTCTTTTGGCAGAGCTCCCATCGCCATTTGTGGTTTTCCATCAGTTGGAACAAATAACATGGAAGGAATACTTTGAATTCCGAACATCGCTGCCAATTCGCGTTGTTCTTCAGTATCTACTTTGTATATATCTAATTTTCCGTCGAATTCTTTTTTAAGTTCTTCTAAAATGGGAGCTACCATTTTGCATGGTCCGCACCAGTCGGCGTAAAAGTCAATGATACATGGCGTTGTGCCTTCGAATTTCCAATCTTTATTTGCTTCAAAATTGAAAACTTTTGCTTTAAATGTGTCGAGTGTTAAATGCTCTATCATAATTTTTTCTTTTAATTGTTATTCTTATTTTAAATTGAAACAACTCATCGGCTGTTATGTTTTTACTCTGCAAACTTACGTCTGCTGATCATTTATTTATGTTACTTTTGTCACACACATATTTAGCACATTTTTAGATTCAATCAAACTTTTATTTGAATGCCCGATTTTTCAAGATACATCGACAGTGAAATTTTTAAAGTAGTTGCCGCAGAGGCTGATCAACTAAACCTTGAAACCTATGTTATTGGTGGTTTTGTGAGGGACCTGATTTTAGAGCGACCTTCGAAGGATTTTGATTTTGTGACCATCGGTAGTGGTATCGACCTGGCCCGGAAGGTTGCGCAGCAACTGAATCCAAAACTGAAAGTTAGTATATTTAAGACCTTTGGAACTGCACAGTTCAATTATAAGGGAACCGATTTAGAATTCGTAGGTGCCCGGAAAGAATCGTATAATCGTGAATCCCGTAACCCAACGGTGGAAAGCGGGACCATAGTCGATGATCAAAACCGACGCGACTTTACCATAAACGCGCTAGCTATTAGCCTAAATAAGGACAATTATGGAGAACTGATTGATCCCTTTGATGGCGTAAAACACATCGGTGAAAAATTGATTAAAACCCCGCTCAGTCCCGATCTGACCTTTGATGATGATCCGCTCAGAATGATGAGGGCCATTCGTTTTGCCACTCAACTCAACTTTCGGATCGAGGACGAAACATTGGAAGCCATTAAGCGGAATCGAGATCGAATTTCAATTATTTCGAAGGAACGAATTATTGATGAAATCAATAAGATAATGCTTTCGCCTAAACCTTCGATAGGATTCAAATTAATGGACATAACAGGTTTGTTGCCACTGATTATTCCTGAATTGGCTCGTATGAAAGGGGTAGAAGTAGTGAACGGTATTGCGCATAAAGATAATTTTTACCACACACTGGCGGTTTTGGATCAAATTGCACCCAATACCGATAATTTATGGTTGCGTTGGTCGGCTTTGTTACATGATATTGCAAAACCAATGACCAAAAAATTCATCGAAAATCAAGGTTGGACCTTTCACGGTCATAACTTTTTAGGTGCCAAAATTATTCCTAAAATGTTTTCGAGAATGAAATTGCCCTTGAACGACAAAATGAAGTTTGTGCAGAAAATGGTCAACCTGCATATGCGACCAATTGTGCTGAGTGAGGAAGAAGTTACTGATTCTGCCATTCGACGTTTGCTGTTTGAAGCCGGTGATGATATTGATTTGTTAATGACACTTTGCGAAGCTGATATTACTTCTAAAAATGAAGTTAAAGTAAAAACACATTTGAATAATTTTCAACTGGTACGCGACAAACTGAAGGACATTGAAGAGCGAGATGCCGTTAGGAATTTTCAGCCACCCGTTAGTGGTGAAGAAATAATGGAAGTATTCGGATTAACTCCTTGCCGCGAAGTCGGTCTCATTAAATCAGCAATAAAGGAAGCCATTTTAGAAGGAGAAATTCATAACAATTACGACGAAGCCTTTCAATATATGATGGAAAAAGCCACAGAATTGGGTTTAAAGAAAATGAATTAATTGATCGACTTTAGATCGAGTAGCACGGGCAGGTGATCGCTGAATCCGTTGTTGTACCTAAAACCGAGATAGGTTCTGAATGGCTTGTTACCGAGGTAGTTTTTATCTTCTTCAAGCAGAAAAGGTGCATCAAAAATCTGAAAAGATTCAAGATTGGTATAAAGTCCGTGCTTTGCAGTCAACAGTGCACCACTCACAATTATTTGATCAATGAGCTCCCATTTTCCCTGATATTTATTGGATCCTTTGTTCTCTTTTGCTTTGCGGTAGGCCAAATTGTAAATTTCCTGATTCTGAATTGAATCCATCGGTTCCAGGGCGCGCAAATATTTGGTCATACTTTCGTCAAAAGGAGAGTCGTTGAAATCACCCATGATAATTACCTTACTGTTTTTGTTCGACTGTAAAATACTGTCAATGGCAATTCTTAAGGTTGAAGCGGCTAATGCTCTCAAGGGTTTTGTTTCAAGCACACCACCATATTTCGACGGCCAGTGATTTACAAACAAATGTAATGTGTCGGCGCCTGTAATTCCTGTAAGGTATAAGATGTCACGGGTTTTGAATTGATCATCGTTAGGATTTTTTACGCTGTAAGTCCGGTAATGGATTGGAGTGAAAAGGTCTTTTCGATAAAGCAAGGCCACATCAATGCCACGTCGGTCAGGAGATTCCTGATGAACAATTTTGTACCCCAGGTTCCCCAGCGGTGTTTTATAGATGAGTAAATCCAGCACTTTTTGATTTTCAATTTCGCTTAATCCAATTAAGGTTGGAAGATTTCCCTGACCTGCAGCCATGATGACCTGTGAAATGCGATTTAGTTTGAGATAGAACTTTTTATTGGTCCAAAACCGGTCTCCTTTTGGTAGGAACTCTTCATCGATAGTTGTGGAATCATCATCAGTATCGAATAGGTTTTCGACATTGTAAAACATGAGCCGATACTCATTGCTTGGGTTTTGGGCAAAAATTGGATGTTGGAGAATCAAAAACCCCAGGATGACAAGGAATAAATTTGACTTATTTGTCTTCATCTTCGATACGTTCAAAGACGCCCAGATCAGGCGCGGTATCGGATAAGCGTGAAACATTATTTAAGTCAAGAGGCACCACTTCGCCATAAATTTTCAAACCTATGTCCTTGGCAGGCGAAAGTGTATCCAATTGATAATCGTAATCCGATTTATTAATAAATAAAGGATCAATATTTTTGATGATTGAAGTATATATCTCCGGATCGGTTGTTTTGATGCTATCTGCTATTTTTATGATGCAGTGATCGAACTGATAATTAAACATGGCTTTTTCATTGAAGCCAAAATCAACTTCAGATTTCAAATCTCCCCAAATAATGGAATTACGCCATGTGGCGTTGACTAAATCACCAGTGTACGCCACTTTGCCGTCTTCGGTGTCAATTATAAGTTGATTGGAAATCAGCAATGAAGTGGATTGTCGATTGGAGAATCCCCAATAGTTGGCAATGGTGCAGTGATTGAAATTATAATTGCCGCCCACTAAAAGTGTGACACAGTAGTAACCGCAATCGGAAACCAGAGTGTTGGTGGCCTCAATTTGTGATTTTAATGCAAAAAGTCCTGCAAAAGCCATGTGTTCTATTTTGACATTGTGCAAGCGAACATTTGCAGCACCTTCATTTTCGATGGTTCCAACCTGTAAGCCGATATTGGCACAGGTAATTTCTACGTTTTCAAATTCATTGATACCTTCTCCGGGAAATAGTAAAATTCCCTGCCATTGATCGGGGATATCGAAATACATTTCTTCCAGTCGATCACCCGTAAATATGATCGGATCCGAGGGAGTACCTATCGCTTTGATGGTTCCTTTGGCGTATAATCCTGCTTTTTTATGAAAATAAATTTTGCAGCCTGGTTCAATGGTGAGTACTTGTCCACTATCGACATACGCGTAGTCGTATACCAAATATGGCTTGTTTGCAGTCCATGTGGTGGTATTTAATACTTCTCCCCTTATTGGAACAAAATCTTGCCCCCATGCCAGCAGGTCGATGTCCTGTATGTTCGAATTGGTCATAAATACTATCGAATCCTGAACAATCATGGGTTGATTTGAACCGTTCGGATTGACGGTGAGCTCAACAAAAATAAAAATGCTGTCGTGGGCCGGAAGTTCAATATCATGCAATTCATTGGTGAGTTCCCCGTCAATGTTTAAACGGTAAAATGAATTTTCTCCACCAGCTAATTGAATGGATGAAATTAAAATGGGTTGGCTGTATTTGTTGATAACACGGAACGATTGTGTGGTTGATCCAATGCTGGTGAAAATGGTGTCAAACATTAAAGTATCGACCGAAAAAGATAATGACGCATCCTCATTGGTGACATAATTTTCCTCATTGCACGATGCGAATAGCACTACAGATACAATGAGAATGAAAAAAAGATAGTGAAATGCATTTTTCAAATCAGCCAGATGTTTAAGGATGTTAATCAATATTTTAGTGTTGAAATGCGTTAAAAATTTAATGCCTACAAAAGTACAAAATGAATTGCTATGCCAAGGCCTTTTTTTTAATGAAATTTAACATTTCTTCGCTTTTCTTGAAAACAGGGTTAAAAGTACTATCGTAAATAAGGCATTTAAGATGATCAATTCAAACCCAAACTGATAACCGTTTAATAGTTGGCCAATTCCTATGGTTGCGAGATAAGTAAGGATTGGTGAAGCAATACATATTGGGACAATAAATTGTAAACGGGGTATTCGGGAAACGAAAAAAGAGAAGGTGAAAACACCTAAAATAGGGCCATAAGTGTATCCGGCTGCTTTGAATATTGCTACTACAACACTTTGATTGTTTAGCTTGTAGAAAAATAGAATTACAATAAAAATGAGAATTGAAAATCCAAAATGAACATAATTTCGGATACGGACCTGTCGCTTTTTATCCTTCTTTTCAATTTTTAAAAAATCAATACTAAATGCCGTAGTTAAAGCGGTTGTCGCTGAATCGGCACTGGAAAAAGCGGCTGCTGAGATTCCTAAAATAAATAACACAGCAACTAATTTTCCCAAATGGTTTAATGCCAGTAGTGGAAACATCTCGTCTGTTCTCGCAGGTAGCTTAATGTTGTTGGTTTGTGCAAAATAGTACAGCAGGGCGCCAAGCATGAGGAATAGCATTACCGTAATCACAAACATTAAACTGAAAACAAGCATGTTTTTTCGGGCTTGGTTACTATTCTTACATGTAAGATTTTTTTGGACAATGTCCTGATCAAAACCGTTCAAGGCAATGGTCATAAAAATGCCGGCAAAAAATTGCTTAAAGAAATTGTTGGGTGAACGCCAATTCATTTCAAACATTGAGGTGGTGGACTGCTGATAAATCTCTGAAATGACCAGTGTGGCTGGTTTTTCGATGTGATTGAACAGCGAAATGATTGCTGCAACTACGGCAACAATTAATACAAATGTTTGCAATGTGTCGGACCAAACAACCATTTTTATACCTGATTTTACGGTATAGAGCCAAATGAGCAGCAAACAGATCAACACCGTCATCTCAAATGAAACTCCCAGAGGACGGGCAATGGCCATATGGATAACAATGGCCGCTAAATAAAGACGGAACGCAGCTCCAATTATTTTCGATAAAATAAAGAAGCCTGAGGTGGTTAAATAGCCTTGGGTTCCCATTTTCGATTTTAATACTGAATAGATGGAGTAAATATTTTTACGATAATAGAAGGGTAAAAGCAGCGTCGCAATGATAATGTATCCGACAAAATTTCCCAGAACAAATTGAAAATAGTGAAAGGAACTTGTACCTACTTCGCCGGGGACAGATACAAAAGTAACCCCCGACAGGGTGGCACCTACCATTCCAAAGGCTACGACAAACCAAGGGGATTTTCGATCTCCATTGTAGAAGGTTTCGATTTGCGTTTTTCTGCCAATAAAATAGGAAAGCAACAAGAGCACTCCAAAATAGGCAATGAAATAAAACAATAGATTAATGGCTTGCATCTGGTATAAAATCGGGGTATAGTAAATAATTTTGTCTTAGGTCTATGTATTTCTTGAGTCCTTCCTTCCAGGTGGCTCTGATTGTTTCATCGCTCTCTCCTCGATTGATTTGCTCATAGAATTCAGTGGTTCCGGATAATAATTCAATCCATCGTTTACTTTTCCAGAACTGATTTTTATCCTCGAACTGTTGGGCAAATTCAATGAAATAAGATAAGGTGAATTGAGGAACGGTGTCCTGAGATCTTAAATCGACTCCGGTGCATCTTTCACCTTCAAAAATAGGATGACTACTGATTCCTTCAATGGTTTGAGGTTTAAATTCGATTTCATTCAAAGAACATCCAGGATATCCAATGAGCTGAAATGGAAATTCGGTACCTCGTCCTATACTAACATTGGTGGCCTCGAAAAAGCACAACGAAGGGTAGAGTCTGACAGCTCTATTGTTGGGTAAATTGGGCGATGGCTGAACGGGCAAATCATAAAGCATGGAATGGTCGTAGTTTTCTACTGTGATTACTTCAAGCGTGCAGCTCAATTGGTTGGCTAACCATTTTTCTCCATTAATCATTAAGGCCAATTCTCCAACGGTGCATCCATGTACAATGGGGATAGGGAGCAATCCTACAAATGATTCCAGGTTTAAATCAAGTACCGGTCCATCAACGTAATCGCCATTTGGATTGGGCCTGTCCAGTACTATCATTTGAATATTGTTTTCGGCACAGGCTTCCATTAAATAAAATAGACTGCTGCCATACGTGTAAAATCGGCAGCCAACATCCTGTATATCGAAAATAACGACATCCACATCGCTCAAGTCTGCAGTCGATGGTTTTTTCTTCTTCCCATACAACGAAATAATTGGAAGGCCTGTTTTGGTATCCACTGTATCATTAAATTCAATACCGTTTGCGGCCTTACCCCGAAAACCGTGTTCAACAGCAAATATTTTTTTGATGTCCATTTTTGCATTTGCTAAAAGATCAACCAGATGGGTGGTATCACTTAAGGATGTTTGGTTCACCATTAACGCAATCCTTTTAGCTTTTATCATAGGAAAGTAGCGTTCAGTTTGTTCGGCGCCAACCTTAATTTTTGTAATGCTGTTGGCTGAACAACTCATATTCAGCAGCAATAGTAAGGGTAAAATAATCCTGTTTATCTTATGGTCCATCAGGGTTTGAATTGTGTAATTTTTCTAAATTTACAGTTAATCTTTTTCGATACAAAACCCAGTCCAAATTATGCGCTTTTCAATACTGTTTTTCTTCATTATTTATCTTTCAGGTCATGTGTATGCAACATCTGAACTTAGCGAGTTTGCAAAAAGGCACCATGTCTGGACCGATTCCGTCCTGTCCACAATGAGCTTAAAAGAAAAGATCGGGCAGCTCATCATGGTAACTTCTGTTCCATCGCAAGGTCAAAAAAATGAAAAGCAACTTTTAGCTTGGATCGAAAATCAACATGTGGGCGGGGTTCTCTTTTTAAAAACAAGCCCACAGGAACTCAGTTCGAGGGCAAAAAGCTACCAGTTGGCTTCAAAAGTTCCTTTATTTATAGCAATCGATGGCGAAAATGGATTGTCGTTTCGAATGGATTCGGTGGTGGAATATCCGGTTGCTATGGGGCTGGGTGCGGTGGCCAACGATGCATTACTGGAACAAATGGGGCATGAAGTGGCCATGCAATGCAAAGCCCTGGGAATTAATTTGAATTTTGCTCCTGTAGCCGATGTGAATAGCAATCCCAATAATCCGATCATTAATTACCGATCATTTGGTGAGAATACGCAGCGGGTGGCTCATAAAGCCTGGATGTTGGCCCGCGGAATGCAAAAAGAGCACATTTTGGTTACTGCAAAACACTTTCCGGGCCATGGCGATACTGGTTTTGATTCACACTATACCTTGCCTGTCATCAATAAAAGTTATATTGAATTAACCCAGGAAGAATTTGTCCCATTTCGCACTTGTATCGATGGGGGGATTAATGGAATAATGAGTGCCCATATCAATTTATCTCAGATCGATAAGGGGGGGCAACCGGCCACTCTATCTAAAAAAATGATGACTGACATTCTAAGAGATTCACTTGGTTTTGACGGACTCATTTTTTCTGACGGCATGAACATGAAAGGCATCACGAACAACTATTCTGAAGCCGACGCGGCAGTGGAGGCCTTAAAAGCAGGCGTTGATGTCATTGAGTTTATCCTTAATCCTGAAAAGGTGATTGAGGCGGTGGTAAAAGCAGTAAAGAGGGGAGAGTTGAGTGAAAAAACTATTGACGAGAAATGCCGGAAAGTGTTATTTGCAAAGCAGTGGATCGGATTGAATAAAAAATTAAAAGTTGATCAAAAGAAGTTGCAGGAAGATTTGAATGATCCCCGGTATCAGTTAACTGCACGATACTTATTTGAACAATCCTTAACTGTATTGAAAAATGACCAATCCCTTCTTCCCTTGCAGCGACTTGATACATTAAAAATAGCAAGTTTAGCAATAGGCGATTCCATTGAAACTGTTTTTCAGAGTAGGCTGCAGGACTATGCTGAGATTGATCATTTCTATATTGGGTTATCCAGTTCAGAACTTGAAATAAAGTCAGTTTTACGCCAACTTAAAGGATACAATTTAGTTATAGCCGGTGTTTTTGACACTAAGCTTTCGAAATCAAAAAACTATGGTATTAGTAGTGTGCATCATTTGGTGATCGATCAGTTGTTGCATCAAAATAAGGTTGTACTCACCTTTTTCGCGAATCCATACGTGCTATCAAAATTTGAGGATTTGGACCAGGCAGCTGCAATTGGTGTCACTTATGGTGATCATGTTGTTTCGCAGGATGCAGCCGCACAACTTATTTTTGGAGCCATTGGAACAGTGTCGACCTTGCCGGTGACTATCTCTGATGAATTTCCCGAAGGAAGCGGAATTGCATTGAAGTCTATCGGCCGATTGAAATATACTATTCCCGAAGAAACGGGCTTTAACTCGAAGCATTTGATCAGTACAATCGATTCTTTTGCAAACTTTGGAATACGCGATACGCTTTTCCCGGGATGTCAGATTTTAATTGCTAAAAACGGGAAAGTAATCTTCAATAAAAGTTATGGCTATACTACCTACGACAGCATCAATAAAATTACGGCCCAATCCATTTATGACTGGGCATCCATTACAAAAATTGCCGGTCCTTTGCCTTTGCTCATGAAAATGACTGAGGATTCCATTCTGCAGCTTGATCGTGCTTTCAGTAACTATTGGCCTGCCTTTAAAAATACCGATAAGGCAAGCATTACTTTGCGTGAAATATTGGCGCATCAGGCAGGGTTTAAATCGTGGATTCCTTTTATGCCCGGTAACAAAAAAGACACTTCGAACTATCGGAACAGGATGTTGCGTTATCGTTGTTCGGTGAATTATCCGGTTCGAGTGGCTTCAAATCTATACGTAAGCATCGATTACAAGAGGGAAATGTTGGATGATTTGGCAAATCTTGAATTGAGCAAAAAGAAAAAATACTTTTATTCCGACATCGCTTTTTATCTCTTCCCTGATTTAATAGCTAACTATGGACATCAAACGTACGAAACTCAATTGTACGAAAAATTTCTATCTCGCATAGGGGCCTATACGGCTCGTTATAATCCATATGAATATTATCCTGTAGGGCGAATCGTACCCACTGAATACGATGATACCATGCGGAAAGAATTGGTGCAGGGATTTGTTCATGACGAAAGTGCTGCACTTCTGGGTGGAGTTTCGGGCAATGCCGGATTATTTGGGACAGCAAACGATTTAGCCAAAATAATGCAACTGTACATACAGTTTGGCACCTATGGCGACCTGCATTTCATTAAACCCTCTACCCTTGCTGAATTTACTCGTATTCAATATCCGGGTAACGAAAATAGAAGAGGGCTTGGCTTTGATAAGCCTTATATCGATAACGCCAAAAAGAAAAATGGAGAAACTTATCCCGCAAAAGCTGTAAGTGCGAATAGTTTTGGGCACAGTGGTTATACCGGAACTTTTGTTTGGGCTGATCCGGACAATGAATTAATTTTTGTGTTTTTATCCAACAGGGTTTATCCAAGCCGGTTGAATACTAAACTCATCAAGTTGAACTTTAGACCAGATTTACAACAAGCCATTTATCAGTTGCAAAATAGTTTTCATTACCAGAGGTATTAAAAAATGTTAAAACTTGGAAGATGGTCCTCAATTAATTTATTGTGATTAATTGGAGTTTCCTTGTAAACTAGCTGGTCTTGAATTGATAGTTGATGCTATTTGAGAAAAGATGTGAAACCTTTTTTAGAAAAAAATGAAGTTCATATCCTAAAGCACTTTTCTTTTGTAAATATTATTTTAAATTTATAGGACTTTAGAGTTAAATAATTATCAATTTCTAATCATAAAATATTGATGCCATGACAAAAAAGATAACATTCAATGAGCTCCGAAAAATCAAAGACAGTTTACCTGACGGTACTATCAGACAATTAGCAAAGGAATTTGAAGTTGAGGTAGAAACTGTCAGGAATTATTTTGGTGGTGCTAATTATGAAGATGGCAAATCTGTTGGAATTCACATGGAACCGGGACCAGACGGAGGGATTGTATTGCTTGATGATACCGCTATTTTGGATAGAGCGAGAGAATTAATGTCTTAATTGAATAGTAGAAAATATAGCTTAGAAAAGTCGATTAAAAAAAAATCGACTTTTTTTTAATAAAATTCATCCAAATATTTGCAGGAAAAAAACATTGGTATATATTTGCAACGCCTTAGAGAAAAATAAGCAAACGGGCGATTAGCTCAGCTGGTTCAGAGCACCTGGTTTACACCCAGGGGGTCGGGGGTTCGAATCCCTCATCGCCCACAAAAGGAGTCCGTTTCGGATTCCTTTTTTTATTTCCCCTCCCTTTCCTGCATCCGAATGAATGAGAAATATCAAAATATTCGTTTCTGTAATTGTTAATAAATGTTAATCGAAAGTCTCATAGATAGATAGGATAGCTTGTTCGCCTTAGATGTAAATTACTCAATATGTTATTTCTGTTAACTTTGGCTGATGTCAAAAGAACCTAATAACAAGCAGAACTATGAGAACAGGAATTAATGAATTTATGAATCAATTGATTGCCCTGAACCCCGGTGAAAAGGAATTTCATCAGGCTGTTCGGGAAGTCGTGGAATCGATATGGGATATTTATGAAAAAAATCCACGCTACAAAAATGCTAAAATCTTATCGAGGATCACTGAACCTGAGCGGGTAATCATGTTTCGTGTTCCATGGATTGATGATAGAGGCGAGGTTCAAATTAATCGCGGTTATCGCATTGAGTTTAACAGTGCCATTGGTCCGTATAAGGGTGGTTTGCGTTTTCACCCCAGTGTTACTTTGAGTGTGCTGAAATTCTTAGGTTTTGAGCAAACTTTCAAAAATAGTTTGACCACCCTTCCCATGGGTGGAGGTAAAGGTGGATCCGATTTTAGTCCGAAAGGAAAATCGGACAATGAAATTATGCGCTTTTGTCAAAGTTTTATGACCGAATTGTACCGCCACATTGGTCCCAATACAGACGTGCCGGCCGGAGATATTGGTGTTGGTGGTCGTGAAATTGGTTATTTGTTTGGACAGTACAAGCGCATTAAAAATGAATTTACAGGCGTTTTGACTGGCAAAGGCGTGACCTTTGGTGGAAGTCTTATTCGTCCTGAAGCCACTGGTTTTGGTGCTGTATATTTCGTAAAGCATATGCTCGACGAAATGGGTAAGTCATTGCAGGGCTTAACTTTTTCCGTTTCTGGTTTTGGAAACGTTGCCTGGGGAGCTGTTTCAAAGATAAATGAATTGGGAGGCAAGGTAATTACCATTTCCGGTCCCGATGGATATATTTATGACAAGAACGGTATTTCAGGGGAGAAAATTGAATACATGTTGGAGCTTCGTGCTACAAATAATGATGTTGTAAAACCTTATGCCGAAAAATTTGGTGCTGAATTTTTTGAAGGGAAGCGCCCCTGGAATCAACCAACTGATGTGGCTATTCCATGTGCCTGTGAAAATGAATTGGATGCAGCTGATGCAAAACAATTAATTGAAAATGGATGTTTTCTGGTTGCTGAAGCTTCAAACATGGGTTGTACAGCCGACGCAGTTGATTTATTAAACGATCAGATTGTTTATGCTCCGGGGAAAGCGGTAAATGCCGGTGGTGTTGCTGTTTCCGGACTTGAAATGTCCCAAAACTCAATGCGATACAATTGGAGAAAAGAAGAAGTAGACCAACGCTTGCACATTATTATGGGCGAAATTCATGAAACTTGTAAGAAATATGGTACCAAAAATGGTAAAATTAATTATCTGCTGGGTGCTAATGTGGGGGGCTTCGTTAAAGTTGCCGATGCCATGTTGGCTCAAGGTGTTGTATAGATATTACGCGTTTTGAATTGAATATTAACACAAAAGACCCCTGAAATTCATTTTTCAGGGGTCTTTTGTGTGTCAATTGGGTTTCATCTACTCAACAAATCAGTCCATTCACTCAACAAATCAGTCCATTCACACAGTCAATGTGGCTTAAATGCATAATAAACAGACAGATGGCTTCAGTCATGAAGAAGACATACGCTTTCGTCAATACGATAGTGCGATTGGTCAACCCAAAATCACCTTTCATAAAAGAATACCAAATTGTCTTAATTAATGTAGTGGATTTGCATTGAGAATCAGGTATATTTGTAAGAGGTGATAATATAACAAGGACATTAACCCTTAACTAGGGTTCCCCATAATGACTTATTAATATTAACTATCATGAAAAATTTTACAACATTATTGATCGTTTTATTAGTTGTGGGTACTGGGATTTTTTCGAGAGCTGCAGACAATAAAAATATAAAAACGGCAAGAGTAACTTATATCGCGAATAGTGGTTTCATTGTAAATGTGGGAACTGATAACATCATGTTTGATGGATTATTCCAAAATGGAATGAACAGGTATCTTGAACCCGATGAGCAAACTGTCAATAAAATTAAAAATGCACTCCATCCTTATGATGAAATTGACGTCGTTTTTATTTCCAATTTTCAAGCAGACCATTTTGACCCATATTTAGCTACACAATTCATGTTGCATAATAAGGAAGTGAAATTGGTTTGTCCTCAACAAGTAATTTCTAAAATGATGATTTTTACTGCCGATTACCAGAAAATAAAAGGGCGTATTATTGAAGCAACTCCGGTTGTAAATCAATACGATCGTTTAATTGTTAATGGCTTTGAAATCGTAGCGTGCAATGTGAAACATGAAAAAGCCGAAAACGACCACATCGAAAATATGGGTTATTTGGTAAATATGAACGGAGTGAAAGTATTCCATTCGGGAGATTCAAACCCCGAAACACTTGACGACATTCGCGGTTTAAATCTGTCGGAAATGGCAATTGATATTGCTTTTCTAAACGATAAGTATGGTGTGGGAAGAGCAGCCAAAAAAACCAATGAAATTGTTGATGCCCGCTATAATGTTTTGATGCATTTTGAAAAATACATTACTGATCGCACAATGACTGCCTTTGTCGAAAGATGCAAGCTAAAACCACGTGCGCATGTATTTACCATACGTAATGAATATCAGGACTTTTACATGAACGATTTTATCCCAAAGAAAGATAATGAAAATTTAAGTCTGACTTTATTTCAATAATAAATTTCAGATGTTTCAAGTATAAAACCACGTTTACGTGGTTTTTTTTTGTTGTTAATTTGGCGATTTACTGTTGAGCCTTGCAGACAGCTGAAATCATTCAAGACATTTTTATTTTCTTCTATTCCATCCCTAATCTTGTAATTATTATATTCGATATATTTTTTGGATGAAATATTGTGCTTACTTTTAGACAGTAATAAATTGAAATTTCCTGATATGCCAGCATCGTTGAAGCAACAAGAATTTGATCGACAACTTGATTTAACTCAAATCAGGGCCTTTCGAAATTCAGGTGATTTGGAGATCCTGGGGGCGGTATATCAAAAATATATGTTTTTGGTATTCGGACTTGGCTTGAAGTATTTTAAAAACAGGGAAAAGGCCAGCGATTTAGTCATGCAGGTATTCGAAAAGCTCACACTTGAGGTAAATAAGCATGAAATTACAAATTTCAGAAGCTGGCTCTATGTAGTCACTAAAAACCAATGTTTCATGGAGCTTCGAAAGGAAAATGCAGAGGAGCTTAAATTCAAGGAATGGCAACGTGAGGAACAAGCAATTATGGAATTCGGGATCGAAATGCATCCTTTGGATGATGACCGAAAATTAACTGAAACACTTCGTGAATGCATTGCCCGATTAAAGAATGAGCAGAAGCAATGTATTGATATGTTTTATTTTAAAAAGAAGTGCTATCAAGAAATTGCTATTTTGCTTAATGTAGAAGAAAAGAGTGTGAAGAGTTATATTCAAAACGGGAAACGGAATTTGAAAAATTGTTTAGAATCGAGCCATGTCAGATAGTCTGAAAAATAATGAATATTTAAATGAACTGATTCGATACAAAAACAACAAAATGTCGAATGAGGAAAGGTATCTTTTTGAACGAAGTTTGGAGAGAGATCCATTTCTTGCTGAATCGTTTGAGGGATATCTCGAGTATAAAATTTCAGATATTGAAAAGGACCTGGCTACTATTGACCTCCTAGCCGGGAAAAGAAAAATCAGGATACCTCCTTATGTCTATTATGCAGCAGCAAGTATCCTCATCATTGTTGCTTCATTATTCCTTTTGCTTCAGTTTGGAGGTAATGAAAAGGGGGCATCAACAACTGAAGTAGCAGTGGTAAAGGATAAACCACTTGTCTTTTCGGATTCTACCTTTAAATCCTCCGCTGTCGAGTCAAAATTAGCACAAGGCGATAGTATTCCCTTGATGGTCGCTATGATCAAAGAAAAAGAAACTCCTTCAACAGAGCCTGTAAATGGATCTACTTCTCCGGCAAAAGCTGAGCGCGCAGTAAAGACTGGTGCATTGGATTCACAATTGACTGAACAAAAAGGATTGGCTGCTAAAAAGAGCGCGCCTAAACCAACAGCAATCACAGCAGCGGTGAAAGAATTGAATGATACATTTGTTGCACCCGAAGTTACTTCGCCGAAAGTCGAAACTGAATTGGCCGACTTTGATTTGCTAAGCAAAAAAAGTGAAGAGAAAACTTCAACTGAAATTTTGCAGGAGACGGAATCTGCCTTACGCAAAGGAGCCAATGCAAATCCGGAACCACTTGGAGGCTTCAGTTTGTTTAAAAAGTATGTCGATGATAAGTTAATTTACCCTGTTTCGGAACCCGATGGTGCTCGCGAAGTTGTTAAAATACAGTTTACGGTGAGTTCCAATGGACAACTCACCAACTTTGTGGTTGATAAAGGCCCCGAAAATATGGACTTTGCCAACGAAGCCATTCGTTTGCTTAAAAATGGGCCACGTTGGGCTCCTGCAGTAAAAGATGGAATTCCTCAGGATGAGGTGGTGAACTACCGCATTGTTTTTAAACCGACTGAATAGCAATGTTAAAAGGAATTCAGCGGCGTTTTTTATCGAACGATGATTCGTCTTGGCTCATTCTGCTTCTTTTAATTTCCATTCTCCTTCGATTCTTTAGTTTTTTTCCCAGTGAATTAGATCATGATGAATCAACATACGCCATTATTGGGAATGAAATACTGAATGGTAAATTACTTTATACCGATATTACCGATACAAAACCTGTCGGTATTTTTTTGGCCTATGCAGGATGGCAATTTTTATTTGGGTATTCCATTTTTATGAAACGATTGGTCGCTGCAATTTTGGTTGGAGTCACCGCATATTTTGTACGTCAAGTTTCGTTTCGTCTTTTCAAGGATGCAAAAGCAGCGAATGCAGCAGCATTGGTTTATATCTTTTATTCATCAGTCTGGTCTTATTTTGGCTTGTCGCCCAATACCGAATTGTATTTCAATTTTTTCACCATTACAGCCTTGTTTTTTCTAATTCGAAAAGGTGTTTTTAATTTTCATATTGCCGGACTGTTGGCTGGAATCGGGTTTATGTTTAAGTACCTCGTGCTATTCGATTTTACTGCATTTGTGCTGGTGTTTTTTATCGTTGACATAGTTCGTCTGAAAGGTAAATTTCAAATCAAACACCTCGTTCCGTTTATTGCAGCAGGAATAGGATTTCTAATTCCTTTTGCGCTAACAGCTGTTTATTATATGTGGAAGGGACATTTCGATGATTTTTATTTCATTTCCTTCGAATTGCCCGGCTTGTATAAGGAAGCCGCCTTTCCTGTCGCTTTTTTAATCATGTTAGGCGATTTGCTGCTACGGTTTTTTCCCATCACCTTCTTTTTTATGTATGCATTGATTAAGGAGTCTCAAACTATAGGAAAAGAAGAAAAGTGGCTGTTTGGCGTATGGATTGGTATGGTTTGTATCGCCATGTATTTACCGGGAAAGGGATTTTCACATTATACCATTCAATTGATGCTGCCCTTAAGTTTGCTTGCTGGTTTGTTTTTTCATGCACAGGTGCACCTTAATTCATGGCTGAATTTCATTTTCAGGGGAAAATCAGGCCTTATTATACTTCTATGCGTCATGTTGGTCGTCGAAACCGTTTCGTTCGTTGAAAACGTGTTGGAGCATGATTCGTTTAAAGAAGTAGCCGCTTTTCTGAAAGAAAATACAAACGATGATGAAATGGTTTTTGTGGCCAATTATGAACCCATAATTTATTATTTAATGCAGCGTGAAACTCCTACAAAATACGTACATGCGAATCTGCTTTTTACCGATTTGCACAAAGCATTTCGTTTTGATAATAAAGTAGAGATCCGCCGAATTATGAATCAACACCCTAAATTCGTGACGGTTCAGTACCATAGTGAACTCATGGATGAAATGATGGGATCGGATTATGTGCTGGATCGAACTTTTCGCGATGGAGAAATACTGGTCTATCGAAAAAAAGATTGAATTTCTGGGTTTATTTTATTCTATTGATTTTCAGTAAGGTGCCACTTTCCGGATCAAATTGAATGACAAAGTTACCATCGAGTAGGTTTTCTGGTAAGGGGGCTACAGCTCCAAATTGCGGAAGGGTTGCTCTTCCTGAATAAAGTGTGGCCAGACCATCTGAAATTGATAGTTCTACAAGAGAAGGGATACGATAATAAACTCCACTTTTTCCCGCTTTAGTGTAATCCGATTTTTTGAGCTGACCCACTGTTTTTGAAAAGCCACTATCTTTGATACAACTAATCATGATGGGCTTACCTGAAATGTCCGATTTGGATACAATGCCTTTTTCTTCAGAAAATCGAAACAAAATTTCATTCTTTACATCATTACCCTCGGGTACGAAGTTGAAACTGAATTGATGTTTATTTTTACTGGTTTTGCCGGTAAATAGCATGATGTATTCTTTTTCAAGACGTTGAGCTTCCTTTACAAATACTTCATAGCCTTTGCCGTCTTCCGGAACAACATCGGAAGCAGTTAATATGGTGAATGTTCTTTTTTTGCGCAGACGAATAAGGAAATCTGCGGCTTCTCTTGCTTTATCTTCAGTGGTTTTAAAGCTTGTTTTTTCAATGCCGGTTTCAGGATTGACCGCCGTCAGGTAATAATCATCGGACGATAAATCGGTGAAATTGACCGCCGTTTCCTGCTTTGAAATTTCATCTGTACCAAATAGTACAATGGGCTGGATTTGCCCTTCGGCATGAATACCTGTAATGATCCCGTTGGAAAGTTGGGATATTTGAGAGGCCATTACATTCATGGTTTTAAATACTGCATTTGGATCAGGTTCCGTAAAGGGTTCGACTTGTACTCCCGTGATAACCCAGCTGGTTTCCGGTGTGGTTTTACTGTTTTTAATCCCTAAATACTTTTCGGCATATGCAGCATATGGACCAGGAACAAAGGTCCTTTTTTCTGTATTCACTTTAATGTTGAATCCCGTGCGGGGAAGCGAATAAACAATCCCCTCAACATAAATTGGTTCAGGAGTCATAGCCATTTCTTCATCGGATTTTTTCTTCTGTGAAAATGAAATCGCAGGAATCAGGATGAAAAGTGAAAGTAAAAGTATGGAGTTATTGATACGCATTTTGAACAGTTTAAAAGTTTAGATTCACAAAGATGAAAAAAATGGGTGAAATTATGAGAATGCCTCCCAAACTATTTATGCAATAGCTTGAATGCTTCACCCATATTTTCGATCAGGTCCGAGGCGATGAGTGATTCATAACCCCTTCGTGCTGCGGCGATATCGCCTGCCAGTCCATGCACATATACGCCCAATCGTGCTGCATCGAAGGGAGGATAACCCTGAGCCAGCAGGCCCAACAAAATTCCGCTCAAAGCATCGCCACTACCTGCGCTTGCCATGCCCGGATTACCTGTGGAATTGAACCATACTTCGCCCAGAGGATTTATGACCATGGTGTTGGCCCCTTTAACAACGAGAATAACCTTGTATTGTTGTGCAAAATTAATGGCCAATTGCATCCGTTGATATCCGTTGATGCTAACTCCGGCAATTCTTTCGAATTCTTTGGGGTGTGGCGTTAAAATGGAATGGTGAGGGAGAAGCTCCAGCCAATCTTTATTTTCCCCCAGAATATTTAAGGCATCGGCATCAAGGATCATCGGGTCATTATGATTCTGGAGCAACACTTTTAATCCTCGTTTTGTGTTCACTTTTGTTCCAATTCCCGGACCAATGGCAATGGCCGAATAGTTTTTTGTTTGCTCAATCGCAGTAAACATCAAATCGGAATCATCAATGCTGGTCATGGCTTCGGGCACTGCCGTTTGAAGGATTGAAAGCGCCGAATGTGGAATGTGGGTCGTTAACAGGCCAACGCCTGATCGCAAACAAGCCCTGGAAGCCAGCACCGCGGCGCCCATTTTGCCATAAGTGCCTGCAATCAACAAGGCATGTCCAAAGGTTCCTTTGTGCGAAAACTTCGTACGCGTTTTGATCAGTTTTTTAGCTTCAATATTGGTGGTGAAGAAATAACTTGTAGGTGTATTTCGAAGGACATCGGGGTGAAGCCCAATGTTGGTTACCTCCCAATCACCCACGTAGCATTCGTTTTCCGGAAAGAGGAAACTGAGTTTTGGAAATTGAAAAGTAATGGTCTTATGGGCCCGAATAATGTTTCCGTCGATGTTTTTAGTGTTGTCTTCGCCCATTAATCCTGAAGGAATATCGATGGAAAGTAGGACGGCACCCGATTGATTTAGGTGATGAATCACTTTCGCAGGGAAGCCTTCCAATGGACGGTTCAATCCTGAACCAAACAAGGCATCAATAATCAGGCTGTCTGAATTGATTGGAGGAAGATCATTTTCATCAGTCAGAAAACATACTTCTACAAGATTTTGATTCTTGAGCCTGTCCAGATTAATTGCCGGCGAACCTTTCAGGTCACGATTAAAATGCAGAAAAAAAACTTTTACTGAAAACCGGTTTTCGACATCGGCCAACAAGCGGGCTACGGCTAAACCATCGCCGCCATTATTCCCCGGGCCGCAAAAAACCATAAGCTCACCCGATGCGTCCGTTTCATTCACCAGATAGTTCACAACAGTGAGCGCAGCCCTTTCCATCAGGTCGATGTCTGCAATGGGCTCATTTGCAATGGTATATTGATCAATTTCTGTGATCTGCGATGTTTTGAAAAGTTTCATTGTGAAAATTATAAATAAAATTAAGAAGAATATCAGATAATATAGAATTCTTGATACAAATTGTAAAATCGAAATTAAAGTTGTTCAACAACAGACAAAGCCGCATATCCAGCAAGTTTCTAATGTTTTCCAAACCAATAAAAATGCTACATTTGTTTTTTCTATAAAATCAATTACACAAAATTATTATGTCAAAAGATAGGAATACTGCATTCTTCGGGCATCCCATGGGATTGTCGACGTTGTTTGCAACCGAGATGTGGGAAAGGTTTAGTTACTATGGAATGCGTGCCCTTTTGGTGCTCTTTTTAACAGCCACTTTTGCGAATGGTGGCTTTGAAATGGCAGAACTGGATGCATTCACCATTTATGGGATTTTTACAGGATTAGTTTATGTAACTCCAATCATTGGCGGAGTATTAGCCGATAAGATTTTAGGACAACGGAAAACCATTTACATTGGAGGTTTGACCATGGCCATCGGGCAGTTTATGCTGGCTTTTAGTGCCATGTCGATCGACGCTTCACCGGAGTTGAGGAAAATGTTACTTTTTACAGGTTTGGGAATCTTAATTCTAGGGAATGGATTTTTTAAACCGAATATTTCCACCATGGTGGGTGAACTTTATCAAAATAACGACCCACGCAAAGATGGAGGTTTTACCATATTTTACATGGGAATCAACCTGGGCGCATTTCTTGCACCTTTGGTGGCCGGTAAATTGGGAGAACAAGTGGCTTGGCAATACGGCTTTATGGCTGCTGGAGCAGGTATGTTAATTGGAACGGTATGGTTCTTTTTTCGTAGTCATACACTAGGTAACATTGGGATGCCTCCAAAGGTTAAGGCCGATCGTAACCGATTAGCCATAAAGGACTGGATGAGTATACTGATTTATGTGGTCGTTATGGTTTCTCTTGTTTTTGGCTTCATTTTTGGCTGGAGCTCAATAAATGAAACCGTGCAGAGTTGGTCCATTAAAATTTTGGCCTTTGTTGGAATTACCTATTTAATGTATAGTATATTCAAAGGAACCAACGGTAAAAACGAGTGGAGCAGGGTAGCTGTAATTCTTGTTTTGGCTGTTTTTAATATTTTCTTCTGGGCAGGTTTTGAACAGGCCGGAACAACGTTTACCATATTTGCCAAGGAAAACACCAATCGTATGATTGGGAACTGGGAAATACCTGCTACCTGGTTTCAAAGTGTAAATGCTATTTTTATTGTTGGATTTGCGCCACTTTTCAGCATTTTATGGGCTAAACTCGATAAGTTTAAGATCAACCCGAATACGCCAATGAAATTTGGCTGGGGAATGCTGTTGCTGAGTTTGGGTTTTGTGATTATGGCATTTGCCAGTCAAAGGGCGCAAGGTGGCATTTTGGTCAGCCCAATGTGGCTGGTTGTGGTTTTCCTGATGCATACCTTTGGCGAACTTTGTTTATCCCCAATAGGTTTGTCTATGGTGACCAAACTTTCACCAGCCAAATTGGTCTCAACCATGATGGGTGTTTGGATGGGCTCATTTGCTGCCGGTAATTTTGTAGCCTCACAAATGAAAGCCATTTCATTGAATCTTGAAGCTTCATTGGGACGTGAAGTTCCTGTGTTTTGGTTTATCGCCATTGAAACTGCTGTTGCGGCAGGTATCTTAATGTTGATTTCGCCCTGGTTAAAACGAATGATGAAGGGAATAAAATAATACCTTACGAATGATATAGAAAGCCTGCGTTGATGTCAATGCGGGCTTTTTTTTGTTTGTATTGTTTGTTCTCGTCGATGGGAGACTCCATTTGCTTCATCCTAATTTTGGATGACACGAAATTTCATTTGAATGATGGTTGAGAATCACGAGCATTTGTATACTTCACAATCATTCACAATAAATCATCGTTAATGTCGTTTTAATAAAATAACGCATCAAAACATTAGCGCTTAGGAAGCGACAACATTCGTGATGCGTTAATTTTTTCTACGATATATTTCAGGAGAGAATTAAGTAAACAAATCCCTGCTTCCGTTTTTCAACATAAAGCACATCAACTCTCCTTCAATAATTGAAGTTTTTAAATTAATAAATTACTGGAGAAAAAATCGAATTTAGAAAATGCCTCTGTATACGAAAACGAAACTTAGAATAAGCATTCCCCAAATAATTAGCGTTACTCCTACTAAAAAAAGCACCGCATAATTTCTTTTCCAAATTGAATTACCTCCTTGCGCTAAACTAATCATAACTCTCAAATTTTAATGTCCCCATTGATTCTATAACGAATAGTATAAAATCATAACTAAAAGTAAAAAAAAAAACAATAAAAAAGCATCCTCTGTGCAATATGTAATAATTATGAACAGGTTGTGCAACATATACAAGGAAAATAATGTACCTAGATGTCACAAAAGCCTTAATTCATGCATGTTTCAGAAATAATATAAAATTACCCTAAATTCAAATAGTTAATAAAAACACTTCAAAAAAAGGATTGAAATAGGAATAAAACTGATAAACGTAAGTGATTTTACCCCATTTTTTACCTATGCTAAACGACATAATACATAGCACAATAAAACAGCGCTGAGAAATAAATTCACAAATGTGTATATTTACACCCATGGCAACAAACATAATTCAACCATTTTCTGATGAATATTTTATGCAGAAAGCTCTCATTGAAGCCAAAAAAGCATTCGACAAAGGTGAAGTGCCCGTTGGATGTGTCATTGTTTGTCAAAACCAGATCATTGCACGATCGTTTAACTTAACCGAAACCCTAACTGATGTGACCGCGCATGCCGAAATACAGGCCATTACTGCAGCCTCAAATTCACTTGGAGGAAAATACCTGACTGATTGCACCCTTTATGTAACCATTGAACCATGTGTGATGTGTGCAGGCGCTTTAGGCTGGTCGCAAATCAGCAAGGTCGTTTACGGAGCCAGTGATTCCAAAAGGGGTTTTACGCTTGTTGCCCCAAAAGCATTACATCCAAAAACACAAGTGCTTTGCGGTATTTTAGAAAATGAATGTGCACAACTCATGAAATTGTTTTTTGAGGCAAGACGCAACTAATTCAAATACGATCATTTATATTGTATCTCTTGCATATGGTTGCAAAGAATATTGCTGCTATTTTTTGTCATTCTATATTTATCAATAACTTTAAGAAGTTTTAATTTAATACTCATCCCTAATACACAATTTATGAAACCAACCGTTTATCAGGTTCAGGTCAGGGTGTTTTTAAAAGAACTTCAAAAATTTTATGAAGACAACTCTGATTATGGAACCTTACAAAAGCCTTATCCGGCCAACTCATTTTTTGAGGTTATTTGTCCCAAAGCCAAGTTCTGGGGCCCTTTAAAAAACATTTTAATTTTAGACAGTGATTGCACCTATCAATGGTCAATTGTGTCAAAAGATGGAATTCCTGTTACCTTCTCAAGTGCCGATGATTCTTTCATGGAATTTGAAATGCTTTCAAAAGATCCTTCGCCTCAGAAATGGGGGAAAATTTTTGAAAATCCAACAATGGATAAAGACAAAGTTAAAGTCAAATCGACTAAAAAAGACAATGATTTTTTTGAACTGGATACTACACTGAACATTGAGCCTTCGGTAAGGTTAAAATATTCTTTCCTTTTCGAATTTACCGACGACAGCGGTGATGTTAAATATGGTTCTATAGACCCCGACGGTAGTACCACGCCACCACCTGAACCATAATCTCCTCTAATTTCATGAAATTAATTTTAGCATTTTACTTATATATATTTATTGCTACCGGAAGTTTGGCTCAACAAGCTTCCGGTATGATTGATTCTTTAGAAATCAAATTATCCAAACTTCGTGAAACCAATCCGGGAACTGAAACCGAAGTTTACACACTGATAAAATTATCTTATTATTCTTTAAATGACCCAATAAAATCCTCGATATATAGTCGTGAAGCACTTCGACAAGCAAGAGCCATTGGGTACAAAAAAGCGGAAGCCCAAGCCTTAAGCTATCTGGGGGAAGCTGAAAAATTACTTGGAAATAATGTGCAGTCCATCGACTATTACCTGAAATCCATCAAGATTTTTCGTGAGTTGAATTTAACTTATTTCGAGGCAAATGCTTTGAGCTCTTTGGCAAAAATTTATAGCAATGAAGGAGATAAACTTAACGCCAAACATTATTTCAAAGAAGCCATTCAACGGTTAACTGAATTTCATGATACGATCTATGTTTCCTCTGCTCAACTCAACATGGGTGAATTCTACCGGAAATTTGCTGAACTTGATAGTGCCATTGAATATTACAATATTGCTTTGACAAACCTGGAATCCATTAAAGTAAAATCAAATCTAAAAACAATTGAAGAAAACAGAGCAACCATCTTTGGCAACTTAGGCATGGTTTTCCTGGCCCAAGGAAATCCAGTAAAAGCGAAACCAAATCTTGAACAGGCCAATCAGTATTTTACCGATCACTTTGAACCTTATCGAAAATCGGTTTACCAATGTGAATTGGGAAAGCTCTATATTCTTGAAGGCAAAGTTCAAAAAGGGGAAGCTCTCATTAACGAAAGCCTGCAAATGGCCCAGGAAGCTCAGCTAAAGGAACAAATTAAGGATTTCAGCAAGGAATTATCAGCATTTTACGAGCAACAAAATCAACCACAAAAAGCCCTCCGATTCTACCAACAATACAAACTCTACGACGATAGCTTGAAGAATGTTGAAAACGTGCGAAAACTGGAACAGCAGCAAAGCCAGTTTCAGTTGTCGCGCAAAGACGAAGAGATTGAGATCCTGAATAAAATCAACAAACTACAACGCATTTTAGGAATGGGTTTATTCGCCGGTGTTTTGGTGGTTATTGTGTTCATTTTTATTGTTATCCGCGCCAACCTCAGAATTAAAGTCATCAATAAAGAAATCACCTTACAGAAACAACTGGTGGAAGAACGGGAAAAAGAAAAAGCCCTACTATTACGTGAATTGAACCACCGGGTTAAGAACAACCTGCAAATGGTGGCCAGCCTGCTCAGTTTACATTCGCGTCAGTTGAAAGGACATCCTGCAGCCGAAGCATTGATGGAAGGAAAATACCGGGTTGAAGCACTTACCCTTATCCACCAGAAACTCTACCGCGACGATGTGGATACCAAAATCGATCTCAAAGACTACATCGAAGAGCTGTCGCAAAACCTGGTCATGAATTTTAACAAGGATTTTAAGCTGGAACTTTACCTGGTTCCCTTTATTATGAAAATAGACAAGGCCATTCCATTGGGTCTTATCCTGAACGAACTGCTGACCAACTCACTTAAATATGGCAAAGCAGAAGGGAAACAACCCGTTTTAAAAATCAGCATTCAAAAGCTACCCGAACATGTTTTGTTGATCATTGAGGACAACGGAACTGGTTTGCCCGTCGACTTTGACTTTAAACGCACCGATTCATTTGGATTAAAATTAGTACATTCGCTCATCAATCAACTGGGGGGTAAAATTGATTGGAGTTCAGAAAACGGAACGCAGTGGACCATTACTTTGAATACCATAAAAATAAGTTGAGCAAATAGGTTTTCATGCAATGAAAGCTGAGAACATCGCAAAGTAAGCAAGGAATGAATCATTGGTTGATCATCCTTGGTAACCTTAACGCAATTTTCCTTCTCGTGTTTTACACTGTTTAATTTCATTTTTTTATGCAACCCGGTTAAAAATGAAAAATTGTATTCAATTTGCATGAGGTATATTCTCTTAATAATATTCATCTTAACAGTTAGCACAAAGAGCTCTGCACAACAAGCTGCAGCTTTAATTGATTCATTGGAAAACGAACTGGTTAATATTCGTTTGTCCGATACTTGGGATAAAAATACTGAGGCTCTTGTTTTACTTAAGCTCTCGTACTATTCTTTTGACGATCCTGTTAAAGCATCAAATTATGCCACCCAAGCATTAGAAGCAAGCAGAGCAGCTGGCAACAAGATGAGAGAAGAATTGGCAATAATTTACCTAGGTGAAGCTGAAAAAAAATTTGGTAATAATCTCAAGGCTATCGATTATTATATTCAGGCTGCAAATTTACAACACGAATTAGAAGAATTTCATGACGAAGCAATTACACTAGGTGGAATTGCCAGTTTATTTGGTAGGTTGGGTGATAGAACCAATGCAACTCAATATTATAAGAAAGCAATCGAACAATTACTCACCTACCATGATACACTTTCTTTAGCAGCCATCCAAATAGATATGGGTGAATATTACAGAAAACATTCAGAACTAGATAGTGCCATTTTCTATTTCGAAAAATCGAAGCAAAACCTTAATTCTATAAAAAGTAGAGAAAATATTATTTCTTTAAACACCAACAAATCAACATGTCAGGGAAACTTGGGCATGACCTATTTGGAAAATGGAAACATCGAAAAAGCAAAACCACTTTTAGAGCATGCCAATGAGTTTTTCACTGAAAATTTTTCCCCGTACCGAAAATCGGTTTACCAATGTGAATTGGGAAAGCTCTATATTCTTGAAGGCAAAGTTCAAAAAGGGGAAGCTCTCATTAACGAAAGCCTGCAAATGGCCCAGGAAGCTCAGCTAAAGGAACAAATTAAGGATTTCAGCAAGGAATTATCAGCATTTTACGAGCAACAAAATCAACCACAAAAAGCCCTCCGATTCTACCAACAATACAAACTCTACGACGATAGCTTGAAGAATGTTGAAAACGTGCGAAAACTGGAACAGCAGCAAAGCCAGTTTCAGTTGTCGCGCAAAGACGAAGAGATTGAGATCCTGAATAAAATCAACAAACTACAACGCATTTTAGGAATGGGTTTATTCGCCGGTGTTTTGGTGGTTATTGTGTTCATTTTTATTGTTATCCGCGCCAACCTCAGAATTAAAGTCATCAATAAAGAAATCACCTTACAGAAACAACTGGTGGAAGAACGGGAAAAAGAAAAAGCCCTACTATTACGTGAATTGAACCACCGGGTTAAGAACAACCTGCAAATGGTGGCCAGCCTGCTCAGTTTACATTCGCGTCAGTTGAAAGGACATCCTGCAGCCGAAGCATTGATGGAAGGAAAATACCGGGTTGAAGCACTTACCCTTATCCACCAGAAACTCTACCGCGACGATGTGGATACCAAAATCGATCTCAAAGACTACATCGAAGAGCTGTCGCAAAACCTGGTCATGAATTTTAACAAGGATTTTAAGCTGGAACTTTACCTGGTTCCCTTTATTATGAAAATAGACAAGGCCATTCCATTGGGTCTTATCCTGAACGAACTGCTGACCAACTCACTTAAATATGGCAAAGCAGAAGGGAAACAACCCGTTTTAAAAATCAGCATTCAAAAGCTACCCGAACATGTTTTGTTGATCATTGAGGACAACGGAACTGGTTTGCCCGTCGACTTTGACTTTAAACGCACCGATTCATTTGGATTAAAATTAGTACATTCGCTCATCAATCAACTGGGGGGTAAAATTGATTGGAGTTCAGAAGGAGGAACCCGGTGGATAGTAACATTAAACACGCTAAAAATTAGTTGAATGAGTAAAGAAGTCCGGATTCTGATCGTTGAAGATGAATTCATGATTTCGGAAGACATCTCGATGCGCTTGTCCGATTTTGGTTATTTGGTTGAAGGCGTTGCATCATCGGCCGAACAAGCCCTTAAAATTTTGGAGCAAAACCCAGTCGATCTGGCCCTACTTGATGTCAATATCGATGGTGACATGGACGGCATTGAACTCTCTCAAATCATTGCAAAAAAATACAACATTCCATTTATTTTTCTGACTTCGTTGGCCAGCAGAACCATCGTAGAACGGGCCAAAGAAGCCAATCCATCGGCCTACCTCTTAAAGCCTTTTAACGACCGGCAAGTTCAAATTGCCATTGAAATGGCCTTAACTAATTTTGCAGAACATTCCACACATCAGCACGTCGAGCAAAAAGAATTGATAGCCAGTCCTGTAATCCAAATAAGAGACAGTTTGTTCCTCAAAAAAGATTCCCATTTTGTTCGGGTGCTCTTTTCCGACATCATCTATCTCACCTCCGAAAGCAACTACACTACAATTGTTACCAAATCGGGGAAATACGTCTATGCTACTGTACTGAAAAGATTTGAAGAAAAATTGCCCGGCGATATTTTTATTAGGGTGCACCGTTCTTATGTGGTGAACATTAATTGCATTACAGGATTTGAAGGCAACAACCTGCATTTAGGAAGCGAAAGAGTTCCCGTTAGCAAACAAAACCGTGATGATTTTTTCAAAAATTTTGAAATCGTTTAACACATAAAAAGAGGCGGTCTCAATACGGCCGCCTCTTATGTGTTCTGCTTATCTCTTATGTTTTATTAACGTGCTCGTTATATACCCTTTTTAACCAGGGCAACATTAACCAGATGATTAGAAAAGCGGCAAAAGTTAATCCTGCATTCGTCAAGAAATAATTCGACTTCTTATCAAATACATCCCACAAACCGGAAAGTACTCCCGACAATTTATTTCCAATTGCGGTGGACAAAAACCAACCACCCATCATGAGAGCCACAATACGTTTGGGGGCGAGCTTCGAAACCAGCGACAGTCCCATTGGGCTCAAACATAGCTCCCCAATGGTAATTACCCCGTAAACGCCAAAAAGCCACGAAACCGAGGCTTTATCGAGCCCGTTACTACATGCCAGAGCACCAGCCACCATTACTAACCACGATACGGCTGAAATGAGCATTCCCCATGCAATTTTCCCCGGCGTTGAAGGCTCCTTGCCCCTTCGTGCCAGCAATCCAAAGATTCCCACAACCAAAGGGGTAAAAAGAATCACAAATCCAGGATTAATCGAAGCCTGTAATTCAGTGGGCCATAACTTCAGCACACCATATTCCTTCATCGAATCGTCCTTCACTTTTTCCCATTCATCTTTGGTGAGATCACCAGGTTTTCCATCAATGTTTCCAACCGGAGGTGCCTCTGTATAATTGTCGAAATAATAACTGGGTCCATTTTCTTTTCCTAAAATTTCGCCATGTAAGCCTAACTGATCACGTTCCCTCGGCACCGTTGAAACCTCTTCGGTACTGGCAATGGTATTGAACAGTCGTTCCATCTTTGGTCCTACTTCGCGATTGGTGTTGTTTTTAGCCCAATAGGTCAGCGCTGAACCATTCTGATGGAATACGGCCCAGAAAATAATTACTACTCCAAAAATGGTGAGTAAAGCAGCAATTGGCTCTTTTTCTTCCTTCGCAGCAGTACGCCAGGTGTTAAAGAAGAAAATTAAAACAGGAATACAGAAGAAAATAAAGGCATCGGTTGAATCGCTTCCGAAAACAGAATCAGGAATAAACCAACCAATTCCTCCTGCAATGAAGGCTGGGACAAACATGGTCAGAATTATTCTTCCAATAGAAGTATCTTCCTTTCGTTTGGGTGAAATCTGATCGGCTTCCTTGATTTCAGGTACTTTAAAATTACCGTAGGCAAACCAGATCAAGCCCAAAAGCATACCAATTCCGGCAGCGGCAAAAGCCCATCCCCAACCATAGGTCAAACGTAAATAGGCAGCCACAAAATTACAAACAAAGGCGCCAACGTTAATTCCCATATAGAAGATGTTGTACCCGGAGTCTTTCAGATGAATGTATTCAGGCTTTTCATACAACTTCCCCAACAAAACAGAGACATTCGGTTTAAACATTCCATTTCCCAGAATGACCAGCAGTAAGGAAATGTAAAAGGCCAAATAACTGTTCGGAATGGCCAATCCAATGTATCCAGCGGCCATTAAGGCACCTCCAATGTAAATGGATCTTCGGTAACCAATTAAACGATCGGCTAGAAGACCTCCAAAAAACGGGGTGAGGTAGACCAGGGCCAAATAGGTTCCGTAAATATCGGCAGCCGAGGCACGACTCAAGCCTAATCCGGGAAAGGCAGCCGATTTTGATTCGACCATATACAAAGTAAAAATTCCAAGCATCAGGTAATACCCAAAACGCTCCCACATTTCTGTAAAAAAGAGGATCATTAATCCCTTCGGATGTTTGTTTCTCGCCATAGTTTATCTTGTTTTAGATTGTTAGTGCCCAAAAAAAGGAATGTAGATGACTCTTGTTCAGGCAAAAAAAGCATTGTTTTACAAGTATAGTTGGTTTACAAGATAATGAAAATGATCTTACCCCATATATGATCAAAGCTCTATAGCTATATTTTCTTTCTGAAAAAGGAATTGCCTATTTAATTCTTCTGAAACCTAAAGCAGAAATCAATGGTCATAATTCACCTTATCTTGTTATTGTTTTTTGTTCATCGTTAACGAATTCCAAATTCTGATTCCTTTTTTTGTCAAAAAAGGAAGTAATACAATTTTGATCTTTAGATTCGTTCGAAAATTAAAACAAATACAAAACATGTTTAAAACTAATGAATACTTCGATGGCCAGGTCATGAGCATGGCTTTTGAAAATGAAGAAGGGAAAGCCACTTTAGGATTGATGGCTCCCGGAGAATACGAGTTTGGAACCTCAAGCATTGAGTATATGACGGTGGTGTCGGGCGAAATGACTGTATTGCTTCCAAATGCTACGGAATGGCATACCTATAAACAATATGAAACCTTTGTTGTTGCGAAGGACACTAAATTCAAATTGGTAATTAAAGCCGATTGTGGGTATAAATGTATTTACAAATAAATAGCTGGGTAGCCAATTTCTTTCCTCAGAAAAAGGATGCCATCAGTTCTAATTCAATGTTTGAGCAATAATGATGGCATCCCTTTTTAACTTTTTTTGATAAATAAAAATAGGTGGAAATGAAAAAACTACATATACGTTTACGGACTTTGAGTGAACAAAATATAGCACTTTACTGTATTAAGCTCAAAAAATATATGGGTTAATATGCTCATTCATTCATATTGAAAGTTAGGTAATACGAGATGGTATCCGCAAAACTAAAAAGAATCTATCATGAAATAAAGTTGTCCTTACGTGGAGAAGATCAGGATTATACGCAAGGAAATCTTAAGCGTGCCGTTTTTCTTTTATCTGTACCTATGGTGTTGGAAATGATGATGGAGTCGATTTTTGCCATCGTCGATATCTTTTTTGTCAGCAGGCTGGGTGCCGATGCCATTGCAACGGTTGGTTTAACTGAATCGGTCATTACTATTATTTATGCACTAGCAGTAGGTTTGAGTGCTGCAGCCTCGGCTCTTGTGAGTAGGCGCGTGGGAGAAGGGAATTTGTCTAAGGCTTCCAATAGTGCTTATCAGGCAATATTAACGGGAATATGTTTGTCCGTTATTTTGGCCGTTCCCGGTGCCATTTATGCCAAAGATATTTTGATATTTATGAATGCCTCGTCTGATATTGTGAATAAAATGTCAGGCTATACTTCCATTATGTTTGGAGGGAATGTGGTGATCATGCTGCTCTTTATCAACAATGCCATCTTCCGAAGTGCAGGAAATCCCGTGCTATCGATGCGTGTATTATGGTTTGCCAATATCATCAATCTGATACTTGATCCTTTATTTATTTTTGGCTGGGGACCGGTACCAGCCATGGGAATAAAAGGAGCCGCCATTGCAACAACAATTGGCCGTGGTTTAGCCGTCATTTACCAATTTTATTTGTTGCGGAATGGGGATGGTCGTATCAAGTTAAAAGGGATCAATTATCGCCCTGATTTTAATTTAATTGGTAAATTATTAAAGCTATCTACCGGATCGGTTAGCCAGTACATAGTGGCCACCTCCAGTTGGGTAATCTTGATGCGAATTGTTGCTCAGTATGGCAGCGATGTCCTGGCAGCCTATACCATTTCTATCCGAATCATTGTATTTGCGCTTTTACCGGCCTGGGGCATAGGGAATGCAACATCAACATTGGTGGGGCAGAATTTGGGCGCAGGACAAGCCGATCGGGCCGAACAATCGGCTTGGTTGGCAAGCAAGGCCAATATGGTGACCATGGGTTTTGTTGCCATTTTACTGCAATTATTCCCCGGTTTCCTCATCGGATTGTTTACTGATAATCCGAATATTATTGAGGTTGGAATATCCAGTTTGCGAACCATTAGTGTCGGGCTGGTATTTTATGGTTTAGGCATGACCCTGGTGAATGTGTTCAATGGATCGGGCGATACCCAAACGCCTTTCAGAATTAATATCATTTGCTTTTGGATGATTGAAATTCCTCTGGCTTGGTTACTGTCTGGTCAGTTTGGGTTTGAACAACAAGGCGTTTTTATGTCGATTGTTGTCGCTGATGTTTCGATGACAGCCATTGTTTATCATTATTTCAAAAAAGAGAAATGGAAGTTGAAGATGGTGTAGGGATAAAATACACCGTAAAAATGATGCTAATCAGCTATAAGGTTGCTGTTTTCTTACTATTTTAGCAGCCAAATTATAAATACGGGAAACAATGTACAGAACACATACTTGCGGCGAATTACGCATCGAAAATATTGGTCTTGAAGTAACATTGGCCGGTTGGGTACAAAGGGTACGCAAACTCGGTGGAATGACTTTTATCGATCTGCGCGACAGATATGGCATCACTCAGTTGGTATTGGATGAAAAATCAATGCAGAATTTGCAGGATGATGTCAAAGAATTGGGTCGTGAATATGTTATGCAAGCCACAGGTGTTGTTTTAGAACGTCAGAGCAAAAACGCTAAAATGGGTACGGGTGATATCGAAATTGATTTAAAAGACATTAAGGTTTTGAGCCCGTCAGAAGTACCACCTTTTACCATTCAAACAGATACAGATGGTGGCGATGAGTTACGCATGAAATATCGCTATCTTGACTTGCGTCGTGATGTGGTGCGTGAGAATTTAATTTTGCGTTCAAAAATGGCCATTGCTATCCGGAATTATCTCGATGCAAAAGAGTTTATCGAAACGGAAACACCCGTCATGATTAAATCGACGCCGGAAGGTGCCCGTGATTTTGTGGTACCTTCACGAATGAATCCGGGTGAATTTTATGCCTTGCCGCAAAGTCCTCAGGTTTTTAAACAATTGCTGATGGTGGCCGGCTTCGACCGCTATTATCAGATTGTAAAATGTTTCCGCGATGAAGATTTACGTGCTGACCGTCAGCCTGAATTTACTCAGATTGACTGTGAAATGGCCTTTGTGGAACAAAACGACGTACTGGAAACTTTCGAAGGTTTGACCCGTCACCTCTTCCAATATGTAAAAGGTATCGATCCGGGTACTTTTCCGCGCATGTCCTATGCCGAAGCGATGGAGAAATATGGCAGTGATAAACCAGACATTCGTTTTGAAATGATTTTTACCGATTTGACGGAATTGGTGAAGGGTAAAGATTTTGTGGTGTTCAACTCCGCCGAATACATTGTTGGAATCAGTGCCAAAGGAACGTCGGAATACACCCGTAAGCAAACCGATGAATTGACAAAATTTGTGCAACGTCCTCAAATTGGAGCAAAAGGTTTGGTCACTGTTAAATACAACCTCGATGGGACTTTTAAGTCTTCGGTTGATAAATTCTATGATGCAGCTGATTTGGAGAACTGGGCCAAAGCTTGTGGAGCAGAACCAGGCGATATGTTGTTTATCCTTTCCGGCGAAAAGGAAAAAACCCAGGTCCAAATGGGAGCTTTACGTTTGGAACTTGCCCGTCAGTTGGGTTTAATGAACAAAGAAGTATTCAAGCCATTGTGGGTGCTTGATTTTCCTTTGTTGGAATGGGACGAAGAGAGTGGCCGCTTTCATGCCATGCATCATCCGTTCACCGCCCCAAAACCAGAAGACATAGCTATGCTCGATACTACCCCTGGAAAAGTTCGTGCAAATGCCTACGATCTTGTGATCAATGGAGTTGAAATAGGGGGAGGATCTGTTCGTATCTTCAATAGTGAATTACAGGCGAAGATGTTCGGTTTGTTGGGATTTTCTCCTGAACAGGCCAAAGCACAATTTGGCTTCCTGATGAACGCCTTTAAATATGGTGCGCCACCTCATGCCGGTATTGCCTTTGGTTTTGACCGTTTGGTGAGCATGTTTGCCGGTCTTGATTCTATACGCGATGTGATTGCTTTCCCGAAAAATAATTCGGGGCGCGATGTTATGATCGAATCGCCATCACCAATTTCAGACGAACAATTGAAAGAATTGTCCTTGGTGGTAAAATTGGCCGATAAAAAATAAAATACATTTTGAATAAAAAACAAAGAGGCTGTCCGTTTAGGCAGCCTCTTGTTTTTTATATCTTGTAATTTACCTCATTTATCAAATTTTACGGTAAGCTTCACCCAATATGATTTTTCCCTTCGTTTGTGCGCGCTGTTTTTCTTAAATTGCAGGAAAAATATAATAATCCAACTTGTATGAGTGAAGAAATAAGAAATATCGAACCCAAGGAGCTTTGGGAGAACTTTTATGCGATTACACAAATCCCACGTCCTTCGAAGAAAGAACAGAAGGCTGCTCTTTATATCAAATCCATTGGAGAACAACTGGGCTTGGAATCCGTAATGGATGCCACAGGAAATGTGATCATCAAAAAGCCGGCTACTCCCGGATTTGAAAACAGGAAAACGGTGGTTTTGCAAGGTCATATCGACATGGTGCCACAGGCCAACAGCGGATCAAACTTTAATTTTGAGACCGATCCTATTGATGCCTATATTGATGGCGATTGGGTAACTGCCAGAGGGACTACCCTCGGTGCAGATAATGGCATAGGTGTGGCAACATCGATGGCCATACTGCAATCAAAAACGATTGAACACGGACCTCTTGAAATCCTGGTCACCATTGATGAAGAAACCGGAATGACCGGAGCATTTGGTTTGCAACCCGGCATTTTAAAGGGTGATATCCTGATCAATCTCGATACTGAAGATGAAAATGAAATCAGTGTTGGTTGTGCAGGGGGTGTTGATGTGAACGCTCTGTGGAGTTTTGAAGATGAGAAAGAAATGAGCGGAGATCTGGCTTTTGAAATAAAGGTGGCTGGATTAAAAGGAGGACATTCAGGTTTGGACATTCATTTGGGTCGCGGAAATGCCTGTAAATTAATGGGGCGTCTGTTGAAACGTGCCATTAGAAATCACAATGTACGATTATCGTCAATTAATTGCGGTAACATGCGGAATGCTATTCCTCGCGAAGGATTTTCTGTTGTTACAGTTGCGAATGAAGACCGTGAAGGCCTCGAAAATTTAGTGAATGAATTACGTTTGGTTTGGCAAAATGAACTTGGGAGTGTTGAACCCGGTTTGAGTTTGCAAATGCTTGAAGTTCCAATGCCTTCAGCCTTGATCCCTGAAATGGTTCAGGATGATGTTGTGAATGCCGTTTGTGCCGCACGTAACGGAATAATGAGAATGAGCGACAGTATGCCGGGAGTGGTTGAAACTTCATCCAATTTATCTATTGTGCGTTCATCGGCAGGTAAAATTGAGATCCAATGTTTAGTTCGAAGTTTTATTGATACTGCACGCGATGGAATTGCTTCTTCTTTGGAAAGTTGTTTTCAGTTGGCAGGAGCTAAAGTGGAATTGAAAGGCGCTTATCCTGGATGGAAGCCGGATCCAAGTTCGGAAATTTTGAAAGTAATGCATCAATCCTTTCTGGATACGAATGGAAAAAATGCAGGTGAAGTAGCCATGCATGCCGGATTGGAATGTGGAATATTGGGTGCTATTTATCCTAACTGGGAGATGGTTTCGGTTGGGCCAACCATTAAAAATCCACATTCGCCCGATGAGAAGGTGCACATTGAATCGGTAGCACGTTTTTGGAAATATCTTCTTGATGTACTAAAGAATATCCCACAAAAATAGTGCTTCGTACAAAAAATATTTAATCTTGATTTTAGACAACAAGAGCTCTGATTGATGAATCGGAGCTTTTTGTTTTTTTCAAGCTTTGTGCTTACTGAAAAATATTTCGTCAGTTGCACAATCCTTATGTTTCAAAACTTCACCGGAAACTAAAAACCACTCATCATGCTAATCTCTTCGCCTTTAGTGGTGACATATCCTTTCATGGCCTGTGCTGTAAGACAAGCGTGGACAGGAATGATTTCAACAATGTCGCCAATGTTGATTTGATTGAATTCTCTGGAGCTTACCTTGAGTATTCCATGTTCCTGCGACAGCCGGCATAGGTAACTGGTTGGACCTAATAAGATTTTTTCGTTGTTTTTTTGAATGATTATCCGACCAAAATTTGGTTTCCCATCGAGGTTTTCAATCCAGTCTTTTGAAAAATGAACGGCTCCACCATAAATGATTATTTCATTGCGACTTTGTTGTTTGGAAATGACCGGGCAATGCATTCTAATGGCGATGTCGTCAATGTGGCAGGCACCAAAATTATTTTGTGTGAGGTCATAAAAAACAAAGTTACCTGGTCGGATTTCATCTACCCCCTGATAATATTCCGAGACGGAACAAGTTGGTGTATCTCCGATTGAAATTTCAAGATCTGGGTATTTTTCGATGTATTGTTTTTTCAATTTCGCCATTTTTTGAATGGTGTCGAATTGAATGTTTTGTACTTCATTTCTTGATCGGGCATAATAAGAATGTCCGGAATGGGTCAGAAATCCTTTAAACTGAAGTTTTGGTACTATCTTAATTGTGTCCAATACCAGATCAATGTTCGGAAACGCGGAAGCTGAAATCCCTGAACGGTTATAGCCGGTAGTGATTTTAATGTAAACGCCAACTTTTTCTTTTAGTTTATTGGCCATAAGGTTCACCGTGTCGGGGTTGTCAATTACGATATTAATGGTGTTTTTATAAGCTAGTTTGTTCAGGCTTTCAGTTTCATGAACATTAAAAGGCATGGCTATGGTGATATCGTCCCATCCATCGCTGGCAAAATAGTTGGCCATATTAAGTGATGAAACGGTGATCTCACTAACACCTAAATTTCGAAACCATCGACCTATTTCAATGGATTGGTGGGTTTTAAAATGAGGACGAAAACGAAGCTGGTGTCTTTTTGCTTTTTCGAACATCAATTCAATGTTCTGCAAGCAAGTTGTTTTGTTGAGCACCAATGTTGGTCGAATAATATTCATTTTCTTCGTTTTTCAGAATGAGAACAACCTTTCTTTATAGTGAAATTTCATTAAGATCAATCAAGTTGTTTAGCAAGCGATGCATTTTGTTCCTGATTAATTCAAATTTACCAAATAAACCTTTTCGAATCCCCCTATAAAAACTTAGGCTTTCTAAAAGTAGTTAATCAGATTTTGATATCGAAATGATTTTAGTCAATTTATCAATAAAAATTAACAAGAAGGAATAAAAAAACCCGACGTTTAGGTCGGGTTGAAGTATGAAGAGTTCATTGTTATCGAACTATTGTTTGAAGTCGTTTTGGACCAACCGAAACGATGGTGATCGGAACTCCGGTAGCATCTTCAATAAATTTTATGTATTCATTTAGCGCTTTAGGAAATTCATTTTCGGCAGTAATACTGGTCAAGTCCTGATTCCATCCGGGCAATTCTTTATAGATGGGAATGACATTTTCGTCCAATTCATAAGGGAATTCAGTAGTCTCCTGACCATTTATACTATACGCCACGCATAATTTAATGGTTTCGAATAGATCAAGCACATCGGCTTTCATCATAATTAAATCGGTTACCCCATTTAGCATGATGGAATAATTAAGCGCTACCAGGTCGATCCATCCACATCGGCGAGGCCGTCCGGTAGTTGATCCGAATTCATTACCTACTTTGCGTAAATCATCTCCATCATTATCAAAAAGTTCGGTGGGGAAAGGCCCCATTCCAACTCTGGTGCAATAAGCCTTAAAAATTCCGAATACTTTTCCAATTTGTTGAGGTGCAATTCCCAGTCCGGTGCATGCGCCGGCGCAAATGGTATTCGACGATGTTACAAAAGGATATGAGCCGAAATCGATGTCAAGCATTGTACCTTGAGCTCCTTCGGCAATTACTGATTTTCCTTCTTTTAATGCGTTGTTTATAAAATGTTCGGAATCGACAAACTTGAATTTTTTAAGCACTTCAACACCTTCGAACCAATCTTTTTCGAATTCGGCCAATTGCTCTTTATAATCGTAGTTGTAATATTTTTCAAGTTGTTGGATGTGTATGGCTTTTCGGTTTTCGTATTTCTCTTGGAAATTATTGAGCAAGTCGCCAATTCTTAATCCGTCACGGCCAATTTTGTCGCGATAAGTTGGTCCAATTCCTTTAAGGGTGGAACCAATTTTTGTGGCACCTTTTGATTGTTCCGAAGCTGCATCGAGTAAACGATGGGTGGGCAATATTAAGTGGGCCTTTTTTGAAATAAGAAGGTTGTTGGTGATGTCAAATCCAATTTTTTTAAGGCTTTCGATTTCCTTTTTAAAAATTGATGGATCGAGTACCACACCATTTCCTATGACATTTATTTTATTTTCCCTGAAAATACCTGAAGGTATGGTGTGAAGTACTTGTTTGATGTTATTAAACTCAAGGGTATGACCAGCGTTAGGGCCGCCCTGAAATCGTGAAATAACATCGTAGTTAGGTGTCAGTACATCTACCACTTTACCTTTACCTTCGTCGCCCCATTGGAGGCCTAGCAAAACATCTACTTTCATTATTCGTTTCTTTTCGATTGTATTTGGTATACAAAAAAATAGGTTTATCCCAAAATAGTTGGAATAAACCGCCGGTATTTCATTATTGGTTTTGGCAATCAAAAGTACAAAACAATTCACTGTCCAACAAACAATTCAACTGATGTTTATTGCATATTTATTACTTGAGAAAAATAAATCCTAATTGGTTTTCTCATTATCTATTTCACCGTAAATGTATAAGGTATGGTGCGATAGTTTGAAGTTGTGGTCTTTGCAAGTATCTTCAATGATCTGCCTGATTCGGGGATCAAAAAATTCAGTCACTTTACCCGAATTCACATCAATCATGTGATCATGGATTTCGGAAGCATATGCTTTTTCAAATTGTGCAATATTTTTACCAAATTGATGTTTGACCACCAATTTGCAATCTAGTAATAAATCGATTGAATTGTAAAGTGTAGCCCGACTGACCCGATAATTTTTGTTTTTCATTGAAATGTAGAGCGATTCAATGTCGAAGTGTCCGGTTCTGGAGTATACTTCATCGAGTATAGCAAATCTTTCAGGAGTTTTTCGGTGACCTTTGCTCTCTAAATATTCAATAAATAATCGTTTCGCAGTGTTCTTTAACTTTTGATTATTCATAATTAAACTAAATTTAAATTAGAGCAAATATATAAAATTTGAGGTGATATAAAAGAGGCCTTCTTTTTTTTGTTTAATTTTCTTCTAATCGTTCTACACTTTCTATTCCTTTGATTTTATTTAAGCGGGTAATTATGTTTTCAACATCATCGGTATTGTGAACATAAAGATCAAGATTCCCTGTAAATACACCATTGTTTGTATCGAACCTAACGGTACGCATGTTGATGTTATTGTCTTTCGAAATCACTGATGTGATGTCAGTTACGATTCCAATTCGATCAAATCCACGGATGCTGATGTGGGTGAGGTAGGATAGGATTTTGAACTGTTTCCATTTAGCGGTAATGATCTTATCACCTTTACTGGTCATTAATCGAATGGTTTCGGGGCATGACTTTTTATGAATGGTAATTTTTTGATTGTCCTCTAAATAACCAATGACATCATCGCCAGGAATGGGATTGCAGCATTTCGCTAAATGGAAGTTTTTTTCGATATTTTCCTCGCTTAAAATGTATGTTTTTTTAAGGTCGATTGGTGTTTTTACAGAGGCTTGAACTTGTTCTTCTTCTTTCTTTTTACGTCCAATACTCAACTTCCAATATTTGACAAATTTATTATCTTCTTTTTCTTTCTTAACGGTAAATACTTTATCAATGTCGTTAAGTGAGCAAAATCCTGTTCCAACTTTTGTATACATTTGGATTTTTGATTCCAGTTGAAAGTGTTCAAGAAGAATATTAATGGTTTCGTTGGAAGGAAATTTATTTATTTTTTTTAAAGCATCTTCGATCAATTGTTTTCCTAAATCGATGTGTTTTTTGTGTTCCAATTTAAAGGAATCCTTAACTTTTTGTTTGGCCTTTGCAGTAATCACTACATCGAACCAGTGGGCCTGTGGTTTCTGTTTTTCCGAAGTTATTATTTCTATCTGATCTCCACTTTTTAGTTCATGACTTATGGAAACTAAGGTGTGGTTGATTTTCGCTCCAATACATTTATTGCCCAAATCTGTGTGGATTTCATAGGCAAAGTCGAGCACGGTTGATCCCTTTGGAAGCGTTTTCATTTCGCCTTTTGGCGTAAAAACTACGATCTCGGAAGTAAATAAGTTAAGTTTAAAATCATCGAGAAATTCCAGCACATCTGACTCCGGATTTTGAAGAATTTCCTTAATTCGTTCAACCCATTTGTCCAGTTCACTTTCATGAGGATCGTTCCCTTTGTATTTCCAATGAGCGGCAAAACCACGCTCGGCAATGTCGTCCATTCGTTCGCTTCTGATTTGAACTTCAACCCATTTGCCTTCAGGGCCCATTACTGTAACATGCAAGGCTTCATAGCCATTGGCTTTGGGCATGGTAATCCAATCACGTATTCTATCCTGTTTGTAGTTGTAAATTTGCGTGACGATGGAAAATATTTCCCAACTTTTGCGTCGTTCATCAATGCTTGCATTCGATTTGAATACAATTCGAATGGCTAATAAATCGTACACTTCATCGAAGGAAACGCGTTTTACCTGCATTTTTTTCCATATGGAATAGATAGATTTTTGGCGTCCTTTAATGGATACTTCGATGTTTTCTTTTTTCAGTATTTCTTCAATGGGCTTGATAAATTGTTCCACCAAATAACGTCGATGTTCTTCTTTGTCGCGAAGTTGGAGTGATATTTCCTTGTATTTGTCAGGGTATTTATATTTTAAACTTAAATCTTCAAGTTCGGTTTTAATGGCATACAAACCAAGTCGATGAGCAAGTGGTGCGTAGATGTGTAATGTTTCCCCTGAAATTTTTAGTTGTTTGTTGGGGGGCATGGATTCAAGTGTTCGCATGTTATGCAAACGATCAGCGATTTTGATAAGAATTACACGAATATCGTCGGAAAGGGTGAGGAGCATTTTCCTGAAATTGGTGGCTTGTTTATAGTCAAAATCACCTTCCAGTTTGGTTAGACCATCAACAATACTTGCAATTTTTTCACCAAACAGATTTTCGATGTCTTCTAATTTGTAATCGGTATCTTCAACAACATCGTGCAGGATGGAAGAAACAATGGATTTGGTTCCCAGACCAACTTCTTTTGTTACTATCGTTGCCACTGCTAGTGGATGCAAAATATAGGGTTCACCTGACTTTCGGCGTACACCGGCATGGGCACTATTGGCAAATTCAAATGATTTTTTTATCAACTCCAATTGCTCAGGCGACAAAACATGAGAAGATGATTTGATTAGATTATCAAAAGCCTCTTGTATCTGAAGTTGCTCAAGTTTTGATGAAGTTGGCATTTACCTTACTTTTATATTGTATAAAAGCAATATTAAACGAAATTGTTCTAAGAACAAAGCGTATTGATTTCAAATATAGCGTTTGTTAAATTATCCCACGAAAATTGACCCTTGGCTTTTTCAACTTCAACAATCATTTGTTGTTCACGGTTGTTTTCAAAAAAATCTAATAAGGCAGTAACGATCGATTGCGGATCAGGATTTACTACATAACCAGACACCTTATCTTTAATTATTTCAGGTAAACCTCCAACGTTGGTCACCAACATGGGTTTATGAAAATGAAATCCAATTTGCGTAACACCACTTTGAGTTGCAGTTTTATACGGTTGTGTGATTAGGTCTGCTGCACAAAAATATTGATTAATGGTATCATCCGATATGTATTCGGTATGTAAAATGACTTTGTCATTCAAATTCAAATCATGAATTAGCCGGGTGTATTTTTCTTCATTAGAGTAATATTCACCGGCCACTATCAATTTAATGTTTTTGGAAAATATTTCGGGATGTGATATCGCTTCAAGTAAAATGTCGAGTCCCTTGTAGTCACGTATAAAGCCAAAGAACAGCAGGTAATGAAATGAAGGATCTAGTTCTAAGAGTTGTAATGCATTTTGCTTTAGCATTCTGTCACCATAATGATCGTAGATGGGGTGGGGGGTGAGTAATTTTGGTTGATCTTTTCGAAATAAATCTAAATCATTAAAAACGCAATCGGATAAGGCAATGAGCCCATCGGTTTGGTTCATGAAGTATTGGGTGAGAACCTTATCCCCGGGTCGTTTTTCATGTGGCAATAAATTGTCCACAATGGCTATAATTTTCGAATGTTTATTTCGTCGGATGAGTTTACAAACTGTTCCGCTGGACGCAGCCATCAATGGTAACCAAAAACGGACCAACACAATATCTGCCTTATATTTTGAAAGTTTGATTCCAGTACGAATCCAATTGAACGGATTCATCGCATTTAGCATGCGTGTTATTTTTAGTTCCCTTGGAGCGGGTGAAGAGGTAAACTGGGTTTTACCCGGAAATATAAATGAAGGGTATTGTAAGGAGAAGTTGATGATTTCAACATTGTGTCCTTCTTTAATTAATTGTATGGCCAAACGTTCATTTAAGGCAGCAATACCTCCCCTGTAAGGATTGGCCGGACCAATAATTAGTATCTTCATGTTGTCGGTTTATTAGCTCAGCCTGATTGAAGGCCAAATGGAACTTATCTATTTTGTTGAGGTTGAATAGTTATTTCTTTTAATGTATCGTCGATAAAGGAAATAATTGTTTCTTCCTGATTAATATTAAACCAATTGATAGCCTGATCTTTATTAAACCAGGTAAGTTGTCTACGTGCATACCTGCGCGAATTACGTTTAATTAATTCGATAGCTGCTTCTTGTGTTATTTCGTGATCAAAATAAGAAAATAATTCTTTGTAGCCTACTGTATTTAATGAATTCAACTGTTTATATGGATATACTTTCCTTGCTTCTTCAATCAACCCATTTTGGATCATTTGATCAACTCTTAAATTGATCCGTTCATGAAGAAGAGCACGATCGGTATTTAAGCCAATTTTTAAAATTGTAAAGTCACGTACTTTTTTAACATTGGTTCGGTAGGAGGAATATTTTTTGCCGGTGGAATAATAAATCTCCAGGGCATGAAGGATTCGTTTATGATTTTTCAAATCGGCTAATTGGTAATATTCCGGATCGATTTTTTGTAATTCTGTCCGAAGACTTTCTAATCCTTCATTCTTTAAACGATTTTCAAGTTGAATTCTGGTATCAGGATCTATCTGCGGTAAGTCGTCGATGCCATTACAAACGACATCGATGTATAGCATTGATCCTCCTGACATGATCACCGTATCATAATTTTCGAAAAGTGAATTTAACTTTTGTAAAACTTCAATTTCAAATTGGCTTGCATTGTAATAATTATGAATGGAATGGCTTTGAATGAAGTGGTGTTTAACAGTATGAAGTTGCTGAGAATCCGGTACAGCTGTTCCGATGTGGAGCTCTTGGTATATTTGGCGGGAATCAGCGGATATAATTTCGGTTTTTAAATGCGTGGCCAATGAAATGCTTAAATTCGTTTTACCAATTCCTGTTGGGCCAAGAACAATTATAAGAGTTTTTGTCATTTGTAAAAATTTCTCCAAAAATAGAGGATGTATTGTAAATAAAAAAAGGGACTCCCGTCCCTTTATTAATTATCTTCCAGCTCTCCGTAAATTTCAAGATAATCTTGCAAATTTCCTTTTTCAATTTCACTCTCCTGCATTTGTGGCGACTTTTCAGGCAAAGTCATAAGGTCTAATTGTTGGTTTGGTCTTCCATAAACGGTATAATCCAACAATTGATCATTGAGTAATTTTTCCATAGGATTGCGATTTTTATTAAATGTTTAATATAAACTCTTCAATTGTTAAAATTGGATGAGATTCAACCAATTGTTCTGATATTCAATGAACTGATAGTTTAATCGAGGAAACGGTATTCCTTGTTTTGTTCAAATACATTTCAAAAGTATTTATTGTATCGTAGCATGCAAATATTTCGGGCATGGATTTTTTATGAGTGTCAATCAATGATCTTTTAATCGATTGTAAAAAAGGTTTTTAGAACGATAAATGGAAAAATTGACATTTAGAACAATGGAGAAATGAATTCGAAACTTTAGAAAATATGATAAATTGCATAAAAAAAGGGATTTCTCACGAATCCCTTTTTTTATATTTTTGATATTCAGCTTACTTAACGGTAGCCATGTGCTCTATTAAAGCAATAACTTTGGCAGAATATCCCATTTCGTTGTCGTACCATGAAACTACTTTAACGAAGTTGTCGTTCAAAGCAATACCGGCATCAGCATCGAAAATTGAAGTTAATGTTTCACCAACAAAGTCGTTTGATACAACGGCTTCTTCAGTATAACCAAGAACACCTTTCATGGTTGTTTCAGAAGCCAATTTCATTGCAGCGCAAATTTGTGCATAGCTTGCACCTTTTTCTAAACGACAAGTTAAATCAACTACTGATACATCAGGAGTTGGTACACGGAAAGCCATTCCGGTTAATTTGCCATTTAAAGCAGGGATTACTTTTCCTACAGCTTTAGCGGCACCTGTTGAAGATGGAATAATATTCTGGCCTGCACCACGTCCACCTCTCCAGTCTTTCATTGAAGGACCGTCAACTGTTTTTTGTGTTGCAGTAGTAGCATGAACAGTTGTCATTAAACCTTCAACAATTCCGAAGTTGTCATTCAATACTTTAGCGATAGGAGCTAAACAGTTTGTAGTACATGATGCGTTTGAAACAATATCTTGACCTTTGTATTCAGTATTGTTAACACCCATTACGAACATTGGAGTAGCGTCTTTTGAAGGAGCAGACAATACAACTCTTTTTGCACCGGCTTGGATGTGTTTGCGAGCAGTTTCGTCAGTTAAGAAAAGACCAGTTGATTCTACAACGTATTCTGCACCAACAGCATCCCATTTCAAATCGGCAGGGTTACGTTCAGCAGATACACGAATGGTATTGCCATTCACCACTAAGTTGCCATTAACAACTTCAACAGTACCGTTGAAACGACCATGAGTTGAATCATATTTCAACATATAGGCCATGTATTCAACGTCGATAAGGTCGTTGATACCTACCACTTGTACGTTTGCATTAGCTGAAGCTACACGGAAAACAAAGCGACCGATACGGCCAAAACCATTGATCCCAATTTTGATTTTTGACATAATAAATCGTTTTAAATTATTAGATATTAATTATTGCGTAGTAAAATTGCATTTCTTTAAGCGCCACAAAATAAACACATCTGCCTCTAAAGTTCAAGTTTTTCAGTTTCTATTTAACGTTTCGATGCTAAGAATAATTATTTGGTAACACTTGTGGCTTCCAAAAGTCCTTTTGAAAAAATAATATTTTTTTGGTAGGGGATTTATTCTTTATCTTGTAGTAAGTATAGTTAATTGAAATGTTGAATTAGTTTCATTGCATTCGTGTAAAAAGCTCGGGTAGGTCTGTTTTTAGAAAGCAAATTGGTAAAATACGTGTTGTTAAACATTGTTTTGACGTTTGTGATATGAGAGTAAGATGGACAATCACAGGTTTTACAGCCAGACAAAAGAATGAATGAAATCAAAAAACAATAGATCTTAAGATTGGCTATTTTTAAAATAGGCAATGAATTAGTCTTCATATAGTGTAAGTTCTGTTAACTTATGTTTTACAATTAATTTTACTTTTATTTTAATTAAGACGTAAAAATAGAAATTAATATTGCACTGATGAGAGTTTTAAAATTAAGGGAGTGTTTTATATAATTTAACAAAAAAAAGAGGGCTGGTTTCATTTAGCAAAGAAGCGGACGAAACCAGCATGATTAAACGGATACCGAATAAATTTTGTCGATCATTATATTTATTATTATTTGTGATTTATCGATTATTTTTATTAGGTTTGTCGCGTATTATGGACTGTTGTAAACAGTCTGGAAATAAGAATGATGAAAAAAATAGATAAATTTAAATCAATCAATCAATTAAGTTCAATTAAAAAAGAAAGTGCTATGAGAAAATCATTTACACGACTCTTAGGACTGATCATGCTTTTTAGTATGATGAGTTTGAGTTTCGCTCATGCCGCTGCTCCGACGCTAAAAGCAAGCGCACCGAATGGTGGCTTGGTTCCGGCGGACAATCCGGCAGGAGTGGCTTTTAAGAGGGGCGACAGTTTTGTGATGACCTTTAGTGATGCTATGGAAGTTGCTTCCGGAACTGGTATTATCGGTCTTTACAATAACTCTGGTATCCAGATCGAAGCGATCTCGGTGACCAAAAGTTCTCTCTCTGTTGAAGGTCAACCCGACCTTAGTACTAACTCTAGGGTTAAAATCGAAGGTGCAACGGTAACCGTTACTTTTGACTATGACTTTAAAGTCGAAGGTGCTGTTCATTCCATCACTATTACAGGTGACGCTTTTAGAGCATATACAAGTGCTCATAAAGGTGATTACTTCGCTGGTTTGCAAGTTAACCTTGCAAGTCCGTCGGCAAACAATGGCGAATGGAATTTTACAGTAGGTGATTATACTACACCTACAATTGTAATGTCTAAATTAGCGCCTAAGGCGAATGATGAAGCTATTGCAGGTGATTTAACCCCTACCTTAATTATTGAGTTCAGTGAACTCATTAAAGCCGGTACTGGTGATGTTGTTTTATATGAAGTAGGACCCAATGGTGAAGGTTTTTACCATTCAACTTATCCTGCAACTTCTTTTGGTTTTGCAACTGCAAAAAAAGCGATTCTTACGCTTAATGATCCCGCAAAACCTGTATTGAAGCAACTTACTGAATATTATGTGCGTGTTGAGGCCAATGCTTTCGAGGATTTGTCAACACATAGTCAATTTGTAGCTCCTATTACGAATAGTACCGATTGGAGATTCCGCACAGCGGATATGTCAGGTCCTACTGTTGATACTTATACTGTTGGTAACAAAAATGATGTTGCTGCAAAAGAAGGTATTATTGTAAGCTTCAAAGATAATCGTACGGCTTGTTTTCCTTATGCTGCCAATTCATTGCCTTTTGTATTGTCTAAAGCTGATGGTACTGCCTGGGTATCAGGTAACGATGTAACTGGTGCTTTTACTATCGCTGCTACTGCCCCTGCAGTTGCACCCGCATTTAAAGCAACCTATATTGGTAACAATCAGGTGAAAATTGAACCTACAACTTCATGGGCTCATTTAGCCACATATACCATTACTACTGTAGATCCTTCAGTATTATTTTTCGATAATGAAAAAAATGCTGCAAAAACATTCGGTGCTCTTGGTACATATACCTTTAAAGCTGGTGATTTTGAGGCTCCTAAACTTTCTTCAATTGCAGCGCAAGGTGCCGGTTTGGTTTTATTTACCGGTGATGTTGCTGCAGGTTTAGACGAAACTAAATTAGCAGTAAAACTATCTACCGCTGATGATTCTGGTCTTCCGGTAGAAGTTTATTGTTTGGCTATGCCTTCGAACAGCAATGCTGTTGGTGGTACTGCTCCAACTGTTGCTGACGTTTTGACTTTTGGTACTGTACTTCCTGTTCAGGTGACTACCGTTCCACAAACGATAATCCATACAGGTTATATCACTAAAGATAAAGCTGGTGCTGTATTGGCTTCAAATACAAAATACGATATTTATTTTGTGGCTAAAGACAAAGCAACAACTGTAAATACAAGCACTCTTGCAGAATTATTGTTACCTGCCAATATGGTTGATGATGTATTGACCAATGACATTAACATTCCTGTTGTTCAAAGTGTATTGCTTACAAATAAAAATGCTGCTGCAAGTGCAATTGATTTGACCAACGCCGCTCACGATGCAACTACCATTGATAAAAATTCTCCAATAAAAATTACTTTTGATGAGAAAATTATTTTGGTAGGTAGTCCAATTGTTGTAAAAAGTAAAGTTGGTACTGCTGCAGAGACTACTATTGCTCCTGCGAATTATACTGTAGCTTTAGATGTTACAGGAACAATATTAACAATTACTCCTGCAATAAATACGACTAACGGACAAGCTGATTTTAATACTTATGCTGCAGGATGGAAAAGTGGTGCTAACATTAGTGTATCTATTTTAGCTTCTACTACGAACAAAATTACTGATGAAGCTGGTTTAGTGGTGGGTGCAGTTGTACCTGTAAAAGGTTCTGCGAATATACTACCAGCCATTACCTATAATTTTAAAGTTGAAGATTACCAGGGTCCTGTTCCATATATTGTTGGTACTAGTCCTTTGGCTCAAACAGCTAGTATCGCATCTAACGGAAATATTGTAGTTGATTTTGGCGAAGCAATCACCAATAGTGATGCAGCTCGTACTGCTTTCAACGCAAATAATATTTTCTTGCGCGATGCCGCTGGAAACTTATTGGCATTTACTGCAACTTTTGAAAATGCACAAAAAGTGACCATTGATCCTGTTGCTGATTTTCTTCCAAACTTCAATACTTATACGGTTGAGTTTACTCAAAGTATGATTGATTTGGCCGGTAATACAATGAATTACTGGGAAACTGCAACATCTGGGATGGGTACATCCAACAAAGTGGCAGTTACCACTAAGGATGAAAATAAACCTGCTGTTACATTTTTCCCAACTGGAGCTACTGCCATCGATAAAGATGGTGCCGGTTCCAATAATTTAGTGGTTAATGTTACTTTTAACGAGGCTGTTTACAATTCTAATGGTGACGCAGTTGATCCTGCTGATGAGAATTTCATGCGTAGTTTAGTTACGGTGAAGCGCGTATCAGACAATGTAATGTTGAATTTTGACATCAAAAATGGCGTTTCAACTCCTGCCGTTGCTCCTGCAGTAAGCAGTGCAAGTTTTGATATCGATTTTAAAGCCTTTATGTCAGCATATGATCCTACAGAATCATATGTGGTTACAATAAATGGCTTGTTCGACGCCGCTAAAAACGCAATAACTGCGAATACGGTTACCTTGAAGATTCGTGAGTACGAAAAGCCAACTTTGGCATCGTTTACTCCTTATTTGGGTCAGGTTAATGTGCCAATTAGCGTTGCTGGTAATACCACTCTAACGCTTACTTACAGTGAGAATGTTACTGCTAATGCAGGAAATGTAAATGTTTACCGTGTTTCTGACGATGCTTTGATTTCTTCAGTGGCTGTAGGTACTGCAACTTACGCTGGTGCATTGGTTACTGTTAGTGTTCCTTTATTAGTTTCTGAAACTGGTTATTATGTAAAAGTTGATGCTGGTGCATTTAAAGATGCTGCTGGAAATTTGGCGGATGCATATGATGGAAAAACAACATGGAAGTTTACGACGAAGGATAGTACAAAACCATTGTTAACCATTGCAACAGGTGTTACACCTGCTGATAATTCTACAACAGCTACTTTACCAACATCTTTAGTTTTAAATTTCACTGAAACTGGTGGCAAAATTGTTGCTGGTGCAGGTAAAATTTACATTAGAGAAGTAGGTAACATTGGCTTGCCTGATTTTACATTTATGGCTCAGGATGCAACCGTAGTTACGATTGCCAATCAAACCGTAACGATTAAGTTAAACACTGGTTTAAAATATAATCAAGATTATTGGGTTGAAATAGATGGTAATGCATTTAAGGATGAAGCAGATAATTCTGCTTTGTATACAAGTGCCTTGGCTGTCAATGCATCTGCTCTTTTAGCTGATGCAACGGCTTGGAATTTTAAAACAAATACGGATCCAGCACCAAATTACGATATCGTAAATAGTAATCCAAAACATGGAGCTACCAGTGTAGATGTAAATATTGGTCATTTGGTATTGAAATTTACTGAACCTGTTTGGTTGGTGAGCCCTTCAACTGCTAAATACCTAACCATTCGGAATACTACGCTTACTGGAGGAAACTACACCGCGCATGCTACTGTTGATTTTGGTGCAGCACAAACCTGGACTTGGAACGCCGCACACGATGAATTGACTGTGCCAATTAGTACTCCTTTGGTAAAAGATACGAAGTATTTCGTAACCGTAACCAGTGGTACATTTGTTGATCATGCTAGTGCAGGAAATCAACCTATTGCTACAACTAATGACCTTGATGGTGGTGCACTTATTGCTGCTCCTAATGTTGAGTATTCTTTTGAAACAACAGATCAAACTGCTCCAACGGTTAATACCATTAAAGTAAATGATACCGACGTTGCAAGTTCATTGGCTACTTTGCCAACTAAAATTAGCAAGGATGGTAATATTGTAATCACCTTTAGTGAGCCTGTTACTGTAGGTAATACTGCTGCAAAAAAGCCTGTATTATTACAAGATGCATCGTTAGCTACATTGACTTACACTTATACATTTGATAATAATATACTTACAATTAACCCAGACGCAAATTTTGTTTCTGAGGAAACTATTACTGTAAGCATTGTTGCAAATGATATTAAAGATGTATCAACTGCTAAACATGATTTATCAGCCGGTATCGTTGGTAAATTTAAGGCTGAGGATACTAAAAATCCTGAGTGGCCTGCTGGAGGTTTCGCATTTACTGCTGTTCCTGGTAACAATAAAATTACCATCAATACAATTTCAACCAGTGAAGCTACTACCGTTTATTATAAAGTGGTATTAAAGGATGTTAGTATAACTAACACTGAAGCTGATATTAAGGCGACTAAAACTGGTTCATTTGCTGCTACTGCTGTTGCAAGTAGTTATGATATTACTGGTTTAGCCTCACAAACTGCTTATGATATTTATTTTACCGCAGAAGATGCTGCAGGTAATTTAATGAATCATACTGTAAGTGCTACTTTGCAGGCAATTGGTAAGTTGAGTAATGTTTCTACATTGGATAACGTTAAGCCTTTATTGGTAACAAAAACACCAGAAGGAACATGTATTCCATCAACTACAACGATCAAGTTGAAATTTAACGAGAAAGTTAGATTAACAGCTTTGGCAACTGGTGCAATTAATGACTATTTCTGGGTACGTAATTCAGGAACTGACAAAGCTGTTGCCATTAGTGGTATTGCTGTTCAGAATCCAGGTGTTGCCGGCGTTGGTAATGATTCGACAATTGTGATCACTTTAGGTGCTGGTGCTTTACCATCACAGACTGCTGTAGCAAATTATTATGTTGAAATTAACCCTAATGCTATTGAAGACATAGTTGGTAACATATATGCCGATTTCTTCTATGGAAAAACTGCATGGACCTTTAGTACAGGTGATGAAATTGATCCTAAGATTAAGGTTATGCCAGCTGTTGGTGCTGTTGCTGCTTATGATGATGTAACTCCAAGAGATGGTTCAGTCGTAACATCGAACGATCAAGGCTTAACCATCCAATTTGACGAGGATGTTGCTGTTGGAACTGGTAATATTTACATCTGGCGTATTGGTAGTGCTGCTGCTCAGGAAATTATTTCTGTGAATGGTGCTGCTGTTACTGCAGGTATTACAATTGCCAATAAAAAAGCAACCATTCCAACTCACAATAAGTATTCTTTTGGTGTAGCTTATTATGTGACTATGGATGCCGGAGTATTTGTAGACATGGCTTGTAAGCCTGTTAAGTATGCAGGAATGCCTAGGATTGCTGGTTCTCCTCTTACAACAATTGCTTCTGGAGCTGGTAAAGAAACATGGGTATTCTATGGTAAAGACGAAGCTGCTCCAATGGTAACTACTACTACTCCTGTTAATACTGCACAAAAGCAAAGTATTGCAACTACCATTACCATCGATTTCTCTGAAGAAATTTATGCAAAAAATGATGGTGCTACTGTTTATGCTCTTGCTGCTGTTGCTGGAGTTTCTGAGGCTATTAGTAGCTTAGGAATTACCATTAAAGATGATGCCAGCACACCTGTTGCTGTTCCTTATACTGCAACTGTCACCTATGGTGTTAGTGTTTCAAGTCCTTTTGTTCATAATGTGACAAGGGTTGTATTAACTCCAACAATTCCTGCTGGTGCAACCTATGGTTTAAAAAGTGAAACCACTTATACCGTAACTGTACCAAAAGCTAAGGTTTACGACGTTGCTAAGTCTCAAATGGAGAACGACTATGTCTTCACCTTTAGAACTGATGATTATAGTGCACCAGTTGCTACATTTACTCCTGCTAACGCAGCTAAAGGTATTCCTGTTGATCAAAAAATTCTGATTACTTTTGATGAAGGTGTTGTGAATAACAACAATGTTATTTTAGACAATGCGAATGTTGATAACCTAGTTAAATTAAGATTGACAACGGCAGCTGCAGGCGTTTATGTAAAAGCTGATGCTACAATTAATGCTAATAAAACTGTTATTACCATTACTCCAGAAAGTTCATTAAAAGCAAATTATGAATACGAAGTGATATTAGATGCTGCAACTTATCCATTGAAAGAAACGGATGATTTTGGTGTTGATATGACTATTGCTAGAGGAACTCCTCCTGCCTTAAAATCAATATTAAATTCAGTCCTTAGTTCGAAATTTATTGTTAAGGATGTTAATCCTCCTGCAGTAAACATCGTGGCAACTAAAATGGATGTTATTCCTGTTCCCGGATCTACTATTTCCGGTGCTGCTTTAACAGCTGCATTACAAATCAATGTTAAGACTGAAGACTATAATGGTGTAGCTAAGCCTGATACAATGAAAGCTGGTAGCGGATACTTAACCATTTACAAATCAAATGGACAGGTTTTCGATGTGATCGATGTTGCAACCGGTGTTTATACTACACCTGGAAACATTACAATTGCTCATAAACCTCTTGTGCCAGATTCAACCTTCTATATTACTTATCCTGAAGGTGCATTTACTGATGGACGTGGTAATAAATTACCTGCTTTAACTGATATTACCAAATGGTCGTTTAGTACATTAACACAAGCGAGACCAAGTATTGCCGAGTTTGTAGCTCCAGTGAATAAAACAATTGATGCCAATAAATCAACTGATTTGGTAATCCGTTTTAAAAACAATTTGGATGCAACATTTATCGCTGCAGGAAAACAATTGGTATTGTACAAAGCTAAGCCAAGTGGATTAGCTGATAATGGTGATATTATTGAGGTCTTGAATTTAAGTGCTGTTAATACCCGATTCTCAGGTAGTAACTATAACAATGGTTTGAGTTCTGATGTGGTTATCTTTGATATCACTGCTAATTTGGTATCTGGTGAAACTTACTATGTTAAAATTGATTCCTTGTGTTTAAGAGATAAGGTAAATACTGGCTTAACATGGCAGGGTATTAGTAGCTACAATGATTGGTACTTTACCATTGGTGACGACAAAGCACCTTCTGTAGTTTACCGTAATGTAAGCTGGCCTGCTACAACCAAGGAAACAATTAAAGGTGGTAGTCCTGAATTCAAAATTGCGTTCAATAAGGACATTGCCTTAGGTACTGGTAAAATTAGATTGTATCAATATTACGAAAATGCGCTACCTGGTGACATCAACAGTAAATTGTGGTCACAAATGGACGTTACTGCAAGTATGCTTAATAAGGATACTTTGAAATTTACATTCCCGAATCGTGTTGTGGATGGTGTTACAAGTTTCTATATCTTAATTGATGCAGGTGTAATTAAAAACACCAGTAGTAATGCTGTAAACTGGAATGGTTATACTAGTCCTCTTGACTGGACCTTTGCTACTTCAGGTGACGATGTTGCTCCTATGTTTGTTGCTAAATCGACCAATGTTGTTGAAACAACAGCCAAAGGTGGTGTAGTTGCTAAATTAATTGTGAAAGATGACCAAGGTATTCGTTTGACAGGTGCTAATTTCAAATTGGCTAAAGTTGGTGTTGATACCGTTGCGATTGATAATGCACGCGTTGCTCATTCAAGTGTGGCCAATGCATTGGGTTATTACTCTGATAATGATACAATCAAAATCACTTTTGTTGACGAATTAGTTGAAAGAGCTGATTACTTCATCTTAGTTGGAAATGATGTTATTACCGATATGTCAACTGCACAATTGGCATTTGCAGGTATCGCTGATAGCAGCTGGGCATTTAGTATGAATGACTTAACTGCTCCTAAAGTAATGAGTGTTACTCCAACGGATAATTCTGCAAGTTCAGATTCTATGGCTTTAACCATCACATTTAGTGAAAATGTTCAGCCAGGAACTGTACCAGTTGTGATTTCTAAGAAAGATGATTCATCTGTTATTTACAGCACTGTTATTGAAGCAGCTAATATCAAAGATGCAGTAGCTACTATTCCTGTTAAAGGATTATTAGTAGACAATACTGCCTATGTTGTTACTGTTGCTGAAGGTGTTGTAACTGATATGCCTTACGGCGATTACACTACAGTAAATAAATCAGAAGCATATGCAACTGCTTGGGAATTCTCAACAGATGATAATGTTGCTCCTGTAATTGTTGGTACTCCTAACGGAACAAATGATAATGCTGCATCTGTTACTTTAAAAGTTACTGCTACAGAAGCTGTGACTCCTGTTGCTGGTAAAATGGTTACTTTAACTAGTGCTATGGATACCATTAAAGTAGATGCTGGTATGTTTACTCCTTGGACTGCTGAAAACTTAGTGTACATTTATAATGTAACCGGGTTGAAAGATGAATCAGTTTATACTGTTACTGTTGAAGCTGGTGCATTCATCGATGGTGCTCATGTTGCTAATCCAACTGCTGCTATTGCTGCTGGTGAATGGATCTTTGGAACAGGTGATAATACTGCTCCTGTATTAGTTACTAATGGTTTAACTCCTGCAAATACTGCGGAACTTAAAAGTTACGTTGGAGTTGTTCTTCAAGCTAAATTTAGTGAAGCTGTAGCTATTGGAACTGGAAACATTACTGTTACCGGACCTACTAGCGTTGAATTGATTCCTGTTAATAGTGATAAAGTAACTATTAAGGATAGTGTTGTTTCAATTGCAGCTAACATCCGTTTTGGTGCATACAGTGTAGCTTTTGATGCTGGTGCAATTAAGGATGTTATGGGTAATGCATATGCTGGTACCGATGTTTGGGCATTCTCTGTTGTAGATAATGCATTTGATGCCATGTGTATGGATGCAACGCATTTTATGCCTACTGATGGTTCAACCAATATTGCTGGTGATACTTCATTGACCATTCAATTCTGCGAAAAAGTAGTACCAGGTTCAGTATTTGGTAGTACTGCTCAAATATTGATGTACGAACAAGGTCCTGGTTCAGATAAAGATTTGTTTAGAGCAATTACGATTACTGCAGACATGATTGCCGCTGATGGTATGAGCTTAAGTATTCCTTTAGTAACCTTACCACAGTTCACAGTATTCGACGTATTGGTTGAAGCTGGTGCAATTTATGATGAAGCAGGAAATGCTTATGCTGGATTTATGAATCCTATTTTCTGGAACTTCACCACAGGTGATACAAAAGCTCCTAGCGTTGTTGCGATGTCAACTGCAACTCCTGATGCATCAACAAATGTAACTGTTGTTAAAGTTGAATTTAGCGAGGATGTATTGAATGTAGCTGCTGGTGCCAGTGTAAATGTTGGTACTATTTTAAGTGTAGATAAAACTACAGGTAAAGTTTGGAATGTTGTTATCGAAGCTGCTGACTTATCAGTTGTAACTTTAACACTTAATGATAAGATTACTGACGCATCTGACGTTAGAAATCCTCTGGATAGTATCAACATGTATACTTATACTGTTGGTGATAATACCAAACCTGTTGTTGCAATTACCACTTTTGCCGCTCCAATTCCAACGATCTTTACAGTTAATCTGAAATTCTCGGAACTTGTAATGAATGTTGCTGCTGGTGTTGACGTAGCCGGTGCTACTTCTTCTACAATTGAGAAAGTATCAGATATGGAATACAATGTGGCAATTGTTGCTGCAGAGGAAGCCGCTGTTACTATCGCTGTTGGTGATAGCATTACTGATGCTGTTGGTAATAAAATGGCTGCTGTAGATACGATCTTTACTGTGGGTGATTTTACTCGTCCTATCGTAACTTCAGATCCAGCTAATGGTGCTGACGTGAAAGGTACATTCGACGTTAACTTAACATTTAGTGACGACGCTATTGTAAGCGCTAACGACATCGCCGTATCTGGTGCTGTATCTGCTGCTACTACAAATGTTGGTAACGTTTATACTGTTGCTGTTGTTGGAAACGACAATACAACTGTTCAGGTTGCTGTTGCAAATACGATTAAAGATGAGGCTGGTAATTTAATTACCGGTGCATTGGAATTCAGCTACAAAATTGGTGACAATACTCCACCAAGTGTGTCTGTTGATCCTATCGCTGCACGCGATACTGTAAATGAATTTGACCTTACTATTATATTTGATGAAGCTGTAATTGTTCCAGTGGGTGGTATTAGTGTAAATGCTCCTGCTACTATTACATATTCATTACTTACAGGTAGTGTTTATAAAGCAAATATTACTGCTCCTGATTTAGCTACAGTTGTTATGACCTTGTCTGATGCAATTACTGACTTGGCTGGAAATAAATTAGCTAAAACTGAATATACTTATACCATTGGAGACCATATGGCTCCAACAGTTACTGCGACTCCTGGTTCAGGTACTGACTTAGCCAATAATTTTGATGTTGTATTAACGTTCAGCAAAGATGTTACTGGTGTTGAAAATGGTGTAGTTGTTAAAGGTGGTGATGCTACTATTGCAGGTACAGGTAAAGTATATACTGTATCAATTACTGCTGCTGATAAAGCAAACGTAAGCGTAGAAGTTGGAAACAAAATTGTTGATGCATCTGGTAATTCACTTGTTCCTGCAGTATTTAGTTATACTGTTGGTGACTTTGCTGACCATGTTGCTCCAACAGTGGCTGTAACTCCAGGTTCAGGTACTGACTTAAATAATTCTTTCTCTGTAACACTTACATTTAGTGAAGATGTTACCGGAGTTGCTACTGGTGTTGTTGTAACAGGTGCTGCTGGCACAGTTACAGGAAGTGGTAAAGTTTATACAGTAGCAATTGTTGCTGAAGACTTCGCTAGCGTTACTGTAGCTCTTGGATCAGGTATTAAAGATATAGCTGGAAATGCTTTGGCAGCCAGCTCATATTCTTACTCTGTGAAAGGTGTTGTTCCACCGGTTGTTAAGATTTCAGAAATCCAAGGTAATGGTGAAACTTCACCTCTTGCTGATCAGGTTATAACCACAAAAGGTTTTGTAACTGGTATTGATGCTGGTGGTGCTGGATTCTTTATCCAGGATGCTATGGCCGCTTGGAGTGGTGTATATGTATACGACAAAGATGCTGCCGCAATGGTAAGCATTGGTAGCAGTGTTGAAGTTACTGGTACTGTTGTAGAATTTAACGGACTTACTGAAATTAAAAGTTTAACTAGCGTTAAATTGATAGCTAAGGTTGCCGACATTACTGCAACAGTTATTGCTGCTGCAGATGTTAGCAAAGAAATGTACGAAGGTGTTTTGGTTACTGTTAATCAGCTGAAAACTACTGACTTGCCAGATGGATTCGGCGAGTGGTTAGTGAAAGCCAATGATGGTACTGTTGTTAAAATTGACAACCAATTGTACGAAGCTAGTCCTGATCTTGGTCAAAGTTACCACATTACTGGTGTTGTTAACTATTCATTCAGTGAGTATAAACTTGCTCCTCGTATGTTAAGTGATTTGTTCCAAACTGTTTCAGTTGAAGACTTAGGTGTTTCGATTGACATTTATCCGAACCCATTCACTGACAAAATCAGTATTAGAGTATCTAGCGATGTGGTATTAACAAAAGCTGTTATTACCAACACTGCAGGTCAACTTGTTAAAGAAGTTATTAATCCTTCGAGCACAATCGCTACTGGTGATTTGCGTCAAGGTGTATACGTAATCTCATTGCACACTGAGAAAGGTATCGCTAAAACTGAACGGATTATTAAGAGGTAATACCGAATTGATTGATTAGAAAGGGAGGCCATATGGTCTCCCTTTTTTTTATATATTTTTGTAGAAATTTATAGTTATGAAGAACACTTTATTGAACCATCGTTCCATTCGAAAGTATACATCGGAGAAGATTCCCTCCTCATTATTGCAAACGATCATTGAGGCAGCTTGTAGAGCATCAACAACGGGTAATATGCAATTGTATTCCATCATCAACACAACGAGTCAGGAACTCAAAGAAAAGTTGGCTCCTGCACATTTTAACCAGGCTATGGTGGTAAATGCTTCCAATGTTTTGACTTTTTGTGCCGATTTTAACCGCTTTAATCAATGGTGCACCTTAAATCAGGCCAATCCGGGGTATGATAATTTCCTTTCGTTGTTTACCGCTGCTACCGATGCTTTATTGGTCGCACAAAATGTAGCTGTAGCTGCCGAAGAAAATGGATTGGGAATTTGTTACCTGGGAACAACAATCTACAATGCCGATCAGATAATAGAGATTTTGAATTTACCGAATGGAGTAGTACCTATTACGACTTTAACCATGGGCTGGCCCGATGAACATCCTAAACAAGTCGACAGATTGCCTTTTAAGGCTATTTTTCACGAGGAAGTTTACCATGACTATACACCAGAAGGCATTCATGAATTATATGGCTATAAGGACGCGATTGAGGAGAATTTGAATTTTGTAAAAGAAAACAATAAGGCGAGCCTGGCACAGGTTTTCACCGATGTTCGCTATAAAAAAGCGGACAATGAATATTTTTCAGCGAAATTGATGAAGGTTTTAAAAGACCAGGGATTCCTATAAGCTTATTCGTTTCGTATCACATCCCTGGTAAATCCTTGCGCACTTGGCATAATGAGTACATCATCGATATTTACATGGGCTGGTCGGGTTGCCATAAATAAGATGGTTTCTGCGATGTCTTCGGCGTAAAGTGGAGTCATTCCTTTGTATACATTGGCTGCTCTCTTTTCATCGCCATGAAAACGAACAATTGAAAATTCAGTTTCCACCATTCCGGGACTGATGCTACCCACTTTAATGTTATGTTTAAGGAAATCGAGGCGCATACTTTTTGTTATCGCCTCAACTGCGAATTTTGTGGCACAATAAACACTACCGTTTGCATAAGCCTCTTTACCTGCAATTGATGAAATGTTAATGATATGACCTGACTTCATAGGGATCATCCAATTGGATACCAATTTAGTCACATAAAGCAATCCTTTAATATTGGTGTCGATCATTTGGTCCCAATCTGCAATGCTGCCCTCATTAAGTGGTTCTAATCCTACTGATAAGCCTGCATTGTTAATGAGCAAGGCAATGTTTCGCCAATCTTCGGGCAGGGAGTTGAAGGCTTCTTCTACCTGATCTTTTTCCCGAATGTCAAAATTTAAGGAATATACTTCGGCTGATGTCGATTTTATCAAGTTTTCTTCTAATTCATGAAGCAATTCAGTTCTTCTTCCGGTAATGATAACATTGTAGTTATTCGAGGCTAAAATTTTAGCTGTGGCATAGCCTATGCCTGAAGTTGCGCCTGTTACTATTGCGATGGGTTTCATATATTGAAAAATTGGTAAATGCTGTACGAAGATATAATTTATTTGTGATTCAAGTGTTCTTGATTAAATCCTTTCAAATTCATTCTTGATAATTGGAAGCTTTAGTTAAATTTGCGATAAATTAAGAATATTGATATGGCCCAGGATGAAATTAAAGAATTTGACATCAATCAAATTCCCGAACCCGAAAACATAAGTGATGTAATTTATAATTTGATGGTGAATCCAAACCTTTCACTTATCAATTATTTTAATGACTTTTCAGAATCAATTCCGGACCCCAAAGGGTTGAACAATGACTTGTCATCAGAAGCCGGTATAATCGAATTGGAAGATGGAAGCAAGATAGTGACCATGTCGACTCATGCTTTACACCATCACCTGGAACAAGATCCCAAAAAGGCGGCTGAAATATTGGTGACAAGGGCTGTGCGTAAAATGATTTGTTTTGGAGCAACACCAATTGCCCTAACCGCCATGTTGTATCATATTAATTATAGTGATCCCAATGGCAATTTTCTGGCATCTGGAGCTAAAGCCGGTTTGGAAGAAGCTGCTGAAGCCTTTGGTTTAAAAATAGCAGACCGTAAAATTCGGTTTGATAATTTTGAAGAGCACGATTCACAGTCACCTACTTTGATCATTAGCATAATGGGGACCTTAAAAGCTGACAAGAAAAAGGTGGTGAAGACGATGGATCCTAATTTCAAAAGTAAAGGAAATAATATATTCCTGATGGGAAGAACCAGCGATGATATAGCTACTTCCGATTATCTTGAATATTACCATGGGATTACAAGTTCACCGCTTCCTGAATTTGATTTGAAATTTGAAGTAAAACTGTTAAAAACAGTGAAAGAATTAATTGAGCAGAATCTGGTTGAAAGTGCAGGTCCTGTAGGTAAAGGTGGTTTGTTTTTCTCCCTTCTACGTGCCGGTTGGGCGAACGAATTAGGTTTCGACATTACTACTGCTGCTGAAAATAGAATTGATTCTTTTTTGTTTGGTGAATCAATGGGCCGAATTATAGTAGGTGTTGAACCTGGTTTTGAAGAAGATTTTGTGGACTTTGTTTATGATTCCAAAATTCCATTTTTTATGTTAGGTCATGTAACAAAAGGCGAAATCCGAATTGATGATGAATCCTTAGGTTATATCGATAAAATGTCAACAGCAGTTTAAAACAATACAAGTTGGTCAATCCATACAATAACGATACAGGAAAAAAAAATGAAGTGCGGGCAATGTTCAATAGCATTGCCCGTAGTTATGATTTTCTAAACCATTTTTTGTCGCTAGGAATAGACGTTGGATGGCGCAAAAAAACCATTAAAGAGCTTAAAAAGTACCAGCCTGAGTTGGTGCTTGATATGGCTACCGGTACAGGTGATTTAGCCATTATGGCGCAAAAAAAGATGGAAGTCAAAATTATTGGAATTGATTTGGCACCGGAAATGATTGCTGTTGGACAAGAAAAGGTGTTAAAAAGAAATTTGGAAGCATCTGTTCAACTGGAAGTTGGTGACTCGGAAAGTATTCAATACCCTGATGAAACTTTTGATGCAGCGATGGTCTCGTTTGGAGTTCGCAATTTTGAGGACCTTGATAAAGGTTTGCTTGAAATTAACCGCGTACTTAAAAAGAATCAACCTTTGCTTGTTCTTGAATTTTCGAAACCTACCATGTTCCCCGTAAAACAATTTTACCACATCTATTCTTTTTGGCTGCTTCCTTTAATTGGACGTATGGTTTCAAAAGATCCAAGGGCTTATACTTATTTGCCTGAGTCTATCAAGGTTTTTCCCAGTGGTAAGGAATTTATTGCTGTTCTGGAGCGCTGCAATTTCGACGATTGTCGTCAAATATCACTAAGTGCAAAAATAGCAACCCTGTATATCGGTCATAAAAAATAGCTGTTTTGCAATATTTTAGTGTTTTTAGTGTTTTTATTAAAAATTAGTAAGTTGAAACGAGCATGACGAAACGCTACAAAAGGAGATGTATATCGTTTTGCGAGTTCCATGAGCGGGTAAATCGATCTGCACTAATTAAATCTTAGATCCAACAGGTAGACAATAGCTTAAACTAAATTTAGACGAATGAAAGGATATCTGCTTTTGATCATTTTAGCAAGCGTCGCATTTTCGGTAAATGCTCAAATGTGGGGCATTCCAAATTTGACGACCTTTGACGATCGGAAAATACATTTTGGATTTACCTTGGGAATCAATACGCTTGATTTAGGCTTGAAGCATTACTACTCGTTGGATGATAATCCAGCTTTTGATCCAACTGTTGTTTCTGATCTGGAACCGAATTATCTTCTCGAATTGGATTCGATAGGACGACAGGTAAGAGCGGATGTTGCAAGCTTAACGCCTGGTTTTACAGTTGGTATTGTATCAAATCTGCGTTTAACCGAATCTCTTGATCTTCGTTTTGTTCCGGGCTTATCGTTTGGCAATCGCAAATTGGCGTATAATGTCCCCTTACACGATCTTAGCAATTCCAGTACAAGCGATTTTTATTCGCTTCGTGCCACCTATATCGATTTTCCATTGTTGGTAAAATACAAAGCAAAACGGATTGTGAACCAACGCCCTTTCATGATTGGAGGATTGGCTTCACGCATCGATATTTCCAAACCGGGTTATGACGAATTGGTTCGAATGAAAAAAGTAAGTTATTATGTCGAAGCAGGAATGGGATGGGATGCCTATTTGCAATTTTTCCGCTTATCCACTGAATTAAAATATAGTTTTGGCATCGGTAATGCTTTAGCCGATCCACCCAATTTTCCACAGCCTACTTATTATACTTTGGCTTTGAAGCGGATTACTTCGCACATGTTGACTTTAAGTTTCCACTTTGAGTAAGTAAACTTATTTTCGTTTCTTCTGTTTCCCTTTAAAATATTTCTATTTTGATCAAACAAATAAACATTAGTCTTTCGCCGAAGTCTGCGAGTGATATTGAGGAATGTAGAATTGAAGCTTGCAAAGTTTTAGGAATTCCAATGAGCGATATTAGTCACGTTAATATTATTCGACGTTCGGTGGATGCCCGAGGAAGAAGTGTTCGTATTAATTTAGGTCTCGAAGTATATTTAGGTGAATTGCCGGTATTAAATACCGACATAAAATTTGACTATCCAAATGTAGTTTCAAAACCTGAAGTAATTATTGTGGGGGCTGGTCCGGCAGGTTTGTTTGCAGCGCTCAGGTTGATAGAATTAGGTGTGAAGCCAATTATTATTGAGCGAGGAAAAGATGTCTCTTCAAGGAAACATGATATAGCAGCTATTCATCGAAATGAAGGTGTTAATCCGGATTCTAATTATGGTTTTGGTGAAGGTGGAGCAGGAACCTTCTCGGATGGAAAATTATATACTCGTTCAAAAAAACGGGGCAATTCAAGAAGAATTCTTGAGATACTTTATTTTCACGGTGCGCAGGAAGAGATTTTGATTGATTCGCATCCTCACATTGGTACCAATGTGCTTCCGGGTGTAATACAAAAAATCCGACAATCGATTTTAAATGCGGGGGGGGAAATTCATTTCAATAGTCGTGTGACAAAATTTCAAATTGAAAATGAACGAATCGTTGGTGTCATAAGCAAAGATGGAGAAAGCTTTAAAGGAAAAGCGGTTATATTGGCAACCGGCCACTCTGCAAGGGATATTTATAAATTATTACGTAATCAAGGTATTCATCTGGAGGCTAAAAACTTTGCCGTTGGTGTTCGGATGGAACATCCTCAGGAATTAATCGATTCAATTCAATACCATCGACCCAATAGAGGTCAATTTTTGCCTGCCGCTGCATATAATTTCACAGAACAAATTAATAAAAGGGGAGTGTATTCATTCTGTATGTGCCCGGGAGGAATCATTGTTCCGGCCGCTACCAGTAATGATGAATTGGTGGTCAACGGAATGTCGCCATCACATCGGGGAGGCAAATTTGCGAATTCGGGCATGGTAGTTGAAGTTCGTGCTGAAGATTTACGCACTTATTCTCATCATAGAGAACTGGCGGGATTGCAATTTCAGGAAGATTTGGAAAGGAAATGCTTTAAACAAGCAGGGAATACTCAATTTGCACCCGCTCAGCGAGTCTCTGACTTTATTGCTGGGAAATCATCTGCTTCCTTGCCCGAAACATCTTACCATCCGGGAATTGGTTCTTCTGATTTACATCAGTGGTTGCCTGGTTTTGTAAGAGACAGTCTGCAAATAGGTTTTCAGCAAATGGGCCGAAAAGCCAAAGGTTTTATTAGCAACGATGCAATAATCTTGGGAGTTGAAAGCAGAACTTCTTCACCGGTAAGAATTCCTCGAAATGAAGATACCTTCGAACATGTTAAAATGAAGGGGATATTTCCTTGTGGCGAAGGTTCAGGTTATTCCGGTGGCATTGTTTCATCTGCCGTGGATGGAGAGCTCTGTGCAGAAAAAGTTTACCAATCGATTAAATAGTTCTTCGTTTGAATTCGGAACATACGATTGCCGTGGCCATTGAAACGTTGAGTGATTCAACATTTTTATTGTCCTTCGAAAAAGAGGGTATAAACAATTTATGATCAAGTAATTCCCTTATTTCGTCCGAGATTCCATTTCCTTCGTTTCCCATAACTACAATAGCTGCAGAAGCTAAATTGGATTCGTAAATAACATTTCCTTCTAAAAAGGTTCCGTAAACCTGGATCCCATTTTTCCTTGATTCTGTCAAGTACTTTGCAAGTGGCGTATACGCTACCGAAACATGTGCAATGGCACCCATCGTGGCCTGTATTACTTTTTGATTATAACAGTCGGCAGTTTGAGGTGAACAAACTACCTGTTTTATTCCAAACCATGATGCCAAACGAATAATGGTTCCCAGGTTTCCCGGATCTTGTATATCGTCTAAGGCGATGATTAATTCATCGGCTTCTACTTTGTGTAGAAGTTTTGGTTTGGATTGATAACATATGGCCAAAATATCCGGAGGTGTTTTGAGTGAACTAATTTTTTTTAGATCATCGGTACCGGCTTCAAGCACATCACAATTCAGCTGTGAATAATCAATGGACTGAGGTCTTGTGTAAATTAAGGTGTGAAATTTAAAGTTAGCACTGATTAATTCTTTGACAAGCTTTTCACCTTCAGCAATAAAAAGACCGAGTTCATCCCGGTTTTTCTTACGCTGTAAGGATTGAAATAGTTTTAATTTGTTTTTACTTAAGGCCATCTTCGTTTATCTTTCGATCGTTTTTTAAACCTAATCATTTTTTATCAAACCTGAAATGGAAATGAAAAGTAGTTTGCTTCGCGCTGATTCAAATAATGAGCCCACAACAAGAAGGAATGATCAACATTGTGAGTGCAATAAAATTATAGTTGCTGTGTTTTGTTTGAAAACAAAGTGAATGATTATTTTTGTTTTCAGTGAAACAACTTATTCAACATATGCGTGTCTTTTTATTCTCGATTGGTTTGGTGACATTACTTTTTACGGGGTGTATAAGCACGCGTTATGTCCCGGACGATAACTATTTGTTGAGTGACATTGAAATTCAACTGGATAATGATCAGATCGATCGGGAGGAGCTTACAACCCATCTTCGTCAAAAGGAGAATCTTCGTATTCTGGGGATTTTTAAAATGCATTTGTGGCTATACAATTTATCAAGGCTCGATAAGGAAAAAGGTTGGTTAAAGAACATTGGAGAATCTCCTGTTATTTATGATAGTGGATTAGAAAATAAGTCGGTTCAGCAATTGCAACAATATTTATACAATAAAGGCTATTACCAGGCTACTGTGCACGATACTGTTTACTTTAAAAAGAAAAAAGCAAAGGAGGTTTTTCGCATTAAAACAGGCGAGCCTTATTTAATTCAAACCATTAGCTATCAGATTAAGGATCCAAATATTGCAAAAATATTTCTCGATCGTTCCGACGAATCGCTTTTAAAAACGGGTGAAATATTCGATGTTGATTTGCTGGAGAAGGAAAGGCTAAGAATTGCGAACCAACTAAAAAATCTAGGTTATTATAAGTTTGTTGAAGAGTTTGTGCATTTTCAAATTGATACATCCTATTACGACCGAAGAGCCAATATTGAATTGATCCTGGAAAGCCCTAAAAGTCTTTCTGGTTCAGGTATGGAACAATCGTACCATAAAAAATGGAGCATCGCTGACTATTCGATATATATTGATAAACAAAAAAAAGGCAATTCGGATGTGAATGGGGCTATCTACAACGATACCACAATAACGGATGGCTATTCCTTTTATCATAATGGGGAAATGGCATTACATAAAAATTTATTTTATCGGGCCATTGAAATCGAACCAGGTAGTACCTATTCAAAAAAGGGGGAAGATAAAACCTATAATAATTTGTATGCGCTTCGACAATTTAAATTTGTGAACATTCAGTACCACGAGCAAGAAGACCAGGGCGATAGTTTAAATGGTGTTCTGGAAGGACGAATATTTCTTCCTTTACAGGTAAAACAAAATTATTCAATTGATGTGGAAGGGACCAATACATCGGGTAATCTGGGAATTGGAGGAAACATTAATTACCAGCATCGCAATTTATTGGGAGGTGCCGAAATTTTTGATATCACCTTTAAAGGAGCCAATGAGAGACAGGTGACCATTATTAATGAGCAAAATGCAGAATTTAAAACCCTGGAGTTAGGAGGACAAATGAAATTAACTGTTCCCGGTTTTTTGTTGCCGGTGAATGAAGAAAAGTTCAATTTGTTTTCACTTCCATTTACAACCTTCTCTTTGGCGTATAACTATCAGGAAAGACCCGATTATACCCGTGACATCATGAATGCAACGGTGGGGTATATCTGGAAATCGAGTGCGAAATTTAGTCATGTGTTGAATGTTTTAGACTTGAACGCAGTTCGTATTTTTAGTTTAAATCCCGATTTTATCGATCAAATTCAGGATTTGTACATCAAAAGCAGCTATACCAATCATATTATTTCTTCAACCAATTATAGTTTGGTTTTTAATGACCAGGGCTTGGTGAAACGACCCGACTACCATTATTTTCGATTAAATCTCGAGTCGGCTGGAAATCTTTTGCGCACTTTTGCTGCTGCAACCGGTAATGAAAAATTTACCAATGATATTTCGGGCTCAGGAGATCAATCATTTTATTATAAGTATTTCGGCACTCGTTTTGCCCAATATGTAAAAGCTGATTTTGATTTTAGGTATGGCTACCGCTTCGATAAATTCAATTCAATTGCGACACGGGCTTTTGCCGGTTTGGCTTTGCCGTATGGTAATTTTAATGTCATACCTTTTGAAAAGCGATATTTTACCGGTGGAGCCAATGGTATTCGTGGTTGGCAAGTGCGCTCACTTGGTCCGGGAAGTTATGCTGCGGGAAGTGGCGAATACCCAAACCAATCGGCAGACATTAAACTGGAAGCGAATGTGGAATACCGATTTCGGCTTTTTTGGATTTTTGAAGGAGCTTTTTTCCTTGACGGCGGTAATATTTGGGCCATAAATCAATACGATAATCGTGAAGGGGCCATGTTTGAATTGAATCGCTTTTATAAGGAATTTGCCATTGGTACCGGCTTTGGCCTGAGGCTGGTGTCACCGTATTTTATCCTGAGAACTGATTTAGGTTTGAAACTGCGTGATCCATCGCTTCCGATGGGTTCTCGTTGGATTCCATTAATAAGAGGCTTCAATTCAACTGATCTGAATTTTAATATTGCAATTGGCTATCCATTCTAATTGTGCGCTATGGAAGTCTTTGTTTTTAAAGAATATAGTCAATAACTTTATTCTAGTGTTAAATTCCTAATTATCTTTACATAAAACGGTAAAATCAAAAGAATAAAATATAATTTTGCGCTCTCTTAACAATTAGAAACCATAGGCGTTGAGATGGTATTTACTTAACGCATAACTAAGAATAAATGATTATGAAGAAAATTTCAGAAGTAGTTAAACCTGGTGTTGTAACAGGCGCCGATTTGAAATATGTTTTCGATTATGCGAAAGCCAATGGCTTTGCACTTCCTGCTGTTAATGTTGTCGGTTCAGATTCTATTAACGGTGTTATGGAAGCTGCTAAATTGGTAAACTCTCCTGTTATCATTCAACTTTCAAATGGTGGAGCTCAGTTCAATGCCGGAAAAGGGTTGAAATTAGAAGGACAAAAAGCTCAGGTTTTAGGTGCTGTTGCCGCCGCAAAACACATTAATGTTTTGGCCGAAGCATATGGTGTTCGTGTTATTTTACATACCGACCATGCAGCTAAAAAATTATTACCTTGGATTGATGGTTTAATCGAAGCAAGCGAAAAGAATTTTGCTGAAACCGGAAAACCATTGTTCAGTTCACACATGTTGGATTTATCTGAAGAACCTTTGGACGAAAACATCGCAATTTGTGTGGAATACTTCAAACGCATGAGTAAAATCAATCAGTTTTTGGAAATTGAATTAGGTATTACTGGTGGAGAAGAAGATGGAGTAGACAATTCAAGTGTTGACAATACATTGCTGTATACACAACCTGAAGAAGTCGATAAATTTTATACTGCCTTAAAAGCTGTTTCTCCAAATTTCACCATTGCTGCTGCATTTGGTAATGTTCATGGAGTTTACAAACCAGGTAACGTAAAATTAGAACCAAAGATTTTAAGAAACTCACAAGAATACATCAAAGAAAAACATGGTTTGTCTGAAGTTCATCCAGTAAGCTTTGTATTTCATGGTGGAAGTGGTTCAAGTCACGAAGAAATTCGCGAAGCAATTGGCTACGGTGTGGTAAAAATGAACATCGATACCGATACTCAATGGGCTACTTGGGATGGAGTTCGTGCTTTTGAAGCTAAAAATCATGATTATCTTCAAGGCCAGATTGGTAACCCTGATGGCGACGATAAACCAAATAAGAAATTTTATGATCCTCGTGTTTGGTTGCGTGCAGGTCAGGAAACATTAATTGCTCGTTTGAAAATAGCTTTTGATGATTTGAATGCCATTGACAGAAACTAAGCAGAAAAATAAGTACGTTATAAAAGCCGGAGCATTAGCTTCGGCTTTTTTGCTTGTATAAGCTAATGTGAAAGAATTGTTGAAAATTATTGATTCTGGAACTCCCATTGCATCAATATTGTTATTTTTAGCCTGAATATTTTAAAATTGAAAAATGTCACATTTGCCGGAAAATCAAAACAGAGACTCATTTGGGAGTAGATTTGGAGTCATTGCTGCCACGGCTGGTTCAGCGGTGGGTTTAGGAAACATATGGCGCTTCCCATACATTACCGGCGAAAATGGTGGAGGGGCCTTCCTTTTGGTGTATCTTGGATTTATAGTATTAATCGGGATTCCGGTTATGATTTCGGAACTGACCATAGGTCGGGCCACTCATCGCAATCCTTTCGGTGCCTTTCGTATCTTAAAGCCAAAATCTAAATGGTTTTTGATCGGGATAATGGGCATTGGTGCAGCCTTTATGATTAATGCATTTTATAGCGTTGTGGCGGGTTGGACACTGGAGTACCTTTTTAAGGCCATTACAAATCAGTTTTCCGGAAAAAGCTCACTGGAAATCAATGAACTTTTTAGTAATTTTCAAGAAAGCAGTTGGCGTCCATTAATATGGACCATTGTGTTTTTGACCCTCTCGGGAAGTGTTGTTCTTGCAGGAGTAGAGAAGGGGATTGAAAAATATTCTAAAATTCTGATGCCACTGCTTCTCATACTTATTATTATTCTTGACATTCGTGCTATTACACTCCCTAACGCAAGCGAAGGATTAAGTTTTTTATTTAAACCTGATTTTACAAAGATTAAAACTTCATCTATCCTCGTGGCTTTGGGCCAGGCTTTCTTTTCACTTAGTATAGGAATGGGAACCTTAATTACCTATGGGTCTTACATCAAAAAGAAGGAAAATATTGGTTTATCTGCTCTCTCTGTTGCTTTTGCCGACACTTTAATTGCAGTGCTGGCCGGAGTGGCAATTTTCCCGGCAGTGTTTGCTTTTGGTATTAGTCCAGAGGCCGGGCCCGATTTAGTCTTTCTTACCTTGCCGAATATCTTCGCACAAATGGCCGGTGGTTATATTTTTGCTCTCATGTTTTTCTTTCTTCTAATTGTAGCCGCCTTAACATCTACAATATCAATTTTAGAAGTGGTGGTGGCGTATTTTGTTGAAGAGTTAAAAATGAAACGAAAAGCCGCTACTTTATGGGCATCACTGGGCATTGGGATTTTAGGAATTCTTTGCAGCCTGTCACTTCATAAGGTACCGGGTATTTCCCTTGGAAATCGCAATTTATTTTCCTTATTGGAAGATATTTCCTCAAACATATTGTTGCCTCTTGGTGGTCTTCTTATCGTCGTATTCGTAGCATGGTTCTTTGGAAAAGAAAAACTTCGAAAAGAACTTTCTTCCAACGGATTGTTTAATGTCAGGTATTTTTCGATTTATTTAATAATTATTCGCTTCATCGCACCTATAGCTATTGCCTTGGTTTTTATGAATGGATTAGGCCTGATAAAATTCTAAAAACGAATTCATCGGTCCAAATAGGGGCTTCATTAAATTAATGAACGTTTTTTCGGCTATAATTTTACTTTTTTTTAAAAAAGTATAAAATTGAGTAAAAAATTAGTTCGATGAGCCTTCGAAAGTCCCTTGGCGATTTATTAATTATGACGCGCGCCGAACGCAATGGGACCATTGTGCTATTATTTCTCCTGCTTATTGTTATTTGTTTACGTTTTTTCATCCCTGATTTGTTTCGGAATGATGAAAGTTATTTGGCCGAAATTGAGCAGAAAATTGCGCAGTTGGATAGTCTTGAAAAATTGCAAAACGAGATGGAAGATAGGCAACTTTCCGAAAATGAATCAGCCATATCTTCCTTCGATATTCAGAACAGTATTGAAAAAACCATTTTTAAAGGTGGTCGGGATAGCTTGGTGAATTTCGACCCCAATAAAGCTTCACTTAGCGAATTGATCCATTTGGGATTTCCTGCAAAAGTGGCCAACACCCTAATCAATTATCGAAAGAAAGGCGGTTTTTTTCAACAGAATTCAGATTTATTGAAGATTTACGGATTGGATTCAATTTTATACCAAAAACTTAAACCTTATGTGGTGATCACAAAAGATAATCGTTCACCGGCTCATACCGAAAGGTTTGCGTCGATTGATTCAAGCAGAAAGAAATTTGTAAAAATTGAAATTAACAGTGCCGATTCGGCCCAATGGACATCTTTGCCAGGAATTGGCCCTGTGTTTGCCAAACGGATTTGTTCATTTAGAAGCTATTTAGGCGGCTTTGTTTCCATTGAACAATTGCGTGAGGTTTATCATTTGCCACCCGAGACCTATGAGGCCATAAAAGATCATTTAATTCTGGATTCCAGTATAGTGGTTAAAATTAACCTAAATTTTACAAGCATCAATGAATTAAAACAACATCCGTATTGTAATTTTGAACAAGCAAAAAACATCATGGATTATCGGGCAAAGAGAGGGAGTTTTACTTCGGTGAGTCAATTGGAAACCGATTCAATAGTATTGGGCGAGGAATGGAATAAATTGAAACCATATCTTTGCGTCAACTAGAACAGGAATAATGAATTCTTCTCAAAAAATATCACAATAAATTTGAATATAAATGAATCATTGCTAAATTTGCGCTCCGATTAAAAAATGTAAGAAACAGAAAATAAAAAAATACTATGATTGTAATTCCTGTTAAAGAAGGCGAAAACGTAGAAAGAGCGTTAAAAAGATTTAAACGTAAAGTTGAAAAAACTGGTGTTGTAAAAGAATTACGCCTGCGTCAAGCCTTTACAAAACCTTCAGTTGAACGTAGAATTGAGATTAAAAAAGCAATCTATATTCAAAACTTACAGAGAGAAGAAGATTAATTAAAGGTTTTCCAGAACATATATTTTATTTGTTCTGTTTAATAGTAAACCTTTTCTTAATGTTGCTTTCTGAAGAATTTATAAAATACTTACAGTTCGAGAAACGCTATTCCAATCATACATTGGTAGCTTACAAAACTGACCTCGGTCAATTTATTCTGTATATGAATGAATCGATCGGGGATTTTGAATTTAAAGAAGTAACATCCAGGCAAATTCGATCGTGGATTGTCAAGTTAATGGATAATCAGATTGATGCGAGGAGCGTTAACCGTAAAATCAGCACCCTAAAGTCATTTTATAAATATTTAATGCGTCAGGGGTATACGGATACCAACCCGGCAGAATTGGTCATTAAACCTAAAGTAGGGAAAAAATTACCAACTTTTGTTCAGCAAAAAAATTTAGATCAGTTGCTTGATGTTGGATTTTTCCCATCTGATTTTGAAGGAGTGCGTGACAAGTTGATTGTATCCTTATTGTATGGAACCGGAGTCCGATTGGCCGAATTAAAAAATTTAACCATTCTAAATTTAAATAAAGGTGATTATACGATAAAGGTGCTGGGAAAACGGAATAAGGAAAGAATAGTGCCGTATCCACACAGTATTGATGCGCCATTAAAAGAATATTTGAAATTAAGAGCCGAAATAAGTAGCAATACTAATTTTCTTTTTATAACTTCTCGGGGAAATCAATTGTACGACAAACTTATTTATAGAGTGGTCAATAAATACCTTACACTTGTTACAACCATTAGTAAAAAAAGTCCACACGTTTTGCGACATAGTTTTGCTACGCATCTGTTAAATAACGGAGCCGATCTTAATGCCGTAAAAGAACTTCTGGGGCATGCAAATTTGTCCGCTACTCAAATTTATACGCATACTACTTTTGAAAAATTAAAAGAGATTTACAAACAAGCTCATCCAAGGAGCTAAAAAGGAGGAAAAAATTATGAATATCAAAATTAATGACGTTCATTTTACAGCAGATCAGAAATTGGTCGAATTTGTAAATAAAAAGGTAAGTAAACTGGATACCTATTTCGATGGGATACTTAATGTTGAAGTTATTCTCAAGGTGATTAAGCCTGAGGCTATAAATAACAAAGAGGTCGAATTAAAAATTTCAATACCGGGAAAAGATTATATATTTGCCAAGAAGGAAGCCAATTCATTTGAAGAAGCCCTTGATATGGCGATTGAGGCTGTGAGGCGTCAACTGAAGAAATTCAAGGAAAAATTGCAAGAAAAATAAATTCTAAAAAATAGTTTCATTTTTGCGAATTTATTAAAAATATTTATACATTTGCAAACCCTTTTCAGGAATTTTTTTGACTGTCAAGGGTTTGTGTATTCTTTAAGAATATGCAGGAACTTTTACTGGGCGATTTTGGAAAACAAAATCGTCCGATTAATGTAAAAAGGTAGGTTCATAATCATATTGACAGCAATTTAGACCAGTTTTTGAACTGGTTAGTAAAAATGGGAAGATACCGAAGCGGTCAAACGGGGCAGACTGTAAATCTGTTGGCTCAGCCTTCGTAGGTTCGAATCCTGCTCTTCCCACCAAGCCCGGTTTATCCGGGTGCAGTTTCAAAAAGCAAAAAACAAATTCCAAAGGAGCTGTTTGGAAGTTGAATGATGATTTTTGAAGTTTTTACCAGCGGGAGTAGCTCAGCTGATAGAGCATTAGCCTTCCAAGCTAAGGGTCGCGGGTTTGAATCCCGTCTCCCGCTCAAAAAAAAGTCGAAAGACTATAAATTGCTGCTGATGTAGCTCAGGGGTAGAGCACTTCCTTGGTAAGGAAGAGGTCATGGGTTCAAATCCCATTATCAGCTCAGAAAAAAAAATAGTTTTAAATAAGATAATATAAATTAAAGTTAACGTTATCTAATATCTTAGAGTTATGGCTAAAGAAAAATTTAACAGGAATAAAGACCATGTCAATATAGGTACTATTGGCCACGTTGACCATGGTAAAACAACCCTTACAGCTGCTATTACAATGGTATTAGCAAAAAAAGGTTTATCGAAGATTATGTCTTTCGATTCAATCGACAATGCTCCAGAAGAAAAAGAAAGAGGTATTACCATTAACACAGCTCACGTTGAATATGAAACAGCAGTGCGTCACTATGCGCATGTTGACTGTCCAGGTCACGCTGACTACGTTAAGAATATGGTAACTGGTGCTGCTCAGATGGATGGTGCAATTTTGGTTTGTGCTGCTACTGACGGTCCTATGCCCCAAACACGCGAACACATTTTGCTTGCTCGTCAGGTAAACGTACCTCGTGTCGTTGTTTTTATGAACAAAGTTGACATGGTTGACGATCCAGAATTGTTAGAATTGGTTGAAATGGAATTACGCGAATTGTTGAGTTTCTACAAATTCGATGGTGACGAAAGTCCAGTAATCCAAGGATCTGCCTTAGGTGCAATGAACGGAGAAGCTATTTGGGAAGATAAAGTAATGGAATTAATGGATGCATGTGACACTTGGATTCAATTGCCACCTCGTGCTATCGATAAGCCATTCCTGATGCCTGTTGAAGATGTATTCTCTATTACTGGTCGTGGTACTGTTGCTACTGGTCGTATCGAAACTGGTGTTGTTCATACTGGTGATGAATTACAGCTGATTGGTCTTGGAGCAGAAGGTCGCAAGACTGTTTGTACCGGGGTTGAAATGTTCCGTAAAATTTTGGATGATGGACAAGCTGGTGATAACGTAGGTTTATTGCTTCGTGGTGTTGACAAAAAAGAGATCAAACGTGGTCAAATTTTGTGTAAGCCAGGTACCATTACTCCACATACAAGAGTAAAAGCTGAAATTTACGTATTGAAAAAAGAAGAAGGTGGACGTCACACTCCATTCCACAATAAATACCGTCCTCAGTTTTATATTCGTACCTTGGATGTTACCGGTGAAATCATTCTTCCTGAAGGACGTGAAATGGTTATGCCAGGTGATAACGTAAGCATCGAAATTAAATTGATTTATCCTGTTGCTGTTAACGTAGGTTTACAATTCGCGATCCGTGAAGGTGGACGTACCGTTGGTGCAGGTCAGGTAACTGAAATTATTGAATAATTATCGATTTAGATAAAACCAAACAGTCCCTTCCCAAAAGGTTGGGACTGTGTTTGCGGATGAACTCAGGTTGGGAGCAATAGTAGGTTCAACTCTTACCATCCGCACAAACAAACTTAATGAAGATGAAAATCGGAACTTACGTTAAAGAATCTTTCACCGAATTGGTTCATAAAACAACTTGGCCAACGTGGAAAGAATTGCAAAGTAGTGCATTGGTTGTTATGATAGCTTCCATCATAATATCACTGGTAATATTTCTAATGGATTTAGTTTTCAAAAATCTGATGGATTTTATTTACAGTCTATTTTATTAAACACTGAAGAACAAAATGAGCGAGATCCAAAAAAAATGGTATGTTCTTAGATCCATCGGGGGAAAAGAAAAAAAGGCCAAGGAATATATCGAAGGGGAAATTGCTTCTGCGGGACTTCAGGATTATGTTTCTCAGGTATTGATACCTACTGAAAAAGTGTATCAAATCAGAAATGGTAAGAAAATCAGCAAAGAGCGTAACTTTTTCCCTGGTTACCTATTAGTTGAAGCGGCGCTGGTTGGAGAAGTGCCCCACATTCTCAGAAATGTTACAAATGTGATTGGCTTCCTTGGCGATGTAAAGGGCGGAGAACCCGTTCCAATGCGGATGTCTGAAGTGAATCGTATTTTAGGGAAGGTGGATGAGCTCTCCGAAAGAGACGAAGAACTTACAATTCCTTTTGTGGTAGGTGAAACAATTAAAGTGATCGATGGACCATTCAACGGATTCAACGGAATTATCGAAGAGGTAAACGAAGAAAAGAAGAAGTTGAAAGTAATGGTCAAAATTTTCGGTCGGAAAACACCTCTCGAACTTGGTTTTATGCAAGTAGAGAAGGAGTAAAACAACAAATTAATATTTTGTTATGGCTAAAGAAATTGCTGGACTTATTAAACTCCAAATCAAAGGTGGCGCGGCTAATCCGTCACCACCGGTTGGACCAGCATTGGGTTCCAAAGGGGTTAACATTATGCAGTTTTGCAAACAGTTCAATGCACGTACGCAAGAACTGGCTGGGAAAGTACTTCCCGTTGTAATTACAGTATATGCTGATAAATCATTTGACTTTATCATCAAACAACCTCCTGTGGCAATTCAACTTCTTGAAGCAGCAAAAGTAAAAAGCGGTTCAGCTGAACCTCACATGAAGAAAGTAGGATCTGTTGCCTGGGATCAGGTAAAAGAAATTGCTGAAACTAAAATGGTTGATTTAAACTGCTTTACTATTGATGCCGCTATGAGAATGGTTGCTGGTACTGCCCGCAGTATGGGGATTACTATCACAGGTGATTCTCCATTTAATTAAACATTTAATTATTGATTAAAATGGCTAGAATTACTAAGAATAAAAAACTTGCTTTAGAAAAGCTTGAAAAGGGACACATTTATACCCTCGGTGAAGCATCTGCCTTGGTGAAGGAAATTACCTCAACCAAATTTGATGCATCAGTTGATGTAGATATTCGTTTAGGTGTTGATCCCCGTAAAGCTAACCAAATGGTTCGTGGTGTAGTTTCACTACCACACGGAACAGGTAAAGAAGTAAAAGTTCTAGCTTTGGTAACACCTGACAAAGAGCAGGAAGCTAAGGATGCAGGAGCTGATTATGTTGGACTCGACGAGTACCTTGAGAAAATCAAAGGTGGTTGGACCGATGTTGACGTAATTATCACAATGCCTCCGGTTATGGGAAAATTAGGACCATTGGGCCGTATTTTAGGTCCTCGTGGATTAATGCCTAACCCTAAAAGTGGTACTGTAACTATGGATGTTGCAAAAGCTGTTACTGAAATTAAGCAAGGTAAAATCGATTTCAAAGTAGATAAATATGGTATTGTGCATACTGCAATTGGAAAGGTTTCTTTTGAAGCCGATAAAATTGTAGAAAATGCTGCTGAGTTTATTAATACTATTGTTAAATTGAAACCTGTTGCTGCAAAAGGTACATACATCAAAAGTATTTACTTGTCAAGCACAATGAGTGTGGGGATACAAGTTGACCCAAAATCTGTACAGGAATAATATTGAATTATGAAGAGATCAGAAAAACAAGCTATTATCGATAACCTGACTCAGGAGATCAATTCATACAATCATTTTTACCTTGCAGATATTGCCGGTTTGAACTCAGAAAAATCAAGCGACTTACGTCGTGCCTGTTTTCAAAAAGATGTAAAACTGATTGTAGTAAAGAATACACTACTAAAAAGAGCGTTGCAAGCTTCCGAAAAGGATGCTGAAGAACTCTTTGATTCTCTGAAGGGTAATACTTCATTAATGTTCTCCAATACCGGAAATGTTCCAGCGAAATTAATTCAAGAATTTCGTAAAAAGAACAAAAAATTAAACAAACCGGTATTTAAGGCTGCTTATGTTGAAGAATGTGTTTATGTTGGTGAAAACCAATTAGAATCATTAGTCAATGTGAAGTCGAAGGAAGAACTTATTGGAGATGTTATTGCACTTCTTCAATCACCAGCGAAAAACGTTATCTCTGCCTTACAAAGCGGTGGACAAACCATTGTTGGTGTTCTTAAAACATTATCAGAAAAAGAATAATAAATTATAAATAACATTTTAAATCGTTGTTACAATGGCAGATTTAAAAAAATTCGCAGAAGAATTAGTTAACCTTACTGTTAAAGAAGTAAACGAGTTAGCAGCTATTTTGAAAGACGAGTATGGTATCGAGCCTGCTGCTGCAGCTGTTGCTGCCGCTGGCCCTGCCGCTGGTGGTGATGCCGCTGAAGAAGCTGTTCAAACTGAGTTTGACGTTATCTTAAAAGCAGCTGGTCCATCAAAATTAGCTATCGTTAAATTGGTTAAAGAATTAACAGGCTTAGGTCTTAAAGAGGCTAAAGAAGTAGTTGATAGTGCACCAAAAGCTATCAAAGAAAAAGTTTCTAAAGAAGAAGCTGAAGCTCTTAAACAACAATTGGTTGAAGCCGGAGCTGAGGTTGAACTTAAATAAGGTCTACAACCCCGTAATTGGGTTGCAATGGTTTAGTTCCGACTTACGTCGGAACTAAGCCTTTTTGTGTTTTATATTTTAAGTTCAATAAATATATCATATAAATGTCTTTGAATACTGTAAATCAAAGGATTAGTTTTTCGTCGACGAAAAACATTTTCGACTACCCCGACTTTCTTGAAATACAAATCAAGTCATTCATAGAGTTTTTTCAACTTGGGTCAACCCCCGAAATTAGAAAAAATGAAGGGTTATCACGTGTTTTTGAGGAAAACTTTCCCATTACTGATACACGAAACAATTTTGTACTCGAGTTTATCGATTATTACATCGATCCTCCCAGGTATTCCATTGAAGAGTGCGTCGAAAGAGGATTAACTTTTAGTGTGCCTTTAAAGGCAAAAATGAAACTATACTGTACCGATCCCGAGCATGAAGATTTCGATACAGTTGTACAAGATGTTTATCTTGGGACTATCCCATACATGACTGAGCGTGGTACTTTCGTTATAAACGGAGCCGAACGCGTTATTGTATCTCAGTTGCACCGTTCGCCTGGTGTATTCTTTGGGCAAAGCGTACACGCTAACGGTACTAAACTATATTCTGCTCGTATCATTCCTTTCAAGGGGTCTTGGATTGAATTTGCGACGGATATAAATAGTGTGATGTATGCTTACATCGATCGTAAGAAAAAATTACCCGTAACAACATTGCTGCGTGCAATTGGTTACGAAGGCGATAAAGATATTTTGGAAATATTTGGATTAGCCGATGAAATTAAAGTCTCTAAAACAGGACTTAAAAAATTGGTTGGTCGCAAATTGGCCGCTCGTGTTTTAAAAACATGGGTCGAAGACTTCGTTGATGAAGATACCGGTGAAGTGGTCTCTATTGAACGTAACGAAGTTGTGATTGATCGTGAAACGATGATCGAAACCGAACACGTTGACATGATTGTTGATTCAGGCGCTAGAACCATTCTCTTGCACAAGGAAAATGCCAACATGCAAGATTATGCTATCATATACAACACCTTACAAAAAGATCCTTGTAACTCTGAAAAAGAAGCAGTTTTATATATTTATCGTCAGCTCAGAAATTCTGAACCGCCTGATGAATCAACTGCACGTGAAGTTATTGATAACTTGTTTTTCTCGGATAAACGTTACGATTTAGGAAATGTAGGTCGTTATCGCATCAATAAGAAATTGAACCTTGATATTGACATCGATACTCGTATTCTGACAAAACAGGATATTATCGAAATCATAAAGTATTTGATTCAATTGGTGAATTCAAAAACCGATGTCGATGATATCGATCACTTGTCAAACCGTCGTGTAAGAACTGTTGGTGAACAAATGTTCAACCAGTTTGGAGTTGGTTTGGCTCGTATGGCCCGTACGATTCGCGAAAGAATGAATGTGCGTGACAATGAGGTGTTTACTCCAATTGATCTGATCAACTCGAAAACATTATCTTCGGTGATCAATTCATTTTTTGGAACAAATGCTTTATCGCAATTCATGGATCAAACCAACCCATTGGCTGAAATGACGCACAAACGTCGTATGTCTGCTCTTGGACCTGGTGGTTTGTCGCGTGAACGTGCCGGTTTTGAGGTACGTGATGTTCACTTTACGCATTATGGTCGACTTTGCCCAATTGAAACACCTGAAGGACCAAACATTGGTTTGATTTCTTCATTATGTGTTTTTGCAAAGGTGACCGATCTTGGATTTATTTCTACACCTTATAGAAAGGTTCACAACGGTCAGGTGGATTTAACCAACGAAGGAGTTATTTATTTAACTGCTGAAGAAGAAGAAGGGCAAGTTATTGCGCAAGCAAATGCTCCAATTGCTGACGATGGTAAATTTATTAATCCAAAAGTGAAATCGCGTTTGGAAGGCGATTACCCCGTTGTTGATCCTGCACAGGTACAATTGATGGACGTTGGTCCTAACCAAATTGCCTCAATTGCTGCTTCTTTAATTACTTTCCTTGAGCATGATGATGCCAACCGTGCATTGATGGGTTCAAACATGATGCGTCAAGCGGTTCCATTGATTAAACCAGAAGCTCCTATTGTAGGAACAGGCTTGGAATCAAGAGTGGTAACCGATTCACGCGTTCACATCACAGCCGAAAAGGATGGCGTTGTTGAATACGTTGATGCCAAGGAAATTGTGATTAGAATTGATCGTACTGACGAAGAACGTTTTGTGAGTTTCGAATCAGATTTGAAATCATACAAATTACCAAAATACGAAAAAACGAACCAGGGAACCAGCGTTACACTTAGTCCAATTGTTAAAAAAGGACAAAGGGTGGTTGCCAAGCAAATTTTAACCGAGGGTTATGCAACTCAAGGTGGCGATTTAGCTTTGGGACGTAACCTGAAAGTGGCATTTATGCCATGGCAGGGATATAACTACGAGGATGCGATTGTAATCTCTGAAAGAATTGTTCGTGAAGATGTATTTACTTCGGTGCACATCGATGAACATTCATTGGAGGTTCGTGAAACAAAACGAGGATTGGAAGAATTTACTTCTGATATTCCTAATGTTAGCGAGGATGCAACCCGTAATCTTGATGAGAATGGTTTAATTCGCATTGGAGCCAATGTAAAACCTGGCGATATAATGATTGGAAAGATTACTCCAAAAGGAGAATCGGATCCATCACCTGAAGAAAAACTTTTACGCGCAATCTTTGGAGACAAAGCTGGTGATGTGAAGGATGCATCATTGAAAGCTTCACCATCATTAAGTGGTGTTGTAATCAATAAAAAACTTTTCTCTCGTGTTATTAAAGAGAAGAAGGGGCGTACCTCATCTAAATCAGCATTGGAACAAATTGATGAAGCATTAGAGCGTAAGGTCGCTGCTTTACGTTCCGATTTGGAAGAAAGGTTGTTCCAATTGGTAAATGGTAAAACATCGCAAGGTGTTCGCGACTATTATGGTGGTGAAATCATTAACAAAGGTGTTAAGTTTACCTTGAAGCAACTTCAGGAGATTGATTATATTGTTGTTAATCCTAATAAATGGACAACCGATGGTGATAAAAACGGTATGATCCATGACCTGATTAATAACTTCGTTGTCAAATTTAAGGAACATGAAGCCATTGCACGCCGCGAACGTTATAATGTAACCATTGGCGATGAGCTACCTACCGGTATTATCCAATTGGCAAAAATTTACATTGCGAAAAAACGCAAATTGCAAATTGGTGATAAAATGGCAGGTCGTCACGGAAACAAAGGTATCGTTTCACGTATTGTACGCGACGAAGACATGCCTTTCCTTGAAGACGGAACGCCGGTCGATATCGTATTGAACCCACTGGGTGTACCTTCGCGTATGAACCTTGGACAGATTTACGAAACCGTTTTGGGTTGGGCCGGAAAAGAGTTAGGCTTGAAATTCGCTACACCAATTTTTGATGGTGCTACATTGGACGAAATCACTGGTTATTCCAGAGAAGCTGGAATTCCTGACTTTGGTCGTACTCAATTGTATGATGGAGAAACAGGGCAACCATTCGACCAACCAGCAACCGTTGGAATCATTTATATGCTGAAACTTGGCCACATGGTTGAAGATAAGATGCATGCGCGTTCAATTGGACCGTATTCATTGATTACTCAACAGCCTCTTGGTGGTAAAGCTCAATTTGGAGGTCAGCGTTTTGGTGAAATGGAAGTTTGGGCACTTGAAGCATTCGGTGCTGCACACATTCTCCAGGAAATCCTTACGGTGAAATCCGACGACGTTATTGGTCGTGCAAAAGCATATGAAGCAATTGTTAAAGGCGATCCTATGCCGCAACCTGGCATTCCGGAATCGCTCAATGTATTGCTACATGAATTGCGTGGTTTAGGTTTAAGCGTTAACATGGAGTAAACGCATTACCGGATAGTTCCGGGTTATAGTTTGAAGAATAGAAATCTGATAATAATAGATATAAATGGCTTTTAGAAGAGAAAATAAAGTAAAGAGTAGCTTTAGCAAAATCTCTATCAGCTTGGCTTCTCCCGAGGAAATCCTCGAAAGATCACATGGAGAAGTCTTAAAGCCTGAAACAATTAACTACAGGACTTATAAACCTGAACGTGATGGATTGTTCTGTGAAAGAATATTTGGTCCCGTAAAGGATTATGAATGTCATTGTGGTAAATACAAACGAATCCGCTACCGTGGTATCGTTTGTGACCGTTGTGGTGTAGAGGTTACTGAAAAGAAAGTACGTCGCGAACGAATGGGACACATCTCATTGGTGGTTCCTGTAGCGCACATCTGGTACTTTAAATCATTGCCCAATAAAATAGGTTATTTGCTTGGTTTACCGACTAAAAAGTTGGATTCAATTATTTATTACGAACGTTATGTGGTAATAAATACCGGGATCAAAAAAGTCGATGGCATTGCCTACCTTGATTTTCTTACTGAAGAAGAGTATTTAGATATTTTAGATACCCTGCCAAAGGAAAACCAATTATTGGATGATGATCATCCCGATAAATTCATTGCAGATATGGGTGCTCAGGCACTTTATCGTTTGCTCGAAAGGGTCGACTTGGATGCCATGTCATACGATCTTCGCCATAAGGCCAGCACCGAAACGTCGCAGCAACGTAAAAATGAAGCGCTAAAGCGTCTTCAGGTTGTTGAAGCTTTTCGCGCCAGTAAAACCTTAAATCGTCCTGAATGGATGATCGTTAAAGTTGTACCGGTAATTCCACCTGATTTGCGTCCATTAGTTCCATTGGATGGAGGGCGTTTTGCCACCTCCGATTTGAACGATTTGTACCGTAGGGTAATTATCCGTAACAACCGCTTAAAACGATTAATCGAAATCAAAGCTCCTGAAGTTATTTTACGTAACGAAAAAAGGATGCTTCAGGAATCGGTTGATTCATTGTTTGACAATTCACGTAAATCAAATGCTGTTAAAACAGAAAATAATCGTGCACTGAAATCATTATCCGATAGTTTGAAAGGGAAGCAAGGTCGTTTCCGTCAAAACTTGTTAGGAAAACGTGTTGATTATTCTGCTCGTTCTGTAATTGTTGTAGGCCCTAGCCTTCAATTGCATGAATGTGGTATTCCTAAGGGAATGGCAGCTGAACTTTACAAACCTTTTGTCATTCGTAAATTAATCGAAAGAGGAATTGTAAAAACCGTAAAATCAGCAAAGAAAATTGTTGATCGTAAAGATCCTGTGGTTTGGGATATTCTTGAAAATGTAATGAAGGGACACCCGGTGATGTTAAACCGTGCTCCTACTTTGCACCGTTTGTCCATTCAGGCATTTCAGCCTAAATTGATCGAAGGCAAGGCTATTCAGTTGCACCCATTGGTTTGTACCGGATTTAACGCCGACTTTGACGGTGACCAGATGGCTGTTCACTTACCATTAGGTAATGCTGCTATTTTGGAAGCTCAGTTGTTAATGCTTTCTTCACATAACCTCTTAAACCCATCGAATGGTGCACCTATTACTGTGCCATCACAAGACATGGTTTTAGGATTGTACTATATGACGAAGCCTCGTAAAGGGCTTGTTGGTGAAGGATTACATTTCTACTCTTCGGAAGAAGCTGTGATTGCTTACAACGAAGGTAAAGCGGCCCTTCACTCTATTGTGAAATGTAAAGTTCATGACATTGACGAAGAAGGAGCTCCAATATTCCATACCGTTGAAACCACTATTGGTCGGTTATTATTTAACCAATCGGTTCCAACTAAAGCTGGTTACATTAACCAGTTATTGACTAAAAAAGCACTTCGCGATATTATTGCTTTTATTCTGAAGAAAACCGATAATTCTGTTACTGCCAACTTCTTGGATGACATCAAAAACTTAGGTTACAAAATGGCTTACCGTGGAGGTTTGTCGTTCAACCTATACGATGTGATTATTCCTGAGGACAAAGGAGAAATGGTTCAGGAAGGTTACGATGAAGTGGAAGAAATAATGGCGAACTATAATATGGGATTCATTACGAACAACGAACGTTACAATCAGGTAATTGATACCTGGACACACGTAAACGCCAAGTTGACTCAAGTTGTAATGAAAACTTTGAGCACCGACCGTCAGGGATTCAACCCTGTTTATATGATGTTGGATTCAGGAGCTCGTGGTTCGAAAGAACAAATTCGCCAGTTATGCGGAATGAGGGGTTTGATGGCAAAACCACAGAAATCTGGTGCCACCTCATCTCAAATTATTGAAAACCCAATTCTTTCCAACTTTAAAGAAGGTCTCTCGGTTTTGGAATATTTTATTTCAACTCACGGTGCCCGTAAAGGTTTGGCCGATACTGCTTTGAAAACTGCTGATGCTGGATATTTAACCCGTAGGTTAGTTGACGTTGCTCAGGATGTAATCATTACAGAAAAGGATTGTGGTACCTTAAGAGGACTGATCGCTTCCGAAGTTAAGAAGAACGAAGAAGTTGTTTCGTCTTTATTTGAACGCATTCTTGGTCGTTGCAGTGTACACGATATTTATCATCCGCTAACGGGTAAATTAATTATTCGTTCAGGTGAAGAATTTTCGGAAGTTATTTCTACAATCATTGAAAATTCACCTATTGAACGCGTTGAAATTCGTTCGGTGTTAACGTGTGAATCAGGTGTTGGTGTTTGTGCTAAATGTTATGGACGTAACCTGGCAACAGGTCGTATGGTTCAAAAAGGTGAAGCTTGCGGTGTTATTGCTGCTCAGTCAATTGGTGAGCCAGGAACACAGTTAACCTTACGTACTTTCCACGTAGGGGGTATTGCCGGTAACATTTCATCACAATCAACTATTGTTTCTCGTTACGATGGTATTGCTGAAATTGAAGAACTAAGAGTAGTAGAGAAGAAAGGTGACGAAGGAAAACCTGTCGATATCGTAGTAAGTCGTTTGGCTGAATTGCGAATTCTTGACAAAAATACCCGTATTGCCGTAGCCACTCATAACTTACCTTATGGTTCAAAACTGTTCATCAAAAATGGTGCTGAAATCAGCAAGGAACAATTGCTTTGTGATTGGGACCCATATAACGGTGTTATTATTACTGAATATGACGGAAAAGTTCAATTTGACAATATGATTGATGGGGTAACCTATCGTGATGAGTCGGATGAGCAAACCGGTTATAAAGAAAAGGTAATTATTGAAACCCGCGATAAAACCAAAAACCCTTCGTTAAAAATTCTGGATAAGAGTGGAACGTTAATTCGTTCGTACAACTTACCGGTAGGTGGTCACATGTCGGTTGACAATGGCCAGCATGTTTCTTCCGGAGATATTTTGGTGAAAATTCCTCGTGCCTCAGGTAAAGCCGGTGATATCACTGGTGGTTTGCCAAGGGTAACTGAGTTATTCGAAGCCCGTAACCCTTCGAACCCTGCCGTTGTTTCTGAAATCGATGGTGAGGTTTCCTTAGGGAAAATCAAGCGTGGTAATCGTGAAATCATTGTTACCTCACGTACCAATGATGTAAGAAGATATTTAGTACCACTGTCTCGTCAGATTTTGGTGCAGGAAAGCGATTACATTCGTGCAGGAACCCCATTGTCAGATGGTGCAATTACTCCTGGTGATATTTTGAACATTAAAGGTCCAACTGCAGTACAGGAATACATTGTTGAAGAAGTTCAGGATGTATATCGTATGCAGGGTGTGAAAATTAATGACAAACACTTCGAGGTTATTGTTCGTCAGATGATGCGTAAAGTTGAGATTGTTGATCCGGGTGATACGCGTTTCCTTGAAAAACAATTGGCCGACAAAATGGACTTTTTGCATGAAAACGACTGGATTTATAACAAAAAAATTGTTATCGATAAAGGCGATAGTGAGAACTTTAAGGAAGGACAGATAGTAACAGCCAGAAGATTACGTGACGAAAATTCACAATTGCGTCGTAAAGACAAAAAAATTGTGGAATCACGCGATGCTGTACCTGCTACTTCAAGTCAGATCTTACAGGGAATCACACGCGCTGCACTTCAAACAAAAAGTTGGATGTCAGCTGCATCGTTCCAGGAAACAACAAAAGTCCTGAACGAAGCTGCAATCAATGGTAAAATCGATAATTTGAACGGACTAAAAGAAAACGTAATCTGTGGTCACTTGATACCAGCTGGTACAGGAACTAAAGATTATAAAAATCTGGTTGTTGGTTCAAAAGAAGAGTATGACAGATTAGTTGATCAACGCAATCTGGATTACGATAACGACGATGACGAAGATTAAATAACTGCTATGGAGGATCATACAAAAAAGAATCAAAATCAACTCAACATTGAGTTAAATGAAGAAATAGGGCAGGGTACCTATTCCAATTTAGCCATCATAACACACTCTTCATCTGAGTTTGTTGTGGACTTTGTTCGGGTGATGCCAGGGATTCCTAAAGCGGGTGTTAAATCTCGTATTATTCTAACACCAGAGCATGCAAAACGTCTTTTGATGGCTTTACAGGATAACGTAAAAAAATACGAAAGTCAGCATGGTCCAATTAAGGTGAATCAGGGTTCCGATCCTCATTTACCTCCAATGGTTTTTGGTGGAGGAAATATTCCACAAGCATAAATTCATTCTTATGATATAGAAAGGCTATCTGTAATTGCAGATAGCCTTTCTTGTTTACAATAAATGGTTTATGTAACTTTCGACGTAATTTTTATATAACGTTTTATCCTTCGATAATTTATACTTCAATGAGAAATTGTTTAGGCTTTTTAGTTCTTTTTTTCCTTTTCGGATCTTGCACTACGGAGAATTTGGATCAACATCCCAATATTATATGGATCACCTGCGAAGATATTAGTCCGACACTTTCTTTCTATGGCGATTCCAGTGCGCAAACCCCGGTTCTTGATCGTTTGGCAGAGCAAAGCCTGATTTACGATAACGCCTTTGCTACAGTGGGCGTATGTGCGCCTAGCCGTTCAAGTATCATTACGGGGATGTATCCTGTTTCAATAGGAACACATAACATGCGTACCGGTAGAGATTACTCTGGTTGGGGAACACGTTTGTATAACGGCGAATCGGATGCAATTGATATCGACGGGAAAAAGGTTCCACTCTATTCGGCAGTCATTCCTTCAGAGGTAAAATGTTTCACTGAATATTTAAGAGCCGCGGGTTATTTCTGTTCCAACAATGCCAAAACCGACTATCAGTTTGCTGCTCCGCTTACTGCCTGGGACGAGAATGGTCCGCAAGCACATTGGAAACATCGAAAGACCGGGCAACCTTTTTTTGCAGTATTCAACCACGAAGTGACCCATGAATCAAGAATGTGGATGAACAAAAATTTACCCATGACAGTGGATCCTAATACCGTTCATCTACCTCCCTATTTTCCAAACGACTCAGTTGTAAGGAACGATGTAGCACGTAATTATTCCAACATTGAACTACTCGATCAACAAGTCGGTGAGAAACTGAAAGAATTAGAAGAAGCCGGTGTTTTAGACAATACAATTATTTTCTTTTTTAGCGATCATGGAGGACCACTTCCCAGAGGTAAACGGGAACATTACGATTCCGGACTTCGGGTGCCTTTTCTGGTCAAATTTCCCGGAGATGGAAATTTTGAACGTGTCGATGATTTAATTTCTTTTGTCGATTTGGCTCCAACTATTTTATCATTGGCAGGAATAGAAGCTCCGGAATATATGCAAGGACAGGCATTTCTTGGAAAATATAAAAGTAAAACTGAACGTAAATACATTTATGGATCAGGGGATCGTTTTGATGAATTTTCTGATCGTATACGTTCCATACGCAATCATCGCTTCATGTATGTACGAAATTATCATCCTGAGCTACCTGCTTATAAGGACGTTTCCTATCGCAAACAAATGGATATGATGAATCAGTTATTGACCTTAAAGGATGAAGGTCACCTAAACGAAGATCAGTTGTACTTTTTCAGAGAGACCAAATTGGATGAGGAATTTTATGATTGTACCATTGACTCGTTTCAATTGCATAATTTGATCGATCAACCAGAGTACACCAATGAAATTGAAGAATTGCGAAAAGCCATGAATACATGGCAAGTTAGTGTGGGTGATTTAGGTTTTATTCCCGAACACGATTTGTTCCTGCAAATGTGGCCCGATGGTATTCAGCCGCAAACAGCCGACCCCATACTGGAAATATACAATCATGAAATAACCGCCAGTTCAACAACGGTTGGAGCTTCATTAGCTTATATTCTTTCTGATGAAAATTTTGTTCCGGATTTAGATAGTGGATGGCAATTGTATAATGGCCCCATTGTGAACGCCAGCTCAAAATATATTTATATCATCGCGGTACGAATTGGATTTAAGGACAGCGAAATCGTAAAAATAAGCTTAAATGAATAGGGGCTAATTGTTTTGTATTCGCTGGAATATTTCATTCTATAGGACTTGATTGAAATTAATTCTATTTTTTTGTGCGTATTTCCATCGATATTTTTAATCTTCTGAAAAAGACAGGCTTATGCGTAGGGGGCATTTGTGTTTGTTTTACTGGTAAATTGCTATGTTAATAAAATGATAAATGTCAAATATCGAGATTCTTCGATATGTTCTGTGAGTTGATTAAATGTTATAATTGCCACGGATTTATTAAACTGGATGAAGATTTTCCAGAATTTGCCACCTTATTTAAAACCAATCTGAAGAAGATTTTTGATCGTAATTTCAATACAATTAAAGATTAATTAGCGCTCTATTAGCTAGGATTATGTCAAATAAAAAAGACTAATATGTCTTTTAATAAAGAAATAAATCGAATGTATTATGAATTTTTAAACAATAAAGTATGAATAGTAATTTTGAGATCGCCTTGGAGTTGTTAGGAATTGGTATGATCACTGTATTTTTAATTTTATTCCTTGTTGTATTCCTTGGCAATGTAATTATTCAGTTTGTTAATCGATTCCTTCCCGAAGCACAATCAGTAATTATTCCTAAATCGCAGGTCTCTGCTTCTGAGATTGGTGCAGGGAAAATGGCGGCTATTGTTGCAGCTGTTCAGGCTGTCACTGATGGAAAAGGGAAAGTGGTGAAAATCGAAAAAGTGTAAATAGTAAAATCTAATAATATAATCTAACAATATGGAAAAGCGACAAGTTAAATTTTCGTTGGTGTATCGCGATATGTGGCAATCATCAGGTAAATACCTGCCACGTGTAGATCAGTTAGTAAAAGTAGCACCGCACATTATTGATATGGGATGTTTTGCCCGTGTTGAAACCAATGGTGGTGGTTTTGAACAGATCAACCTTCTTTTCGGAGAAAATCCAAATAATGCCGTTCGTAAATGGACACAACCCTTTAACGATGCAGGTATTCAAACACACATGCTCGATCGTAGTTTGAATGGCTTACGCATGAGCCCGGTTCCTGCCGATGTACGAAAAATGATGTACAAGGTGAAGAAGGCACAGGGTACTGACATTACCCGTCCGTTTTGTGGATTAAACGATGCCCGTAACATTTTAGATTCAATTAAATACGCCAAAGAAGCTGGAATGATTGCTCAGGCAGCTTTGAGTTTGACTTACTCAGAGGTTCACACGGTTGAATATTTTGTTGAATTGGCCGATACCTTAATTAAAGGTGGTGCCGATGAAATCTGTTTGAAAGATATGGCCGGTATTGCCCGTCCGGCTTGGTTGGGTAAAATTGTTGAAGGAATCAAAAAATTGCATCCTGCCATTCCAATGCAGTACCATTCACATTCAGGCCCCGGTTTTGCCATGGCTTCTATTTTGGAGGTATGTCGTGCAGGGGTTGAATACATCGATGTTGCAATGGAGCCGCTTTCATGGGGAACAGGTCATGTCGATTTGTTAGCAGTACAAGCCATGTTAAAAGATGCCGGTTTCGATGTGCCTGAAATCAACATGGATGCTTACATGAAAGTGCGTAGCTTAACCCAAAGCTTTATGGACGATTTCTTAGGATATTATATCGATCCTAAAAACCGTTACATGAATTCATTGTTGATTGGTCCTGGTTTACCTGGTGGTATGATGGGATCGTTGATGGCCGATTTGAAAACAAACCTTGAAAGCCTTAACAAGTGGAAAGTAAAAAATAATAAGCCGGAACTGTCACAGGATGATTTGTTGGTTAAATTATTTAACGAAGTGGAATACATTTGGCCTTTGGTTGGTTATCCACCATTGGTAACTCCATACAGCCAGTACGTGAAAAATCTTGCGGTGATGAACGTAATGCAAATTGAAAAAGGCAAAGAACGCTGGAGCATGATTGCCGACAATATTTGGGATATGTTAATGGGTAAAGGCGGAAACCTACCTGGAAAATTGGCCCCTGAATTACAGAAAATGGCCGATGCACAGGGAAGAAAAGTCTTTACTGCCAATCCACAAACCTTATATCCCAATGCATTGGATACTTTCCGCAAAGAGATGAAAGACAATGGCTGGGAATTGGGCAAAGACGAAGAAGAATTGTTTGAATTGGCCATGCACCCTGAACAATACCGTGCTTATAAATCGGGAGCTGCCAAACAAGCTTTCGAAGCTGATTTAGCAAAACTTAAAGCTGAAGGTGGCGGTTTGTATCCGGGTACTAATGCTGCGACTCCTACCGCTACTGCTGCTCCTGTATTCCAGGGTCAACCATCATCGATGAACATTAATGTGAACGGTGAAAACTTTAAAGTAACGGTTTCTTATGGCGATGTTGCTGCTGTTGCTGCACCTGTTGCCGCACCTGTTGGTGTTGTTGCCGCTGCCCCGGTTGCTGTGTCGTCACAAGCACAGGAAGTTACCGCACCACTGGAAGGCAAATTCTATTTAACCAAAAACTCCAGTGAAACAGCTGTTAAAGTTGGAGATGTCATTAAAGAGGGTGACCTTATTGGTTACATCGAGGCCATGAAAACATTTAATGCAATCAGATCGGATAAAGCCGGCAAGATTATCTCAATAGCCAAAGCTGTTAGCGAGGATGTTGAAGAGGATGATGTATTGATCGTATTAGGTTAAACCAAATGCAAACTACTTTTTTCGTATTGAAACAGGTTGGTTTGACTTTGAAATTTCAGATATATGGAGATATTAAGACAATTATATGAAATGACTGCCTTTGGCGATCTGATCGCCAATCCAGGGCCACTTTTAATGTTGGCTATTTCAGGAGTTCTACTTTATTTAGGAATAAAAAAGCAATATGAACCGTTGTTGTTGGTTCCAATTGCCTTTGGCGTTTTACTGGCTAATTTGCCCGGTGGCCAAATGGGGGTTGTTCCCGGTGATTTGATCAAAATTGACGAACACCATTACATGAACCTGTTTGAAATTGCCCATGAATATGGCATTATGAACTATCTGTACTATGCATTGATCAAGACCGGTTTATTGCCTCCAATCATTTTTATGGGTGTAGGTGCTTTAACCGATTTTGGCCCTATGTTGCGAAACCTTCGATTAAGTTTGTTCGGCGCAGCTGCACAGTTGGGTATTTTTACCGTTTTGCTTGTAGCTATCGCAGTAGGATTTACTCCAAAGGAAGCTGCATCGTTGGCAATTATTGGTGGTGCCGATGGCCCAACAGCGATCTATACAACCATTAAATTGGCTCCGCACTTATTGGGACCCATTGCAATTGCTGCGTATTCGTACATGGCCCTTGTACCGGTAATTATTCCTTTGATTGTTCGTTTAACCTGTTCCGAAAAAGAACTTAAGATTAACATGAAGGAAATGGATAAAATGTATCCTCCAAAGCATAAGATTAAAAATCTTAAAGCAGTTAAAATTGCTTTTCCAATTGTATTGGGTATAGTTATCTCCTTTTTTGTTCCATCATCAGTTCCACTTTTAGGAATGTTATTGTTTGGTAACCTGGTAAAAGAAATTGGTGCCAACACCTTGCGTTTGAGCGAAGCTGCCAGTGGTCCGATAATGAATGCTGCAACCATCTTCCTTGGTTTAACTGTTGGGGCAACAATGACATCAGAAGTCTTCCTCGATCCTAAGACCATCGGGATCATTGTGGGTGGTTTCTTTGCATTTGCTATTTCTGTTGGAGGTGGCATCAGTGCTGTTAAAGTTTACAACCTGTTTGCAAAAAAGAAAATTAATCCATTAATTGGAGCTACTGGCCTGAGTGCTGTGCCAATGGCTTCACGTGTGGCTAATGAAATTGCTTTAAAATACGATACAAAAAACCATGTGTTACAATATTGCATGGCCAGTAACATTTCAGGTGTTATCGGTTCCGCAGTTGCAGCCGGTGTTTTGATTTCGTTTTTATCATAGAAGTTTTTTTGTGTAGAATAGAAGCCTCATCAATTCAATTTGATGGGGCTTTTTTAAGACCTGAATTTTCAAAATATTTTTTCTGTTGGAAGGCAAATCTAATGTCAATATTAACGATTCTAATTTTTTGATCTTTTTTAAACGTAATAATGGAATTGCCCTTACATTTGTAGCATAGATTATTCAAATGGTGAAGGGCTTGAAAATTCTTTTATTCGTATTGTTTATTTTTAAATTTGGAGTAAATGGCAGCAGTCTAGACCATCAAGATGCTGACGCTTCCAATTTTGATCCTGTAAACAAGGAATATCTTCAAGATGAAACTTCCGTTCTGCTTGTTGATGTTTTTGATATTGAAGAAGAAGAATCTTGCTTATTACCTCTTATTGAATTGAATAGTTATCTAAGGATCTTTCGTCTCAACGAAGGCCACACTGCATTTAATTACTCCTTAATTACACCCGATAATTTCTTTTATTCCAGTGACTCCTCCCCTCCAAAATTAGGTGAATCAGATTCATTTTTGTTTTAGTATTCATTCCAATTTTTTTACTATGTCAAGGAAAAACTTACATCATGTGTTGCATGTGGTGTCGATAAGTTTAATGTTTGAAACCATTTTTGTTCTGCTTTGTGTACCAGTCTCAATTTATTATCACGAGGCAGTAACCATGCAATTACTGGGTTCCGTTTTTGTGATGGGAGCATTAAGTGTATTTAGTTTCCTGTTTACGAGAAAGAAGATTCGTGAATTTTCCTTAAAAGATAACTATATAGCAGTAGTGTTAACCTGGGTTTTGATTTCCATTTTTGGAGCTATTCCCTACATGATCACCGGAGCCATTCCATTGTTCAAAGATGCTTTCTTCGAATCGGTATCAGGTTTTACAACCACAGGGTCGTCTATTTTGAGAGACATTGAAATTGTTCCAAAAGCACTGTTGTTTTGGAGGGCCGAAACGCATTGGTTAGGAGGGATGGGAATTATCGTTTTAGTTATTGCGTTGATGCCCTATTTTAACATTGGTGGTCAGCAAATGATTATGGCGGAAGGTTCGTTTTTTTCAACCGAAAAAATTAAATCAAGAACCATTGATGTGGCCAAAAGGATGTGGCTGATTTACGTGGCATTAACTTTAATGGAAATCGTGGCCTTGAAGATAAGCGGTATGGGTTATTTTGATTCGGTATGTCATTCCTTTGCCACCATTGCCACCGGAGGATTTTCAACAAAGAACAAAAGTTTGATTGATGCCCTTCCTTCTACACAATACATTGTTATCCTGTTCATGATCCTTTCCGGGATGAATTTCACCCTGCACTACCTTTTTGTGCATGGGCGCTTCAAAAAGGTATTTAAAAACGAAGAGATGAGGACTTATCTACTCATCATTGGCATAGTATCTATCTTAATCGGTATCGTGTTGCATAAAACGTTTAATGTGAGTTGGGAAAAGGGGATGCGTGATGCCTTGTTTCAAGTTTCTTCAGTAATTACTGCCACCGGTTTTGTTTCAGCAAACTATCAAATATGGCCTGGTATTGCCAAAGCACTTGTATTGTTTGTGATGTTGATAGGTGCTTGTGCCGGATCAACAGGAGGTGGGATTAAGGTGGCCAGGTATGTTTTAATGTTTAAAAGTATCCGGCTTTATGTCCGAAAGATTATTAATCCGAATTGGATTCAAATTGCCAGGTTCAATGGCGAAAACATTGGCTCCGATTTCCTTCCTTCGATATTTGGATTTGCTTTTATTTATTATACGACCATAATTGTTGGTACCTTTGTGATGTTGGGAACAGGATTGGACATTCCCACTGCATCAAGCAGTGTGATTACTACTTTGGGGGGTGTTGGACCAGGGTTTAATGCAGTTGGCCCCATCGAAAATTTTGCAGACATCTCGACCTTCGGTAAGTTTTACCTTTCATTCAACATGATTATTGGACGCCTTGAGATCTTATCAGCTTTGGTATTGGTGCTGCCGGCATTTTGGAGAAAATAGTATTCCGAATTAAAAAGCCCTGCATCTTTTGAGAGGGCACTGAAAAAGTATCCTTCTTTAAAAAATGAGGCTAAAAAAAAATGCTG
>JBGUEP010000022.1:0-69616 GCA_041821245.1 Prolixibacteraceae bacterium
GGTACCCGTCAGCAAAAAATTTAGAGCCTTGACTTTCTTTGCTTACTTTCTTGCGTCAAGGCAAGAAAGTAAGGCTGTCTGCAAGACACCTTGAAAAAGGAAGCAATACTAAGCAATAATTGATTCCATTCTATAGCTGGATATTCTTGTCACCTTCATATTTTTCTTAAATCCACCCTATTTATCAATTGATCAGAACTCACGGAGTAAACTTAGGAAAAAGTTGATGAAGTGATTTTGCCAATTGCTGAATCAGAAAATCCTACACTTCGGATCAGATCATCGAAATGGGTCGACGATTTTTGCCATTTAGAAACCGATGAAGATACTGATGGAACAAAATTACAAACGAAATAAAACGGAAATTTTTGTTGTTACTGATTCAACCACTGTTTAAATCTGGAGGCTTTTTGAGATGAAACAATCACTTCGATTGGTGTGTTTGGAGCAAGGTGTAATTTCAATTTACTTTTTGAATAGATGCTGGCTTCTTCAACAGATTGGATGTGTACAATAAATTGACGATTGGCGCGGAAAAAGTAGTTGGGGTTTAACTTCTCCTCCAGCTGATCTAAGGAAAAATTAAGGTCGTACGATTTTCCGTCATGCAAGGTCATAAATACCGCTTTGCTATCGGCATAAAAATAGGCCACTTCGTCTACCAAAACAGTTTTTATTTTGTCTTTATAATAAACCATAAAACGTTCCTGGTAAACGGCCGACTTCTGCTTCGCAATCATATCGCCAAGTAGTTTATAATCGATAGCTGGAGCTGTATTCGTTTGTGAATTGGAGAGGGTTTTATACTTTTGGATGGAAAGTTTTAAAGCATCTTTACTGAGTGGTTTTAGTAAATAACCAATGCTGTTTTGGTTAAATGCTTCAATGGCATATTGATCGAAGGCCGTGGTGAAAATAATGGGAGTATCAACTTGTACTTCCTTAAAAATATTGAAGCTATTTCCGTCGGCAAGGTGTATGTCCAGAAAAATAAGGTCAACACTGTTGCTTTTAAAAAACTGTACCGAGTCGCTAACTGACTGTAAAATGTCAACCACAATAAAATCCGGTTCAAGCTGTTGAACAAAATTACTAAGTTTACGTGCCGAAGGCAATTCATCTTCAATGATTAGTATGCGTGTCATCTTACGGTTTAATTAAAGGAACAATGGCAATGTATTCGTTGTTTTCGATTTTAAAAATGGGAGGGTTGCATTCCAACAACTTATATTTTTCAATGAGGTTCCTTTGTCCTGTTTTTGTGGATGTTTCTTTGTCTTCCTTTTCCTGGAGCGTATTTTTTATGCAAATCGAATCGTTTATATTTTCGATACTCAATGTGAGCGGTCGTCTACACGATACAACATTGTGTTTTATTGCATTTTCAACCAGCACTTGTAAGGTTAACGGAGGGATCTGATATTTCATAATTTTCTCTTCCACCGAAACCTTAAAATCGAAACCCTTTTCGAACCTGAACTTATACAAATGCAGGTAATTGTCGATGAACTCCAATTCTTCTTCTACGCTTACCAGATTTCGCTGATTAATGCGCAGTACATATCGATAGATGGATGAAAAGTCTTGAATAAAATGATCGGCTTTTTCAACATCCTCGTAGATTAGTGAAGATAATACGCTGAGGTTATTAAACAGGAAATGATGGTCGAGCTGTTCTTTTAATGCACTGTATCTGGTATTAATTTGTTCTTTTTCGATGCGGGTAAGTTTCATTTCGAGGTTGTTTTGTTCTTCAACCGAAACAATCATTTCCACGATAACCAGAAACAAGGTGCTGGTAACTAAAGGCAAAATGAATAGGAATATTTTAGCTTCGTCGCCATGACCGTGATGATCGATCCATCCGGCCGTGTCGGCATAACTAACGAAAGTTATGAGAACGAGTGGTAGAGCTAATGCGAGTATAAAATCGAAAAAAACGCGTACGATCCAACTGCGGTTCCATGGGAATTTTTGATTTAACCACCGAACGCCATAATTAAAAAGGAAAACTGCCAGGGTGGTTTCAATCAGCATACCAGTTACTCGTCCAAATGGCATCTGACTAATTTCGGTTAAGGTTCGAAACTGAAAAAGCAACATAAAACTTAGCGAAATCATTCCCATGATGAGAATGATAAGCGGAACAAGTAATAATTTATAACGTTTGATGTCCATGCAAGCTTTTATAAAAGTTTAAAATACAGTATTCCGTCAAGATTTACAAATGCCTTTTCGTTAAGCCATCATTTGAAATAGCCATTAACATAAGACATTTGCAAATTGAAAAAATAGAACGATAATCGTGCTTTTCGCCTAAAGCCGGCTGGGCTCTTCATTTTTTTCTTTGAAGATTATTGCTTCGTTCAACAAAGCTCAAGAAAGCTTGGCTCCGTTTTCACTTATCGCAATAATTGGCTTGACCCAAAAACGAAGCAAAAAAGTCAAGGCTCCCGAAAAAATATTATCCGATTTTTTGCAATGCCAAGTGCGGCCGGGTGATCTTCGAACAAGTTCTCAGCTTCCCGGTCTTACTAAGGCATCGCTTCAATTCGACGAACATTTTTTCGGAGGCCGAAGTGTTACTTCGAACGTACGTACAATATCTTTTAGCATTATTCTATTCCTTAACATAATTAGTTAACTCCTTAAGTTAGCACATATGCCTTTTGGGGGTTAATCTTTGTCTGAGAGCAGTTCTCCTGTAAGTTGAAGTAAATAGAACTCGGCAACTTTTGCTTTGAATTTTGAATCGTTGTAATTGGCAGCGACGCTTAAGAGGTTTTGCTGAGCGGTACGAAATTCTATGGAGGTCACTCTTCCAATTTGAAACAGCTCTTCCGTTTTTTCAAAGTTGAGCTGGGCTTGCTTTAAACTTCGTTTTTGGAGATCAACTATTTTTCGTTTGTAATCATAATCGGTGAAAGCATTTGAGGCATTTCGCTCCACATTGGCAGCCATTTGGTAGCTTCGTTCCTGTTGACTTTCAAAATCTAAAAGCGAATTTTTTTCCTGCGTGTGTAGCTGCCTCCCGTTAAATACATTAAAACGTAAAGAAACACCAGCTGCCGGACCATAACTTTGATTGTACAACAATTGTCCCGCGTCGTTATCCTGACGGCCATAGGCATATTGTCCGTAAGCCGAAACAGTAGGGTACTTTTTTGACTTTGTGATTTTTAAATCCAAAGCTGTCAGATCTACCATCTGCTCCTGAGCGATCAACTGGGTGTTGTTGGTTAATGCATCGGCAATCACTTGTTCTGCTGTAAAGTCGCTGCGAAATTCAATGGAATCGTCAACGTCGTAGTTGTTTTGAATGGATACCCCCAATACCACATTCAGATTTTTAAGGGTTTGTAAATAAGCTTGTTCGGTTTGTAGTATTCTCGTACTGTCGTTGTTCATGTCTACTTCGGCATTTAACACATCCAGTTCGGTGGCTTTACCGTAAATTTTTTGATCCAAAGCGCGTTGGTAGCGTTTGCGCGAAATGTGCATCGATTCGTCGGCTAAAGAAACATTCTGTTGTGCCCGGCACACTTCGTAATAGGCTTCGGTAACCTGAATAATGGTGTTTTCGGATTGCAAAAGGGAAAGTGTTTCTTGTCTTGCATCGGCATTTTTCAATTTTTGATACGTATAAACATTACCCAAGCCATCAAACAAAACGTAGTCTAAACGGACATTGGCATTGTACGAAAACGATTCGGCACCATCAATACTCAATACCTGGTCATTACCCATAAATTGCAGTTCAGTTGCTTTATTTGAATAATCGGTACCTGCAGAAATGGATAGGGAAGGCAATAAACCTGCATTCCCCGGGGTGTTTTTGTTTTTGGTTTTTTGCAATTCGTTGCTCGCTACTTTGATATCGTAATTGTTGGTCAGCGCAATTTCTACTGCCTTTTGCAAGGTGAGCGTTTGTTGTGGTATATCTTGTGCCTGTGCGCCTATACTAATCAAGGCAAAGAGGGCAATTATCCAGTTGTTTTTCATTTGTTTAAATATTTCACGCAAAGGCGCAAAGACGCAAAGAAAAAAATAGAATGATTGATCAGTGTGTCGAATGCCTTTGTCATGGTTGGTCTATGTGTGTAATTTATTTTGAATTGGTTAGTTCAGAACTTTCATCACCTTCGTTGAGTTCGAATTTCAATTCTTTAATGGCTGTTTCAACTTCTTCATTGCTTACTTTTCGGCCTAAAACCACGGAGGAGACTTTAACTTTCGATTTGTTTACAATGGTTAACATTACCGGTAATAAAAAGAGGGTGGTAAATAGTGCTGTGGCCATTCCATAGGCCAGTGATATGGTCATTGGTTGCAGGAACTTGGCCTGCATACTTTTTTCCAAAAGCATAGGAGCCATACCTACCACAGTAGTTAAAGTGGTTAACAGGATCGGTCTGAAGCGCGATACGCCGGCATCAATGAGTGAAGCTTCGTAAGTTTTCCCAGACTTTAAATTAATGTTTAAGGCACTGATAAGCACCAAACTATCGTTAATCATTACTCCTACCAATGCAATAATTCCCATTGCCGACATTAAACTAATATTCATACCGTGGATCCAATGTCCTAAAACAACGCCAATTAAACTAAGCGGAATCATAGCGTATACCAATAGCGATTGAGTGACAGATCGTAAGGTGAAAATAACAATTACCAACATCAGTATTAATATGATAGGCATTGTTGATGCTGCTGATTTTTTCATTTTATCGGTCTCCCTTTTCTGACCATCGTATTTAGCGTGAATACCAGGGTATTTTTCATACAAAGGTTGAAGTACTTCACGTTCTAATTTTTGTAAAGTTTCGGGCAGTGAGGCGGATGGGTTAAATTGATTGGCTTCAAGTTGAACTTCGCGGTCGAATTGTAGGTGGCGCACGCTTGAAATTCCATTTACTGTTTTGAAAGTGACCAATTCAGATAAAGGATAGGCTGTTCCGTCGGCAAGGCGAATTTTCATATCTTCGAGTTGACCGATGGATCTGCGGTTGTCTTCACCGTATTTCACCCACACTTTTACTTCATCTTTACCACGCTGAAGGCGTTGGACCTCATTTCCCCAAAAGGCAAAACGTACTTGTGAAATTATATCTTGCAGGGTCAGTCCCAGGTGATGCGATTTTTCTTTCAATTCCATTTCGATTTCGCGATTACCTACGGCAGAATTGTCCGAAACATCAGTTAACTCGGGCATTGCTTTCATGGCCCGCTTTAAATCTTCCTTTGCGGCTTGCAACACTATATTATCGTTACCAACCAGAGAAATAATCAGTGCCTTACCAAATGGATTAAATCCTTCATAAGTGAGTGTTTCAGCACCCGGGATATCGCCCACTTTGTTTCTTAATTTAGTAATCACTGCCGTGGTAGCTGTTGTTCGGTATTCGGCATCGAGCATGGTAACAAAAATGCTTGCTTTGTTTCCTGCACCCATAAAACGTTGGAAAGTTTGCTGAATAATGGCACGACCTTCAGGTTGATCTTTGCTCAATTCGTCGTTAATTTCCCAAATAGCGGCATTGATACGATCAAGTTGTACTTGTGTTACAGCTTCGTCGGTTCCGGAAGGCATGCTCAAACTAATGGTAAAATTATCACCGTCTACCGAAGGGAAAAAGGTAGTTCCGACAACTTTGGAGGCCACCAATCCAATTGAGATGATAAAAATTCCAGTAAATAGGGCAATGGTTATACTTTTGTAGTGAATAGCTTTGGTTAGCAATGGTTTGTAAAACTCAGTACTTAACCAGGCCATTGTTTGTTCAGCCCAACCCATGTATTTTTTCCATTTCGATCCATTATCCTTTTGTAAGGCTTTTGAATGCGCAATGTGTGAAGGGAGTATGATAACTCCTTCGACCAATGAAACAAATAGAATTGAAATCACAACAACAGAAACTTCGGAAAACATATCACCCATTCGGCCATCGATAAACAAAAAGGTTGAAAAGGCCAACATGGTGGTTATAACACCTGAAACAACGGCCGGTAGTACCTCGATGGTACCTTCAATGGCAGCAGTAACGGGTTTTTTACCCATGCTCCAATGTTGATAAATATTTTCAGCAATTACAATTCCGTCATCGACCAAAATACCCAACACCAATATTAAACCAAATAAGGATAGCATATTGATACTTACTGAAGTGGCCGGAAGTAAAATGAACATTCCCAGAATGGAAAATGGAATACCCAAGGCCACCCAAAAGGCAATGCGTGGATTGAGGAAAAGCGATAAAAACAATAAAACAAGCAAAACGCCTAAGACTCCGTTACCCAACAGCAAATCAATACGTTGGCCAAGTGTAACGCTCATATCCCGAATTACTTCGGCTTCCAATAAATCCTGACCATCATTAAAGTCAGTAATATAAGTTCGAACGATATCTGATGCAATAACAATGTCTTCGTTGAAGGTGGTATTGATGGTGATGACCACAGCTTCTTTGCCATTGAAGCGGACTTCAGATGGAGAATCAGCCCATTGGTCTTTAATTGTTGCAATGTCTTTGAGGCGTACAATACCACCTTCTTTTGTGTTACGCAAAACAATGTTTTCGAGACCGTACCCCTGGTAGGATTTGTTACGAACACGGATAAAAAACTCTTCGGCTCCATCTTTGATGCTACCACCTGTCATAATCAAATTGGATGCAGCTACCGATTTAGCAATTTCGGCAAAGGTGATATTGTACGATTCCATCGCTGTTTCATTGAGCAAAATGGCAATCTCCTCGTCGGGATAACCGCCAATTTCTATCTTTGAAATACCTTCGGAGTGCAATAAATCCGTTTCTATTTTGCGCGCGACTTCTTTTAAGGTTTTAAGCGAAACCGAACGTCCCTCTTTTGCTTTGATTACGAAGTTGATGGCAAAATTAATGTCATCGTGTTTATAGGTAACAATGGATTCAATGGCCTTAGGAAAGGAAGCAATTTTTTCAACTTCGTTTTTTACACGAATTAAAGCCTCGTCCATATCTGTACCTTTCAGCATTTCGATGGTAACCGTACCCATGTTTTCGCGTGAAGTGGAAGTCACTCGCTCCATTCCTTCCAGCCCCTTAATGTTTTCTTCAATTTTAAGAATGGCTCCTTCTTCAATTTCTTCGGGTGAAGCACCTGGATATAGAATGTCGACATAAATATTACGCTGAGCAATATTTGGGAAGAAATTCTTTTGAGTATTAATGAGCGATAAACCACCAAACAATAAAACCATCACCAAAACAAGGTTTACTGCCAGTGGAAATTTAATAAAATATGAAATTATATTTTTCATTTATGTGCGTCTAAATAATGAGTTTTGGTTCGTAGATTAATTTCTTTTGTTTGCGATACGAACGGGCATCCCATCATAGGCGCTTTTTATAACAGTTGTCATAAATGCAGTGCCTTGGGGCAATGCTTCAATAATGGCCAAATCACCTCTTCGGGCAAGTACATTTACCTGGTATTCTTTAAGTTTATTGTCCTCAACGATAAAGGCTTTACCATTATCGTTCACCATTTTACGTGGTAGGCTCATGGCATTTTCGAAGGGGTTTTGATCCAATTCTGCGCTCAAATAGAGTCCTTCTTTTAACTCTTTCCCTTCGGTACGGATATATACATTTACACTTTGCGACTTTTCATCGATGTCACCACCAATACGGACCACTTTTCCGGTCCAAACGCCATTAATGTCGGAAGAATGCAATTTCGCCGATGAACCTACTTTAATATTGTATAGCAAGGATAGTGGAACAGTTATTTCTAAATCGTAGGTGGAGGTGCTAATCAGGGTTCCTAAAGAAGATCCGTTGCGCACTGCGGTTCCGGCCTGAACGTTCGCTAAGACAACAACGCCATCAAAAGGTGCTCTCATAGTATATTTTGCCAACTTTTCTTCGCTGGAGCGAACATTGTAGTAAGCACTGAAAACGCCTTTACCCGACAAGTAAAATTTCTCTTGTTCGTTGGTGGTAACAGGTATTTCGGGTAAAGCTTTATTGACATCGATAGACGAAACATAATTTCGCCAAAGAGGATAAGATGTTGGATAGTCGGATTTTAGATCAGGTAAAATGCCGGTAATCATTGAAACGAAATCACTCTTTTTTGCCAAAACGCTCATCTTAAATTCGTCTTGATCCACTTCCAATATCACTTCTCCTTTTTTGTAGGTATTTCCTGCTCTAAAGTTGATGGCCGATGGCAGCAATTGTCCTTCTACCTGCGAAAAGATCTCGAAGCGATTCACCGCTGTTAGTTTTCCTGTAGAGCTGTAGGTTTGCTCAAGGGTACCGGCTTCGGGGTAAACAACCTCAACTAAGGTTCCTTTTATTTCATTTACTGCGGTGCTTGCCACTTCGTTCGAAGGCAATGCCTTAACCACTAATACCGCCGCTAATACAATCAATGCAGCTACCGAAAGCGAAAAAATTCTTTTTTTGTTTTTGAAAAGTTCCATTATGTTGTTTTTTATTGTTTCTCAATTTTAAAGTCGCAAATGTGAAACAATTCCTTTCTCCTTAATAATAAAGCACGACGAAGCATGAAAATTGAGGTTCAAAACGGGAAAATGAGGGGATGAAACGCGTAGGAGCAAAATGCAGACTGAACACACTGAAAAAGAATTGCCTTATCCTTGTAAGATCTTTTGCATACGCATCAAAAGGCTTATGAGTTAAGTCAATACGTATGCATGAATTTTTCAGGTTTGATGACAAGGGAAAAATGTATTCTCAAAAATGCGGTGGCCATTTATGTGCATCGGGATTCCGACGTACCTGCTAATGTTTTGGCTTTCGAGCGTAAACTACTGTTTTTAGCAGTAATTCAATTCATGATGAGCTAATACTTCTCTTTATTGTCTAGTTAACTTCTCTCAATCCTTTATAAAAATCAAGAAACAAAGAATGATCACCCTTTCCAATTTTGATGGTTTGAGCTTTTCTGTTTACTGTAGCATACTTGCTTTCGAAACGCTGATATTCGGTGTCGATATTTTCATTGTTCACTTTGAAATAGTGGTCGTATTTCATTTCCATGTTTTGTTTTTCAGTGTGATAGCTTAATTTGTTTCCGGTAAAAGCGACCTCATTTGATTTGATTCTTTCGATAAAAGTTTCAAAACTCCCATCGAGGGTTTTTGTTGAAATCTCGAAAATCCAAAACGTTTTTCTTCCATCCTGGAAAAGATCATAGGTGGATTCGCCAACATAATACAATGGATTTTTCCCAATGAAAGCAACATATACATCACCATATTGCCCAAAGGCATAATTCCTGTCTACCATCACTTTATCGAATATTTCTTTTGGGAAATGAGCATGAGTTCCTTTAACCAGACCCTTTTCCAAAAACCCTTTCTTTTTTGGAATTTTGTACATGCTCATCACAACATTCTTTGACTGCACGGAATGTGGATTTCGCCCATTTCCAACCCAGTATGCGGGAGAACCTGAAAGTGCACCCTTATCGGATAAGGCCTTTGCCGGATGGGTAGTGAAAATGCTCAGCTCATCAGAAAGTGTGGCATTCCAAATGTGATGTTGATCGCCATAGTCACCGGGATGATAGTTTTGGGCGGTAGCAAGCATATAATCTGGCGTTTTATAGTTGTACACATTTGCACGTTCAATTGCGGTGCCATTGCTCACAGGATTTAAGATACGACTAACCATTGGAAGAAGTCCCAATTCTCTCAAAAACCAATTGTTAATCGTTCTGAAATCATATAAAAATTCGTTGCTCAGCATGTTGTTCCTATGAATGTATTTTACTGAATTGTTTATAATTTCCGGATTGGTAAAACCTTCCATGGCCCATTGCATCATGATCTGAGGAAGCTCAAGTCCATTCAATCCCTCTTTTTTCAATTCGTTCAGATTTAATCCGTTTGAAGCAAGAATAATTTGCTCTTCTGTATCTAATCCTATTTGGCGAATTACTTCAGGAACCGCGTAATTTGTACTGTATATAAAATTAAGTCCCAGTCCTTTTCTGTCTTCATAATCGTATCCCCAGGGTGTTCCCCAAATGTGCTCACTTATTGATCTCGTTGAGTTGTTTTCATGGCTTCTTTTTCCTTTTTCATAACAACGTCCACTACTTGAAATGAATGTTCCTTTAAATGATTGTGTTGCTATATCGTAGAGCAATAAGTCCATAATTATCCGACCCTTTTGCGCCAATTCTTCATCGTTTGAAAAATCGATCAAATTGGATAAAGGTGCAATATCTTCAACATAATACGTATTGGAATACCATTCGGTAAATCCATATAGCCAACGTTGTTCCAACCATATTTCGATTCTTTCTTTGCCAATTTCAGCATGTTCTTTCCCTGTTTTTCCATCGTTGGTAAATACTTCATCCTGAAAATACTGACCCGCCAGATACTCCGAAACAGCAAATAGAAGCTGATGATTTTCAGACCAAAAGCACATCGCATCTTCGCCTGGTTGATCCATCCAATATTTAAAACCTGTTAAGGTATTTTTTATTTCAATAAAGGTTGAATCAGGAATTTTATCTGTTTTGTCGTAAAGTAAACGAATTAGAGATTGAAGTCTGAAATCAGAGCAATCGTAACGTGCATTTACGAATTCAAAAGTCTCATCAAGTGAGGAAAAATCGAAGGGCAGATTGTTCATTGTGCAATACAATGCTTCATCACTTCTCGTTTTGATTGGCTTATCGGGTTTTGCTTTTACTTTTACAATGTTTTTCTTTTTGGCCAAGGCATTTCCCGAAAATCCGGCGATAACAATCATCATTAAAATACTGACTATAAATATCTTATTCATAACTTACCCATTAAAATAAATTATATAAGTTTTGTTTCTAAATCTTTAAGTTCCTTCGGACTTAGGTTGTCTACTTCCAATTCACCGCGTTTAAATTCAAGATGTTTTTTCAGGTTTTCATGGGTTTCTTTATCCAGCGGATATTTTTTTGCAACAAAGTATGCTGGAATTAACAAGATCAAAGGGAAAATCAAAACAATTCCTTTAAGAGCGATAATTACACTTTCGGGTTGAACTTGTACGGTTTCGGTAAGTTTGCCTTCTACCATTTCTTTTACTGGTTTCAGGTAGCCTGCAAACTGAAGAACAGCGCCCACGATAAAAATTCCAATTGCTGCAGAAAATTTACGAAGAAATGTCATCACCCCACTGAAGGTACCGGCAGTTCTGTATTTAAACTTGAGTTCACCAACGTCTGTAACATCGGGGAACATGGACCATGGAAGCACAACACATCCACCTATCCCAATTCCTATCACACCAGCTATGGCATAAATAACCCAGCTTGCCCACTCCGGTTGATAAGCTGCCAGTAGAATGGTTCCGGTAAGCCAGATGAGCAGACTGTATCGGTATATCGTAGCTTTGCCATATTTATTCGAAAGTAGGACCACAATTGGTATCATAAAAATTTGAACTATCAATAATGTACCGATAACCATGTCCGTTTCATCCTTTCGGTTTACCATATAATACATGTAGTACTGAATGACAGTTGCCACAATATCCATGGTGATGTATGCAAAAAGATAAATGCCCACCAACAATCGGAACGTTTTGATTTGAAAGGGTTGCAGAAAGGTTTTCCAATTAAACTTACTTTTGTCATCGGTTAAGGTTACCCGTTCATGGGTTTTGTAAAACATTAACAAATAGGGGGTACTATAGAAGAGTCCAAAAACAATTGCCATGGTGATCCAACCAACTCTGATATCATCAAAGGCATTCACAATAACTAAAGGAACAACGGCACTAATTAATGAGGCAATTTGAGAAAAGAATAATCGTATTCCATTGATGTTGTTGCGTTCTTTATAATCAATACTAATTTCGCTGCTCATGCTGGTATACGGAACCCACATCAAGGTAAATACTGTTGAAAAGAAAAGATAAGAAAGCAGAACATAAATGAATTTGGAGGAAGTAGTTTCAAAACTCACCGGCATCCATAAAAATACAAAGGCGATAATCATGGCAAAAAAGCCAATGAAAAAAAATGGTTTTCGTCTTCCCCATTTGGTTCTTGTGTTATCAGAAATAACACCCATAAAAGGGTCACTAATTGCATCCCATATTTTTGAAATTAGTACAACCGTTCCTGCCAGTATTGGAGAGATTTGGATCACATCGGTCAAAAAACGCAAGTAAAAAAAGGCAACTAAAACTTGTGCTCCCCCTCCCATTATATCCCCCATACCGAAAATAATTTTTTCATTGATCGTGATGGGTTTTTTATAGTTGTTCATATACAATGGTTTCGGTGGTTGATTATTTTTTTAATTGTCGGTAATTGATCAAGGCAATAAACAGAGCGGCCAATCCATAGTGCCAGTCGTTCTGTCGGGGGGTGATTTTATAAGCCAAATAAGGTGATGGAGGTGTTGGTATGGTTGGCATGCTAATGAATGGCATACTGCTTAGTCCATTTTTGGTAGTTAAGCTACCTACAACGGCTTCAAGCGCTTTAATTCCGGCATCTGCAAATTTTGTATCGAGATAACCATGATGAACTCCCTCGAGCCAACCGGCTGCGATTAGGGCTGTAGCGCTATTTTCAATGTAGGTTTTTCCCGGTTTATTCAGTACTGTTTCAAAAAAACCATCTTCTTTTTGATAGGTTAGAAGGGCTTCCGAAGTTTCTTTTAAAATGGAAATTGCATTTTCACTTTCGAGGCTTTCTTTCGGAAGGTTATTGATTACTTTGGGTAGTCCGGCAATAACCCATCCATTCCCCCGGCCCCAGAAAAACTTTCTTTTTGGGTAGGTAATTTTCCAATTTGCCCAATAGCTGTGATAAAAAAGTTTATCATCGGGATCTTGCAGGTATTTGGCAAAGAGGGCTGGTTGTTTTACCGCAAAATCATACAAGTCCGAATCGTTTGCAGTTTTTCCATACCAGCTTGTAAATACACCATACATCATTACAGAATCGACCCAAACACTTTTTGGATAAAACCAGCTTTCGGGTGATGTACCCAAGTGGTTTGGCATATAGTCCAGAACTTTTGGGGTGGTTTTCATATAGTTGACAACCCGGTCAACAACAAGCTTGTATTTTGGATCACCTGTCTTCAGATACAATGCATAAGCAGTTAAGCCAGGAGCCGAAGTATCTGATTGATCAACACGATACCCTTTTTCAATGTGAGTGTCGACATATTTTTTATAAAACCAGAAATATCGGTCTTCGCCAAGCTCATTGTCAAGTAAATAGAGTGACCATGTGAAAAGTGCCTCTCCCCACATCCAGGCCAGTTTTTCAGGTTGATATCGTTTCACCGAGGCATCGGCTAATTCAATAATTTTATCGTTGATAGATTGTTTGTACATGGGTAAACAACAATTATTTACATGTTAAATTTGAACCACTCAGTCCCTGGTCCAGCATACATAAAGGTGAATTTAAATTCGATAAAAGAGGTCATTGGTGTTCGGAACAAAAATGACGAACCCACTGCAAAATAAGGCTTTTTTATTAAGAGCTCAAGACTGGTTTCTGCTCCTCTTCCAAAGTTTAGAAAATAAGCATTCTCGAGCGTGATCCATTTATTGTTGATCCATGTGCAGTGTGCTCCAAGATAGGCGGAATAATATGCTTTACCATATATTTCACCTGATCGAAGACCCAGAACATCCGAAGAGCCCTTAATGTACGTATAGGGAAAATCAGCATTGGTAAAACCGGTATTTAATTTGGAGCTGAATTGCAGAATGGGGCCGTAAGTTTTATGGTACTGTCCATAGAATGTGATTGAGGTATAATTGGGTGAATTACGGTCGAGCCCCAGTCCTATGCCTAGCGAACTGCCAATATTATAACCATTCAGTCGATGCCTTTTTTTATTTACGGTACCCACCGATTCATTCAGTGATAACTGAAGAATTTTGTGTTCGTAAGGTGGAAGGTGTACCAAATAACTCCAGTCTTCTTCCGACAATAAACCCAAATTGCTTGAATGATGAATAAAACGCATGTCCAGATTGGGTGAAAAAGTGTATTTATAATCTAAATGCCAGGGATTGCCAATGGAAACATAAAATTCTGATTTCTTATAGGGCGATAACAGAATGGGATGATAGTTCACTGAGCTAACTTTGTTGCTGGTAATGTTTCTTATAATTTCCCGCTCCTGGATGCGTTCGACCATAGTGCCGGATACATAGCCGGCGGTTAGTGACATGTTTTTATACATTAATTGTCGTGGTAGTTTTATCCTGAAATCCCAGGAAGTACCAATGGGTTCTTTTTGCCAAACAATTTTTAATTCCGAATTACTACCTAAAAAATTCTCATCGCCATAACCCAGGCGATACATATATTCCTCTTCGCTGCTATGATCAACCGTAATTAATGGGTATAAAACCAGAGCATCCAATGCTGTTATTTGTAGGGTATTGCCATCAGCTCCTTTTATGATTTCATATTTGACATCGGAGAAATTCCCGATGTTCCAAATTTTCTGAATCGAGGTGTCAATTATGCCATACGAAACAGTTTCGCCTTCTTTAAATTCCAACTCACTTTTTACAATTAAATCCCAGGTCATCCAGTTTTTTTCAATGGATATTTTATCAATTCGTACTGAATCTTGCGATTGAGAAAATCCCTTATCGCTAATGAGCTGAAATGATAAAATAATTAGAAATATCTGAATTGAAATTCCTGAAATTTTATTCATGTTTGATCCGATTTAATGTTCCTTTCTAAAGATATGAAATTTAGTAAACGACCAGATGGGAAAAGTCGGAGCAATTAAGGACTGAGCCTTGGATTCTAATTATTCGTACAAATTTCGTTGACCTTGGACAAAATCAATGAAGCCCAAACCCGGTGAATTGGGAAATTTCAGGGTGATTTTCACGTTGAAACGGGGAAATTTTTATTGGGGAAAAGAAAACGTAGAAACATTGGCTTGGCAAACAACTGATCCAAATCCTACTTAAAGTACCCGTTTGATCATTGATCATTCTTCGGTTCTGAACCCATCGTTAATTCAAGTATTCCTCCATTTATTATTTCACTATGTCTCAAAAAATATCGATTCAAAACATGACCATTTAATTTGATGGATTGTAGGTAAACATTATTTTTTGAGTTATTGATGGCTTTAATAACAAAGGTTTTTCCTGAATAATACTTGTCACTGAGTTTTATTTCAATTTTATCGAAAATAGGACTACCGATCTGATAAACCGGATCCTCATCGCAGCCTCCGTTCAATTGAAATAAGCCAATTTTCATCAGTACAGCCAAGCTGCCCATTAAACCCTGGTCTTCATCTCCATTGTAGCCAAAGTCAGGTGATAATCCGGTATAAACGGAATCAACAACCAAGCGGCTCCATTTTTGAGTGAACCATGGTGCTCCCAATTCATTGAATATAAAAGCAGTTTCTATACTGGGTTGATTGCCGTAGTTGATGGGAATTCGTTTGGAGTCTTCGCCTGTTTCATCGGCATGCTTTTTTCCCGATGTGAAGCCATACTTTTGTGCTTCGGCAAATTGCCAGTTTAATTTTTCTATGGCTTTATCTTTGCCGCCCATTAATTCAGCAAGTCCATTGTAATCATGAGGAACAAACCAGGTGGCCTGATAGGAGTTTGACTCAACAAAGCCAACTCCGTAATCTGCTGGATTGAAATCTTTTTTCCACTTTCCTTCCTCGTCTTTGGGGCGCATATATCCACTTTCGGGATCAAAAACATTTCGATAATTTTGAGAGCGCTGCATGTAGGTTTTGTAATCGTCCGATTTGCCCAGAGCTTTAGCCATTTGTGCCAAAGTCCAGTCCTGATAAGCATATTCTAAGGTTTGACTTGCTCCACATTTATGAAACGCAGGGCTCGATACTTTGTAAGGATAAGGAACAAAACCATTTTCAATGTATTTGTCCACTCCTCCCGATCCGGAATTGGTATGATCATATCCTGAACGCGACATCATGCCTTCTGTAGAATGATTTTTCACCAGGCCTTCGTAAGCTTTTTCAATGTCGAAATCGCGAATTCCTTTTTGATAGGCACTCACAATGAATGGAGTGGATGACGCTCCTGTCATCACATAGGTGTAGTTTCCTCCCGATGGTCCACGCGGAATTAAACCACCATCGGTGTAATAATTTACCATCGAATTGCAAAACTCGGACGTCACTTTTGGATACGCCAGGTGCCACAATGTATTTAATGTCCATTGCGCACCCCAGAAACTATCGGAATTGTAATGATTGAACTTTGGCTGACCGTTTTCATCAAGAGCTATTTGTTTAATTTTTGGAGAATCCCCGGTCATGTCCATGTACTTCCCGTTGTAATCGCTAATGATTCTCCGACCTTGTAAGGCATGCCATAAATCGGTATAAAAGCGCCTTTGGTCGTCAAGTGATCCTCCTTCAACTTTGATGGTCGACAGCCAGTTATTCCAATCAGCTATAGCCTCAGATTTTACTTTTTCAAAATCCCAATGATTCAATTCCGCCTGCATATTTAATTTGGCCTGTTCAACAGAAACATAGGAGATGGCAACTTTCACTAAAACTGGATGATCTGTTAAGCTTAAGCGGAGAAAAGGCTGAATGTTTTTACCATTAAATTTGTTAATGCCAAATAATGCTGAAGAATCTTCTATGCAGTCAACGCTCAACACATCGGTATTCAACTCAACATGAAAATGGATTGGAACATTTTTGGGACGGCGAAAGGTTTTTCCACTAACAATGTGTCCATTAAAAGTTCTTGCATCCACTTGATTGAATTCTGCAAATACCTGTACCGAAGGCCCTAAATCACCCCCGAGCTGAAACATCACATAGTTTTGACTGTTTTGTGGGAATGAATACTTATGGAAGCCCACCCGTGTTGTTGCTGTCAGTTCAACGGAGGTTCGATATCGGTCTAAAAACAATTTGTGATATCCGGGCTTAACAAGCTCTGTTTCGTGTGAGAACGTTGAATAATAATCGTTTTTAAATTCCATTATGGCGTCGGAATTGTTGAGAGAAATTGGCATTACAGATATGCCTGAAAGTTGCCAGGCATGAACATGGCTGAACCCTTTCACTTCTTCGGTATGGTAACGATAACCACTACCCCAGGCACCACCCAATTCGGTGTCAGGACTCAGGTTAATCATGCCAAATGGCCTGCAGGCTGATGAGAAAAAAAACCAACGGGAGTTTGCGGCATCAAGATGAGGATATACGAACTCAACAAATTGTTGTTTTTCGGATGGAGCAAAACGTGTACAGCCAAAAACAATTGAAATTAGGACAAGCACACTGTACTTAAAAAAACCAGTTCGTTGCATATTTTTCTGTAAAAAATTGAGGTAGGACAAAGTAATAAAAAGTGACGATAATACATGCAGCCAGCTTTATTCAATCAAAAAATTGGTGTGAAAGCACGACAAGAATAAACCTAAACATTGGTGTATAAAAATAGAAGGCTTAAAATGTTTTCTCAAATGGATTATCTATTTTTAAGGAATGCTTGTATTCTTTTCAATTGCTATAGCTCAAACTTTGTTTTCAATTCTCCTTATCAGGAAAAAACAGGAATTGATTCTGGCCGATAAAATATTGATGATATTATTATTGGTTTTTGGTGGTGAATTTATTTATTCTCTTCTGAATTTCATGTATCTGCCCCAAATGCCTGACATGATTATCTTTCCATTTTTAATTGGCCCACTTTTGTATATTTATACCTTTTTAATAAGCTCTGAAAATGAGGTTTTACCACGCCGCTATATCGTTCACTTTATACCCTTTATAGGCTTCTTGTTGCTGGCTTTAATCATTTCGGATATTCGGCTTAACAATACCGGATCCCCTGCCAGCGAATACCACCCGGGAGGACTGTTAATTGTAAATTTTCTTTCCTTTGCCCTACAATCGCTTTTCTATTGGTTGCTAATCAGAAGACGAATCTATCTACACAACAAAAATGTACAGGATAAATTATCGTTTGCTTCCGATACATTAAGCCTGAATTGGATAAACCTGGTAAGCCTATTTGTTTTCTGGGGATTTGTCATCTTTTTTGTAATCGATGTTTTTTTCTTCTTCTGGGGATATGCTTTATTCGAATCATCCATATTACTACACATAGGAATGTTGATGGCAGTGTATTCAATTAGTTTTTTTGGATTCAGGCAAGAAGCCATTTTTGAGGGACAACAATTCGAGCGTTTTAAGCATGTTGCAGATTTGCCGCTTGAGCATTCAACAAACGACGACGATGAATTGAATAGGGTATTAGACTACTTAAAAGAGGAGAAACCTTACTTAATTCGTAACCTCGCATTGCAGGATTTGGCGAATTCACTACGCATGCCAGTCTACCGGCTTTCAGAAATAATTAACAAGCAGTTGAACAAGAATTTCTTTACTCTGATTAATGAGTTGAGAGTTGAAGAAGCAAAAGGGCGTATCATCTCTTCGGAATATAGAAATCTGACCTTAACGGCCATTGGATTTGATTCCGGATTCAACTCCAAATCATCGTTTCATGAACTATTCAAAAAATATACAGGTCTTACACCAGCTCAGTACAAAAAACAAAAACAACTATAATTGTATCATTAAATAAGGCGATTCCAATATTTTGGATAATTATTCTTCGTATCTGGACATTTGTAGTTTACCTTCTGTCCCTATTCGTAACTTAATCTTTTAATTTTAGCGTAAAATTGAAATAGCGATTATGAAGTTATCGGTACAAACGTTTACAATCAGAAAACAACTACAGACCAACAGAGGGATTGAAGCGTCGTTTAAAAAACTGGGGGAAATGGGAGTTGAGGCCGTTGAACTGGCCCGAATCGGTTTTAGTAAAAATGAGATTCAGTCGGTAAAAGAGGCATCTAATAAGCACAATGTTGAAATTGGAAGTACTCAAATTACCTATGACTTTTTAGTCAAGAACTTCGACTGGGTTATTGAGTTTCATAAAATACTGGATTGTAAATATACCTGCGTATCGGTATTACCAACGAAATATATTCTTGGCAATGAAAAAAAATTGCTGGCATTTTCCCATGAATTAAATGAATTAGGTAAAAGATTTTTGAAGGAAGGAATTTATTTGCTATACCACCACCATCATTTTGAATTTCGAAAATATGGCAACCGACTTGGGTTTGATGTTTTGAGCGAAGCCCTCAATCAAGAATATGTTGGATTTGTACTCGATACCTATTGGCTACAACGAGGTGGAAAATCTCCGCAGGATTTTATTGAAAAATATGCAGGAAAAGTGAAGGTCGTTCATTTAAGAGACTTTAAACTTAACTGGAAGCCTTTCAATCTTTTGCCCAACGACACTGAATTGGGAAATGGCAACCTCGATTTTAAAAAAATTAAAGAAGCATGTATCCGTTCAGGAGTGCTTTATGCTGCCATTGAGCAGGACACAAAAACACCTTTCGAAAGTTTGGAACAATCAATCAATTACTATAGGACGATATAGCAGCAGTAGAAAAAGGAATTATTGTGGATCAGAGTGATCTCTATGCCTGGGTTTTTACTCTTCGCATCAAAACCAGTTTGTGAAGGTGCTCTTCAAATATATTAACGATCTCGAAGCCCTTTTTCTCGTAGATATTAATATTCGTTTCGTTGGCTGTTTCAAGGTAAACAGGAATTTCTTTTTTTTCCATCTCCACCAAAATTGGATTCATTAATTGGCTGGCAAAACCCTTTCCTTGCGCTTCAGGCAAAACACCAATAAGATACAAATGGTAATACTTTTGTTTTTTGGGATAATGTCGATGAACCTTTATATCCATACGTAGAATATGCTGTGTTGCGGCAAAACCTACCTCAAAAAAGAAACGAATATTCCGTAATAGAAAGTTGAAAGTTACTTTTTCTACTTTTTCGGTATTCCAAAGTGCTACCGCAGAATTTTCATCGTTGATATAAATCTCGCCAATCTGAATGGTTTCTTCAAAAACATAATTCAGTGTAATCCTCAATTTATTCGGGTTTTTACTTTTCTCCAGTAACCAACACATGTGAGGGTCATTCTGAAACGATACAGCTAGAATATTCACCACCAATTCCTTATCTTCCTTTGTTGCTCTTCTGATCATTCTGGTTTTTATTTATTCTATTGTCAATTAATTTTTTTAGTATTCAAAATAGTTTTGTGCGGCCAACACTTATTTTTCCAAGGGCTTTAAGGTGTAAGAATAGGCAAATTTCTTCCCTTTTAAATCGTACTTTTTCAGGTAATTGAACATGAAACTTTCGCTACCTAAAGCATTTTGTTTATAGTCGATATTTAACCAAACCGAACCGCTGTCTTTCAAATCAATATCGTAATGCGCATTGGTTAAATTATCCAAAGTGTATCGGTGTGCGCTAAATTGGAATTGATCACCTTCCACTCTAAAACCAGTGCCATCATTAGTTTCGATTTCCAGCCATTCCGTTGAACTTCGGTTTCCGTTCTCCATCGGTTTTACGTAGGGTACGTGTAAGGCATCAATTGTTGACTCATATATACCAAAGGGTGCACCAGTTGCACGATCGTCGTAGTTCTCATGGGATCCTTTGCCCAACCACTTAACCGATTTATATGAACCTGGCAGCTGCATCACCATACCCATTTTGGGCCAATTCAACTTTTTATTGGCTTTGAGGTTTTGCTTCACTTCAATTTCGCCTATACCATTTATGGTATAAATTGTGCTGACTTTTATTTTGGTTTTTTTTGCTGCAAGAATGCGTTCAACCTTCACCTCAACCATCGTCTCCGAAATTTGATTCACTTGTACCTCACCATTTTTTGATTCCAACCGATCCAGACCATTTTTGGTCCATTGTACCCAGTGCCAGGTAAAACGAGGATCACTGTTGAATTTGGTTCCCCTATCGTTGGATGTGGGAGCACGCCATACATTGGTTTTTGGGCCTCGTTCAATCAATGCTTTTCCGTTTACTGACCAGTCAGTGATTTCACCCTTCAAAAATTCAATAGTAAGGTCTTCGCCTGAAACGATCACTTTATCTTCAGCTATTTTAACTGATAAACTCTTTCCTGAAGTTTCATTTTCAACAAGTATATTTTTGTTTTCCAACTCAAACTGCTCCCAGGCCAGCACATGCCCTTTTTCAGCCCAGAAAGCATCCTCCGGAAGCAAAACTTTTACGTTAGCAAAGTAACGCTTGCCCGCTTTTTTCTCAATATTCTCAAGTGGGAGGCCAATCACCATGCTCTGTTTTGGGAAAATAGCTTCCGCTTTTTGGGTGCCTTCTTTGATGGTTCTTCCATCTTCCTGTATTTCCCATAAAATATCAAGATCTTTTAAGGATTGAAAATGATACCAATTATCCAATTTAACTTTTCCTTGAGTGAGATCAACAGGATAGAATTTGATAAATTGCTGAACCTTTTTTACTTCCATTAAACCAGGTTTAAGCGTTCGATCGGGAAAAACCAGACCATTGATACAAAAGTCGGCATCGTGTTGTTTTTCGCCAAAATGACCTCCGTAAACAAAGTAGTTAACTCCATCATCGTTTGTTTGCTGCAAACCTTGATCCACCCAATCCCAAATATAACCACCTTGCATGTTGGGATACGACTCAAACAGATCCCAATAGGCTTTAAAGTGACCGGTACTGTTCCCCATGGCATGGGCATATTCGCACACAATCGTCGGACGTTTTTTATCCTTTGCGGCCAATTTTTTTAAACGTTTAAGGTCGGGATACATGTATGAGTTGATATCGTAATCGCTCAAATCATTCAACCATTTTAAAGCTGAAAGCAAATGAGCCAACTCATCAAAAATATTTTTGCTTTCTTCCCACTCCAGAGGTTTTTTTAGCGTTTTCCCTTCGTAATGAATGGGCCGCTTGCCGGCATCCATGAACTTAATTGTGTCGTACATGGCGCGAATATTCGGACCATTGCCTGTTTCGTTCCCTAAAGACCACATGACAATGGAAGGATGATTTTTGTCTCTTTGAAACATCGAAATTCCACGGTCCAGTATGGCACCTTTCCATTCGGGATAGAGTGCGGGTGATTGATTTTTAATTGCCCATAAATAGTGCGATTCCAGATTGACTTCATCCATTACCATTAGTCCATACTCATCGCACAATTGGTACCAACGTTCCTGATCGGGATAATGAGAAGTTCGCACCGCATTAAAATTGTGTTGCTTCATTAATTCTATATCCTTGATCATTGATTCCTCTGTTACGCAACGCCCATTTACAGGATCAAATTCATGTCGATTAATACCTTTGGTATAAACTGAAACACCATTGAGATGAACTTGAGCATCACTGATTTCAACTTCCCTAAAACCGATGCGTTGACCGTAGAAAACCTCGCTGTTATCGTTTGAAAGTTTAAAGGTTAAGGCGTATAGATTGGGGAGTTCATCAGACCACAATTCAGGGGCAATCACTTCTTTTGAGAAAGAAAAATGATAGCCTCCTTCACCTTCTTTTATTCCTATTGGTTCTTCAAATACGGTTTTACCATTTTCATCGCTCAGTTCAACGAATAACTCAGGTGTATGATTTGATGTATCGAAGGTTTTGATAAAACCATTAATGTTTAATGTTGCATTTTTGTAATCATCATCCAAATCGGTTTCCACCTGATAATCCCAAAGAGTTTTTTTAGGAATTTTATAAATGAAAACATCCCTGAAAATTCCACTCAAACGCCAAAAGTCCTGATCTTCCAAATAGCTTGCATCGCTCCATCGAATCACCTTTACGGCCAGCAAATTATTTTTTTCTTTTATAAAACTGGTGACGTCAAATTCGGCCGGAGTCATGCTACCTTCACTGTAACCAACTTCTTTTCCATTCACATAAACATAACAAGCCGATTGTACGCCTGCAAAATGAAGAATCGTTCTTCCTGTATCAAACGATTGAACATCGAAAACAGTGCGGAAGTACCCCGTTTCGTTGCTATCGCTTGGAACCATAGGAGGGTTGCAGGGGAAGGGGTGAACCTGGTTGGTGTAAATGGCTTGACCGTATGCACGCAATTGCCAGTTCGAAGGAACATCAATTTCATTCCAACTAGAATCGTTAGTTGCCGGTAATTCAAAGCCCTTGGGTTCGATCAATGGGCTAATTGAAAACGAAAATTTCCAGTTGCCGTTTAACGATTGATAATAGCTTGAGGTTTCGCGATAATATTTACCTGCTTCATCTTTCTGAGCAAAGGGAACAGTTATGGCATGCGCTTCTATTTTATTTTTTCCAAAAACAGCGGAATCTTCCCAGTAGGGTTTATTGTCTGCCCATAGATTTACATTTAAACCCAAAAGTATTCCGACTAAGATTAGTAATATTTTGTTCATACCATTTTGAAATAGATTGTTTTTCTAAAACTTCCTTCAAAATTATAGTTTCCTAGTTTTAAAGCTATATTTTGTGAATTGTAAAAGTCCAGACTTTGAGATAAGGTAGTCCAGACTAAAGGGAATTGGGTAGAGCATACCAGCTGTTAATTCTTTTCCACGAAAAAGCCACATCTATAATGAAGATGTGGCTGATGATTCCGTTTGTATTTTAATGCGAATTACACTTTATGATTTCCGTTGGTATTGGCCTTTATGGCATTGTTTAGGTAAAACAATCTGATTTCAGCACTATCCTTCAAAAAGTCAATCTTTTTAATTTCAAACCGGGTAATGTTAATTCCGGTTCGGAGTTTTAAATCCTGAAGTAATGCTTCTTCACTCATCTGATGGATGTTTTCGATTTTTTCGTAGCTCAGTTTAATCGAGAACTCTTGCTTTATCGATAATCGTTTTTCAAGAAGCCATAAACCACCAACAATAGCCAAATTAGCAAAACCCAACTCCACATAACTAACTTTTTTGTTGGCCAATGCATTAATTACCGATATGCCAATAATGATAAACAAATAGGTCATTTCTTTAATTGGAATGGCATCGGTACGGTACCTGATGATACCGAAAATTGCAAAAAGCCCCAGAGCAAATCCCATTTCAAGTTTCACGCTGCTTAATAAAAAGGTAATCATAAAGATGACAAAACCCAGGGATAAAAAGCTGAAATAGAAATCTTTTCGTTTGCTGTTTTTGGCGTAAATAAAATGAATGACGATAAAAATCATTACCGTATTTAATAACATGCGAACAAAAAGTTCGGTGAAATCGGACACGTTAATCAATTTAATGTCCATGAATCGAAGGCTGTCTTCCCAACTGGTCATGTCGCCCATGGCTAAAAGGATACTTGATAAATAAGTTTTCATAACTAAAGTATTTTACGATTGAAAATCAATCCTGATGAATATTGGTTTTATTTATTGCTCTTAATTTTGTTTTAAACAGGTTGCGTTTTAATCCTGAGTTCGTTAGCATTCGCCCTGTGCAGTATTTGCTAAATCCCGATGATTTTATTCGATGATCGCGTAGAGATTTGGCCAAAGGAGATAATTCGGTATTGCCATCAGCCTTTAATTCAACAATTGCAATATTCTCCAGCTGTGTGTTTTCTGAATTCATTTTAAACTGAAGATTAAAATCAATGGTACATCGTTCTTTGAAGTTTTTATTTACAAGGGTCAAACGAGTGAATTGATTGATTAATCGTGGATTGAGATCACTCACTTTATAGGGTGAATTTGACGCAATAAATTCGGCTTCTTCGCTTGAAAACTTTGTGTAATTATTGGAACAATTCATCCGGGTTTTAAGGGTTCGCCCTTTGTTGTTTTTATGTTTTATTTCTAAAAATGAAATTCCGGATTTTACATATGTACGACGTCGAATCTTAAAGCGATTTGAACGACCATTGTGGTGCGATAAGTACATTTTATTTTCAGGTGTATCGTAATATACTGTAAAATAAGGAAGAAGGTTTTCTCCTTCGATGTCGAGCATAAAATAGTTTTCCTGAACCTCTTCTAAAATAGCCGATAACTTGTCGTTGTGAAACCAATATTTCTGATCAGTTCGGTTCATCATTTTCACCTGATCCATTTCACTCAGCTGAATGGTACTAAAAGATGGATGATACATAAGTTTCCCTTTTTGATTATAAACCAAAAGTAATTGAGCGATACCACGCATGAAAAAGCAATCAACTAACGGGCAAGTTTTATCTACGAAAAAACCACACCCAATAAATGAGTGTGGTTCACATTCCCCTTTTCACACGGAAATAATTAAATTTCCGTAAACGTAATCCCCTATTAACCTAATTTTTTTCTATTTGGCCATTCTCCAAAAGCTTGTTTTTCAAAAAGCATTTCTCCGTTTTTCCCTTTGAAAATATTAATCCATGCCCGCCAGTTTTCATCATCCATTTCGGGATAATCGAGTCGGTAATGACTGCAACGGCTTTCGGTGCGCATGATGGATGCTTTTAATTTCATTTCGGCGCTAATAATCATGTTGACCGTTTCGTGCGCCAATCGTAATTCATGCATATCAGAAGCTCGCAGTAATGGAATATGATGATCGCGAAGTTCTTCAATATAAGCCAAAGCGGCTTTCAGTAAATTTTCTTTTTTGATATAAAGAATAAAATTAGGAATCATGATTCCTTGCAAGGTTTGTGTGATCCATGCAGGACTATATCCGGCTTTCCGATTTAAAGGCGCCCATATTTCGTCCTGAATTTCCTGTACTTTTTCTTTTGATATTTTGATGATATTATTTTTGCCTGAATATTCAGCAGCAGCCTCACCGGCCACAGCTCCCTGAACTGCTGACCCGGCTAAAGAAGAGCCAACCTGAGTATAAATTGCACCGGCCATGTACGATCCCAACGCATCGCCGGCAGCATACAAACCCGGAATAGTTGATTCGCATTGATCGTTTATAGGAACCAAACCTTCTGACTTGTGGATGGACATTCCTGCTGATGAACCACCAACTGAAACCCCTCCCATTCCCGGAGGTGCGCCACCTTCTTTAGGACCTTTACCATCTCTTGGTCCTTTACCATCTCTTGGACCTTTACCATCATGGTTTGGTGGTCCACCTGCATCTTTCGAGTCACCCTCCGGTCGACTAGCATGTTGAAATTCAAGCGGAACAAAAGGTCCACCCTGAACCTGTGTTTCGCTGTCCATACCGGGAGGACCCATTTGAACCGGACCTCCGGCAACATATGCTTTGTAATTCAAGTCAACTCCCAAATCGTGATGAATCTCTACCCCGGTAAGTCCTGGTGTCCGCTCAAACATTCCATGCCAACCAGTAAAACAGTCAGCTGAATTTTCAGCTTGTCCAGAATGCCCATCGTTCCATTCCTTACCGGTCACTTTTGCTCCAATGTTGTAGGCCATAATGGTACCATCGTGAGTCAGATCACAAATAGGAAATCCATTGGGCTTAAACCCACCTGCGCCGGTACAAAGTATCACGCTCTTCGCATTAAAAATGTGCATTTTGGCTTCATCAAGACTGAAACCGGCTGCACCTGCAATTCGTCCGTTTTCTTTAATGAGATGAGTAATCACAATTCGTTCCATCACCGGAATATTTCGTTCGGTAATGGGTTTGCTAAAAGACTTGTTGTAAAGCGGTGAATCAAAAAATCCCCACTCTCTCAATTCATTCACCCTGGCCAAAGAATGTTCAGCCATTTGCCGGGTATAAACGGCATTATTTGAGCCCATTGCCGAACGGGAAACGGCATCAACAAATTCAGTGATAGAATAATTTTCATTTTCTTCGTCGTACACAAAAATGCCTTTTGCAAATGGAGTTTGTCCCGAAGAACCCAAACGGCCTTTGGAAACAAGCATTACCTTTGATCCGGCATCGTGCGCTTTTACAGCAGCAAAAAGTCCTGCCATTCCACCTCCAATAACCAACACATCGCATTCATCTTCCTGAAAACCCAATTCCTCGGCTTTGATGTCCGTTTTATTTTCACCCCAATCAGCATTAATCCCCATGGAGGCTAATACTGCCAGACCTGCTGCCCTTCCGGCAAGTGTCATAAACTTGCGGCGCGACATACCATTTTTTTCACTTATTTCAGACATTTATTTCCCTCCGGCTTTTTTAGATGAATTTGAAAAATACGTATTGAGTAGTAATTGCACTCCCAAAATGGATAACACTAAAATGTAAACTGTAATTGCCAGATTGATGTGTCGACCCATACTAAGGACATGCCAGGAAGCCAATCCGATGAAAATCACCGACAGAATTCCGTGAAATATACGCCATGTTTTATACGTGATCGGAAGTTTTTTCCGAAAGAATGAGGTCAGACCGATAAGTAACATGGTTGCGTAGGCCAGCATTCCAAGAATTACCCCCGAACGATCAAAACTGGTAATTAAAGTTAAAAATGCGTCTTTCGGATCAACTCCGGATTCGAAAAAGCGGGGAAGAACAATTAAAAACGGATGCACCAGTAAAATTGTAATGAAAAAATATCCAATAAACTTATGGACTTTTACCACTGATGCCATCTTATGAACCTTCAACAAATAGTTGTTGCTGCGTGCTAAAAAGAATTGCAACAGCATCAGACTAAAAGCCAAAATTGTCATTAGCGAGATAGTCTCTTTTAGGATTGAACGCCTTGGGTACTCGCCCAAAGTATAGAGCAATACAGGTATTCCAACAAACACCACTATGGCTCCAATCACATTATATATTCTTAAACGTTTTTCCATAATTACCCCCATGAAACGATTACCGGTATCGATTTTTCCGGTGAAATTGTAATGGCATCAACCGGACAATACATTCTACACAAATGACAGATTTGGCAATCGGCAGGATATTTAATCTCCGCTTTTTTGCTTTTTGGATTGAGTCGAATAACATCTGTCGGGCAGGTTTGAACACAAATTCCGCATCCGATGCATCCGTTTATACTATTTATCGACATTACTATGCATTAAAGTTTTCTAAACTCATTTCAAACTTGTTACTATTGAAACTCAATATGAATCTACCACCGATTTTTCCCTTACTAAAAAGCATTCAACAAACACCTCAATTTCATCTACGAAAAAACCACACCCGATTTCGAGTGTGGTTTACATTCCCCCTATTTAAACGCAAATATTTAAATTTACGTCAGTTTATTAACCCCTATTCACCTAAATTTCATAATGAGTTGGCCAAAAGCCAAATGTTTGTTGTTTTTATCGACTTCTTTTTTACAAGCATTAAAACAGTTTAAAGCTCAATCCGGCATAAACCATTCGTCCCTGATTAAATGGGAAAGAACTATTTTGTTGACCCGCTTTGGTAAAAGTCCAAATCTCTTTATTCAGTAAATTGTCGGCATGAATAAACATGGATATTTCTTGTTTTACTTGTGGCAAGAATAGTTTGTTGATGTTGAAGTTGATGTGTGCGCTCAATTTATTGAATGACTCAATTGGAGAACTATTGATTGAAGAGCTGTAGCTTTCGTCGAGTGCTCCCTGATAGCAATTAAATACGCCCAACGAAATCCCTTTGTCCCATGAGTAATTTAATCCAGCTTTGGCTGAAAAATTTGCTGTTGGCGAAAGATTTTCAACTCCATTGTCGTTTTTATTGGTTTGATACAGAGCAGAGCCGGTAAAGAATAATTCTCTGGTTAAGTAATATTTGGTCTCCATTTCGCCACCATTGAAAATAACTTCGCCCAAATTTTGGTAGGTTGGGATATCAAAAGTATGATCGAGCGAAATGATGTCATTCAATTTACTGTGAAAATAATTTAATCCAATTTGAAATTTGTCGTTGCGATAATTAGCACCCAAGTCGATTGTGCCAACAGTTTCGGGTTGCAATTCACTATTGCCTTGCCTGAAAGGTTGATCAAGTGAAAGTTCAATGATACTGGGTGCACGAAATGCTTCGCTGTAGAGTGCTTTAAAATTGAGGTGTTTGGTTGGATTCCAAACAAGAGCTGCCCGAGGGACAAACTTTGGATCGATATTTTCAATTTTATTTATTTGTAATCCGGCCGTTGCTTTTAGTGATTTTAGCAATTGATAATCGGCTTGTGCATATGCTCCAACGGAGTATCGATGCCCCTCTACACCTGCACTTTCATTCGAAAGATTCGTTTCTTCTCCTTTAGAATAGGAGTACAAACCACCAAATACCAGCTTTGATTTATCCGAAAGCGAAACATTATGCGTCCATTCGGTCAATATTTCGTATGAATTACGTTGAATATTGGGGAATGAGTCTGTATCGAATTTTGAATTGGTGAAACTTACATTGATGTTTGAATTCCATTTGTCAGAAAAATTAAGATCATATCCCAAATTGCTAAAGCTTTTTTTCCAACGTGCAGCTCCGGGAGTTTCAAAAGTCATTGTTTCCCATTGGTTGTATGAGCTCATAAAACTTAAATTTTTATACGAAGATTTTAGAAACAGACTTGCTCCTTCATTGGGGATACTAACGCTTTGTGTTGTTTGTTGTGCTCCCTGAGGCAAGTCACCACCAGGCCCTCCCGTGGGATTTGGATTGAGTAAAGTATCAGGTACTGTAGGTGCTTGATTGGGTTCCATCTGCATGGGGGAATAGGTAAAATCGGTTTCCCAGACTGGTTTTTGCAAGTAGTTGCCCGCTACAAGCATTTCGAAATCGCCTGCTTTTACATTCAAATTTGCCGATGTACCTTTAGTCCCCGATGTTCCTGCAAGTCCGCTTACGCTTAAGCCTGTTTTATTCGCTTGCTGCGTAATAATATTTACTACACCTGAAAAAGCATTTGATCCGTAAAGAACCGATCCGGGGCCTTTAATCACTTCAATTCGTTCAATAACATTTACCGGAAATGATTCATACATCTCGCTACTGACTCCTCCTTCTAAGGTCTCGCGAATTGGACGTCCGTCAATCAATAACAGTACATGATTTGAGGTGGATGTAATTTGTTCTCCTCGTGACGAAACGATACTCCGGTCGGTAAATGATGCTGAGGATAAAGAGAGCCCCGGTATTCTTTCGAGAACGGACGATAAAGTTGTTCCTCCAAACATTGCTATGTCCTCTTTTGTAAGTACCGAAACAATTCCGGGAGCATCGCCGATCTTCTCCGCCGATTTCGAAACAGTTGTAATGCTTTGATTTAACAAATCTTCGAGTGACATTTCAAATAAATCCTCCTCGGTTATGGAGGTTTTATTTTGTGAAAATGCTTGTTGGTTCGACAATACAAAAATTAGTAGTGTAATTTTGATTGTGGTTAATAAGGTTGATTTCATGTGTTCATTTTTAAAAGTTACTGGTTACCTTTTGGATCGAAACTTTCTTGCTTTTATTTTTCAGGCTACCCTCACGGAACTCGCATATCATCATTCTTCGTTGTGAGAAGTTTATGGAGAATGCTCGTTTCATGTGTTCATATTTTTTAACTACTTATTTGACAATAAAAAAGTCGGTGCTTCTTTTTAATTTTTCAGCCAATTCAAATAGATGGACTGACTCCGAAGCGATATGTTCGGCAACTACAGCATTCTGCTGAGTTAATTGATTTAAATCTTGAATGGAAATATTGATTTGTTGCGCTCCTGTGTTTTGCTCAACAACTGAGCTGACTATATTTTGAACTAGTACCGAAGTTTTTTTGGTTTCAGGAATAATGGAATCAACCAGGTACTGGGCTTCTTCGGTTGCTGTAACGCTTTCTTTTGATAATTTCATAATAGCCATTGCCGCATCTTTACTTTTTTCTGCTAATTTTTTAACCTCTCCGGCAACAACGGCAAAACCTGCACCGTGTTCTTTGGCTGTTGCTGCTTCAATGGCAGCATTCAAGGCTAATAAATTGGTTTGAAAGGCGATTTCGTCAACGATTTTGATTTTTTGGGCAATGGTTTGTATCATGGCCAGACTGTGCCTCGATGCCTCACCAACTTTATCGATATTGAGTACCGTTATATTGGAAATTTTTTCGGTTTCACGTGCATTCTCACTACTTTGATCCATGTTTGCAACCATTTCTTCTACCGAAGCCGATATTTCCTCCAACGATACAGCATATTGATTCGAAGAACTCATAATATCATTTGATTTGTTTTGAAACTCAAGACTGTTAAGATTGATAACATCGGTATGTTCTTTCACCAGGCTTATCGTTTCTTTCAATCGCAAACTCATTTTTTGTAATTTTCCAAGCATTATTCCAATTTCATCTTTAACAATTATCTTGATTTCAGTGGTTAAATCGCCTTTTGATAACCGATCGATGGCATGGTTGGCAATGCGTATGGACTTATTAATGGATCGGGAAATAAAAAATGCCAAACCGCAGGATACCAAAATACCGAGTAACATAACGATTACCGCCCAGGTTCGTACATTCAAATACTGTTGTTTGGCAGCATTGTATTCATTTTTAATTTGAGCCGTTTCGGCATCTAATAAATAGGTGATATTTTGTTGTAGTGGTTCTATTTCAGGGTATAAACTAAACAGAATGTAAAAATCGATCCCGGTTGTATCCCGTTGATCGATGATCTCAGAAAGTTCAGCAAGAAGTGGTATTACAGCAGTGAGCATTGAGTCGGTTTCTAAAAATAACTTATCCTTGCCTGAAATTTGTTGAATAGAATCCAGTCTGTTCCATTTCTGAACAACGTTGATTTCTGCTTTTGATATCATTTGATCGGCACTGTCCCACGAGATGATATTGTTTCGCAATTTGTTAGAAGCATCTACCACATTAATTGAAAACTCGTCGGAGATTTGCTTCAATAAAACCATTGGTGTAACCTGATTGTTATAAACGTTTTCAAGCGATTTATTTACAATCTTCAGGTTGTAGATCCCAAGTATACCAACAACAATAATAACTGCTCCCATGTTAATCATGAGCAGCATTAGCTTTATAGAGATTTTTAGATTTCGCATTTGAGTTTCTCTTTTTGATCTGTTAATTGAATGAGTAATGTTTTGGTTTTAGTAGACCTTAAGAGCCATCCGTTCGATGGTGCTGTGAACAATTAAGTTTCGACTGGTTAAATCGGTCTTGTTTAGGCTATACCTAATTTTATTATCAACAACTGTAAAATTCAAATTGGCGCCTTTAACAAGGATATCTGAACTTTCAGTAATAATTAAAATTGGTTTATTGGCCAAAGCTTTTGAAATATGATCCAATTGAGCTGTCTTTTCTTTACTTATAAAAACTACCTGACAATCTGATACTTCGTCCACATTATTCGATGCAACTACTTTTATGGATTGAGCTCCAATTTTCTTTTCTTCCGACATTTTTTCAAAGAATGGAATGATATCGGATTGACCTATAACTCCAATGACAAAATTGTCGGATTGAGCAGGCCAGGTAGTTGCTTTGCATATCTGATAGGTAAAGGCAGCCATGTATTTTTCTACCTGTGAAAAAGCTGCATATTGTGCAAAAACAAGGAATAGTAGTGACAAAAGTTTTATAGTTTTCATTGTGATTTTGGTATTGTATTAATTTTCTTCAAATGAATAGTATTTTGATAAGAAGGAAAATTAGAATCAACCAACGGGCAGGTTTCATCTACGAAAAAACCACACCCTTATCGAGTGTGGTTTACATTCCCCCTATTAACACGTAAATTCTAAAATTTACGTCAGCTGTTTTCCTCTATTAGCCTAAATTTTTAATCATCATTTTTTAATCATCATTTTTATCGTTGAATTTCCGGCCTTCACAATGTAGATGCCGACAGTCCATTGCGATGCATCGATGCTGGCTCCTTCCGAAACATAATCGTTAAAAACTATCCTACCCATTGTATTGTAGATTACGATCTTGCTTGATGCTGCACTATTGTCTAAACCCGAGATATAAAAATAATTGGTGGCAGGGTTGGGATACACCTTAATGGCCGCAATGGCTTGTGCTGATTGGATTGAATTTGTTTGCAAATTGGAGCCATTGAATGTGCTTGCCATCGTTTGAAAATTACCTGTTCCATTTGGAGATCTGCCATACGAAATATCGGTAGTTTGGGTGCTGTAACTTACTTCGTCGATGAGCGAAGCAATGGCATCGGATAAAAATATTTGACCTGATGTTGAAGATAGTTTGAAATTAGCGTGTAAACCCGTTTGTTCTTCGTCTTTATCGGCCCAAACGATGAGGTAGCCTCCTGCATCAATAGTTGTTCCTGCCGGAAATTCCCATTGAATTAGATCCTTGGCGTCATCAGAAAGTGTATAGCCACTCAGGTCAATAAGGGATGTGGTATTGTTATAGATTTCAATCCAGTCGTTGTATTCGCCATCCTGATCGGCAATTGTGGTTTGGTTCGAAGCCATAAATTCATTGATGACCAAATCGCCAACCGGCAGGTCTGTTGTTGTTGCTGATATCGTATAATATTCGTGTTCGGCACGTTGTGGTGAAAAGATTCCGGTATTGCTGTTTTCGGCATAAATGTAATACTGCGTCAAGGCTTTTTCGAGGTTAAATGAAGTACTAAAAATGCCATCGTTTGCGGTTTGATCGCTGTGGGTACCATCGTCGTACATCTGAATGCGGGTAAAAGGTTTTTCGGTATTACTTCGGTATCCCAAATAAACTGCAGACGCATTGTTTACTTTGCCCGAAACAGTAATGTTAGAATTTATGAGGGGTGAAGCATCGGACAAACTAATGTCTGTTATCGATGGGCTTGTATTGGTGAAATCGGCCAGTCCCAGCAAATACGCACTACGTCCGTCCATCAGCTTGGTAATACCTGGCGTTGCACTGGTGCCGGGGCCCATACCACTGGTAATATCGTTGGTAAGGTTACTCGTGAAATTAGCATAAGTGAAAAATTTATTGACATCGGCCTGTACTGCAGCATCAATAGTTGCTTGTAAACTTTTTCCGGTGGTATAATAGCTTTGATTGTCAAAATTTTCGAGCATCATGGTTTTCAAATGAGCCAGGTACATACGTTTGTACATTGGTACACTCAAAAGCATTTTCACCAATGGGTAACTGCTGCTGGTAGCATTGATCAGATGACTCATTTTTTGTTTGTCGGCAGTGGAGTTGAACGAGGTGGTGCCTGCTTGTGAAAATCGACCAAATGATTCGTTTAAATCCCAGACTACCGGAAGAAAACGACCGTTATCATCGCGATACAGGTAATAGTTTTGGGAAAATGCGCCGATATAACTATCGAGGTTGACCAGTGCATTGTCGAAAGCGAGCATCCATAAAGCCCGGTCGACATCCAATATTTTTTCAACGGCCTCAATCTTATTGGTCAATGTGTCACAAAGGTTGATCAATTCATTCCAACCATTATCCGATTGCAATTCATATGAGGAATAATATTTACTGCTATCGGTGCCTAAATATACCAGGTTAGGTAGAGCACTTGTTCCCGGACCGGCACCATCAGGCGGATTACATTTAATAAATGCATTCTTTTTAGATCCAAAATGGCTTTTTACAAATGTTTTCGATACTGCTTCGGAACTGGAATAAAGACCGATTAGCGTTCCGTTCACATACACATTGGCATAATTCGAAAGTGGTGCATCCATATATTGTCTCAAAATTTGGTACGACAATACTTCCCGAACGAAGGAAGGGTCGTTGGCCACATTACTCAACTTAATATCCGTATAACCATCATAGTCCTGATCCTTGTAGGTATCCAATTCAATGTGAAAAGGATTCTTTTTTTGGCTGGCTTTATAGGTGCTGTTCCCCTTGTATTTTACGCCAACACTGTCGAATACCTCTTCATTTATGCTTACACTCTGAGCCATCAGATAACTTTCGTCGCCTGATTTTTTAGCATCCAAAAGGGCATCCCAGTTACTTTCAGAAAAAACAATCTTAATGGTTTGTACGGTATTCATGTCGTAAAAATCCTGAGCACTAACTATATTACTCAGCATAATAATGAAGATAAAAATGTAAACTCGGTTCATACGAATTGGTTTTAATTTTTGCGGTTTGTACAAGGTGGTAATATCGTTCATTCCATTTTCTAAATTGTGTTTTTCAGAAATATTCTCTTATTAATAGTCGAATATTCCTCTGTAAAAGAATGAAAATGGAACATACAATGGAAAATTATTCAACAAACAGGCTTATTTTATCTACGAAAAACTTCAACTATGTGCGGGAATCAAAATAATTTATTACTAAATCCAATTTAGGGAACGTTTTATCGTATAAAAAGGAAATACAACTGTCAGTACAATTGTGATTTAATTATCCATTCGATGATTTCGTTATTTTTTCATCACCTTTCTGACTATAGGTTCAGTATTTTCTTCCAGAATAATTTTGAGAAGGTACATTTTTGGGCCGGGTAAATTACTTAGGTCAACGATAGCCTTTGTACCATTTGGGTTTGCTGCAAAAACTGTTTTTCCGTCGAGATTGAGTAGTTCTATTTTTGAAATTGTTGATAATGCCGAAATGGTCAATTGATGGTCAATAGGATTTGGGAAAATCTGAATTGAATTCATACTACTTTCAAATCTTGAAGAGGTTGTAGTTCCTGCATCACGAACCAATCGCACGTAGTTGGTAATCCGTATGGCATCGCCCTGAGGGCCAAATCCGGTTGGAAACTTCGATTGGTCACCGGTTTTGGGGTCGCTGCGTTGTGCTCCGGCGCCATGAACATCGATCCAACCACCCAAGGTACTCATGTAGCCCATTGCCCTGCCAAACGAAACGTAACACGCATCAGTCCCATCGGTTGGTGTTTGCGAACTGAAAGTGGTACTGCTCATGTAATACGGATAATCGGCAACTCCGGCTTCGTTGGTAATTTTGGTACAATTGAACAGCGGATCGATGGCCGCTGAATTGCTTGTTGCCGGTGAACGCGTGTAATCCAACAATCCTTGCAACTCTTTCACATCAGGCAATCGCCAATCGGAATATCCGGCAAACGTATAATCTTCGGCATATTTTAAAGCATTTTCCCATAAGATTCCCGATCCATTGTCGTTTTGCATCCACATCAGTCCGGTTGCGTTATCGGTAAGGGTTCCGTTCTTATTGTCAATGAAATTGTTTTTTCCGTAATCGGTATTGCCACGAACATACTGAACGTAATATTTTTTGACCTTGTTCGCCGGATACCCTTTAATGCGTCCGTCGGCATAGTTGACACCAAACATGGTTGCGGCTCCGTTCATTGTTGTAGAAACATAAATGCTTGAAGTCGCATATTGTGCATCAATCAATCGTTCATCTGAAGTCGCTCCATGTGCACTTGAATTGATATCGCCATACCCAAAAGCAAAATAATTAGTATTGATAAAAGGAACTGCAGTGCCTTGGCTTGTCGCGGTTGGATTTGCTTCAGCACCATAATACATGATCAAAGAATATTGCTCTTTAATGGTTGGCAGCCGCCAATCGGTATATCCACCAGTCCGGCAGTTTGTAGCTCCGGCAAGTGCCTCTGAATGTGTCGATTTGTCGTAATAATTGATGGTGTCGTCTCCGTTTTTGTCGGTAGTTTTTTCCCACATTAATCCCGTAACAAGATCAGTAACCGTTCCGTCGCCATTGTCTTTGTAAATAGGTGTGTTTCCGGGATGATTACTGTTTTGTCCATAGAAAGATTGCCCTTCAGTTGGCAAAGCTATTATTCCTGAATTGTTGTATGAATTACTTTGACCTGTTCCTACAATTTTATAGGTTTGATTGGTATCTGTATTTTCATTTTCAGAAACCAAACTACAGGCATCTGTAAGCGTGTTGCTATTTTCAATAGGATTTCCTGAAGTTAAGGTATGTCCGTTAAATCCACTGTACGTTTTGGGGTAAAACGGGCATCTGAAAACTAAATTCTGGCCTGGAGTTGAGCCTTGACTTGCAATACCAGTTGCTTTCACCGGACTAACATATTTCCAAACGGTAGTTCCTGAACTGGTCACTTCAGTAAAAGTTCCGGCTGGGCCTTTGCACATCAATACATTTCCGTTACTGAGTTGCTGTGCTCCTGAAACATTGTTAGCATAAAAATTATTCGGGTTTCCTTCGTTGTAAATCCATGAATTTGAAAGGGGCAAATAAGGCAAGGTAGCCGTATAATTATACCCGCTAACCGGAGGGTTTATTATTTCAACAGTTGAATAATTGCCGCCTGTCCTTCCAAGTCCATTATTAAACACCATGATTTGATTCGCGTTAGGCAAGCCGGTTTCAATCCAGTATGCATTGTGCTGTCCAAAAAACTCTTGGTCGGTTCTTGTCCCTTTATCGTAAGCCTGTGGATTGCCCCATCGCCATAACAAATCGCCTCCTTTTCCTGAATTGCCACCGCTGTGACTGGCTGCCTGTGCTGTGGTTGTGCTGTGGTCGATGATCCAGATTTCGCCCATATTGTGAGCGCTAAGCAGAATTTGATTCAACGTTGGATTGTAATCAATTGCATTCATGTGTATCCAGTCGGACGATGCTGAGCTAGTCGCAAAATTCAGGTTGATCAGTTGTGGATTGGATGCAACAGCTGCGTAATTGGGTTTTGTGGCGTCATCATCCTGAACCAAATGATCCCATAAATGCCATTCCCAAACGATATTTCCACCACTTGAGCCAAGGGGTTCAATTTCTAAAATCTGCTCTGACCACAAGGTTGATGCTACCTGCGAAGAAGTTCTCCCCTGAGCAATTGCTTCTGCTTTTGTTTTTGATTCCCAGGCTAGAATCAGAACATTTCCGTTTGGCAAAACTTTGGCATCGTGATGCTGACACTTCGTTGCGTCTGACACCTTGTAACTCCATATTACATTTCCATTCCAGTCAATCTTTTCAACTATTCCGCCCTGACCTCCTGCAACAAAATTGGTATTGTTTGTATTTCCGGTGCGGAATAAATTTCCATCAGGCAATAAATAAGCCGACTGACCAGCCTTATAGTTGCTGTTCCATGTTTTCACTTGCCTTCCGCATTTATCGATAAGATATGTGGTGGTGGCATTAATAGGAGCAAATAATACATAACCGTCGTCCAAACTTCCGGCATCGTGTTGAATTAATCCAACCGTTTGCGATTTTCCTTCACTAATTCCGATCAGTAAAAAAAGTATAATGATGAAAAATTGCTTCATATCCAATGATTTAAAAAATGAGTCTAAAAATACGGTTCTTTGACTTATTAAATCCAATATAGTTTAGTTATCCTGAACTATTCATCTTCACGAGCCTTAGTTCATAATCAGAACCAACCTGACAAACAGATTGCCAGGGTAGACGATTCTCCACTACCCTGGCAAATTCAGTTTTTTAGATGGTCTTCGTGGTAATCTTGCTTGAAATGGTGAAACTGGTGTACAAAGTTCCTCCGGAATACGTTCCATTTGAATAAAGTCCATCGACAACTGTTCCGCTTGAACTGCCGCCGATATAAAGTTTGTAAGTTGATCCGTTTTTAAATCCGGCAGAAGAACACACAAAAGAATTAAACGATTTGATGGAAGTACAGGTCAGGATCGAGTTTCCTTCACTGTCCTCAACATGAATCAGAATCCCTTTTGCCACCCGGGTTTTAAAATTAATCAACACCGAATACTGACCGGAAGTGGTTCCCGGCGCCTGTGCCATTTGCGACACCCCGATTCCGATTACGGTTCCGCCATCTATCTTGCAAATACCATCACAATCAATTGAACTGTTTTCGTTGTATTCGGCACTATTTACGATCATCGTTCCACCCGTAATGTCCATGGCATTATTCGAATCTAGCCCGTCACCTTCATTGTTAATCACCAGATATCCTCCGGAAATATTTAAAGCGCAATCGCTTGTCGCTGTGGCACTTTTTTGTCCCGGCCCTCCTCCGGAAGGTGCTCCTCCTGCAGAGATATTGATACCGTCGTCACTGGCTACAATTTGAAAAGTACCACCAATGATTGTTACACTACCGAGCGCACTTTCAAGCCCTTCGTACGACTTAGTAATGTGAATGTCTCCGGCGGAAATTACGGTGTTGTATTCTGAATGAATACCGTCGTCGCCTGAGGCAATGGCGAAATATCCATTTAAAATGGTGATGTCTGTATCGCTATGTATAGCATCATCGGCAGCATCAATAGTGATACTTCCATCATTAATTGTTATAAAAACGCCTGCTTTAATTCCTTTTGAAGATGTGCTTGAAGTGGACTGATTGCTGCCACCACCAGATTGAATTGTAATGAGACCATAATCAATAACAACATCTGTAAAGGCGGCTATTCCATCTCCTTCTGAAGTTAAGTTTATGGTTCCGTCTGCAATAGAGATATAGCCTTTAGCCTCATCTTCATCATTGTCCGATTTAAGTGCATCGCCCCCTGCGTTTACCGTAATAATTCCATTTTGGATCACCAAATAATCTTTCCCTCGTATCCCGTCATCGGCCGCATTAACAATGATTTTTCCACTTGAAATAATCAACCCATCTTTTGATGTGATCCCGTCGTTGTAATTCGCATTAACAGTGAGTGATCCGTTACCATAAAAAGTCAAATCATCTGCACTGTAAATCGTCGCATTAGGACCATCTTCACCCGAGGAATATGAAGGACCATCGCTGATAACATTTTCTGTTCCATCGGCCAAAACAATCATGGTTCTTTTCGTATTTGTAATGGATACAGGCGACGTAGAATTTGAGTGGATGGATACACCATTCAGAATGATTCGTACCAAGCCGGCGTCTTCGGTATCCACAATCAGTTGCCCATCGGAAAGCTCGCCACTAAAGCTATAGGTACCTGCTTTGGATATTGTTAAAGTACTTCCGGAAATACCGATTCCCTCGCCCACAGCTGTAAAACCTGATTCATCCATTTCAACAAATAGGATGGCATTGGTATCCCAGCTATAGTCATCGATATCGTAATGATCATCAACATTGCCTAAATCATTTATTGCCTCTTTTTCTGCGTCTTCAACTGTAGAACTAATCGTGTCGATATCGCGTTCACAAGAAGCAAAAAGGATGAAAATTAAAGCAAAGAAGAGTTGAGCGTTCTTTTTCATTTTACAAATGTTAACTGTTTTCTGTAAAAGAATATAATCTGATTAGCCAAAAGAAAAAGAATCAATAAACTGGCCATTTTTATCTACAAAAAAGCCGCGCGAAATTGGATTGTGAGACTTTCTTTAATTTTAAATATTGATAAGCATATTTATTATTATATTGCTCAACGATTAAGAGATAGAAACAACATCTTAAAAGGTTGATACAAATCAAAAATACACGCATTCTGAGTAAGATGGTTGAATATTGGGTATGCAATATCCTCAAAGTTCAAGGACGTTTCCTTGTCATCATTTTATTATTATCTACTACTTCCTTCTCATTTGGGCAACAATCAACTAATGAGCAAAAAGTGAAGGTTGGCGTATTAACCGACAATTATCCCTTCTCTTTCCGTGGATCAGATGGTGCGATTCAGGGATTTGCCTACGAATTATTGCAGGAAATAGAAAAGACGATGGGGCTCAGGTTTGAACGTATCGAAGGAACCACAAACGAAATTAATCCTTCGTTTAAGGAAGGTAAACTCGACCTGTTACAGAGTTTCGCCCGTTCACCTGAACGCGAATTTACCACAGCATTTTCTGAACCTTACCTGATTATGGGAAACCAAATCTTCGTAAATAAAGGTGAAAAGCACATTAAAACCCTTGCAGATCTGAAAGACCGTAAAGTTCTGGTTCATCGAGGCAGTGTAGGTGAACAATTCTTAACAAATGCAGGGCTCGAAGGATCAATCACTTATGTAGAGTCAGTGAAGAAAGCGCTTGAAATGATCGATAAGGGCGAGGGTGATGCTACTTTGGCTACACGGTTAAGCGGGTTAACTCAGGCACAACGGCTTGGCTTGAAGCACTTGCAGGTTCTGGATATTAAAATCGAAGGATATGAAGTGGCCTACTGTTTTGCGGTTCAAAAGAGTGATCAAATTCTTTTAGCCAGAATTAATGAAGGGATGGCTATTTTAAAGCGGACCGGTCAATTCGATCAGCTTTATCAAAAATGGTTCGGATATGTTGAACCTGTTGGATATACAAAAGAACAGGTTGTGGAAGCAGTGGCTATCGGATTGGCATTGGCATTAATTGTAGCTATCTGGGCATTATTTTGGCAAAGCAGAATGCGAAAAAAGCTAACTCTGCAATCAAAAACACTCCATGAAAGTGAAGAAAAATATCGCTCGATTTACGAAAACTCAAACATCGCCATTTTACTTACAGAACCCAATGGACAAATACTCTCGGCGAATAAATTTGCCTGTAAATTATTTGACCAAACTGAAGAAGATTTATGTAAATTGGGAAGAAGTGGCTTGGTGGATATTAGTGATCCAAGACTTATTACCTTACTGGAAGAAAGGAAAAATAATGGGTATGCAACGGGAGAACTTACTTTATTAAAAAAAGGAGGAATAGAATTTCAGGTTGAATTATCTACGGTCATTTTCAAAGATAAAGATGGTCAGCAGAGGACCAGTATGGTTATTAGGGACCTGACAGAACATAAGCTGGCCGAGGAGGCTTTGCAAGAATCGCAAGGACTATATCATTCCCTGGTCAATCATGTTCCGGCTGGAATCTTTCGAAAAGACAGTCAAGGTCGATACATTTTTGTGAATGCTCTGTTTTGTCAACTTAAAGGTATTAGGGAAGATGAAATTCTTGGTAAAACGACTCAAGAACTTTTTGAATATCAATCAACTCTTGAAGCCGGTAATACCAATGGTGAAATTCTCAGACTACGTTCCTTGGAGATACAACCCGATCAACATCATGATTTGATCATGAATACCGGAGAATCTATTGAAATGGAAGAAGTTTATACCAATACTGACAATACTACACAATATCTACAGGTCATAAAATCACCAGTATTTTCATATGATGGGAAATTAATTGGTTCACAAGGAATTCAGTTCGACATAACAGAACGCAAACAAACAGAATCGGAACTTATTGCCGCCAAAGAAAAAGCACAAGAAAGCGACCGCTTGAAGTCTGCCTTTTTAGCCAATATGAGCCACGAAATACGCACTCCTCTAAACAGTATCATTGGTTTTTCTGAATTAATCAGTGATCCGGATTTTGAATCAGAACGGCATGCTGATTTTGCACAGATAATTAATGATAATGGGAATATTTTGTTGACTGTGATCAGCGATATTATGGATATTTCGAAGATTGAAGCCGGACAGATTCAGCTTGTGAAACATAAAATTTTAGTGAATCAGCTGATTACTTCACTACAGAAAGAATTTTCGTTTAATGCAGCTAAGAAAGGAATTGAGATCTTAATTGATCCTTTAAATTCAGATGAAGAATTTGTATTTCATTCTGACAAAGAACGCATCAGGCAGGTTTTAACCAATTTGATTAGTAACGCGATTAAATTCACCGAAAAAGGTAGTGTAGTGATTGGATGCGAAATTAAAAACAACTTTATCCAGTTTCATGTTAAAGATTCTGGAATTGGAATTCCAAAAGCTCATCATGATGAGATATTTGAACGTTTCAGGCAAGTTGATTCAGGCACAACACGAAAGTATAGTGGTATCGGTCTTGGGCTTCCTATCTCAAAAAGTCTGGTCGAATTATTGGGCGGTACTATCTGGATGGAATCAGAGCAAGGGACAGGCAGTACGTTCTATTTTAAATTACCTGTAAACTAGGGAATAATTCTATTTTTATCTACGAAAAAACCACAGCTAAATAAATAGCTGTGGTTCGTTCCATTCTATTTCATTATCAGCTCGGTCGTTGACCTCCTTTTTGTTGCTTTGCATTCTTTTTAAGGTAATTGGCATAAAGTTTCTGTTGTTCTTCGGTTAATACAGCACTTACCTTTTTTTCAAATTTGGTTTCTAAAGCTTCCATTTCTGTTCGTTCGGGTCTGCCAGATTCCATTTTATCGCTTACTTCACTAAAATGGTCAACATAGATGGTCGATATTTCTGTTTCCTGTTTGTCGGTTAAAAAAAGTTCTTTGGATAAATCGGCAACCATTTTTTGAATTTGTTTTGAGTTTGGAACCGGCGGCGGACTTTGTTGTCCTCCGCCTTGTCCTCCTCGTTGTCCTCCGCCTCCGGGGGGCTGAGCAAATGCAGAACTGCCTATAAATAATGTGATTATAGCTATTGCTAATCCAAGGTTTCTTTTTACTAATTGTTTCATAATTTTATCTTTTAATTTATTGTTTTGAATTATTTGTTTCGAACTAATCTCACATAGTTTAAGATACGAACAGCATCACCTTGTGGTCCGTGGCCTTCGGAGTATTCGCCGGCATCACCATCTTTTGGGTCGCTACGTTGAGCACCTGCGCCATGCACATCAATCCAGTTGGTAGTTGCTGTAGTTTCATCTGGTGGTGTCATTCCGTCGGGAGGAGCTATTCCATCCGGAGGAGTTCCACCTGCCGGAGGAGTTCCCAAATCTAATCCTGAAGTATTGGATGCATCGTTACCCATGGCACGACCAAAGCAGACGTATGCTCCCCAGCCACCTTCGCTGCCGCTTGTCATGTTGGCATGCGTGGTACTGCTCCAATAGAAAGGATAATCGTCTTCACCAATTTCGTTGGTGATAGGCGTGCTTTTAAAAAGCGGATCGATGGCTGCTGAAGATGTAGTTTCAGGTGAACGGGTATAGTCAACCAAACTTTGTAATTCTTTCACATCGGGCAATCTCCAATCGGAATGACCTGCATAAGTAAAACTTTCGGCATAACTTAAAGCATCTTTCCAATTCATACCTGTTTTACTGTCTTCCTGCATCCACATTAATCCGGTGGCCGCATCGGTAATTGTTCCATCTCCATTATCGGAGAATGAATTCTGTCCGTAGTTTGCATTTCCACGACACAGCAGGTAATTAAATTTTTTCGCCTCACCCATCATGGTCATTCCATAGCCTTTGATGCGCCCATCAGCAAAGTTCACCCCAAAAACCATTTCAGAATTTCCCACAAAAAGAGTTGTTGAAGCGCATTGCACATCGATAATGCGTTCTCCGGCATCGGTGTCGCCATAGTTAAAACCGAAATAATCGGAATTTACAAAAGGCGTTAATCCGTCGGTATCGCCTTCATAACCACTCACATCATTTCCGTTGAAATTCATCAGAGAGTACTGTTCTTTAATGCTTGGAACGCGCCAGTCGGTATGTCCACCTGTTGTGCAGGTATCCGGCAGAGCTAAAATCTCATCATAAGTTAACTTGTCGCTAACGTTAATTAAACTGTCTCCATTGTGATCGAGCGTATTCTGCCACATCAAACCCGTTACATTATCGGTAACTGTTCCATCGCCATTGTCGGTATACGAAGGAGTTATGCCCGGATAATTTGAATTTTGTCCGTAATAATCCTGACCTACTCCGGGCAATGAAATGATTGTGGCGTTGTTATACGATGTTGATTGATTGGTTCCAACAATTGGATAAGCTGAAATTGCTGGAAGATTATCAGTTACCACCTCCGTACTTATATCCTTATCACATGCGTTGAATAAGGTTGCTGTCATTAATCCAACAAAAATCCATTTTGCTTTCATCGTTCATTGATTTTAAATGTTAAATCAAAGAAAAGGAGAACCATATGGATATAAAAAAGCGATCAATGAACTGGCCTGTTTTATCTACGAAGAGGGAAATAAATTAGGTATTTTGTCTTAAAATAAATCAGGGCTTCGCTTTAAGTGGAACCCTGACTAGAAACTGCAATATTTTAGTGCTTTCTAAATTTTCAAAAGAGTATGCTTAACCCAGTTTCGCTAAATGAAATTTCTGTGCTCTTCGTGTTTTTGTGACTGGGGTTCATTATTCAGTAGGGGCTTTAGGAGTAGACTCAATCGTTTGAAGTCTGCATTATTTTTTCAATTTCTTCAAAAGAAACCTTAGGGTTCGCGCCACTTTTCGACGCCACAATTGCTCCTGTTGCACATGCAAAGTCGATGGCTTCCTGAGGAGAAGTACCATTTAGTAATTTACTGATTATTGCTGCCAGGAATGAATCGCCTGCACCAACTGTATCGGCAACCCTTACTTTGTATCCTTTGTTGTAAAAAAATAGGTCATGGCTAAAAAGAACTGCTCCGTCTTTGCCTAATGTTACGCAAATACGATTGGTGTTTGTACTCTTCGCCACAAATCTGATGCAGTCTTCCAGGGTTTTATTTTGAAATCCCATATTCGCGCAAATCTCAAAAATTTCATCGTTGTTGAATTTTATAAAATCGGCATTTTTCATCAGTCTTTCAAGTGTATCCTGGGTGTAATGCGGAGGGCGCAGATTAACATCGAACACGTTAAATTTCGAATTGTCAAGGAGGGAAAACAAAGTTTCGCGCGACTCTTTGCGGCGTGCAACCAGACTGCCATAAATAAATGCATCGGAAGATTTAACCACTTCAATATCCTTTTCTAAAAGTGCAATGTCGTCCCAGGCACACGGCATTTTTATTTCGTATGATGCCGAACCATTTTCATCCAGATGAACTAGAACCTTGCTTGTGCCATAGTTTCCGCTAAGCTGAATATGGTCTAGATTTGCGGAGTAGCTTTTGATTGCGTCGGCAATCTCTCTGCCAATTTCATCATTGCCAATGCTGCTAATTACGGTTGATTTGTTTCCAAGCGATTGTGAACGAAGTGCAACATTCAAAGGAGCACCACCCAACTTCTTGCCTGTGGGCAGCATGTCCCACAAAACTTCGCCATAACAAACTATATTCTTCATCTTAGCTCAATTTTACATTCATTTCTTTTATGCACTCTTTTACTTTTTTGCTGCGTAGCATTTCAAGCGACGATACGAAAGCATCAACAAATATCTTGTTGTTAACCAGATCGCCAAATATCGGTTTAATTTCCAAAAAGCGAATTGGCATTTGGTGCGACTGTGCTGCTGCGCGGATTAATTCATTGCTCATGGCATCTTCAATGACGTAGGTATTTCCATTTTCATCCACTCCGTCGTTGTATTTACACCAGGCAGCCACCACAAAAGCTGCTCTTGCAATATTTTTATCGTCTTGCAATTGTGCTTTAATAGTTGGCAGCAAAAAGATTGGGATTTTTGCCGAACTTTCCAGGCATATCCTGGCGATGAGGTCTTTGATATAAACATTTTGGAAACGCTCAATCAGGCTCATTTTGTAACGTTCGAGATTAATGTCGCCCAAATCGCCAAGTGTTGGGGTAACCTCTTCGTCCATAAAAGCTTTCAGGAAGAAATTAAAATCTTCGTCGCGTGCAGCCTCGTCGATGGTGTTGTAGCCATGTAAAGCGCCAAGCATACCCAAAACCGAGTGCCCTGCATTTAGAAGTCGCAACTTCATGTTTTCGAAAGGCACAACGTTTTCGACAAACTGAGCACCTACTTTTTCCCATGCTGGTCGTCCGGCTGCAAAATCGTCTTCAATAACCCACTGGATAAATGGTTCGCAAACTACCGGCCACTGGTCGTCTACACGAAATTCTTCCTGCAATTTCAGAATGTCGCCTGCAACAGTTACTGGTGTAATTCGGTCGACCATGGCATTGGGAAACGACACGTTTTCTTTAATCCAGGGCAATAATTCCGGTTCGGCTTTCTCAACATAGTTTAAAAGCGATTTTTTTGCCACATCGCCGTTACCCTGAATATTGTCGCACGATTGAATGGAGCATCCGCCAGTGCCACGCTGCATTCGCAGTTTCAAAGCCTGAGCAAGATAGCCGAACACCGTTTTTGGCGACATCGGATTTTTCATGTCTTCAACGACCACCGGATTGCTAAAATCGAATTCGCCTGTCGCTTCATTTAAATTATAGCCACCTTCAGTAATGGTCAGCGAAATGATTTTAATCGATGGGTTCGCCATTTTTTCAATGACGGCAATTGGGTTTTCGGGAGCAAAAATATACTCTACAATTGAACCAATAATTTTAGCGCTGAGCGAACCGTCCAGCTCTTTGATAACCAAGGTGTACAGCCCGTCCTGATCTTTTAAAATGTTGTAAATACGGCGATCATAATCCAGTAATCCCACACCACAAATTCCACAATCTAACACGCCGAAACGTTCCATTAATTCGTTGATGTAGTATGCTTCGTGCGAACGGTGGAAATTTCCCACGCCAATGTGGACAATACTTGTGCTTACTTTATCTCTGTTGTACGATGGTGTTTTTACATTGGGAGGCATGATGCCTAAATTGGCTTGATTTAATGCTATTGAAGTTTTCATTTTAGATGTTTTAATGATAATTGAATTATTTGATTAAAGTTTTTTTCCTGCGAAGAGCCCAGTACGCAAATACAAAATAGCCGATAGTGCAATAAAATGCATAAGTATTAAAAGTTGTTTTATTGAAATGATAGGCATCCAAATCGGCGCTTCCAAACATGGTTTTTATTGCCAAAACCGTAATGATTAGCAGACAAATTATCGACAAAATATTTAATACTTTCGAAAATACAGAACTGTCTTTGTGTTGTACTTTTTCGGTTTTTGCTTTTTCTTCCTGGTAAGTTTTTATTTCCAGTTGCAATTGTTTTTCTTCTTGAATTTCTTCGGTGTAATCTTCGGTGGCGCCGCTCGTTTTGGCCAGTAAGGTGTATAAAATTAGCGTAAAGAACCATGTTGGGATAAACAGATAGTAAAACGACATAATATGCAGTGCATTAAGACCAAAACCCAAGATCAATCCTGCTCCCCAGGCAATAATTGCGGGTTTGCTGGTAGACAGTTTTTTGTAATATGCCCAGTATCGTGTTAATCCTATTTTTGGGAAAATAAAGTGTTCGGCAAAAACAATTGCACCAACCGGAACAACTATTAATCCTGCATAAGTCAGCATCGGTAGCATCTTCGAAAAAACGAAGGGGAAGCAGGCAATAATTACAGTAAAAACACCCACAACCAAAGTCGTTTTTTTCCTTGAATGGTTCTTAAATATGGCTTGAGCAGCCAAACCAGCCCGATATAAATTGGCGTTGGCGGTTGTCCAACCTGCTACAATTACAATCACAAAACCTGAGGCTCCCAATGCATAGTAAGCTACATCGCCCGGGTCTAAAGCCAAAACCGGTTGTTTAAGTAAAATTCCTGCTCCCGCTCCCATAATTCCGGCAGCAATCCATGCAATGTAATGCCCGAACAACATTCCAAAACTTGAATAAGCACCGTAGCTGGCTTTTTTAGCATAACGAAGAATAGCCATATCAATCAATCCGACGTGGGTGATGGTGTTAGCGGCCCATGCAAAACCAATTACTTCCAACAGTCCAATGCCTGATTCGCCGGTGTCGGTTACTCCTTTCCAAATAGATAGATCGCCAATATGGATAAACTCGCTCCAGCTTGAAATAGAAGTTGATCCGATTACAGAATGCGAAAGTGCAGGTAGCATTGCAAAAGCACCGGCCACAAACAGTGTAAAAAGCCATGGAGCGCAAATGCTCGAAAAATCGGCAACAGTGCTGAAACCGTAAATGGCAACAAATACCACAACAATACCAACAGCTACTACAATAAGTAGAAACCACACGTTGGTGGAGTACCAGTTCAACTGCGCCGGAATCTTAAAGAGAAAACGTACTGCCGAAGAAGATACGGTTATCATGGCAGCAGAAATTACGGTGAAAATAATTACGTTCGCCCAATTGTACAATTTAGTCATTGAGTCGCCTGCAATTTTGTTCAGATAAGTATACAAACTAAGTCGTGTTTGAACAGCAATTGGGGCGGTCATAAAAGTCCAGCTAAGGACAGCCAGTATATTTCCTATCAACAAGCCAAATAGAATGTCACTGGTACTTGCGCCCAGTGTAACAAAGGTGGCCCCGATTACAAATTCTGTTGCAGCAACGTGCTCTCCTGCATATAATCCAGCAAAATGTTTCCCTCCGTGAAGTTTGTTCTGCGCAATAGGCAACTGCTCTTCGTCGAGGAGATCGAAGTTTCGTGTTGATTTGTTTTTCATGTTTAGATCCTATTAAGTATATATTATAAAAGTTTTATGTCCATTTGTAAAGCACCAATTTTTGATTCCGGATTCCAGAATGCAGTAGCAGAAACCGGAAATTTTCTTCCTGTGTAAAAACGTTATAGGAAATAAATAACACTGGACACAGAAAAAGGAGTATGTGGAGAGGTGAAATTATTAAACGTATAAAACGGTCATGCATTAAATGTAATCGTGAATTGTTTTTTAGAAAACCTATTTGATTTGATTTCATAAAGGCATTTCATTAGTAAATACACTTAAAAATTGATAAAACGTATAAAGTACGTTTGATGGGCAAATGTAGGGAATAAATAATCTCAAAAACAACTATTTCTGGCTGTCAAGACAGTAAAATACTTTAAAGATCAGAAATACAGCGGGATAGATGTATATGTTATTCAGCAGACTTCCTGTGCAGGAATAAATATTTAGCATTGTGTTTTGTATAAATTAGCATGTGTATTAGATATACGTTTAATATAAGTTAATTGTAATTTAGCTAATTTTTGATAAATTCTGGCCTTTTGAATATAGATTTATATCTTTGTTTTGATTTTAAATGCAAATCAAAAACGTATTAACAACGTTTATCAATTATGGATTTTAGAAAGATACCGAACATTTCAGTTGACTGCGTGGTTTTTGGTTTCGACCATGACGGCATCAATATTCTTTTGTCGAAACGCATGTTGTGCATGTACGATGATAAATATCCGGAAATTAATGATTGGGTATTAACAGGTGACCATGTGTATAAAAGCGAAAGGCTCGATGAATCGGCAGAACGAATTTTTAAAGGGCTAACCGGGCTTGATGAGGTTTACAAAAAACAGTTTCGCACTTTTGGAAATCCGGCGCGAATAAAAAATGAAAAAGATTTGTTGTGGCTGAAAAGCATTGGGGTAAATCCCCAGGTCATGTCGGTTGCCTATTATTTTTTACTGCCAACGTCACAGGTGCATCATCTGGACGAAAATACCAAATGGTTCCCGATTAAACACTTGCCTCAGCTAGGCTTCGACCATGATGAAATAATTACGCGTGCACATGATGACTTGAAACAAAAAGTAATGAGTGAGCCGGTTATCTTTGAGCTTCTGGAAGATAAATTTACGCTTAATGAATTACAACTTGCTTATGTGTCGGTGCTCGATATTGAAATAGACAACCGTAATTTTAGGAAAAAACTGATTGGTAAAACCTATATCGTAGCACTCGATGAAAAACGGATAGGCACTTCAAAAAAACCGGCCAGCCTATATATGTTCAGTAAAGATATTTATGAGAAAATGAGGAATAAGAATTATATCATAAATATCTAAGCGATTCTTTGCGAACGGCTATTCAAATCAGTTAATCCCGGCGGCCGAAAATCGAAGCAGATTACTTTGATACAAATTCCCATAAAATTCCCGATCAGTATCGTTTTGAATTCGCATCATTTCCATTAAAATTCATTATGGAGTACAGTTCTTTAATGTTGGCACGCGCCAATAGTCATGTCCACCTGTTGTGCATGGATATGGTAGTGCTAAAATCGGATCATAGCTTAGAACTGAGTGTGGTTAGATATATTGATGAAACCATCAAGTCAATCGGTCAACAATAATTTTGATGGGTATACTTTAATTTTTAATCACCTTTCCCTGATAGATTTTATGCTCAGTTTTTAGAATGTAAAAATAGACTCCGTTTTGTAAATTGCTTAAGTCGGCCTTGTTCAGTTCCAATTTTTTGATGAGTATTTTAACGCCTTGAAGATTGTAAATTGAGATTTCTCCTGTAACTTTTGAAGGAAAATACATAAAATCATGTACCGGGTTGGAATGAGTAATTTCTGCACGTTCATAATTGGTAATCCCGGAACTTGTGTTCCATACCAATGAAGATTTGTCACCATAAACATAGTCCGCTAAATCGGGTAAATCGATGAATGGATTTCGATTGTTTTGCCAGGTATAAATTACATTATTTCGGTTCATTTCAAAATCATCAGACTTGTACCGATCATGCCAAACAAGCAAAGAATCAAGATCGCCCAGTTGACCAACACTACTATTGTCCGGGTCACCCGAAACCAGGGATAATCCATTGTACCTTACGGCCATGTAAAATAAACTTCTTGCAACAGCACCTCTCCAGGTTCCTTTATTTCCAACCGGGCCGTTATAGTCGGTACCATAATCACTGTTGTTGCGGGCAGAATTTTCATTGGGATCAGCTGCTCTTAAATTAAAACCATCGGCATGGCCGTGTTCAAGGTGGGAGGCATCGGTGGCCATATAGATATCTTTACCGTCTGCTTTGGTTGAAGTCCCATCTGTAAATCCTCCACGTGATTGAGGGTATACGTGTTCACGATTCCATTTTCCAACACCACCGTCGGAACCTTGTTGTAACGATTTATACCTTCCTTGCTCAGTATACAAGAGCCAAACCTGATTGTTATTTTCCGGGTTGGCATCGGCTTCTTTCAGCATTTGCCACATGTCGCCATAGTTCTGGGCATGAACCGTGTTCGGGTCTGCTACAATGGCTGTTATGGCTTCTTTAAGTTCCTGGCCTGACTTTCCATTCAAACTGTCGTAATAGCCTTTGGGTGCAGTACTGTTGACTTTGCCATAGCTAGGACGTAATGGATTACCCCATGAACTTGTTGCAAAGTCATTGTCTAAAATTGTAAGCGGGTAATTTTCATTAATGGCCTGATATCTATCATCAAGGTTGATGTATTTGATTTGAATTGTTTCAATGTCTTCATCTTCGGTATCGTCGGTCAAAGTGATATGAATTGTTGCTGTATTTGAACCATTGGCAATGGTTACAGCCAATGAACCACTATAATCAGTACTTGTAAATGCACCACTTTCGATGGAGCAGGTGATGATTAGATCAGACGTTACGATTTCGGAAACAGTGACTGTAATTTCAATAATTTCACCTTCGTTGTATTCTTTTTTAGGGGTGGAAATGGTAATGCTCTTTTGGAGAATTCCACCACCTTCGTTCAAAGCCGATGGAGTAGGGGTTTTAACTTCATAAGTACCGTCAACCTTTCGTTGGATGGAATGGTGATCCTTATCTGAATTTGCTCCTTCATTCATTTGAACTGTTTTACCAAATCCGGCTAGTAATTCGGCATCATCAGCATCATTGGTATCATACACCAATGCATCCACTAAATTTGTGTTGCTAATGGCTGATCCATTCGGGAATGAGGCAGCATCATCTTTAAATAGCGCAACGGCGTCAGCTCCGTTTTGTAAAAAGTTTGGATCAAAAACAATACGCGGTGTTGGCGAAACATCAGGGTTGCCAAGCAGCAAGAGTCCATTTGCATCGCTGGTATAGCCGTCGAGGTCGAATGTTCCATAACTTAAGTCGTTGCTGCCATTGTACAATACAATCACGAAACCATCAAGTGCCATAAATGGCGTACTGGTTTTTAATTCAATAAATTCCAGCACATCATTACTTGGTGTATCGGAGTCGATTTCGTTGATCACAATGGTTTGCGAATGGCCAACAATGGACAATACTACCAAGCATACTACAAGTAGATATTTAATCATTTTAGCAATTTTAAAATTGTCAAATTATCTGATATAATCAGTTGAAAAACAATACCACACAATTGGAAAGGTGTTGTGAATAGTTGACTCTGAAAGCAACACCCCTATCACTTTCTCATCTCTTATTCGGCGTAAAGATGCATGATTTTAAGAAGAATTTATCCATTAATCTTCAGGTTTGCAGACAATCATTGCGATTGTAAAATCTGCAAGAGTGTAAAAGTTAGCTGGACAAACGTTTAGAATTTATTCAACTGCGTAAAATTCTCTTTTATCGAAATAAAATATGCGATATACGAAGGGAAATTTGCTGCATTTTTCGAATGATCTCAGTCTAGGTGTTATTTTGGTTGGTTTTAAACAAGCTGCTTTAAACCATCACAATGGTTGTTTGTTACTTTAAGTACATTGAAACTAGTTTAGCATGAAAAAGATTCAGAAAGAAGACATTCAACAGGAAGTATTTGATTTGTACGATGGTTATGCGCACAATCAAATGAGCAGAAGGGATTTTATGAATAGACTTTCGACCTATGCGGTAGGAGGGATAACAGTAAGTGCTCTGGCCAGTTTTTTGCTCCCGAATTATGCCAAAGCCGAACAAATTAAAGCCAATGATGATCGGATCAGTTCTTCACGAATCAGCTATGATTCTCCCAAAGGTGGAGGAAAAATAAGTGGATTGCTCGTAAAACCTGCCCAGGTGAACGGAAAGTTGCCGGGAGTAGTGGTGGTACACGAAAACAGAGGTCTTAACCCATACATCGAAGATGTGGCCCGCCGCTTGGCAGTTGAAGGTTTTCTGGTAGTAGCACCCGATGCTTTATCGCCTTTAGGTGGTTATCCCGGAAATGATGATGAAGGACGAACCATGCAAAGCAAGCGCGATCGGAATGAAATGCTGGAGGATTTTATTGCCGCTTATGATTATTTGCATTCAAATGCCGATTGTAGTGGAAAAATAGGAGTGGTTGGTTTCTGTTTTGGTGGTTGGATTTCGAATATGATGGCAGTGCGAATTCAAGGCTTAAATGCGGCGGTACCTTTTTACGGAGGACAGCCTTCAGCGGAAGAAACAGCAAAAATTAAGGCTCCATTGCTCCTGCAATATGCCGAATTGGACAGCAGGGTAAATGCTGGCTGGCCGGATTATGAAGAGGCCTTGAAAACATATAAGGTGGAATATGCTGCCTTCATTTACCCCAATGTAAACCATGGATTTCACAACGATACCACACCCCGTTACGACGAGGAAGCTGCTCAATTGGCCTGGAAGCGAACCGTTGATTTTTTCAAAAATAAGCTAAAGTAATGCTGTATTGATGACTGCTTGGTCATTCTGCCTTTTTACTCTTTGAGTTTATATAAGGAAACCTGCAGAGCTTAGTGTTCAATAACAGTTGAGGAAAAGTACTCATTAACGATTTAATCAATTCTTGCCAAAATATTTGGCTTGATGTTAAATGTCATAAATTTATTTAAGGTCCAGCATCTTCGTGATATAAGGCGCTAAATAGTTTCTTAGTACACTTCTGATTTGCACAGGTTTTCCTTTTAAATCAACAGCAACAAAGGTAAAAATCCCCTGTGTTACTTTGTATTCAGTAAGATCCTCATTGGAACGTACAATTAACTCTACCCCAACATCAATTGATGTGTTTCCTATCCGATCTACCTTTGTGTAAACCATAAATACATCCCCATTGTGGATGGGTTTTAGGAAAACAAAGTTGCTCACTGAAACAGTAACTGCCGGAGACTTAATCACTTCTTCAACCTGAATTGAAGCTGCTTTATCCATTTTGGCCATTGCCCAACCGCCAAATACGGTCCCGGCGTGGTTAAGGTCTGCCGGGAATGTTCTTCCTTTTAGCGAAAGTTGTCTCATATGTCCTTTCTAATATTAGATTTTGAAGTGGACAAGATACTAATAATCCTTTTTATCAGTACTCGCCGGTTTGTGGGTTTTAAGCCATTCCTGGCCTTCTTTGGTCAGGAAAAAGTCCATCCACAAGTAGTACATTTTTTTGTTTTCACCAACCCTTACCCAATGACTTGCGCCAATTGGAATGTGCAACAATGCAAATTCCTTAAATGTGGCAGAAGCATTATCGGCATGTACAACAACATCATTCTTTGAGAGTCCCAAAAAAAGCTGATCCAGCATGGCATGACTATGTGCTCCTACTTCATCAGGTCCTGGTGCTTCAACGGTTCCTAAAGCAACGCGCGGAATAATATCGGCAGGTAGCACAGTGCGACTAACTGTATTCGGACTTTTAATTTTTTCGGTGTAAGGTTCACAATCCTCAAAACGGGTAAAATAGAGATTGTATTTGTTCTCTTCCGGGAAATTCTTCAAGTCTTCAAGATCTTGTTCGGATAACTTTTTTGTGAATTGTATAAAATGGAGTTCTTCACCTGCAGGCACTTTAAGCTGTACACTTTTAATCTCAATCATTGGAATAGCCATTGATTCCGGTACAAGTTGATAGGTCAAAGTATCAGCATAAAGTGTTCCTTTACCACTTACAAACATGAACATTGTAACGTAATCATCAGACAGTGTGATGGTGTGATCGGCAGGTCCGGCATACGCAATGTGTTTAATATTTGTTTCGGCAATTTCACCAACAAGAAGTTCTTCTGTTAATACTGTGGTGCCTGAAGGTATTTTCATCTGTAGATTCTGTACAACAATTTCTGGTGCATTTGTACAAGACAGTGCAACTATTCCTATTAAGAAATAAATCACAACTATTTTTTTTTGTATAAACTTGATTATATTCATCTTTAATAATTTTATGAATGCCCGTTTGGTTACCTAAAACAATATGTTCGACCCCAGCTGGGGTCGCATGTCTATAGAAAATGAATTTCTATAGACATATGACTCCGGCTGGAGTCATACTTGTAATAAAATAGCTTCAATTTCACATTTCGGGTAATTATGCGGATATTCATTATAATTTTAATGTCATTTTGTGTATTAAGCTTCTTTCCATAGTTGTTGAAGGGTGTTCAAATCTTTTTTCATGGCATCGAAAACCACTTTTTTATCAACGGTAATTTCGCGTTGGCCTTTCTCTGCCCCTCCTAAAGAGTATTCCATGTGCAAAGAAACAGGTGGGTTTAAACCATAACTTTTCAACAGCTTGAAGTAGTTAGTAAAGTCAACCATTCCTTCTCCAACCGGCACATCCATTGTTTGCCACTTTCCATTAACCTTTTCCCATCTGAAATCTTTCAGCACAATGGTGTTGATTCGATCTTTGATGAGCTTCACCCCGTTAGGCCAAGAATTTCCACCCTCGGCCACTGCATGTCTGATATCGTATTGAGCACCAAAATAGTCAGGGTTGGCCGTTTCGAGGATTTTTTTCACTTCCCAGATGGATGCGCCAACAAATGTGCCTGAATGATTTTGATAACAACCAACAATACCAAGTTCTTTATTGAGCTCAGCTAACTCACGAAGCTTTTCCCTATAAAAATCCAATGATTCTTCCATCGTTAGCTCTTCTTTGAATCGGAACCAATTGCTTCGGTAATACTTTACACCGGCCGCTGCAGCCGCTTTGATGGTCGCAACATCCAGTGGATTTGTCACATCGGATACTGCTGTGGTTATTAGTTCGCAGGCAGAACCGGATTGTTGAATTGCCTTTATTGCCTTTGGTAAATCGGATTCAACATTTTCGGGAGACACATGTCCCCCAGGACGTACCGTTAAATCCAAACCACTGAAACCCAGGTCGGCTACGATTTGTCCGGCTTCTTTTACTTCCAGGAAGTGCAGAACCTTGGAAAAAAGGTGCACCTGCAACGGGGCTTCGGCAGTATTCATACTAAATGCCTTTAATGGCGATGACAAAATAGGTGCGGCCATTGCCACTACACCGGCACTTTTTATAAATTTTCTTCGGGTAATATTCATGGTGTAATTATTTATTAATCAGATGTGTTTTATATTTTTACAAGCTGGGAGGTTTTTATGTAGTCTCCTTTTTCGATTTTCAATACATACAAACCTGGATTCACTACAAGTTGCAATACCATTTTTTCGCCTTTTATTTTAACTTTTTGATGAATTTTTCCAGTGATATCTAACAAAGTTATTGTCCCATCAAGGAAGTTGGTATTCCCAAAGTTAATGGTAACAAATGAAGCGCTAGGGTTTGGATAGACACGAATATCGTACAAAATATCCAAATCACTTTTAGAAACTTTACTCACCTCACCCAGATAAAGCTCATCAAAATAAACCGTGGCTTCCCCATCATCCTGAAGATATACACCCGTTTTCCAATAGCTGCGGAAAGTCCAAAATGAAACGTCCAAACGGGCTTTTTCTTCAGCGTTAATAGAAATAATCAGCTCTCCATCTTCTAAAATTACATTCCAGTCGAAATATCCTGCTGGAGCCTCGCCCAAATCAAAATGTCTGGTATTGTCACCACCCGCATCAGTTTTTATTGCTGCCCATAAATGGTTTTCAGGTGCTTTGGTCAAGTGCTTATAAATTCTTAAAAGCGGTTTGTTTGGTCCATTATCGACATTTGCATCATCGTGTATCTGTATTACAGTTACTTCATCGCAGGTTTGCTTAACAAATTTCAGACGTCCATGAAATGAACGATCTGCGTTATTAAGGTCCCAGTCGTCCTGATGTCTGAGTTCTGTTCGCTTGCTGTCGCCAGATTGATTAAATGCCACCTTATCACCTTCAGCCACATAAAACCAATCAGAGGTATAGCCTTCTTTTAATTTATCTGATGTTGCAACAGTGGTGCTTGTTGGAGCTTGCAACTTACATTCATCCATGAATGGTTGAAATCTTGGGATTTCGTAAGGAGCACCATAGTTATTTGATGAATCGAATACATCTAAATTAACCGTTGATGAAGTAGAAGAAAGTCCTCTACTGTCAGTGGCTGTGGCAGAAAGCATGTAACTTCCTTCCGGTACATTGTTCCAGGTATAATTATACGGGGATGATGTAGCTTCTCCTAACTTTTTTGTTCCTTGAAAAAATTCAACTTTGGAAATCGAGTCGTTACTATCCAATGCAGATGCGACTATTGTCAGGTTTTCACCTGAGCCTATTGTTGTATCATTTGCAGGTGTTGTAATGCTTATTGTTGGCGCAAGATTAATTGAATCGGAATGCGTCTTGTTCAGTGCAAAAAACGATACCTGACAATAATCGCCGGAATCGCCGGTATTGTTCTGATTGTACACGCCCGCTTTGAAGTACATCCAATCATTGGCAAATCCGCTTGCACTCATATCTATTGTTTTCTGCACATCAGGTTTGCCCGGCCTCATAATGCTTACAGATAAAAAATTCCCTGTCACATTAATTTCGTAACTAAACTTCTCACCCAATGCAATACCATCTTCAGGATCAGAGGCACTGCTGCTTTTTGTGCCTATCATTTCGTGCCATTGCTCAGAACCGGTAATGGGCTCATGAGCAAAGTAGATAGATCCTTTGGTATTCCCAGGTAGTTTGTGATAATATAGCCTGCAGGGTTCATCATCAGATGCATGAATTTGGCCAATGATCACCCGACCTACTTTACCGGATTCACCTGTTGTAGAAACATGATCTACAGCCACAGTAGCCCTTAAGGTTCCATCAATGCCCCCTGCTTTTTGTTGATTGTCTTCACTTGAAGATGAAAAAACCCAATTATTCTTACCAATTCCTTTTGTACTGTACAGCGTATTACCAGCCCGAAGCATCTCCCGAAGCTCACAACGAGGATAAGAACTCCCTCCTGTGGCACCATCGTTGGGACATCTAAAAACCATGGCACCTGTAATTGTGTCGGTATAAAACTCATTGGCACTTTCAAATCCATCAGCCAAATCAGTCTCCTTTATTTCGGACTGATCGGGCAATGTAATTTTCCAGTTTATGAGATCAAAATTTCCGGAAGGTGGCAAATTCGGATCTTGTGCAATCGCGACACTAAAAAATGCCAATGGAACAACGATGACCAGAACTAGTCGATAAAAAAACAATTTTCTCATATATTTCTCTCTAAATGGGTTCTCTCTGCCTCTATTGCAATAGTTTATATCGTTTTATTATTCAGGCTTCTGTTTTTTAAAACGAGTCCTATTCTTGTTTTTTATATTATCGATCGACACGTGCGCCTGCACCTCCAATGATTTTTTCCACTTCCGACAAGGTGGCCATTGTGGTATCTCCGGGTGTAGTCATGGCCAGTGCTCCGTGAGCAGCACCATATTCAACCGCTTTTGCGCCATCGTTGAACTCAAGGAAACCGTAGATTAAACCTGATGCAAAACTGTCGCCACCACCTACACGGTCCATGATCTCCAGGTCTTCACGATGTTGTGCTTCGTGGATCTCACCATCGGAATAACAGATGGCACCCCATGAATTTACGGTAGCCGTTTTTACTGTGCGCAATGTAGTTGCGATAGCCTGAAAGTTAGGATAGGCTTTTACTGCATTTTCGATCATATTTTTGTACCCGCTTAAATCCAGTTCTTTTAAGTTTTCATCGTTGCCTTCAACCGCAAGCCCCAAACAAGCCGTAAAATCTTCTTCATTACCAATCATAACATCCACATATTTGGCGATCTCCCGATTGACTTCCTGCGCCTTAGCTTCTCCACCAATTGCTTTCCACAATGAAGGACGGTAGTTTAAATCGTAGGATACAATGGTTCCATGTTTTTTGGCCATCTTAACTGCTTCAATCACTGTTTCGGCAGCAGTTTCGGAGAGAGCGGCGAAAATACCACCCGTGTGGAACCAACGTACACCAAGTGTTCCGAAAATGTGTTCCCAGTCGATATCTCCCGGTTTCATTTGAGAGGCTGCCGTATTTCCGCGGTCAGAAACGCCTTTGGCACCACGAATGCCAAATCCTCTTTCGGTAAAGTTTAATCCATTACGAACTGTGCGTCCGCAACCATCGTAAGCTACCCATTTTACAAATTGGGTATCCAATCCTCCCTGAAGCATCATATCTTCTACCAGGGCACCTACTTCGTTGTCGGCCAATGCCGTGATTATGGCTGTTTTTTTGCCAAAACACCTTCTTAGTCCACGGGATACATTGTATTCTCCGCCGCCTTCCCATGCATTAAACCTGCGGGCTGTTCTGATACGACCTTCACCCGGATCAAGTCTTAACATTACTTCACCCAGTGAAATACAATCGTATGTACATTCTGATTTTGATTTGATTTTCATTTTATTTATGTTTTATATAATTACACACTATAAACCACCTGTTTACTTCACTATTTACTTACTCTATTGTTTTTGTTTCACCTGGTTGTATACTTACTGATTCAACCTCAATTTTCGTTAAACCACAGTTTGTAATTTCAATTTCATTGGCTTGAATAGTCAACCACAAATTTGTCCTTTCATTTATGGAAATTTCTTTGCCGTTAATATTCGCTTTTGATACATCTAACAGAAGAAAATTTTCTTCATTGTATATGATTTGTTGGGCATTGGTCACTATATTCTCCGGGCAGTTTTTCGCTGTTACGACTTTCCAGTTTTTCGCCTTAAAAATATCGTAATCTGTCACCAGCAGACGATCTTCAAAATCTTTGAAAGGAAAAATCAAGGTATTCCATGAGCTTTCATTCCTAAACGATTTTTCGAAAACAGATCGGCCTTTACCCCTGGCAGAAGCTTTTGTGATGATTGTAGCAGAGCCATCCAACTGTATGATTTCAAGTCCACCACCATTTGGAAAAACAGAACGGATGTGCTTGCCCTCTTTTTCGATATCGTAGTGTCCCTGCCATACTTGCTGAGTAGTATGCTTTTCATGATCAGAAAAAAAGCTATCCTGCACAATCCAAAAACCGTCCTTTATAAAAATAACCGTTCGGTACGTTTTTGTACCCATATGATTGTAGCCGTCGTGTTCGCCGACAAATAAATCAAATACTTCTGAAGATTTCCAGGCTATTACCTGAGGCCTTGGCAAGATTTCAAATTGTCCAAACCCACTTCCCCCTTTGTTTCCCTTCCATTGGCGACCCTGAGGAATAGAATCGACCAAGGCTACATTTTTCACCCACGAGTTTTTAAATTCAGGCAAATCATTCAGATAATAACGAACCTGATAGTTGGGCAGCACCATATTTCCATAAGCATAAGCTTCAAGCCCAAGCATATCGCCATGTTGATGTGCCAGTTTTTCCGGAGTAATACCAGCCGAGATAATCATATAAACATCATCAACACCCCAGCCGTTTCGCATCATGTAGTAGCCCGTTTGGGGTAATGCAGATGAAGCCATTACAGGTTCTTTTTTGGCCACTGTACTTAAGCGTGCCAGTTGTTCTGTTTTTAAGAACCAGTAATAATTAGGTTCCACTTTGGAGGATGCAAAATAGGCATAAGCTGACCGACCAAAAAGGACTGTACCCAGTGCCATGGTATGGTCAATTTCGTTGAATTCGGCCCAGGGCGAGTCTGTATCATCTTGAAGAACAGGTGCTTTTTTGTTGGGCATTGCAATTTTCAACAATACATCAAACAGCCCTTCAATTTTGGTCTCCCAAATGGGATTTAGCAAAATAGTATTCAGTTTTGCCAATTGGTAGGGGTAAAAGTAATTTTCGATATCGCTGATGTGATAATGAACTGTGCGTTCAAATTGAAAATTGTCAGGGTAAATTTCTTTTTCGAGGTGTTCTTCCAAACGCGTTAATGCTCTTTCTTTCCATAAATCAGCACCTTTTATTTCGGGAAAAAGAAATGATAGCATAGCCAATGCACTCATGCCTCGTGTTTGATGGTTTCCTTCGTTATATTCCTGATTATGATGGTATAGTTTGGCAGCGCTATGTAAAAAAGTACGAATCATCTCCAATTGCTGACTGGAAGAATATTCGTTGGAAGCCAATAATATTTGATGAACTTGCAACCAATTATAGACCCTGTTGCCAAGGCGATAAACTTCATAAGCTCCATTGCCATCTTCAATTGTTTCGAATTGATTGTTATTGAACGCCTCGTTTAAAGACTTTGCCTGCTCAGGAATATAATTCAAATATTTTTTATCACCTGTATAATGATACAACAAGGCAATGCTCCCGGCTTTATGTTGACGCGTTAAATGGCGGTATGGGTACGATGTTACCGTTTCACCCTTTAGGTTTTGAAAACCAATTTTCCATTGTGTTGAAGCCGGGTATAATTCTAAATGCTTTTGAGCTTCTTTAGCATGGTATTCTTCCCTTTCGGAATACAAGCTGTTATATTCAGCAAAACGATTTTTAAAGTTCTTCCAATCGAAAAAATACCGTTCCGAAAAACGCTCTTTAAAATAAAATGAGAGTGCCTCAAGCGCTTCTTCTTGTTTTCCTAAGTTGTAATTTTGTTGGATGATTTGCAACTCAGGACTATATTCAACATTCAGCAATTCAATAATTTCCCTGTTTGTTAAAACATGATCGAACGGAACCATTTCACTTTGTGCGAATAAAGTAACAGGCAGTATAAAAAGAAATATGTATTTGAGTTTCCTTATCATTCCTTAAAGTGTTTTAGCCGAAACATTCTTTCCTTTTGTTCAAAAACAATAATTGGTTATCATTAATTCCTCTATTTTTTTACGAAAGTGCTGATCATTAAACTTCCTTTACGATCAATGATTTTAACCAAGTATTTACCGGCTTTCAACCCACTGATATCAATGCTCCCGGCATAGTTTTGTTTGCTGATGCAGGTTCCCTGAAGGTTATACACCTCTGCGGTGAAATCTTCAAGCCCATCGATGAACAGAATATCTTTCGAAGGATTGGGATACAACTTCAACTTGTTTAAGTTCTGTAATTTATTGGATGAAGTTCCATCGGTATAACCCCAAAGTTCAAATTCGGTATAACTGTTCCATGCACTGGTAGAATTACCATGACCGACAATTTGAACATAACGCGCCGGCAGGTCGTCAAAATCATAAATGATAAACGGCTCTTCCGTTAAGTACGTTGTGATGTCCATGAAGGTTTCCTGATAACTGGAGTCATCTGAAGAAGTTAAAACATCAAACATTGATTGTCGCTCATTGGCTTTGTAAACCCCAACCTTAATAAAAGCTAGCAGGTATTCTTCACCCATGTCAAGTGTTATGGAGGCACCATCGCCTTCGCCTGACCAGCGGTTGTTCAGGTCACCATCGATAAGGTTGACTGCCTCATTTCCGGTTTGTTCCGTACTGGCCACTACCGAAATTATTGGCAATTGAATGGCATCACTCACAGCTCCTTCCTGTTCGATACTCAGCTCAATGTTTATGCTTGAACCATCGGAGATCATCAAAGTTGAATGCCGTGCAACGATGCTTTCGTTTTCAAGAATGGTAATTTCCACTTTCCCATTTCCATTTCCTGACGAGGGAGAATTGCTGATCCAGTCGTCAGTAGTTGAGATGCTCCAGGTTGTGTTCGATGAAATGGACAAGTCAATGGTTTCTGTTTGGGACGATACGCTAATGGCTTGTTCGCTCAGCGTTAAATAGGGAACCGACTTTTCAGCCTGAACAATTGTTATAGTTTTATTTATGATTTGATCGGCATTGGTGCTTTCAATGCTGAGCTGAGCATTACGGATTTCACCTGAAGTGTTTTCAGTAATGTCAATCGTCAGTTCCCCATCTCCATCTCCTTGGCTGGGTGCTACCGATAACCAATCAACATTTTTAGTGACTTTCCAACTTAGGTTCGACGAAATGGTCAGGCTTTGAATAGTTCCTTCTTTAGGTACATTGACAATTGATTTCGAAATGTCAAGGTATTCACCTGTTGCCACTCCAACATCTTTTGCGTTAAGGGCATGGTATAGGATTGCTGAAGATTCCAGTTCATCGGCACCATAGTTGAAAGGTGCGTTTCGAATTTGTCCCTCAATATCTAAATCGATATTCCCAACTGAATTATTCATTGTAGTATAAGTGGGAGAAAGCTGTGTTGATTTATACATTCCGACTTCTGAATCGAAATTCAAAGCAGGATCGACAAAAATTGCCTCACCATCTTTAAAGGACACATTGGTGCTTACTTGTGCCGAATTGGTGGCAAAAAGGATGTTATCGGCCCACGTCATATTTATGGGTTGATTGATATAGTTGACGAGGGTATTTTTGCTGCCTGACACCAAATTATTGGCAAACACCACATCGCGCGGAGGTTTGCTGTAACTCCCGTTGTTGTCGTAGCCGATTTCAATTCCATAGTCGCAGGTTACAATGGTATTGTTGGCAATGATTGCCCGTTCAATTCTGAAATGTTTGCTTAAACTGCCATTGCCTTCTTCGGCATCACCTTCGGTAAGTGTAATGGGAGCATCCCATTTTGTACCGGTCAATCCTTCAAAATAGTTATTAATGATGCGATGGTCGGAGCCATAGATACGGACGCCACCTGTTCCTTCGGCTTCTTCTCCAAGGAAAAAGTTGCCTTCAACAAGCGATTCATTCCCATGTCGTAAGGATAGTGTTCCCTGACAACGTCGGAAAGTATTGTGTGCTAAGGTATTCTTGTTACATTTCACTGAAATAATTTCGGGATCTCCATTGCACTCTTCAAACAAGTTACTTTGAATGGTACAAAATCCATCGGATTCCGACATGGCACTCCAGCCAACCCTGATGACTTCCATTTCGTTTTCGGCCCTGGGTCCCATATTTTTAAAATGATTGTATTCTATCACATCATACTGTGAAACTTGTTCTTCGTTTGTTCCGTCAATTCGAATCATATTACCCAGAGTTTGTTTGTTCTGGAAGGTATTGTGATCGATTTGATTGTGATGGCTCAAGCCTGTAATATCATCCCATAAGGCCTGAATAATTATCCAGACAGATGAGTTTCTTTCCGTATTATCATCTTCCTTAAAATAGGCTTCACCTGATCCATCAAGTACGTTTTGGGTAATACGAATATGATCGCAAGTTTGGATCTTAAAGGTGGTCGATTTTTCAGAGATGTTGATCACAAAACCCTGTATAGTGACAAAAGAACTATGCCGTAAATCGAAAAAGGCCTCTTCGTTTAGCACCACACCACCAATGTTCTCAGCTCTGATTATGATGGGCAAAGCCTCCGTTCCAATCTTATTTTCCAGTTTGATGGTTTCAGCACTGTAGTTTCCATCGGCCAAAATTAATTCATCGCCTGGCTGTGCGTTTGCAGCTGCATCTTTAAAATCTTCGAAATTCGAAAATATTTTTTGTGTAAAGCCATATTTAAGGCTTATTATTAGGAATAGAAATAGGATAAAACGTCGTAACATAGGTATGAATTTTTATTTTAGTTCTCTTTTTGAACCAATGCTTGTAGTGATTAATACTGCCGGTATTGTTGAATGGTTATGCCAGCGATGTCTTGTTCCGTTCTGAACAACAGAATCGCCAGGGCTCATATCTACCTTTTTGTCATTGTCAAGTTCCAGAGTTATAAAGCCGGAAATAAGATATGTGCAATCCACCGAATCGGAGGTATGCATTCCGGGATTTTCCGGTTCAAAATGTTTTAAGAATCCGGGAAGCAGTTCATCAATTTCTGACTGAGTTTTAAGTTCACCCATATTTTCATGTTTGGGAGGTACTACCCAAACAAAAAACCTATGGCCGCCTGGTTTAGGAAACCAATCTAAACTCTCGGGCATTGTTCCATTGTCGGGATGTATTGGCATTGTATCATTTCCCCATATCTTAATGAAGTTTTTCCCGCCTCCAAGCGTAATTCCCTCAATAATTGTATCGCTGACAACTACCGATTCGCCTGATTCTGAATGGCCGGTAACTATTCTTCTGATATGATTTTGTGGTTCAGTCATTGTAAATTTATTTTGCTGTTTTTGCCAGTATGTTTTTAACTAAACCGGAATCAATAAGTTTTTCTTTGTAATTGTTTTGGTCTACTACTGAAGGTGAAAATAAAATGGCAGGAACTTCCTTTCGGCCATTGTTCACTTTACCATTTAATCCTTCAATTTTTTTGTTGTTGGCCAGACTGTAGGCCATATCTACCGCCCCATTGGCTAAATCTTTAATGGGTTTATAAACCGACATGGTAAGTCCACCTTCAAGCATGGACCGGACAAAGTCAGCAGTTGCATCCTGCCCTGTGATTATTACCTCATTGGGCTTGTAGCCATGTGCCGTCAAGGCGTCGTATGCTCCTATTCCCAATGGATCGTTACAAGCAATTACCGCATCAACTTTATTTTGATTGAAGTCAAGTACGTTATTCATAATATGATTGGAATTGTTGTAATTCCAGTTTTCAACATAACTTACGTATTCGACATTTAATTTTTGCTCTAGCGGTAAATTTTGGATGGTTTCCTCAATGCCTTTTTTTACTACCAGGGCATTGCCATCGTTTGCATCGCCATAGAGAATGACACAATTCCCATTAGGTGATTTTTCAGCAACATACTCAACCAAGAGGCGACCTACCTCAAAATAGTGAAATGATACCATGTAATCCAGGTCGGAGTTTCGGATGACGCGGTCGTAACCGATTACCGGAACATGGTATAGGTGTGCTTCACGCACAATTCCTGCAGCTGTATTTTGATTTGCTGCAATTACAATTAAAACATCAACACCCTGCTTTAAAACCTCCTTTGCCTGCTGCAATTGAAGATTCTCATCCTCATTCGCATCACACAATACAACTTTCATTCCCAACACCTGCGCTCTTTCGTTGATAAATTGGATGTCAGTATTCCAACGAGAACTTTTTGTGGTGTGCACCAAAAGTCCAATTGTTTTCTCCGAAGAATGACTGCATCCTACGAATAGAATAACTAAAATTGTCACGATTGCTCCAGCAAAAATTCGGTTCATTCCATTATAATATTAAGTGATTTGAATTAATAGGTCCAGCTTTAAACTATTTACTAATGAATGTATTGGAGTGAGTGTTTTTTAAATTAATGAAGCCCTAATTTCACGAATTAACTCAATCGTTTCCTTTACTTTTTGGGCGAGGCCTTCGAAGTCTCCTCCTTCGATGTATTCTTTTTTCATCATTTGGCTGCCCATTCCCACACAGGTGGCTCCGGCTTTGAACCAGCCTTCCAGGTTGGCACGCTCTGGCGTAACGCCTCCTGAGGGCATAATGTCGGTCCAGGGGCAAGGTCCTTTCACCGCCGCAACAAATGCTGGTCCGCCAACTTGCGATCCGGGAAAAATTTTGATTAACTCACAACCCAACTCTTCGGCCTGATTGATTTCTGAAACCGATCCACAGCCCGGACTCCACAACACTTTTCGTCGATTGCAAACTTTTGCCATATCGGGATTCATCAGTGGCGACACAATAAAATCGGCACCTAGTTGCAGGTACAAGGATGTTGTTCCGGCATCGATGACCGATCCCACACCCATGGCCATGCCTGGTAGTTCCTTCTTCACATACTTGTTCAGTTCTGCAAAAACTTCGTGAGCATAATCGCCCCGGTTGGTAAACTCGAACGAACGGGCTCCACCATCGTAGCAGGCTTTCACTACTTTTTTACATTTTTCTACATCGGGACTGTAGTACAAAGGCACCATCCCGTTTTCTTTCATTTTGAGGAAAACCTCTATTCTTGAATATTTAGCCATAATTTTTAAAATGAAAGGAGTTATTGCCGCTGCTTGAATTGCAGTTGACAATAACTCCTTTTACTATTTTATTGTTTTAGAAATTTTGCATTCAAAATGCTTCCATTTGAGGTATTAACTTTGATCAAATAAATACCGTTTTCAAGATTTGAAACATCGAAGCTCTTGTGAATAGAGTTAAGAAGCTTTACTCCTGATAAACTGTAAACTGTTACACTTGTAAAATCGTTTACACTTAAGGTAATTTGATTTTTAACCGGGTTCGGATAGAAGGAAACGCTATTGCGAATATCATCAACTCCAGTCTCGTCTTTCTCAATGATGTAAGTCGTGGTTTGTGCAGTTCCATCAACTACTGTAAATTGGATATTAGCACTTGGAATCCAATTCGCAGCATCGTCGTTAAAGCCCCATTCCCAGGTATTGAAACCTGAATCCGCAACAAGCGGAAGTGTAACACTCCAGATATGGTCACCGGCAGTAGCATCGCCATTGGTCCCATCGTCGTAAAGCATGGTATGTTCAGCGCCATCGCTCCAGTTAGCATCATATTCACCAGTAACAGTGTTCCAACTACCTTTTAAAGCAAATCCAGTGAACGTTTTATTGGCTGAATCGTCCACAATGAAGGTAACATCAGCGATTACTGGTTCTGGAGTATCTAATTTAAATCCCCAAACTTCAAATTCGGTAAAACTATTCCATGCACTTGAGGAGTTGCCGTGTCCAATAATCCGAATGTATTTTGCATCCACATCATCAATATCGTATATAACCATTGGTTCTCCCGTAATTTCTGAAGTAATATTCATCAGTGCTTCATTGAAGTTCGATCCATCGGTTGATGTAAGGATATCGAACATGGAACTACGTTCACTCCCTTTGTATAAGCCAATTTTAATGAATGAAACTGTATTTGTTCTATCCAGTTTTAAATCGATATATGCGCCATCACCTTCACCTGACCAACGGTTGCTTAAATCACCATCAATGGTGTTTACTGCTTCGTTTCCGGTTTGTTCTGTACTTGCAACTACACTTACAATGGTAAGTTTTTCTCCATCCGGCACTTGTGCTTCCTGCGATACCGTAATATTGCTGGTGAGGTTAGCGCCATCGGTAACCACCACAACGGCCTGACGCGGAGAAAATGATTCATTTGCTGTAGCAGTAATTGTAATATCAGCATTGTTCTCTCCCGATGTAGGACTAATTGAAATCCAATCGGCAGTTGTTGAAGCTGTCCAACTTACATTTGAGGAAACAGCAACTGTTTCTACTCCACCATCAGCACTTAAAGTAATGGTTTCAACTGAAACAGAAAGCATTGAAGAATCAACAGGCTCTCCTAGTTCAATTTGAACTAAATTACTTGGAATTGCTGCACCTTCGCCCGGAGCATAAGCACCCGTTTCGTCCCAAATAGCCCAATCGATTAAAGCACCATAACTAGAACTTCCGTTCGAGTCACCAAATACCCAACGTTTATCTTCAGTTGCTTCAGTTGTTACAATTCCTTCACCAACATATATATCGTTTATCCAAACTTTGGCTTTACCTGCTTCATAGGTAATCCTATAAATCACAAAATCCAAGGCCGAAATTCCTTCAGGAAATGCGAGATCCAATTTATTCGATTTCTCGAGGTTTATAATGTTGTTGGTTTGAATGCGCAACTTATCGCGCAGATCGCCACCTTTCATTTCTATTTCAGTTACCTTATCGTAATCAGCAGATATACCTTTCGCACGCATCACAACAGTGAAGCCTCCGCCAGCAACAAAATTTTCCGAAAAATCAGGTGAACTCCAATAAAATTTGTCTTCTGTTCCAGAAATAATGCTTAATAATTGATTTCCAGAATTATCTGCATCTTCTATAATCTCAAGTAATTCGGTTCCATTTGCTGTATTTGATGAACCTTCAGAAAAACCAGCATCGGCAGGCAAAACAGAAGCATCGTATACAGTCCATGCAGCAGCAGTAATGGGTTTTTCTAATTCAGTTTTAACCAAATCGGCAGGAATATCAGCACCTTCACCGGGAGCATATGCACCTGTTTCGTCCCAAATTGCCCAATCGATTAAGGCTCCATAGCTAGAGGTACTGTTTGAATCACCAAATACCCAACCCATGTCTGAACTGGATGTGGTTGAAACAAGACCTTCGCCCATGTATACTTCGTTGATCCAAACCTTGGCTTTACCGGCTTCGAATGTCACGCGGTAAATGCAATAATCCAAAGCGCTAATTCCCTCAGGGAAGGCAACATCTAATTTGTCTGATTTTTCGAAATTGATAATGTTATTGGTTTGAATGCGCAATTTCTCACGTAGATCGCCACCTTTCAATTCAATTTCAGTTACCTTATCGTAATCGGCTGAAATCCCTTTGGCACGCATGATCACAGTAAAACCTTGACCTGCAACAAAATTTTCGGAAAATTTGGGTGAACCCCA
>JBGUEP010000022.1:69716-107865 GCA_041821245.1 Prolixibacteraceae bacterium
TGAGTTCCGTGCCATTTGCAGTGTTGGATGATCCGGCAGAAAAACCGGCATCGGCCGGTAAAGCAGAGCCATCATATACGACCCATGACTGAGCAGAAGTACCTAAAGATACCATTAGCAATAGTGCAATGAATATGGAAGATCCATATCTGACACTTTTACTTTTTAATTGTTTTTTTAAATGAGTTGTAAAAAGTTTCATAGATTAATTTATTAGTTTATGATCAATACTTGACTGAATGATTTATTTCGTTACGGGTATTTTATAAATCCCAATTGATTCCAACATCAGAAAAGGTGAGGGGCTTATTGCTTACCTGTTCGGTGAGCACTTCGTCGCAGCCCACATCAGGCAAACTTGTTCTGTTTTGCTTGTCGATATCGGAAGCAATAAAATCGTAGCTTATTCTTGAGGCATCGATTACCGGACTATCGGCAGATGGGCGCCAAATCACTCCATCGGAGTTTATTTTAGGATCCACATTTATTACGCCTTTATTAGTCACACCAACATTGTCGTCGAAAATATAATTTGAAAAATATTGAATGTTGATTGGTGTGTCAGTTAAAATTACCGATTTGCTTCCTTTTGTATTGCTTACCAAGTTGTTGGCTAAAACACAATTTAAAGGAGGTAATGATAATTCGTCGTTTTTCCCTGCACCTATTGCGATGGGTACTTTACAATTTAAAATGGTATTATGCGCTACCAGTGCATCTTTTACTTGAAAATATCGATTTATGGGTGAATTGGCTACACCATTCACGATGGAGATTGCAGCACGAAATCCATCACCATCTAAATCCTGGAAATAATTGTTGTATACTTTATGACGTTCGCCAATAATACGCACTCCCCCCGATCCACTTTTGCCACCAAAAAAGAAGTTGGCATAAACCGAACAATCGTTACCATGCCGCAGCGTCAGACACCCGTCGTTGTTACGAAAAGTGTTGTATCGGTAGGTATTAAAACACGATTTGTTGGAAATGATTTCAATTTCACCATCGCATGAATCGAATAAATTGTATTCGACCAGTGCACGTGATTCACTCATGCTGTACTCGCTGGTGCCAATGCGGATGGCTTCAGCACCATTGTCACCAAAACTTGGAATTTTTCCGATGTAATTGTGGTCGATTTGATTGTAATTGGCTTTTCCATCTAACCAGATGACCAACAAGGCTCCTTCGTGATTTTTACCTTCAAAATGGCAGTGGTCAACGCGGTTGTGGATACCAAACACTGAAACCCATTTGTATTCCGTACGTTTTGATGCAGGGTTGTAATAAGATATTCTGGTATTGGTTAATCTGCAATTGTTGGCTACTTGCCTGGAGCTTTTTTTAAATTCGACTACAGCCGTACCGCCGGATAAACTTCCTTCGGTAAAATCAAGGCCATTTACCTCAAGATAGGACCCGTAAATTCGCAAATGAGAGTTTCCGCCTAGTTGAACACTTCCCGGGTTTTGCGCCATTAACACAACAGGCTTACCATCTTCGCCATTTGTATAGAATTTTAACTCAACATTGTTCCATTTTCCATTTTTTAATAGAATGGTATCGCCTGCAATAGCAGTTTTAACAGCAGTATCAAATTCAACTAAATTGGATACTAAAGTGCAGTTGTTGTGGGTGTTTGCAATGCTGTGTTGGTGAAAAAAAAGCGTAGCAAAGGCCAATAAGACTATTTTTGAAAATATCTTTTGCATAAATTTTATTCAAAAAATGTTAATTAACGCACCATGGTTTTACCGATGATTCAACAATTTTCATCGATAGCACCCACTTGATCCAGACATTTCATTTTATGACTGAAAACACGGTTGTTTGATGTCCCCCAAGTAACTTTCTTCGGGCTATAATCAATCCGGCATACCAGTCGATTAAATTGATGAAATGAAAAACAAAAGGCCTTTCTCTTAATACTTGAAGGGCGACTAAGTTTTGCGCCGCAATGGCTATCCGATTGTTTCGTTTAGCCATTGCAGGCAGAAAACCTAAAAAGTTGAGTATGGTCAGCGTAATTTGTAGCTTTTATCTGCCTACACATTCAGAAAACTTCTTAATGCTCGAGCACTTGAAAATACAACGAAATGTATTGGTTCCATGATCTGATTGCCTTTCAGATTTAATTAGACCAAATTACGCGAATACTCATCTACTTAAATTCCTAAAGCTTGACCTCCACCAATCTGAATGGTTTCAGCTGTGATGAACGATGCATTATCACTTGCTAAGAAAGATACAACTGAAGCAACTTCTTCTGGTTGGCCTATTCTTCCCAACAAAATGTTATTTTTCCATGAAGCAAATACTTCAGGCTTCGTTTCTTTAATTTGAGCATGGAATGGGGTATCAATTGTACCAGGTGATACAGCATTTACTCTAATTCCATATTCAGCTAAATCTTTTGCTAATGCTCTGGTTATTGCATGAACTCCCGCTTTAGATGTACCATAAACACCGGCACCAGGTCCACCGGCATTCCATCCGGCATTTGAAGTGTAGTTGATTATGGAAGCATTTTTGCCTTTTTTGAGAAAAGGAATAGCGGCTCTTGATGCAAAAAATACTGAATCAAGGTTTAAGGCCATAACAAATCGGTAAAATTCCGTTGTCATTTCTTCAAATCTGGATCTTCCGCCTAATCCACCTGCATTATTTACAAGAAGATCAATTTTTCCATATTTCTCTCCAATCTTATTGATATTCGCAGTTACTTCATCTTCGTTTGTAACGTCAAAGCCATAATACTCGGCTGTAATTCCTGCAGCAGAAAGTTCCTTTACTTTTTCTGCACCCTTTTCGTCTTCGATACCGTTTAAAACAACCGTGTATCCGTCTTTACCTAATCTTTTTGCTACTTCGAAACCAATACCGCCGGTTGCGCCGGTAATCACAGCAACTTTTTTTTGTTCTTTCATATTATATAATTTTAATATATTCTAAATAAAATTGTGTTCAATCTCAATTCAGTGTAAAAAAATACACTGATTTTAATTTAGTAAAATGCACCTAACTAATTATCTTCCACCGACTTAATGTCTCTTGCAAAAAAGAATATGGAAAATACACCCAAGGGTACAAATACCGCAATCATAATGAATATTGGGGTGTAAGAAATTTCGGAAATGATTGGAACTAAAAAGTTCATAATAATCACCGAAAATACACCAACTGTTCCCCCTAATCCGGCAAGCGAGCCAACGGATTTTCCGCTGAATAAATCACTTGGAATGGTTTGCACATTGCTAATAGCGAACTGAAAACCAAACAAAACAAAGGCTACAATAAGTACGAATTTTAAGGCGGTGTCGGCCATGGTAATGGTGGTAATTAAACCAAGCAACATTATAATTGCGCCAATCACAATGGTTGTTTTACGAGATCGATTCACTGAACGTCCTTTCGACATTAACAATCCGGAATACCATCCGCCCCCAATACTTCCAATTGCAGCTCCCACATAAGGCACCCAGGCAAAAAACCCAATCTGTTTTACATCAAATCCATATTGATCGGCTAAATACAAAGGCATCCAACCCACAAATAACCACCAAATGGGCTCCAGGAAAAAACGTCCGATTAATACTGACCATGATTCGCGATGTGATAAGATTTGTTTTAGACTTTTTGCTTTTGTATGGCTGTTTTGTTCTGATTTATGCTGACCTTTTTTAATGTAATCTCTTTCAAGATCTGTCAACCAGGGGTGTTTATCTACTCCTGCCCGATTAATTAATAACCATGGTATTAACCACAATAAACCAAAAGATCCCACAAACATGAAGGTCACTTTCCAACCAAATGCAGCCCACAACAAGGCAATTAGCGGAGGCGCAATCACAGAACCGACTGATGCTCCTGCGTTAAAAATACCTTGCGCAATGGCACGTTCCTTAATGGGAAACCATTCGGCATTACTTTTTGCAGCACCCGGCCAGTTACCCGCTTCACCCAAACCAAGCGTTACGCGTAAGAAGCTGAATGAAAGAATTCCGCGTGCCATAGAATGGAAAAATGAAGATAATCCCCAAACCATAATAACGACTACATATCCCATGCGGGTACCTATTTTATCGAATAATTTGCCTGATATGAGCTGACCAATGGCATAGGCAATCATAAATACATTCAGGATTAACGCATAATCGTTTTTGGTCATTCCCAAATCTTCTGAAATACTGGGCCACATAATGGCTAATGCGCTCCTGTCGATGTAATTGATAACTGTTGCCAGACCAATTAGACCGATAATCCACCATCTTAATCCTTTTAATTTCATTCGTCGAATTTTTTATTTATAAAGTGTTTATATCTCGCATGAATTAATATCTGCATTCTGTTTAAAATAAATGCTAAAATTATATGCTTATTTCATCACTTATAATTTATTAACACGTATTAGATCTTCTTAGCCTTACAGCAATTCTATTTTCTTAAAAATGATAAAATCATTTATTTAGAATAACACATTTTGAGACATTAATATTATGATTCGATAGTCTTAGAAAGTACATTCCATTGCTATAAGAATCAGTATCTAAGACCATGTTTTTAGTATTTGAAACATTAAAATTATCCAGTTTCTGTCCTGTAGAGTTAAGTACATCAACAGTTCCAACAAAATCATCAGGCAGTGTCAAATTAATATAGTCACTGGCCGGATTTGGATAAACTACAAACTGAGTCTCCATTGTTTCAGAGACAGAATTTCCTGATGAAGAAACAGTTACTGTTTCAATTACATCAGTATCTGTTACGTTAATATATCCTATTGCATTTTCATAAGAATCAGCACTAACCAGATACAAGGCATTCGCAATAGGTGAAATACTGTCGAATGCAGCAGTACCATCTACACCTGTTGATACAATTTTGTTATTAAAGACGACCGTTGCTCCTTCAAGAAGTGCATCATTTTTTCCTTTAACAATAAAGGTTACCGTGTAAGTTCCTGCAGTCATCAATGCTATTTCTGCGACATTATCATTTGTTACAGTAATTGTTCCTGATGCATCTTCAAAATCATTTGCAACAATTGAATAAACGGCATCAGTAACAGGAGCAATACTTTCAAAAACAACTACGCCATTGGCATCAGTCAAAATGGTTTGGTTGTTAAAGAAAACAGACGCTCCCACAAGGGCTAATGAATCATTTTCTGTTAAAACGGTAAAGCTTACCGTGTAACGCGGATCTGTAGGTTCGTTTGTCGCCCAACGCAGATCACCAAGCGCTTCGCCGTCAGTTCCCTTTAAATACATTGGAGAAGTTTCAAGCAGGGTAAAATTTCCTGTGGCTACATCTTCATAAACAGGATCATAATTTTTCCATAAACTCACATAAGAATCGCTGGCACCGGAAACAGATCCTACTTCATAAAAATTGCAATTGCTCAATAACGATCCATAAAATAACATGCAGCGGCTAGGAGGCGTTTCTGCATTGGAGAATATACAATTAGTCACCTCAGCATCAGCAATATAACGAAGACGAACGAATTCATTATGGGCATAGCCAAGGTTATCAAAAGTACAATGGTCAATGCGGGCAATCACATTAGCTCCCTGTACGTACACTCCCTCTATGTAAGTATTGTACATGGTAGAATTGCTCAGCTGAAAATAACCTACCGTATTATCGGCATCTTTGATACGAATGCCTTCTCTACCGGCATTATAAAGAATACAGTTATCGAAAATAACGGTATCGGCATAAGTCTTGCTATAAGCTCGGAAGAAGTTTCCATTATTATCTCCTGTATCTACATCATGAAGTATGCAATCTTCAACAATCAGACTATAACTACCTTCAATTTCGTCAGCTGTTTTAAGGATGTATTTTGTTGGTGTTTCGGAACCAGCTAAACCATCAAGTTCTAATCCGATAAGGTGTAAACTACCACCGGTAACAATTTGAAACAAGTGAATGGTAGATTTCTCAGGATTTACAAACTTAATCACAGGTTTACTTGCAAGTCCTCCAGCAGCACGAACAGTAATCGTTTTGTCGATGTCGATCAAACTGTCCAGCAAGTAATCCCCACTTTCGGTTAGTTCAAGAATGTCACCCTCTTCAGCTATCATTAATGAATCGTAAAGGGCATTGCGTTCAAGGCCAACTAAAATTACATTGCCAACAAAATCAGGTACATTCACTGCCCAACGAGGATCGCCCAGAGCAGTATAATCTTCAGAAATATAGTATAATGGTGATGTTTTCAAAAGAGAAAAGTCATCATTGGCTGCATCGGCATACACAGGATCTACATCAAGGATATTTTCACCCACAGTAACAGCCGAATTATAGGTTACGCTTCCTACATTGTAAAAGTCGCAATAATCAACTTCACCTCCATAGACCTCAATTGTAGAGCTAGTACTGGTCCTGTTTGAAAAGATACTGTTTTTGATATCGGCATTAAGTATGTCGCGTGGACGGACAAACTTATAACCATTGTATCCAAGGTCGTTAAAAGTACAATAGTTAACAACAAACTCCACCGCATCTCCTTGCACATAAATACCTTCTTCGGCAGTTCTATACATGGTCGAATTACTTATCTCAAAGTATTTTACAGTGTTCGCTTTATCTTTTATACGAATACCTTCACCACCAGAATTAAAAAGTATACTGTTTGTGAAAATTACATTATCGGCATAAGTATCGGCATAAGCTCTGAAAAAGTTACCATCTGATGTACCTGAAGCCACATCATGTAGAATACAATCATCGACATAAAGACTGTAGCTACCCTCAATTGCTTCGTCTGTTCGAATAAGGTATTTGGCATTTGAATCACTACCGGCCATACCATCGATATCTAAACCTTGAAGACGTAAAAGGCCACCTGTTTTAATCTCAAAAATATAACGCGTAGAAATAGCAGCATTGGTTAATTGAATAACCGGTTTGCTTTCCAAATCAGCAGCAGCTCTAATGGTTATTTCTTTACTTATGTTTAGAATACTGTCTAGTTGGTATTCGCCAGCATCTGTAAGCTCAAGGATGTCACCACTTCGTGCACTTTGAAGGGAATCGTAAAGCGCATTTTTTGCAGTTCCTACCGAAATAATTGCTGGAATAAAAGGGCGATTGTTCGGCCAGTTCGGATCACCAATTGTACCACCATCTTCAGCATAAGTTAATAGTGGAGATGTTGCTAACAATGAAAAATCATTAAAAGCTACGTTAAAATATTGTGGATCTACATCTAATGTTATATTATCGCCCATAATAAAATCAGCGACTGAATGAACATTAATATCTCCTACTTCATAAAAAGCACAATAGTCGATTGTTGATGTTCCATACATTAGCATGGCGCGGGTACGAGGTTCAGGTGTATTTGAAAAAATTGAATTTGTTACAATTGCGTCCGTAATAAATCGAGGGCGGAGTATCTCAGCTGTTCCCCATCCCACATTATTAAAGGTACAATGATCAACTCTAAATACAACAGCGTTTCCTTGTACATAAATTCCTTCGGCCCAAACATTGAACATGCTGGAATTACTGAATTCAAAATAATCAACACAGTTATCAGATTCGTTGATACGTATACCTATTTTTCCAATGTTGTAAAGAACACTGTTTGTAAATTTAACAGTATCAGCATATGTATTAGAATAGCTTCTAAGAACACTACCTTTTTCTCCCTGATCGGCATCGTGTAGATAACAATCGTCAACAAAGAGGCTGTAATTACCAGTGATTCCTGCAGCAGTTTGAATAAGGTTTTCTGCCGGGGAATCTGATCCGGCCATACCATCCAAATCCAGGCCTTCAAGCGTTAAATTTCCACCTGTTCCTATCGCAAAAATATATCGCGCGGAAGTAGAGGGATAATAAGATTGAAGAATAGGACGAGTTGTGAGTGATTCGGCAGCGCGTATGGTCAATTTTTTATTGATAATAATAAGGCTATCAATACGATATTTGCCTGTTTGGGTCAGTTCAAGAATGTCACCATCACTTGCAGCCATTACCGCTGAATACAGTGCATTGTCCGTTGTATTGACTTGATGTACTGTTTGACCATACACTAATGACCAGGTAAACAATAAATAAAAGGTGGTAATTAAAAATAGTTTCATTTTTCGATTTTGTTGTTTATTTTAAACTTGTTTATGCCAGACAATAATTAAATTACCAACATTATATTTGTTTACAAATTCTGCCAAATATGTGAACATCAACACTTTTTACAGTGAAGTGACTCTGGATATTTATCTTCTCAACTCACCATTTAAAAAGTACCTAAATCTTATTTCAGGTATTTTAAATGGTTGTGATGAATTAGTTTCCGGCTGCTTTTATTTTTTAATTAATGTGGAAATGTTTTCTATTTTTTGCCGAAATACGAGACTGCCGCACCACTCAAAAAATCTTCACGTACCGGGCTGAATACATCAATTAAAATTCCAGCTTCCAAACACAAGGCGCTGTGTAATAAGTTTGGTGCGATATATACACCGTCGCCACCCTGAACTATTTTAACTTCGCCATCGATAGTAAATTCGAATTTACCTGCAGCACAATAGGTTGCTTGTGTATGAAAATGTTGATGAGCAGAACCCAATGCACCTTTTTCAAACTTTACCTGAACCATCATGATTTGATTGTCATATCCCAGGAATTTCCGGGAAACTCCTCCACCTAACTCTTCCCACTCCATTTCGGAAGTAAGAATAAACGGCATACTTTGTCTTTTTGTCTCCATTTTTTTTCTTATTTATTTTGAATTTTAGCTATAAATCCTGTCCACTTAATTTCTTTACCAGCAATGCTTAGCATATGTTCTGAATTTTCCTTATTGTCGTTTAAAGCAATGGCAATTGTTAAACTATCGTCGTTCTGTGTTTTAATTTCAACAAGGGCATAGTTGACATCATTTGAACTGTTTTTTATGGACTTAACCATACCAAAGGGCGAATGGGTTAATTCCATGTTCGGATCGGTTCCACCATGTGGTTCCACCAATGAAACAAAGGTGTGATCGCCCGCATTTTTTTCACGAATAATCATACAGGGCTCACGACGTAAATTAAAATTGGGGTCGTCTGCACCAATTCGTGCCATTAGTATTTCTGTATTTTCATTGGTTTCAGAATGGATGGAATAAAACTTATAATTACTTAAAAAAGTCAGCTGTACTCCATTATCGGCTTTGCCTTCTGCCTCAAGCCACAGATGCTCATAACCATAATTATTACCAAGTGCATGTTGCGTTGTTGTAAATGCATTGTATTTTGCATTGGTATATATGAATTGGCCACTGTAATACCAAGGTAAGTCGTATTGATTTTTTTGTTTCGAACGCAAATTAAAAACATCGATCACTACCGTTTTTCCCAATATATCTGTATCGCTATAAAGAATCATTGTCCGTTGCATTTGCACACCCGAAACCGCATTTTTTTCAATGGCACTTACCACTTGAAAGTTCGGATCATCGGCATTATAGTAGAAGCCCTCGGGATTAAACTTCTCCGCTTCATCCATATCGGCATCGAAATGTGATGTTTCGTTTACAGTTACGGTATTGTGAGCGATAGTTTGTTTTGCCCATGTATCGTTTTCGGGTAGGTATCTACCACCTTCTTTCTGAACTACGTTTACATATCGTGCAGATCCGTAATCGGTAAGGATTTCAGTTCCGTTATCGAAGAAGTTACACGTTAGTCGATCGAAGTGTCCGTGACTTAAGCCGTGTGAGGCATACTTCATCATTAAAGCCGATTCGGCACCATTTTTACCCGAACGTAAAACGGCAAGCCCGCCTTTGTCGCCTTTGGCACCATCGCCGAGTTGCATGGAGTTCCATACAAAATCTTTGGTTTGACCTTCGGCAATAGCCTTGGCCACCCGATAACCCGATGCACTTAAAATAACTTGGTCCTGCATTCTGGCCACGGTAAGAATTCGTTCATCGTGACTACCATTGGCATATACAATATCCAAAGCATTCACCAATTCGGGAGCTAAAAACGACATGCCTTTCATGGCATCGTTAAAAGCGAAAAAGGTTCCGTCGGTATTTGTTAATTGCAAGGTGGTTGATACCGCTTTTTCCAAAATGTTATTGCGGTATTCAAATATTTTTAATTCCGGACGGGCGTTGTTTACAGCCTGCGCAAATACAACATAGGGCAATAAAGCATATCGTTGATAATAGGGACCTTCAGTGTAATAACCTTCGGGTGAAAAAAGCTCGTCCATTTGCACTAAAAATCCGGCATGTACTTTTTCGCCATTCACAGGAACGCCATATAAGGCTCTTTCCACCAATTCATCATTTCCTGTGGCTAAACCACACATGCCAACAGCTGCCACTGCCCAAACGCCATGGTTGTGAATACGATTAAAAACCTTTACTGATTCAATCGAAAGAAAATCGGCATAGGGAAAAAGCAGGTTGTTCTCAATCAATTGGCGATCGTTTTCACTCAAAAAATCATAGATACAATCGTAAGCCTGACTGGTGTAAACCATCCATACCGCTTCGTTCAACGACTGCCAGAACAATTTGCCTGGAGCATATGATTTTTTTACCGGATGTTCAGGTAATGTTGGATAAATACGAGCGTATTCTAACAACATTTCGCGAACAAAATCAGCATATGTTTCGTCTTCTGTTAGCTGATAAACCGTACCGGCTGCATACATCGCCATGTAATTTGCTTTGTGTTGGTTATGTGTATATGCACCTGCAGGATCCTTTGGAGTGGGGACATCGATTCCTTCGCGAATTGCTTTATCGGCCTCTTTTTTTAGTTCGTCGAAAGAACTTTGGAGCAAAGGTATTTCCTCCAAATCCTTTTTGATAAGCGACTTACTTTCCTGAGTTAAGGACAATATGGGATGTTTACTGACTTGCTTTTTTGTACAAGACGTTCCCATAATTTGAACCAGGAAAACACTTATAAAGACTATTACAATTTGCTTTTTCATCTTTTTATTCGAATCAATGAATTATAATTTTTCTATTTTATTTCCTTCAGCCTCATACTCTTTGGTATTGGCTTTAATGTTGATCTCAGGATAAAATACATTGTTATTGATAATCGTTTGAGGTTCACCATTGGTATGGTATAATAGAATATCTCCACAATTCTGAAATGAATTATTTTCAATTTTCGTGTTTTGTACACCATGAATTGACAGAAAACTTTTGGATTTATTTTTGGAACCTAAACCGGTGTTTTTAAGGCTGCAGTCCTTCATGTTCAACCAAGGACCTACAGTGCTTTCATCGGTTCCTCCGCGGTATAAATTAAGCACAGCACCTTCGATATTTTCAAATTTAGAATTCACCAAATCAACAAATTCGGCATTGTATATTCCTAAATCTTCCGTCTCATGATTTAATGAAAGAATATCGCCTGAAACATCGGTAAAAGTTGTATTTCGAATAAATATGGAATCGGCCATGGTATTTTTTGCCGATTTTAAAAAGTTGAATGAGTTGTTAACTTTTAGGTCTTTCACCACACAATTCTCCACGAATAGTTTGTAGTTGCGATTCATGGAATATTTGCTTGTACTCACAATGGCATTCCCTGTCATATCGGGCGCTTGGCTTCCCGATAAGCTTAAATCAACTAATCGCAACGCACCGCCATTTTCGATGACAAACATGGACGACTGCTCTGAAAAAAGCATGGACTTTTGGTTTTTACCCTGGATAGTGATTGAATGGTCACAGGTAATTTTTTTTGTGTTTTCGTATTCGCCTTCTACCAATTGAATAACATCGCCGGCCGATGAGGCCTGTACTGCATCGTATAAAGTGTTTAAGCCCGGTTGCACCTCAATCTGTTTTCCAAATCCAAAGAATAGCTCTTGTTCAGGAATGGCATACCAACTTACACCAGTATTTTCAAGCCTTGCAACGGGTGCGCCTAATTCAGAACCAATTCCATCAGGAATATTTACCGGTACAACAAAACCGGCTTCGTTCTTACTTAGTTCAATGTTTTCGGAGCTGAAACCAGTTTTAAATTCAGCTGAAATGTTTTTATTGACCAGATTATTGGAGAATGAAATGCCACTAATATCATCGAATACAGTAAAAATGTTCTCTTTCTGCTTGTGGTAAAAAATATTGTTTTCAATTACTGTTTCAATTGGAACTGCAGAACGTTCCGTATCGCTACCCGCGCACAATTGAATGTTATCGCAATCAATAAAGGTATTGTTAGAAACTACTCCACCAATAACCTGATTGTAACGATTAATTGGAGAATTTGGAACTCCATTTAGTATGGCTAAAGCTGAACGAAAACGATAACCGGTTATACCGTAGAAATAGTTATTAATTGCCTTATTCCTTTCGTTAATTATTCGCAAACCACCCGTATTTGCTTTGTAATCGCCGTAAAAGAAATTCCCGATGGCATCGTTATCGTGGCCGTGTCGAAAGGTAAGTGTACCGCAACATTTATTGAATGTATTGTTGATGTATTTATTGCCACACGATTTGTTGGAGATGATTTCAACTTCGCCATCGCAACGGTCGAAATAATTTGCTTCAACAATGGTTCCTGATGTTGATAAGGAATAATGGCTGGTTCCTATGCGTATGGTTTCACCACCATTAGAACCCAAACTTTGACGATAGCCAAAATAGTTGTGATCGATTTGATGATTGTTGTTTATGCACTTTTCATCTCTTAGTCGAACAGTAAGTGTAACCCCACGATTACGTTTGCCCACAAATGCACAATGATCAACGCGATTGTTTTGTCCGTACAAATCGATCCAACTTTCGGTATCGAAACGTTCCATTCCATTATAGTTGTCGATGACACATTCGGTCAACCGGCAATTGTATGCATAGATATCTTTATCTTCTCTGAACTGAATAACTGTTCCGGTAGGTGAGGATCCGTTTCGAAAAACAAGTCCTGAAACAATTAAATGCTCGCCTGAAATACGAAGATTTGATTGTCCTTCCAGGAAAACTTTTCCTTTGGTTTGTGCCGTAAGTTGAATGGGAAGTTCTTGTGTCCCTTTTCCCTTGAAATTCAATTCAGTATCGTTCCAGGTACCATTGGCCAATACGATGATGTCGCCCGGTTCGGCATTGGTAACTGCCTGATTAAACTCAAGCATTGAATTCACCAGCTTTTGATTTTTATTATTACAACTGTTCAATACCAGAAGTAAAGTAAGCACTACGACCATTGATGTTATCAATTTCATAACCAAATATTGAAGGCCTATGGATTTCTGAATATTTATCATATTAATGTCTCAAAAGTGATGTTTAAAGGTTTAAAATTGAAAGGGCGAAAAATGAAAGGATCGCCCAATCAATTTTAAAAACCAACTAATACTAACTAAAACTAACTATCTAATAAACTAAACTTAAAACGAGGTAATTGTAAGTGCTTAAAACAAGCCGGGTAAACTAAATCCATCATCTATTTTCCTAAGCTAAAATCTATGGTTAAGCACTTTATTACCAAATATTATACTTGTATCTTAAAACTTTTTTTATGCTGATTTACTTCGCCTAAGCTTATAAATTAGGATTTCTCTCTATTTCTTGATAAGGTATTGGCGTTAAATAATCAACGGCAGAATTCCATTCTGGTTTTGCTCCTTCTAAACCAGAAGCACTAAATACATCGTCACCTAGCTGTCTTCTTTTAATGTCATACCATCGTATACATTCGAAAGCAAGTTCTATTCTGCGTTCCTCCAATACATCCGCAACCGTAACCGTTCCTGAAATGTCGGCAGGAACAGCACTTTCTGCAGTGCTTTTCCATGATCCACCTTTTCTTGCTCTTGCTCTTACCTCATTTACATAAGTAGTAGCTGACGCATTATCTCCAAGTTCTACAGCTGCTTCTGCAGCAATAAGTAACACTTCGGCATAACGTATCATAGAATAATTATGACTTGTCGCTCTACCATTTGCTCTAGCAAATGCTCCCGGGAAACGTGTGTATTTTGCAATATAGGGTCGGTTTGCAGCGGCCGAGTGCCCACTTACAGTAAAGTTCTCGTAAGTTCTTAATGTATCATTAATATCGGCTTCAGTTTGAAAACTAACGGCTCTTCTATAATCTTCTGCTTCAAATGATTCATAAACGGCCATCGAAGGAACGGCAATGGACCAACCTCCACCACCATAGGCATTATCACCCCGAACACCTGTCATTGGAGCTGTTTGATCATAGGCATTATCTTCGGCTTCAACATTATTATAATCTAATGCAAAGATTGGTTCTTTAGATGCATCTATTTTAGTGGCATCAAATAAAGTTTGAAAATCAGGATCTAAAGCTAAATCATAAATAGCTGCATTATCAATGACTTCTTTCGCTTCATCCCATGCTTTTTGCCAATTCTCCATGGTTAAATACACCAAAGCCAGGTAAGAACTTGCTGCTGCTTTAGAAGGTATTGCCCTTGATGCTACAGTATTTGGCAACCAAGTTTTAGCATATTCCAAATCAGCAAGGATATTTTCATACACCTCTGCTGCAGGTGTTTTACTCATAGAAATAGCTGCTTCTGCATCTGTTATTGGTGCATCAACATAAGGAATATCTCCAAATAGTCGTACCAAATGAAAATAATAAAACGCTCTTGCAAAATAAGCTTGTGCAGTAACAGGATTCTTAAGTTCATCGGCTACATCTACCTCTTCAGCTCCTGCAATCGCATTATTAGCGGCTGCAATTCCCTTCCAAATTCTAGACCAAGGATCATACACCATTTCATTATCACTCGTAATGGTATGGTCATTCATCTCTACACGTCTTGTTTCGGTAGTTTGAAGATCTACCATATCAGAACGTAACATTAATGCGATAGAAAGTTTTCTTCCCCAAACTTCTTCATTAATTGCGTGCGTTAAAGCTCCATCTACTGCAATTTGTATATCTGCTGTAGATTTAAAGAAACCATCTGGAGCTAATAAACCAACTGGCTCCTCTACTAAATCAGAGCACCCCATCATTGATAATCCGATCACCAAAATGAATATATATTTAAAATTTTTCATTATATCTATTTTTAAAATGTTAAACCGAGACTAAAACTTACAGACCTAAGCGTTGGGTAATTTCCAAAGTCAAACCCTCGAACAGTATTGCTCGATGTAGTATTATCGCCGCTAGCGCCATAGTAGTTCACTTCAGGATCTAAACCAGAGTATTTTGTCAACGTAAGCAAATTCTGTGCACTAACAGTAAATCTGATTCTTTCCACATTTATTTTCTGAGCTATGTCTGAAGGTAAGGTATAAGCTAATGCTACGTTTTTTAATCTTACATAACTACCGTCTTCCACAAAACGAGAAGAAATTTCTCTCCAACTATTATTTCCAACACGAGGTTGATCTGTGTTGGTATTCGAAGTTGTCCAGGCATTCTCAAAATAATCATAAGTGGTATTAGCATCTCCATTATTCAACTGTACGTTGGTCATATTAAAGATTTCACCACCTTGAGAACCTTGTAAAAAGATACTTAGGTCAAAGTTTTTATATGAAAAGTTATTGGTAAATCCCCAAGTGAAATCTGGGTTAGGATTACCTATTATTGTTCTATCATCATTAGTAAGCTCACCATCAAATGCACCATCTTCATCAGGAACATCTGTAAACATTGGATCACCCGCTACAGCGCCAGGTATAACTGCTGTACCTGCTTCTATAGCACCACCCTCGTATACACCTAAATATTCATAGCCCCAAAAAAGACCAACTTCTTCGCCTTCCCTTAAGATATAATCATCGCCAGTACTAAAATAATTTGGAGCAGCCCTACCAAAATAATCGGCATCGTTTACTAAGGATACTACAGTATTTTTATTCGTAGAGAAGACCAAGTCAGATGTCCAGCTGAAGTTTTTTGCATCAATATTTGTTGTATTTAAAGAAACTTCAAATCCTTTATTATTAATCTCACCAACGTTGGTTAAAATTGCAGGATTGTATAAACCGAAATACCAAGGGATACCATTGTCAGCTAAAATTAAATCTTTAGTATCAATGTTATAATAGTCTAATGAAAGGTTAACACGACCTTCGTATAAGCCTAAATCAACACCAACATTAGTTTGGTAAGAAGATTCCCATTTTAGATCTGGGTTAGCAGGTTGGTTTGGTGTAATAGCCTGTACCGTTGAACCACTACGAGAAGCATAAAGAGTTGCTAAACTTGCTAAAGATTGGTAAGGGGCAATTGATGGGTTACCTGTAACACCATAACTTGCCCTAAGCTTTAAATTTGTAATTGCTTCAACATCTTGTAAAAAGCTTTCATTTGATACTTTCCAACCCAAGGCACCTGAAGGGAAAATGGCATATTTTTCATTTTCCGCAAAGTTGGATGCACCATCTCTTCTTACTGTAGCAGTTAATAAATATTTATCATCATAATCGTAATTCAGTCTTCCGAATTGAGATTGAATTTCTTTTACTCTTAAATACACATCACCGGCAGTAGGCTGTATTAAACTTGTAGCTGTGTATAAACCATAGTATGAAAAAGCATCTGAAATTGTACCGGTACCTTCATTATAAAATCCTTTATCAGTTGTTTTTTGATAAGAATACCCTGCTAATAAAGTTAATTCTCCTTTTCCTATTTCCTTAACATATGTCAAGTAGCTTTCACTCAATAGGCTAGCATTTTTATCTTCGGTTATAATAGCTCTACCATCAAGACCTCTACCTGCCGTAACTGTTAATGTTCGTGGCTGATAAATTCCTCTAAATTCATTTTCTGTACTTAAACCAAAGGTTGTTTTAAAGGTAAGGCCTTCTAAAATATCATAATTTAAATAAACATTTGCTCTAAAATTTTCTATTTCAGTATCGTCTTTTCTTTCTGTGGCAACAGCATAAGGGTTATCCACTTCGTCTCCAATAGCATCATTTGTTGTAAAGGTACCGTCTTCATTAGTTATCCCTTTATCAGGTGCAAATCTCATTGCTAAAGAAACAACATCATCTCCACCAACAGTAACTGAACCATCTGATTGAGTAGCAACTCCATTTTTAGTGCTTTTACCACCCGTTAGATTAAGTCCTAACTTCAATTTGTCTGTTACTTGTGCATCTATATTTGATAAAAAGGTTGCTCTTTCATAGCCAGAATTAACCAAAATACCATCTTGGTTAAAATAAGTCCCCGAAGCATAGAAATTTACTTTATCAGTACCTCCTGAAAAAGAAAGTTGATAATTCTGAGTACTACCCATTCTGTAAATTTCATCTTGCCAATCGGTATTTGCAGTCCCTTGATTATAAGCAATTTCATTACCCTGATTCGTTCTTATCTGGTTTTGATAAGTTGCAAAATCAGTTGCATTCAACAAATCTAATTTATTGGCCGTATTTTGAACCGAATAATTGGCATTCAAGTCAACTTTTATTTGACCATTTTTACCTTTTTTAGTAGTTACCAAAACAACACCATTAGAACCTTGAGAACCATATATCGCGGTTGCTGATGCATCTTTCAAAATTTCCATCGATGCAATATCATTGGATTGTGGCATATTCGCGCCTACAAAACCGTCTACAACAATAAGGGGAGCGCTACTTGCATTAATCGACGTATTACCTCTAATTGTGATACTGATAGGAGCTCCTGGCTCGCCACCATTATTTGATTGAACAACAACACCTGCTGCACGTCCTTGCATGGCTTGTGCGGCATCCAGCACAGGGTATGCATTTAATTCATCGGACTTAATTGAAGATACCGAACCTGTTACGTCACTCTTTCTACGAGCTCCATATCCTACAACGATGACTTCATCTAAACCGGCAACATCTGGTTTCATGCTAATTATTAGGTCTGATTCACCTGAATATTGAACATTCTGGGTTAAATACCCTACAAAGGATACTACGATGACTCCTTCGTTATTTAAGGTCTTGAATGAAAAATTTCCATCAATGTCGGTAATCGTACCATTTAATGTTCCTTTTTCAAAAACTGTGGCCCCAACCAATGATTCTTTAGAATCTTCATCGGTTACTGTGCCTTTAATATTCACCTGCGCAATAATGTTAATACTACAAGCAATTATAAATACGGTTAGGCTAAATATTCTTTTCATTAAATTTAATTTAGTTAATAACACATTTTTTAAACTATTTCCTTAATTGTAGTTACTTTGCAGGACACGGCAATTTTGGTTTAGATATCTGCTACTTGCACGTTTTAGATGATTAAAACTAATACCGATTGTCCTTAAGAGTTGACTCTTTCAGTCAACTCTTCTTTTAATTTGATACTTGGGTTTTTTCATTGGTATTCATTTTTGATTCGTAAAAGAGAGGTTAGTGATTGTATATTTATGTTTGCATTATCTTGAAATTGATAATTTAAACGAATTTTTATAGTTGTTGGAGGAATATCCTACGATATAAAGTCCTTCAGTTAGATCAGAAACATCAACGTTTTTCTGATAATTTCCCATAGGCTGTAGTTCATTAACAATAGTTCTAATTTCTTTTCCATCAAGGGAGTAAATTGAAATTGATATATTTTCTTTATCGCTTAATGAATACTTAAAGTTTAGTGATTCGGAAGCCGGGTTTGGGTACATTTTCAGTAGCGAATTTTCCTCTTTATTGATTTGTTTTGTTGAATTTGTTTCTAGCTCAAGAATTGAAAAGTTAGCAAACAATACAATTTCGTCTCTTAAATCAGTGGGTACATCAAGGCTTCTGTAAATTCCCCATTTCGGTCTCATAAAACTGGCTCCGGTTTTCCACATTCGAATGGATGCATTGCTATAATCCAGTAATATTTCACCATCGCTCACCCGCTTAATCTGGATTTCATAAGTACCTTCCTCGCCGTACAATACCTTTTCTTTTACTTCAAGCCATTCGCCTAAAAACGGAGCCAAAGCAACTTGTTTAATCGTGGTTTGAGAGGTGTTTTTGGCATACCTTATTTGCAGCGAATTGGTAGAACTTTTTCGTGGAGTGAGTGTAATTAGCGGCATACTTTCTTCGCTGCCACCAACTGCCTTTAGCTGATGTATGTGAGTAAAACTGGTACTTGGCTGAAAGGTAGAATCGAGCTTAAATTTCCAGCTATATTCTACTGTTTCACCTTCAACAGCCTTTAAATTACTGGGGGATTTATCGTAAGTTTTAATTTCATTTCGTTGCCGATCAAAGTTGATGCATCGATCATTATCGGGAGTAACATGGATGTGAAAGCGAAATACATTTATACCAAGAGATTCATCCATTACTTCATCAATGTGCCGTCCAAATTCCGGATGAGCACAGTCAGGTGCTTCAGTAACGTCATATCCCGGAGCAAAAACATTGTTAATCAATTCATAGGTGTCTCCCGGACCATCGGCGTTAAGGACAACCTGAGTGAAACCAACATAGGGCAATGCACAAACCAAAAACAGGCAAGTCAGATATTTTATGTTCTCAAATTTTAACATTAATTTTTCTGTTTTTAAGTGTGCATTTGTTAGCGTATTCAGTACAAATTTTAATAATTCTGAAACACTACTTTTTTGAATGTTTTTTCGCCACTTTGGCTTATTAAACCAACAAGGTAGATGCCGTTTAACACGACAGTATGATTTGAAACTCCCTGGGAAATTTCCTTCGTCAATACCTTTCGACCGTATAAATCAAATACAACAAGATTTCCGGCAAAAGTAGTTTCTGTAATCAATTGATTTTTGAGGGTGTAGGCTTTGAATTGACCAAGTCGTTCAAATTTATTTATTCCTGTTGAACTGGTAAAAAACAAAGCACCTACAGCATCTTTCTGTGGTATTTGCCTTGTTACAGTTCCTTTTGTCTGACTGGCACCTGGCAATTTAAGGCTGTCCCTTTCGCGGCCCCTAATGTCAGTTGTAATTTCTTCGTATTCGGTGGTTGCAAAGTCGACCAAAGCAGTTTGCTGAGCAGGCTCAAACATTTCAGGGGTAGTTCCGGCCAATTGCATACCGGGATCAATATCCCGAACGATTTGGCTATCTGCGTATTCGAGATTGTAGATGGCTCCTTTGTTGATCAAGTTGTTGTTCCAGGTTACGTCCATCGCGTCTTCGTTATCGCGATGAAGAAGCACAGCTATTTTTGATACGGATGTTTCGTTATACACATGGTTATGTGCGATGGTTGTTCCAATTGGAGGAAGGGTAAGGCTTGAACTGCTATTGTAATTTACACTAAATGCTTGTGTGCAATTAACGATGGTATTAAAAGCGACCAGGGCATTTTTTACCTGGTAATATTCGTTTAAAGCTGAATTTTCTTTTCCTCTAACAAGGCAAATTGCTGAACGGTAGTTATTGCCGGAAAGGTTTTCAAAGTAGTTGTTGTAAACCGTGTGGTTTTCACCAATTATTCTGACACCACCTGAACCTGAGACACCATTTCCGAAAAAGTAATTTCCTTCAACAATACAGTCGTTTCCGTGCCTGAGGGTCAACATTCCATTACATTCAAAAAAGATATTATTTGAATAATAATTGCCACAAGATTTATTCGAGATAATTTCTATTTCTCCATCGCAATGATCAAAGAAGTTGCCTGTAACCGAAACATTAGCTGTTTGCATTGAATGTGAACTATCGCCAATGCGAATAATTTCCTGACCGTTCAATTCGCTGCCATTACTATCCAGGTTTGACTTCCGATAACCAAAATAGTTATCTTTAATGATATGGTTTGGTTGTTTACCGCTTTCGAGCCATACTACCAGTAGTGTACCTGAGTTGTTTTTGTTCTCAAATGAACAATGGTCAACCTGATTATTTTCGCCATAAAGGGATACCCACTTATTGTCGGTGGTATTCTTTGATGGATTATAATTTTTTATGGCGCAATTGGTAACTCTACAATTGTTTGCCTGATTCGAAGATGAAGTTCTAAATGAAATTACCGCTGAACCGGAAGGAGTTCCATCAATAAAATAAAGGCCCTGCACAACAAGATACGATCCTGAAAAAGCCAACGTTGAATTACCGGTTAAAATGACATTCCCTGCGGTTTCCGCTGTTAAAATAATAGGAGCGCTCTCCGTTCCGTCAGCTTTCAGGGAAATTGTTTGGTCAAGCCATGTTCCATCTGTCATAACAATGGTATCACCAGGATTCCATGAAGTACCATTTATTTCAGCTGCCGTAGAAACATAAGTTGTATGGGCTAATGCGGTAATGCTTAACAATAAAAGGAAATATATCAGAAGGATCTTCATTGACGATTTTTTAATACGGACAAGCAATAATGCTTGCCCGTATGTTTTATTTTTAAGATTCACTCATTTGTTGGTGAGTGGATCTTTATGGTAACTCTAATTAATTAATATTAATTTTTCGCGTTGAAATTCTGTTTTCAGCGTCTGTAAAACGAACGATGAATAAGCCACTTTTTAAAGAAGTCTCTAAACGACCTGAAGTGTTGCTTTTTAGCACTCTTCTTCCGGTAAATTCATATACCTCAACAACTCCAGGCTGATCGGTAACAATTGTTTTGTATTCGCTTGTAATAAGTACATTATTCGTATTGATAGACCTTACAGAGGTTGTATCTACTACTTCTTCTTCTACTTCTTCCATCAGAACATCTTCCCAGATTCTTCCAACACGAATATTTCCAATGTTAGCACCTACACCACGTTGGCGAAGATTAATTTTAATTTCAGTGGTTTCGCTGTAGTCACTTTGTTCATCCTGTGACACAAGAATGGTAGTTTGTTCTGCTGCAGGTTTTGTAGGATCAGGATTAACATAAAGAGAAATTACATCGTTTCCATCACCATCAATTGAGCTGTATTCAAGTACCAACAAAAAGATGGAACCCACTCCTCCTTCATAAATATCAGATTCTACATATACACCATCGCTGGAAGAGTTTTTAGATACAGCAAACTGTAAATCGCTTCCGGTAACTTTAGCAAAAATCCGTCCTCTTGTAAAACTGCTACCCGTTGAACCTTCCCAGGTAAAAAAGTCGCGGTAGCTGTTTTTACTATTTGGTAGAATTTGTACCAGAAACGCAGCATACATGCTTTCGCCAACGACTGGTCTAAGTGTATCTCCTTCACCAAAATCGATGACCTTTGTTGAGATGCGTTGTGTTGCAGATTCCTGGCCGATTAAAGAGTCGAGCAGAACTGCTTTTCCCTTATCAGAACCGGCATAGTCGGTATAGAACAAAAATTCTTCTACAATTTGAGGACTAACTCCACCTTGCTCTGATGATTTAAAGCTTACATACCAGTTGTTATAGTCTTCCAAAAGACCGTTTGTTGGAGCATCTTCAAAATACTCAGTAAATACCTGTGCATTTAGCGACAAAGTGAATACGCTGATTATCAAGAGTAAAAATTGCTTTTTCATAAGATTATTTTTTTTGTGTAACAAAATGATTGATAAATATTATTTATTTAATTATAGCTTCTTCAAATATTTTAAGTTCTATGTTCAGAACTTCTGTAGCGGCAGTCACCTGACGTTCAATTGTAATTGATGAACCTCGTACGCTTTTTGCTGTAGTAATTGCCGCACTAAATTGATCTCTCGCTTCTTGAGGAGCCATGCCCGGTTCAATACCTTCGGGTGTATGTACGCGCAGTGTATCACAGTAAACAATAACTTCTTGAAGTGGTCTTCTGTCTGAAATCCAGATGTTGGCATTAAAAACTGCACCCGGACTTGAGATCATATCATTGCCTTCCATGATATCTGCAATGGTCAGTCCATCCAAGGCCAGAATGCTGTCGGCGCTGTTGAGCGCATTCATATAATCTGTAGTCGCTTCAAGATAAAGAAGCGTATCAACTCTAAAATTTCCCATATCGTAACCCATTACGCAGTTACTAACAATTACTTTTTCGGAAGAGACTATTTCACTCAATTCTGATTTGTACTGTTCCAATTCTTTGGGAACAATTTCATTATCAGATGAACATGAGAAAATGCCAAAGCCGAGCGCTAAGAAAATAACTACAATCAGAGCGCTTGATTTATGTTTTATAAATTTCATGATAGATTGTTTTATAATTAATAACCAGGATTCTGTGGTACGTCCATTTCATTATTGGTATCTATTTCCGTTTGAGGAATAGGTAACAATATATGCTCATTCTTATAATTGCTCATATCGGGTACCGGAAGCGGGTTAAAGCTCGAATAAAGTATAGCATCAGTAACAAAGGTGTGCGTCTTGATAATTTCCATCATTTTATTGACATCGTTGTACGAATCACTCATTCGTAATAAGTCAAACCAGCGGTGGTTCTCAAATGCCAATTCCAACCTACGTTCCTGATAAATTGAGTCCAGAGCCATTTCTTTAGAGGCAAATGGTGCCATGTTTGCTAATCCGGCTCTGTTCCTGATTATGTTTACCTGATTGTTTGCGATCATATGATTTCCATCCTGTGCAAGTATTTCCGCATACAATAGATACACGTCGGCTAAACGAAGCACAATCCAATCATTTTCGGCATTAAGTGCCTGAGATATGTTTTCATCGATATATTTAGTGATATATGGATAAGTTCTGGTAGGAGACCTTGCGAATACTTTAAAGCTAGCTTCAATACGCTTATCTTCAGGGTGCTGATTGAATAAATTCATGATTTCCAGCGTGGGGTTATTGTCTCCGTCGGGTGTCCCTACTTTTAAAAATGTGTTTGCAGAACCTTCAGGTGCAAAATATTCCCAAAACGGCGAGCCAATTCCTGCACTTCCACCCAGGTAACGTATCGCAAATAAAATTTCATTATTCATTTCATTTGTTGGGTCAAAAATAGCTGCAAAATTAGCTTCAAGGCTGGCTCCACTGTTTTGTATTACATCTACGAGCAATGGTTTTGCCAATGCCAGATTTTCTGCGCCACCTCTCATCATATAGGCTTTTGCCAACATACTTTTTGCAGCCCATTTGTTTACCCTGCCCAAATCGCTCTGGTCATATTTTGACGGGGCATTATTGGCCGCGATTTTCAGATCCGGAATAATAATCTCGTCATAAATCTCAGCAACTGGTGAGCGTTCCAATTTTTTGGCTTCGTTCGGTCCAATTAGCGAAGTCACCTTAAACATGTCGCCAAATAGATTGACCAGATTTAAATAATGATACCCACGGATAAAACGTAATTCAGCTTCATATTGCGCACGCAATTCTTCCTGAGCGATATAACTGTTGTCCAATACAGAGGGCAATACCGCATTAATATTGGATATGTTTTGAAATGTATTGTACCAATAATCTTGAAGCTTAGGTTCACTTGAGATTAACGAAAAATGAGCAAAGCTGGTGAGATATTGCCTCGTTGAGGAACTTGATCCTGTTGAAGAAATACAAGTATTATCGCTTCTTAATTCGGTGTACATCCATTCGTCGTTCATAATTTTTGTCATGCCGGCATAACATCCAAGCACGCCTTGATTAATTCGTGTTGGTGTAACATAAAAGTCTACCTGAGTAAGAACAGATTCAGGCTCTTCTACAATGAAATCCTCACAACCTGACAATACAAATATTGCAAACAGAATTGGTAATAATTTTATAATTTTCATCAGTATTCTATTTAATTTTCATTAAAATGTAACATCAATACCCAGGGTGAAAGTCCTGTTTAACGGAAATACTCCACGTTGATAACCGTCGATCAATGGATTGTTATAATTCCCTGATGTGGTACGCGCTTCAGGGTTCACACCTCTGTAATCAGACGCCATCAGGTAAATCAAATTTTGAGCGGAGAAGTAGGCTCGCACCGTATTAACTCCGATTCTTTTTGCCACTGAAGAAGGCAGGGTATAACCCAACGACAGATTACGAAGGCTGGCATATGAACCATTTTCGATGGTATAGTCGGTTAAGAGTAGTTGATTGCCCGGAGTTGTAGTTGAATAAACTGTTTGACCATCTCCGGGGAACATTGGACTAACAAAACGGTTTGCAGTATACGCTTTGTTCATTCGTAACTGTTCGTTGTAATAAATATTACCGTTTACGATTTTACCACCCTGAACTCCTTGTATTAAAAAGCTAAAGTCAAAATTTTTGTAAATGAAATCATTGGTAATGGCCCAAATAAAATCGGGGAAAGGACTGCCAAGAGTAATCCGGTCATCAGCATCGAGTGCATTATCGCCATTGGTATTTACCGCTTTTAGTCCGCCAATTATAGGTTTAAAAACAGAGTAGTTAAACGGATCTCCATTTTCATCGGTTAAGGCCAATGCTGCTTCAACCTCTTCGAACGTAGTGTAAACGCCATCAGATTTGTATCCAAAATATTGTATCGATTCTTCTCCTACAATTGCTCTGTATACTTCGGCTCTTTCACCGTAGTTGTCTTCTTTTTCCTTGTCGCCGTAGTTTAAAAGCGTGTTCTTATTTGTTGAAATGTTAGCCGTTGTTTTCCAGGTAAAATCTTTCTTAACAATGTTGGCTGTGGTCAGTTCCAATTCAATTCCCTTATTGTTTACTTTTCCAATGTTGTTCCATGACGATTGGTGACCGGTAATGTACATGGCCGGCTGGCGAAGTAATAATTGGATGGTGTTTGAATTATATACTTCAAGCGCAACGTTAAAACGATTATCGAAGATCCCTAAATCAACACCGAAGTTCGATTCACCAAGTTGCTCCCAGGTTATTGCATTATTTCCGAGAGAAGCACTGGTAGAAGACATTCCGGTAACAAGGTTCCCGTTTCCACTTCCGGTAACATAATCAATTGTATTCACGGTATTCATATACGAGTATTGAGGAATGCTGTTGTTCCCGGTGATACCGTAGCTTGCACGAATTTTCAGGTTGGTGATGTTTTCAACACCTTGCATATAATCTTCTTCTGAAACCCTCCATCCAACTGAACCTGAAGGGAATATGCCCCATTTGTGTCCGGCTGCAAATTTCGAACTTCCATCGGCACGTATGCTTGTAGTAACAAGGTACTTTCCTTTGTAAGAATAATTTATCCGGCCTATTGCTGAAAGGAGTGCATCTGAAGAATAAAAAGAGGTGACTCCGTCGGTTGAAGAAGTATTTTTTAGAAACTCAGAGGCCATGTTAAACGATAATCTTTCCTCATCAGGGAAACCTGTACCTGCAATTTGGTTGAATTTTGTAGTTGCCTTTTGTGCGGTGAATCCAATCAAACCCCCAAAATCATGATCGTTAACTGTTTTTGTATAGTTAAGAATGTTTTCAGACAATAAATCAGTATACAGCGTCATTTCTCGCGTTAATATACTTGGTAAACCTGCTTTATTCGCTTCTGATTTTTCTTTTTGATTGTTTTCTTCATACGAGATGTAGACACCATTTGAGGTGCGAAAAACCAGTCCTGGTAACAGGTCAACTTCCAAATAAGTATTTGTTTGCAAACGATAATTTTCTCCAATAATGCTTGTTCGTTCTCGTATGGAAGTTGGAGTTTGATTTCCCGAAGTCCATGGGTTTACACCAGAAATGTTCCAAACTTCTCCGTCAACTCCAATTCCGCTATAAGTAGAGGCCGTAAAATCGCTTACTTGCGCGTAATCGCCAACATTGCCTCCGGTCATGGCCGCTGTTGCTTCGTTGTGTCGAACAGGCATCCACGTTGGGAAACGCATATAGTCGGTAAGATTTACGCGCGGCCTTTCTTTCACACTATAGGAAGGATTAAAATTGACACCCACTCTAACTTTATTGGTTAGGCTAATGTCTACTTTGGTTCTAAGGCTATACTTATCGTAGCTTGAATTTTTCATGGTACCATCCTCAGTACTGTAATTTCCGGATAGGTAGTATTTTATTTTTTCATCTCCGCCCGATGCACTTAATTGATAGTTTTGAATTTTACCATAATTTCTCATGCCTTCACCTATCCAGTCAGTGGGTTGGTCAACGGCATATTTTGAAATTAGGTAAGCCAGTTCTTCGTTGTTGGTAGCTCGGTTAAATGGCATTGTATTGTCAGTGCCATCGATGGAAGGATCCTGTAATCGTAGGTCTGCTTCACTATAAAGTAATTCAATGTATTCCTCTGCGCCCATCATGTCGGGCAATTTAATGGCTTGATTAATACCTGTGTACATTTTGAAATTGTACTTGGTTTTTTTACCACTACCACTTTTTGTAGTAATCAAAATTACACCGCCTGCTGCACGGGAACCGTATAAGGCTGACGAAGCGGCATCCTTTAATACCTCAATTGATTCAATATCGCCCATGTTAACCATTGATAATCCATCGGGGACAGGAAAGCCATCTACCACCACCAGTGGTTGATTATCGGCACTGATCGAACCCATTCCTCTGACTCTGATTGTGGCAGCTGCACCGGCCTCGGGATTCAGGTTCAATACCTGCACACCGGCGAGTTTTCCTTGTAAGGCCTGATCCACCTGAGTTACGGGAATTTCGTCCAATCGATCGTTTTTAAGTGATGAAACAGCGCCCGTTAGATGAGACTTTTTTGCTGTTCCATAGGCTACAACAACCACTTCTTCAAGGCCGGCAATATCAGGTTTTAAGTTAATGTTCAGAACTGATTCTCCTGAATATTCAACTTCCTGATTGAGATAACCAACGTAGGATACCTTCAGTACCGAGTTTAAGGGAGCGTTAATTTTAAATTCACCATTTATATCGGTGATTACCCCTATTGTTGTTCCTTTTATCACCACAGTTGCTCCAACCAGCGTTGAACCATCTGCAGCATCAGTAACTGTTCCCTTAACATTAGTTTGTGCTTGTAAAACAGTTCCTGAAACAATTAATAGCAAGAATAGAATTATTCTTTTCATCTTCATTTTGTTTTGCGACAGAAAGGTTAAGTTTTTGGTTAAAAACCCTCTGTCAGATTTGTTAGACACTTAATGAGAATATTTTTCTAATTTTGCATAGAGCCAACAAGCCCTCAACCGGAAACAAATTTAAAATCCTGAGAACCGCCAAGTTTAAGGATTTAAGATTGTATTCAGCATTGAAATTAGCAAGATGCAAACGGCTTAGCTCACAATAGCACCATTTTGTGGTGCTGTTGTTTTTTAAGCACTTTAATCATTTATAATTTTATCTTCTCCTTTAAATGATTTACTAAATTCTATCACATCATTCAGGTGGAGCAGCATGGCTTTTTCTGCGCCATCAGGATCCTTATCGATAATACATTTCAGGATCAGTTGATGTTCGTCGTATGATTTGTAAAATCGGCCATCTCCACAAACATTAAACTTGCGGTAGATTTTAAGAATGTCTGGAATAATGATCAACATCAGCGATTTAATCACCGTATTTTTGCTGGCCTCGGCAATTTTGAGATGGAAATTAAAATCTTCGTTGACGGCAGGTTGATTTTCAGTAACAACCGACTTATAGTTGGCCAGTGCTTTCCTCATTTCAACAATGTCCTCTTCGGTGCGCCTCAAAGCTGCTTGACGGCACAGGTAGGTTTCCATTAAAACCCGGGTTTCAACCAAATGCACAAACTCGTTTTCTCCTAATTTTAAAATATTAAATAGGAGTCCTTCCATCGCAGCCATGTCGATTCCGGAGACTACTGTACCACTTTGGGGGTTGGTCTTTAATACACCAAAAAATTCAAGTTTTTTAATGGCATCGCGAACATGAGTTCGGCCAATACCTAATTTCTCAGACAAATTTCGTTCTGACGGTAACTTATCTCCAGGTTTTAGATGCCCTGAAATAATCAATTTTCGTATCTGTTTAACTATTTTATCCACCGGATTTTCTAGCTCTATCTCAAATAAATTTTCAAGTACGTCCTTCATAATAGTATTCTATAGGTTTGGTTAACAGTGGTATGGTCTAGCAGTCTAGCCATTTCTTATCCCTGATCAAACAGATTCTTTTTTCTTTTTACCGGATCGTTTTTACCTTAATTGCATTCTAATAAAATTAAGATTAGTCGAAATTGGTCGACCAGCCACCAGTAATTGGTTGACCAAATTAACAAACTTTAAATTTTATTTCCAATTTTATTTATAAAGCAAAAGGCTTAAACTCGTTGAAACGTCTACAAATAAAGGGATACAAGGAGATATGTTTTGGAGCATGCGATAATTAAACGCAACTTGCTGAAAAAACGAGTTGAATTCAATAAAAGGTGGGAATCACCTGAGAAGACCGGTTGGCCAGTTAAAACAAAAAAACCGCATCGGTAAATTCGATGCGGTTGGTTTCCTCCATAAAAACTGATCAACTACTTACGAGGACGATCTTTCCCCTTTTTGTGCTTTTTTCCTCTATCTTGATTTTCGTGCATGCGTTTTTCATTCAATTCATCAAATTGTTTAGCTTGTTCAGGACTAAGTTGAGCTTTCACGGAACTTTCGAATTCCCTTCTCAAGTTTTCATGATCGGCTTTCATTTGTTCCATTTGTGGCTTTTCTTTTTCACGTTGGATTTTTACCTGTTCGAAATGAGCGATAAAAAGTGCGTCAATTTTAGTTTTTTGTTCTGAGTTTAAATCTAATTCGGAATCTAGGTGCTTTAGCATTTCTTGAATTCTGGCTGAATCGGGTGGCTCAGGAGGTCGATTTTCGTGGCCAGGTTGAGCCATGGCCAATGTTGTTGTTAATGCTACACCCAAGATGAATAGGGTAGTTTTTCGTATTGCTCTTTTTGTGTTATTCATAATTTTAAATTTTAATGTTATCTACTATTTATTTGATCCGATTTTAAATGTTTATCGTATTTTGAACTGATGATGAATCAAAACTATAGCTACTTTTCATGAACTGAAAAAGGAATCAACGAAACAGGTGGTTTTATCAATGAAAGGTCAATTTGTTCTAAAAATTTGAAGAGTATGCATCAACTGTTGTGCATAACATAAGCGAATTTGCTGATGAGATGAATTGAAAAACTAACTTTAAACAACTATTAAACTGAATTTATGAAGACGATATTAATTTACCTAATTGGAATAGCTCAGGTGTTGTGTTTCTCTTCTACGAATGCTCAACCTTCCGAAGCAAATTACGACGAAAGCAAAGTACCTGCTTATACTTTGCCAGATGTCCTGGTGCTTGAAAATGGTGAACATGTAGTGAGTGAAAATCAGTGGATCAACTTTCGAAGAACTGAAATTCTGCATTTATTTGAGAACGATGTGTACGGGAAAACGCCCGATAAAAAGGTAGAATTCACGTTTACAACTACGAAGACGGTTACCAATTTTATGGGTGGTAAAGCTACCTTAAAGGAGGTTGATCTTCAACTGCAAACTGCTGTTGATGTTCCAATTATTCACCTTTTGGTGATTGTTCCCAACGATATCACAGGTCCGGCCCCTGCTTTTGTAGGGCTTAATTTCGATGGCAATCAGACCATTGATGCATCTACTGAAATAACCTTGGCGAAAATTTGGGACATGGAAACGCGGAAATCCTATATCGCTTCTGAAGAAATACGTGGCGATGCCAAAACTCGTTGGCCGTTGGAGCAAATCATCGATAGGGGTTATGCCGTTATCACAGCATATTATGGTGATATAGATCCTGATTTTTACGATGGATTCAAGAATGGAATTCACCCTGCTTTCGATGATCAAAGAAATGAATCATCGTGGGCTTCCATTGGTGCCTGGGCTTGGGGACTTAGCCGAATGCTGGATTATGCCGGAACTGATCCGGCCATTGATCAGGAAAAAGTAGCGGTGATTGGCCATTCCCGTCTGGGAAAAACAGCTCTTTGGGCAGGTGCTCAGGACCAACGGTTTGCTATGGTCATTTCTAATTGCTCTGGTTGCGGAGGGGCTGCGCTTTCCCGAAGGGAGTATGGTGAAACTATTCAACGAATTACGACGGTTTTCCCTCATTGGTTTTGTGGAAAGTTGGCAAGCTATGGAACAAAAATTAATGAACTCCCGATTGATCAGCATGAATTGATTGCACTAATTGCACCGCGCCCGGTGTATATTGCCAGTGCTGAGGACGATCAGTGGGCTGATCCACGCGGTGAATTTTTATCGGCTGTTGCTGCTTCACCGGTTTACGAATTGTTGGGAACCGATGGCTTTCCTGCTAAAGATATGCCTGAAGTGAACCAGCCGGTGATCGGACAAATAGGCTACCACATCAGAACAGGAAAGCACGACATTACAACTTACGACTGGGAACAATACCTTGATTTTGCGGACAGGTACATGAAATCAACTGAGTAAACTGAAGGACTGAAGGACTGAATTAATTGAGTGAACTGAGTGAACTGAATAAACTGAGTGAACTGAATAAACTGACTGAACTGAATAAATTGAATGAGCTGAATGAACATGTTGAATTGCCCATAGCCCTTTGCTCTCAGCTCTTCATCCTTTGCCCTTCGCCTACGAAAACCTAACTATTTAACAGATATTAGCATGAAAAAACTATTAACGATTATTTTGCTGGTTTTAGCCATTAGTGGCTTTTCCCAAAAGAACTATGAAGCAAATTGGGAATCCATCGATAGCCGTCCGGTGCCGGAGTGGTTTGGAAATGCCAAGTTTGGAATTTTTATCCATTGGGGAGTATACTCTGTTCCTGCTTGGGCACCGGCCAATGCCGACATAGGCGTATATGCCAAATACGCCGAATGGTATTGGTACCGAATTCACGATAATGGTGTGGCCGGTCAATTATTTCGCGCTTATCACGATAAAACTTATGGAGCTAATTTTAAGTACCAGGATTTTGCCGCTGATTTTAAAGCCGAACATTTTGATCCCACTCAATGGGCCGAAGTTTTTAAAAAATCAGGTGCCAAATATGTGGTGTTGACTTCAAAACACCACGAGGGATTTACGCTCTGGCCCAGCGAGCAAAGCTGGAATTGGAACAGTATGGACATTGGTCCGCATCGCGATTTGTGTGGCGATTTGAGCGCTGCCGTTAAATCTGCCGGTCTTCACATGGGTTTTTATTATTCATTGTACGAATGGTTCAATCCGTTATACAAAAGTAATCCTGAAAAATATGTGAACGATCGTATGCTTCCTCAAATGAAAGATTTGGTAACACGTTATGAGCCGGATCTGTTATGGACCGATGGCGAATGGGATATGGCCAGCGAAAAATGGAAAAGTACGGAATTCCTGAGTTGGCTTTACAATGAGTCGGCAGTTAAGGAAACCGTTTGCGTAAACGACAGATGGGGTAAAGAAACCCGTGGAGTACACGGAGGTTTTTTCACCACCGAATATGGATTGGTGGGCGAAAAGGAAGGTATTGGCGAAAGCAGCAAACCGTGGGAAGAATGTCGCGGTATTGGCACCTCGTTTGGCTATAACAGGATTGAAACACCGGCCAATTATTCTACTTCGAAGGAGTTGATTGAATTGTTGGTAAAAACGGTTGCTGCCGGGGGTAACCTTTTATTGGATATTGGTCCAACAGCAGATGGAAGAATTCCTGCTTTAATGCAACAACGTTTGCTCGATATGGGGGAATGGCTCGAAGTAAATGGTGAAGCCATTTATGGTACTACAAAATGGAAAAGTGTCATAAAAAATGAAGAAAATGCGTCAGTTTTCTATACCACGAAAGGAGAGGATTTGTACGTTATTGCCACTGAATGGCCTGATCAATATATTAAAATTGAAGGCATTAACAACTCTGGTAAAGTTAGTCTTCTGGGCTATTCCGGTAAAGTGAAATCAGTGCGTAAAGGACATGAATTGCGTATACAGCTACCAAATCTTTCGCCTGCAAATAATCCTGATGCAGTGGTCTGGGTTTTTAAAATTGAAGGTGTTTTAGATTAGAATGCAGATGATACGGATTGGGAAAATCAGCACAATTATTTGATCAGTGTAAATCTGCCTGATCCGTGTCACCTGAGTTCTCTCATTTTCCCTTTTTCAGGTACTTCGAAACCAATTCTACTTCCGAAGCAGTCATTGTTGTTTTTGGTGACATTTGAGCAATAATGCCTTCCCAGCGTTTCGCCGATAGTTTGTCGGGCGAATACAGTTGGTGGCAGCGATTGCAATTGTTGATTATATTCGTTAAAAACACACAATTTTTAACGAAGCGAAGCAAAATCTTGTAATTTTAAAATATCCGTTTTTCATCATAAACAGAATTCTAATTTTAAAATTCAGCATTGTTTTTTCTCTCAGGACCAAGCACTGTGTGAATATTTAGTGCCTATAAAATCAAGCCAATACATTTTTGGGCTAATGAAAATTTAGAATACGACCACGTCTGCTTTAAATTTGTACCATGAAAAATCAAATTCTCTATCTAAGCCTTTTTTGTTTAATTTATTGCCATAAACGTACACATATATAAAAGTGTAACGTTGTTGAAGAAATGGCTGCAACTTTTTAAAGGAGAGATGACAGCCAGCTTAGGCCATAAAAAAACACCCAGCCAAATGATTGGATGGGTGTTGGTTAAATTCGATAAAAATTTATGAATGTATATTATTCTTCACTGGATTTTAAGTGTTTGTCAAGAAAAGTGATCATTCCCCGATAAAAATCAAATCGATTTTCTTCGTTGTGGAAACCATGGCCTTCATTTTCCTTCACCAAATATTCCACTTCAACACCGCGGGCCTTTAAGGCATCTACAATCTGGTTCGATTCGTTGATGTTCACACGTGGATCGTTTGCTCCCTGAGCAACGAATAAAGGAGCTTTAATTTGATCGGCATGAAAAACAGGTGAGACTTCCACCAACAATAAACTATCCTCTACTGCGTGTCCCATCATTTCCTGAAACATATCCATCATTGGTTCCCAATATGGTGGAATGGTCTTAAGAAGCGTAAACAAATTTGATACTCCAACATAATCTACACCGGCAGCATACAAGTCAGGAGTAAAACAAAGGCCGGCCAAGGTGGCATATCCACCATAACTACCACCATAAATGGCTACCCGTTCAGGGTCAGCAATACCTTGTTCAATCAACCAATTCACACCATCAGTAATATCATCTTGCATGGTTTTACCCCATTGTTTAAATGAAGCTTCCCAAAATGATCGTCCAAATCCGGTTGAACCACGGAAGTTCATTTGCAAAACAGCGTAGCCATTGTTGGCTAAAAATTGTACTTCGGGATTAAATCCCCAGTAATCACGAGCCCATGGTCCCCCGTGAGGATTGATTACAACAGGCAGATTTTTCGCTTTTACTCCTTTTGGCAAAGTAAGATATCCCTGGATATTCAAGCCATCGCGCGAAGTGTAATTAATGGGTTTCATATCACACATGTTTTTGGCATCAATCCACGGACTCAGTTCGGCCAGCAGAGTTAACTCGTCAGTTGCTTTGTCGTAGAAGTAATATTCACCTCGTGTTTTATCACTGAAGGTTCGGATCATAAACTTATCTTCAGCCTTGTTCTCACTGGCAAAGCGAACTTCAACACCAGGTAATTTTGCCTCCACTTTTTCAGACAAAGCTTTCGCTGCATCGTCGAGGTAATGTACTTTTTGTTTTGAGGTGTAGTAAAAAGCAGCTTGCAACTTCTTATCTTTTTTTGAATAAGCAAGGCCGGAAACGTCTGATTCTTCGGTTTCAAAAATTACTTCAAGTTCTTTTGCGTTGGCAATGTCGTACTTTACATAAGCCTGTTTGTCGCGTCCCAAATTCGATGCGGCATACACAAATTGGTTGTCGAAGGTAAACATCACTGGACTCAAGGTTTCTTTGAAACTCAGTGTGATGACCGATTTAAACTCGTCGGCTTCGGTTTCGCGATAGAGGATGGATTGATTGACGCCATCGGAAGTAATGGCAATTCTCAATTTACCGGCATGGTCAGTCATCCAACCCATTATGTTTCCGGGGTTTTCGGCCAACATGGACATTTCTCCAGTCACAATATTTAATCGATAAGGGTCGAATACTGTTGGATTTCGTTTGTTTAATCCAACCATAATTTCATCCGGGAGGTCTTCCAGTTCATCAATTAGTTCGGTACGAACGCCTTCAAAAACAGTCAATCCAACTAAGTCTGTTCCATCAATGTTAACACCATACAATTGGAAATTTTCATCTCCGCCTGTATCTTTTAAAAATAGAATACGGTTGTTGTTGGCCCATAAATATCCGGCCAAATCGCGATCAGTTTCAGAGGTAATTCGAATGGCTTCAGCATCACCAATTTTCTGAATAAATACATTTAAACGGCTTTCATAAGGGGCCAAATAGGAGAAGTATTCGCCATTTGGAGATAATTTGAAAGCTGTTTTTTCAGGGTTCTTAAAGAAATCTTCCAAAGCAACCGGTTCGGCTTTGGGTTCGGTTTGATTACATGCTGTAATAGCAATGATCAAAAGAAAGGAAAAAATAAGGAGATTTTTCATTGTGGTTTGTTTTGAGATTTTTAATCAATCTGTCTATTGAAATGAGTGTAAGGAATTAAATATAATAATTTTCGATGATTAATCCCATTTAATGGTTCAATTTTAAAGAATTAACGAACTTAGGATCAATTGATATTTAATATCGTTCACCACTTTTCTGGCAATGGTATTCGCGGAGCATTCAACAGATTATACAATTTTCCGGACATCGGTATTGTAGTGAATTTCCAGTTATCCTGGTTTTTTGAAGGGTGTAATTAAGCCTTTTATTAGGTGTAAGCTCTAATGATCTATAAAACCAACTACTTCAAGGTAACGCCTGTAAAAACAAGAGCGCTATTTAACGTAGCATTGGTTGAATTTCCATACATGTATTCCTTAATCAGATTGCTTTACATCCATTTTTTATTGGATATCTCCACATGATAAAGTAGGTAATTCATTAGTTGATGTGCCATATCTTCGGGGATGTAGGGGATGTTCATCTGTCCTGATGCATTGTTTACCCGTAAGGAAGCCAAGCCTCTTCGTTTTTGAAAAATCGATTGTTTGAAATCGACCGATTGTGTTTTAAATGTTTCAGCTTGCTGCCACTCGGTATTGATGGCTCCTTTACCAACAATCAATTGAGATTTATTAAACTGGAAATAGCGTTTACGCGCTGCCATCAAGCAGTACAGACCCGAAAGCACCAACCACGATCCTCCGGCAATCAGCCACATTGGTTCGTAAATATATAGGGCAATTGGGAGTAAAGCAGGAAACCAACCTCTCTGAATCCACAATAGATTGAAATACCGAGGGTGTGAATAAATTTTTTCAGTATGATCGGGAAGATCTCCCAGAAACAATTCACCTCTGATGCTTTCTACATGTTGCTTGAGGCAGCCCGGAGCATCGGCCACCTGGATCTGCTGTGTTTGTTTACTAACCGCTTGTTTAAAGCTAATTTTATAGATACCAAATAGCCTTTTTATGGGTCCGGTTTCCCAGTTGAGTTGTTGCACTTTGTTAAAAGGAAGCAATACCTTGCGCTTATTAATCAGACCAGCGGTAAGGAGGTAGCTTTGTTGATGCTTAACGAGTTTAAAATCGTAATATTTAACCACGGTAACCAGGAGTGTTGCGAAGATGGATACAAGCAGAAAGAATATAACTAAACCGGTAAAAAATAAAAGGCCCGAGTTGGTTAGGATGTTTTGAAAAGAATCGGAATACGCATCGGTTTTTTCCTTGAATAAGTCCTGAATTTGACCCACCAGTTGTGAACCGAAGGCAACAATGATTAAGCCTGTTCGAAGGTGGTTTTGGCTAACTCCGATACGGAATAGATCGGCAGGACTCAATTCTAGAATGATTTTCTCATGGTTGGTGATGGGAATTGATTCAGATTGTTCTTCTATGGTACTTTCCTTATGGGATTGCAGGAATTGAGTTAAAAGATTGGTATAGGAAGCACTCAATGAATAAATCTTTAATTCCTTTCCTACCGATCCTGCCGTATCTACTTCCATAGAATAAACATTCAGCATTTGTTGTAGTATGTTTTGTTTTGTATTCACACTTTGTATACGGTCTAATGGGACCGAAAGCACTTTTTTGCGCAAATATCCTTTTTTAAGAATAAATTGATTTCCCTCAACATAGAAGTAGAAATTCAGGTAATATAGAATGGCATGAACCAACATTAAGAGAAGAACAAGCCCAAGTGCCATTGGAATGGTAACACCTGATGGAAGTAGCCTCTTCTGAGCAATAATAAGAATAAGTATGGGCCAGAATGTACGTATTGTCTTTTGTGCTTCAAACACAAAAATCACCAAAAATCCCCTCAATTCCTGACGAGAGGGTATGGATAAATCCGGCTTACTCATGAGTATTTACTTTGGCTAAAATGAATGATTCAATTTGCTGTGCTTTTTCAGGCAATAGACCAGGAATTTCAAGGTCGCTAACACTGCCTCCGGCTGTAAATATTTTAATTTTCGATAAGCCAATGCTTTTTTCTATCATGTTTTGGCTAACTTCCACGTGCTGAATCCGATTAAGGGGAATAGTGGTTAATTTATAAAAAAAAAGTCCACTATGGTACGACACATCTTGTTCTCTCAGCAAATATCCTTTTTTAGAAAAACCGAGAATTACCAGCACAACGCGCCAAACAAATAACAGGACAAAAAGAACAGGTAGTCCAATTAGCACAATTAGTGGAATGTTTTGGGATGAGATGAAAGCAAAAAGGACGATGCCACTCAAAGCCACCACCAAAAACAGCGCAGAGCCGATGTGATTTAATTGTTTATACTTTCTTTCCAATCCAACAAACTCTTGATTTTCGATAGGTGGAAGATGGTCGGGTAATACAACTTGATTTGAGAATTCTTCGCTCATTTGCATAGTTATAAGGGTATTCCTATTATTTAAAGAATATGAAGCTTGCCACTCTTTGGGCAAATCTCAATTTTGACGTTTCCCTTTGAAGAGTTGGTTAAAAACCATCAACATTAGGTTGAGTAAATTTAATGAATTATTACACTATTCAATAAATCTTGACTCTAAACTGGCTTAAGCAAAAAACACTAGCACAAATCATTGATTTTATTTTCCGCTCAATTCTTACGGCATGGGAATAATTGTTTACTTCAATAACAAAAAAGACACACCAGTCAGTATCGGATGCTGTATAGCGATGTCTACCGTATGCATGAGTGTTGTGTTTGTCAAGACGCTGTTGTACAGATTCATGAGTCACTCCAATATAAAACCGATTCACCTTTTCACTGAAAAGGGATCACATTGAAAAGTTGGGGGGAGAATAAATTAGAGTGTAATGCATTTCAATT
>JBGUEP010000023.1:0-107648 GCA_041821245.1 Prolixibacteraceae bacterium
CACAAAAGTTAATCCCGAATGCATCGGAATGTAATTTAACATCCCCGATAAACTGGCCGTTAGCTTTTCTATCGAAAGGCAAATTAACATTCAATTAAAGTTCAAAAATTAAGCGTCATTTTTATTCATTCAATATAAAAAACGTAACCATCTGAAAACTTGCACATAATGCAAACGATTGCATTGTCATTTTGCTCTGATTACCTGACCATTAAGTAGTCTAAGACTTCCATGAGGATTATATTAATCTATATTTGTCGACTCAAAAATCGACATAAACAGTTGAAAGTCGAATGAGTTAGAATAGGAATTTTATTAAATATAAGTTACTGAGAGATGATGAAATTAAATCGTACAAATGCAAAAGAAACAGTAAAATATCCAACCAGAATACTACAATTTGGAGAAGGGAATTTTTTGCGTGCTTTCACTGATTGGATTGTAAACAAAATGAATAAGGAAATCGGCTTCGATGCCGGCATTGATGTTGTTCAACCTTTAGCCCATGGTATGATCGATATGTTGAATGAGCAGGATGGACTTTACCACGTGTATCTTAAAGGAATAAAAGAGGGTAAGCCAATTACGGAATTCTCATTGGTCGACTGTATCAATAACGGCATAAATCCCTATTCAAATTTTGATGACTATTTCAAAGCCATTGTCAACCCAGATTTGCGCTTCGTGTTTTCCAACACTACCGAAGCCGGGATAAGTTGGGATGAAAACGACACTTTCGACATGCAACCCCAAAACTCATTTCCTGGAAAAGTTGCCGCCCTATTGTATACACGATACACTACTTTCAAAGGTGATCCTTCGAAAGGACTGATCTTTTTTGCCTGCGAATTAATTGACCGCAACGGAGAGATGCTGAAGAAATATGTATTGCAACATGCAGAAAACTGGAAACTGGAACCATCGTTTATTGATTGGGTTAACAATTCATGTTGCTTTTGCAGCACATTGGTCGACCGGATTGTACCTGGATTTCCACGTGATGAGATCAAGGAAATCCAGGAAAAACTGGGATACGAAGATAATTTGGTAGTCGTTGGTGAATATTTCCACTTATGGGTAATTGAAGCCCCCCAATGGGTAAAGAACGAATTTCCTGCTGAAAAAGCTGGTCTAGAAGTGAAATTCGTAAAAGACATGAAACGCTTCAGAGAGCAAAAGGTACAGGTACTGAATGGATGCCACACCGGGAGTTATGCAGTATCCTTCCTGAGCGGAATCGAAACAGTTCGTGAAGCCTACGAAAACCTTGAAGTTGGGAATTTCATGAAAGAACTGGTCTACGACGAAGTTTTGCCCGTACTTGACGGAACCGAAAAAGAACTACAGAGATTTGCGAATAAAATTTTAGAACGTTTTGCCAACCCATATATTCGTCATCAATGGCAAAGCATTGCTTTGAACGCCATGTCGAAATGGGAAACCCGCAATTTGCCTTCGTTATTGAATTTTAATAAAACTCACAATATGTTACCTCAGAAGCTGGTGTTTTCTCTGGCTGCAATGATTGCTTATTTTAAAGGGGAAGCAAATGGTGAATCTTATCAGGTACAAGATGACCAATGGATTCTTGATTTTTATAAAGAAGCCTGGGCTACTTGCGATGGTCGTCCAATTTCCATTTATTTGCTAAGCGAAAAAGTACTGGCATTAGATAAGGTATGGAAACAAAACCTGAATGAAGTACCAAATTTAACCATTACGGTTAGTCATTATCTTTTTCTAATCCAACAAGTGGGCATGAAAAGAGCAGTGAAAGCTGTGCTTCATGAAAAAAATCCTTTGATGAATATTACCATCGAAAAAATGAGCAATTAGGACTTTTCAGTTGTTTAAGGTTCTTTTAAGAAGTATTTCATTAATACTAAAGGCAATTTAAGTACCGAATAAAATTCAATTTAAAAAAGGCGCATAAAATGGCAGATTTTATCAAAATAAATGCAATTGACAATGTAATTATTGCACTTCGAGACTTCCAATCGGGTGAATTCATTCAGATCGAAGACCAAAGATTACAAGTAATTAATGATGTTCCCAAAGGTCATAAAATGGCTATTGCTCCAATAAGTACAAATGAAAACATTATTAAATACGGTGATCCAATTGGTCATGCATTGCAATCAATTAAGCCCGGTGAACACGTTCATGTTCAAAATTTAAAAACCAACCTTTCGGGAACAATTGCCTATTCGTTTAATCAAAAGTTGAATGAATTACATTATGACCAGATGAATCGAACATTTGAGGGCTACCAACGTAGCAATGGTAAGGTTGGAATACGAAACGAAATATGGATTGTTCCCACTGTTGGTTGTGTTAACGGCCAGGCACAACAAATTGTTGATTTATTTAAAAGTGAGCTAGCGCCAAGGGATATCGACGGAATTGAAGTATTTAAGCACAGTTACGGTTGTTCTCAGTTGGGCGATGACCATATCAATACCCAAAAAGCCCTGGCTGATGTGATCAATCATCCCAATGCCGGTGGAGTATTCGTTTTAGGATTGGGTTGTGAGAACAATCAAATTGATCAACTTAAGACATTCATTGGCGAATACGATCGCGACAGGGTTCGTTTTTTAGTTGCTCAGGATGTAGAAGACGAGGTTGAAGTAGGTTTGGAAATCATCAAAGAGATTTATGAACATATGCGTTACGACCAGCGCCAAAGTATTCCGGTTTCGGAGTTAAAAATAGGATTAAAATGCGGGGGATCTGACGGGTTTTCAGGCATTACAGCCAATCCTCTACTTGGTAGCTTCTCCGATTATTTGGTAGCTCAGGGCGGGACAACAATACTTACCGAAGTACCTGAAATGTTTGGGGCTGAAACCATATTGATGGAGCGCGCACAAAATCAGCAGGTTTTCGACAAAACAGTTAATATGATCAACGATTTCAAAGACTATTACCTCCAACACAATTTGCCGGTTTACGAAAACCCATCGCCGGGGAATAAAAAAGGTGGTATATCTACCTTGGAAGACAAATCTCTGGGATGCACCCAAAAAGGTGGTACGGCAACCGTTGTTGATGTATTAAAATATGCAGAACCTATTAAAAAACGGGGATTAAACCTTCTCGCTGCACCGGGCAACGATTTGGTAGCAGCATCGGCATTAGGTTTTAGCGGTTGCCAAATGGTATTATTCACCACAGGAAGAGGAACACCATTCGGTAGTTTTATACCTACCATGAAAATTTCGACCAATTCTGATCTTTATAATAAAAAGAAAAATTGGATTGATTTTAATGCAGGAACTTTATTGGAAGGCCAAACCATGGATCAACTATTGGAAGAGTTTATCCAATTTGTTATTGAAGTGGCCTGCGGGAATAAACTAAATCACGAAAAAAGCGGCTTTAAGGAAATAGCAATTTTTAAAACCGGAGTCACTTTATAGTATTTAAGGACGAAGTGACTCACCCATAAATTCAGAAAATAAAAGTGCCTGTTGAATTCATCAACAGGCACTTTATATTTAAAATTACGCCAATTATTTCAATTCAGGCTTAAATACAAAACTTTTACCTTTTTTGATTTCAAGCTGTTTCACCTGATTCGCATAACGAATTTGTAGAGGTAATCCATTTTCCGATTTAATTGTAGCGCCTTTCAATATTCCTTTTTCCCATTCAACATCCACAGTGTAACCGCCTCGCGCTTTTAAACCCGTGACCTTCCCACTTGCCCATTCGACAGGTAGAGCAGGCAACAAACTGATTTCATTGGCATGACTTTGCAACAACATTTCGGCAATCCCTGCAGTTCCTCCAAAATTACCATCGATTTGAAAAGGAGGATGATTGTCGAATAGATTAGGTAAGGTTGATTTACTCAACAGCGCCACAAGATTTTCATACGCCTTTTCACCATCACCCAGACGGGCAAAAAAATTGATGATCCACGCCCTACTCCATCCCGTGTGGCCTCCTCCGTGCGATAAACGGTAATCAATTGTCTTACGGGCAGCTACAGCAAAATCAGGAGTTAAGGTGGTACTGATTGAGTTTCCCGGATATAAACCATACAGGTGAGAAATGTGACGGTGCCCAGGTTCGGGTTCTTCAAACTCACGGGACCATTCCATAATCCTACCATCACTTCCGATTTGCAGTGGACTTAATTTTGAAACAAGTGCAGTCAATTCATTCCGATACGCTTTGTCGATTCCCAATACTTCAGCTGCGGCAATAGTATTCTGCAATAGTTCACGGGTAATCACCATGTCCATGGTTGGTCCCATGGTGATATTCGAAATTTTACCGTCGGGGGTTTTGAATTTATTCTCAGGTGAACTGGATGGTCCTGTTACCAGAAAACCCGTTTGCGGATCTTCAATCAAATAATCGACAAAGAACAAGGAAGCCTCTTTCAGTATTGGATAGACCGATTTCAGAAAATCCTGATCCATGGTGAAAAGATAATGTTGCCAAATGTGCTGACAACCCCAGGCAGCACCCATCGGCCACATTCCCCATTCGGGTTCGCCCACGGCAGTGGTCCAATGCCAAACATCGGTCGTAAAATGAGCAACAAATCCCCTGCTTTTGTACATGTTTTGCGCTGTTTCGCGTCCCCTGTTTCGAAGACTATCGATTAAAGCAATGAGAGGCAAATGACATTCAGAAAGATTGGTGACCTCAGCCGGCCAATAATTCATTTGAATGTTGATGTTGATGTGATAATCGGCACTCCATGGTGGCACCAAACCATCGGCCCAAATTCCCTGAAGGTTAGCAGCCAGATCACCGGGTCGTGAAGAACTGATCAACAAATACCGACCAAAGTTAAAGTAGCTTTCAAAAAGTCCGTTATCTTCTTCACCATTTTGAACTGCTTTCAAACGTTCGTTAGTTGGAATTGCTGATTTATCCTCTTCCGACAACTTCAATTCAACCCTATTGTAATATTTCTGATAATCTACAATGTGCTTTTTCTTGATTTTCGCATATTGATTGGCATCGATTTTTGCAAGGTCGGCTAAACAACTTTCTTCAGGATTTTCTCCGCTGTAATCTGTTCTGGCTGCCAATACGAATACCACCTCGTTGGCCTTGGTAATGATTAAGCTATCTCCATCAGCTATTATTTCACCACCTTGGGGAAATGTTTTTAAGGCGGTAAAGTAATGCACTCCCGGATTTAAACCAACAACATCGACTCCTCCTGCTGTTACCTGTCCATGCATTGAAATTGTGTTCCCCTTAAGGGTGATTTCGGCATCCTTTGGTCGCTTTAATGCTGCAGAAATTGAGATTGACGAAGGTTGATCGGCGGAAATTTTGATAAAGAATGCCTGATCGGGATAACTTGAAAAATATTCCCGTGTATAATTGACACCATCCACGCTATAATTAACGGTAGCAACGGCATTTTTAAGATTTAAGCTTCGTTTATAATTGAGGACATCGCTACCATGTTCAGTTTTCAAAAACAGATCACCCAAGGTTTGATACATGTTCCAATTGTTGTAGCCCATAAAATCGTTTTTACACAAGAGCTGTGCTTTGGCATATTCCCCTGCAAACAAAAGTTTTCTAATTTCAGGCAGAACTTTATAGGCTTCCGTTTTATCGGTAAATTGGTTTTCATTCCCCGTCCAAACCGACTCTTCATTTAACTGAATACGTTCGTAATTTGTTCCGCCAAAAACCATTCCTCCCAACCTCCCGTTGCCAACAGGAAGTGCTTCGTTCCAATTTTGAGCAGGTTGATTGAACCATAACTCATTATTCGGTTGTACGGATGTTTGATTTTTGCATGCCAACAGGAACAGAACAGCAATCAGTAGTACATATTTCATTCTTCAGAATTTAAATTAAACAGTTAGCTTATGACAAATAAAAACAAAAATACTGCATTAAGTAATAACCTAATGCAGTCTATGTTTTGATCTGTGGGCTAAAATGTTTTTCGTCAATTCCAGGTCACCACAACTTGAGCATATTCTTTACCTTGTGAAATTGGGATATCGAACTTGGCCTGTATGTTTTTTGCTCCTGAAATTTCAAGAGCCTTTTTATAAAACCCAATAATGATCTCCTCGAAAACATCCTGATCGGGTTTAAATCCTTTATACTTTCCAATGAATTTTCCTTCAGTAATCACTTTTTCCAATTCAATGCCCTTAAAATAAGAACTGTTGATCGATCCAATTCGTCCAACAATAAACTCTGGTGAACCCAGCCTGACAAAAAGTTTGTAGATCCCTTTTAGCTGATTGCTCACAATTTCCTCGCTCCCCTGCCTCAGCCTGGTTTTATCTCCATGATAAATGATTTTCACTTCAGCTTTCAGAAAATTATTGAAGGCCTTCAGCGGATACCAGAAAGAAGCAAGTACAATTCCTCCCAATATTTTCCTATCCTCTTCATCCAATTCGTTTAAAACATTGGTAAAAACATCCATACCATACCTTTGCTTTATCAATTGTAAAGTTCCGGTAATGGCCATTCCTTTGATTTGTGTAGACATAGTGCTTTCCCTTTTATATTTAACCCCAATTAATTGTCTCTGTAAATTACAACTTTAAACTAAGAATAAAACATTCGCGAACAAAAAAATGACCAGCCAACTAATTGTAGACTGGTCATTTCCTAATGTATAGCCCTGATTCTATTCTGCCATTCCGTCAACAGTAGTTATACTTCCATCTTCCCTGAATTCCAGTTCCACAATTTTCATGCTGCGTAACCAAGTTTTTCCTCCCGATGGACGGCTGTCGTGATGGAATAAATACCACTTTCCTTTAAATTCCACAATAGAATGGTGTGTTGTCCAACCCACTACAGGCGTTAGGATTACACCGGAATAGGTAAACGGACCGTACGGATTGTCACCAATGGCATAACACAACAAATGAGTATTACCTGTTGAATAGGTAAAATAATATTTTCCGTCCTTTTTAAACATCCATGATGCTTCAAAGAATCGACGATTGTGATCGCCGGCAGTCAGCGGTTTCCCTTTGGGATCCAAAATAAGCACATCTTTTATTGCTTCGCCAAAATCCAGCATATCGTCTGACAACTTCGCCATTTTAGCGCAAATTGCAGGTTGATCATCGGCCGGCTCCTGTCCATTGGGGTCATAAACATTTTTTTGCCAACGTTGTAACTGACCGCCCCAAATTCCGCCCCAGTATATGTACTGACTACCATTATCGTCTTTAAAAACAGAAGGATCAATACTGAAACTATTTTTCATGGGTTCCGGTAGTGACTTGTATGGACCTTCAGGCCGATCGGCAATGGCAATTCCCAGGTAAAAGATATCTTCCTTATTTTTCACAGGGAAATACATGTAATATTTACCGTCTTTTTCAGCAACATCGTTCGACCACATTTGGCGACCTGCCCAAGGCACATTATTAATATCCAGGGCAACACCATGATCGGTTGCCATACCATTATCAGGATCATCCATGGAATAAACATGAAAATCCCTCATATCGAAATGATCACCTAAATCGTTTTCAGGAATTCCTGAAACGATATCGTGAGAAGGAAAAATATACAATTTATTTTCATAGACATGAGCCCTTGGATCGGCGGTGTAGATTCCATCAATTATATGACGTGGTATTTTTGACATACTAACTTTTTTTAAATGATTATTTAACTACTTCTCTGTCGTAAGTTCGATAATTGCTTCAACTGCAGGTTTTGCAGTATATTGGCGATCGAATAGTAAAGGGTAATCAGTGCGACCTTGAACCGGCCAATCGTTTCGCCAGGTTGTGGCATCACTTAAACCCCATAAAGTAACCCGTTCAATTTTATCGCTGTTCTTCAAAAACATTTCGAATAAACTGGCATAGCGTTCTGTTAAAGCTGTGGCCAATGAATCAGGTAATCCATCGGGATAAGGATTGAATTCTTTTTGTAATTCAAAGCTGGTTGAAATTTCGGCTACAACCGGCCCTTCAGGCCAGGGGAGCACAGAAATATCGAGCTCGGTAAAACTGGTTTTTAGTCCCAAGGCAGCAACAGCATTCACACTTGTTTCATACTGCTCAATGGTAGGATCAACGAGACTAATGTGCGCCTGCATGCCAACACCATCGATCCGGACACCATTTTCTTGAATGGATTTCACCACTTTAAGAACACCATCCAACTTTTCGGGTTTGTACATGTTGTATTCATTGTAATACAATTCAGCATCAGGATCGGCTTCGTGCGCAAATTCGAAAGCCAGCTGAATATAGTCGTCGCCAATAATTTGCAGAAATTTACTGTCCCTTAAGGTCCCATCTTCATTAAAAGCTTCATTTACCACATCCCAACCGTCTACGCGTCCTTTGTAACGTCCAACAACAGTGGAAATATGTGATTTCATTCTGTCAATCATCACTTCACGTGAGACATCATTGCCTTCGGCATCGGTAAAAAACCAAGCTGGTGCCTGTGCATGCCAAACTAAACAATGCCCAATGATGAACATTTCGTTTTTTTCTCCAAAATCAACAAAATCATCCGCCATTTCGAAATTGAATTCGCCTTCTATAGGCTGAAGACTTTCGCTTTTCATACAATTCTCTGCAACAATTGAAGAAAAATTATTCACAATAGTTGCTTTCACTAATGAATCCTCCCCACTTGTTTGCCATGTATTTAAAGCCACACCGATATAAAACTTGCCTGCTAAAGCTTGTTTCAATGATTTCTCAGTATGATCAACTTTACTTGAACAAGAACTCCAAACAAGGAGAGATAACACAGTTGAAATTAATAAAATATTTTTTCGCATAAGAACAATTTATTTTTTAGAACGTCGATCGCTCAACTCCTTTTCAATTTCTAATTCCATTTTCTTATTAATAACATAAAAGAAAAGAAGTGCCGCGCCAAGTAAAAAGGTAATTGAAGGAAATACACTTACCAACATTTTTACGCCATTCGTTACCGATTCAGGTTGAATGATTTCCATTCCCGCCTCTACACTTTCTTTATTAACATATCCATATAGTCCCAGAATCCAGGCTACCAATGCCCCTCCAATGGCCAAACCTCCTTTAAGTCCAACCATCATTGCTGAAAAAATAATTGCAGTTGCCCTACGGTTATTTTTCATTTCAGAATAATCGGCAACATCGGCAATCATCGCCCAAAGAAGCGGAATTGTAATTCCATAAAAGAAACCATGCAATATTTGCGAACCAAACATTAAAGCCACATTTGTTGGTTTAAAGAGGTAAAAAGCAAGCACAAATAAGGTGGCGATAAATAATGCAATACCAAACACATCTCTTTTACCGTACTTATCGGCTAATTTTTTTGAAAGTCCGATTCCAAAAAGCATAAAAATAATACCCCCGGCATTAAACAATCCAAATCCTGCGGAAGTAGGATCAGAACCAAAAAAGTTAATACCAATACTCGACATGGTATCTAAAACCGGACTAATAAAGCTAGCTAACGCAACAGGGTCAACGTAGTTATTAAAATAATACACATAGGCCCCACCCTTCATTGCAAGGGTTATAAAAACTAAAACAGTTAATGTTAACATGATCAACCAAGGCTTATTTTTAGTCAAATCAATCAAGTCTTGTTTTAATGATGATTCTTGCTCAGCAGTTGGTACAATACGTTCTTTTGTTGTGAAAAAAGTGATCAATAACATCACGGTACCAACAATGGCTAACCATGTCATTACTGTTTCAATACCTGCAGCTTTATCACCTTTACCGGCATATTCAATAATGGGTAACATAAATACCTGCACAAAAAATTGAGCAAACATCACTGCCACAAAACGTATGGATGAAATACTATTTCGTTCACCCATATCGCCTGTAATCACTCCACTTAAGGCTGAGTATGGAAGGTTATTGGCCGCATACAACATTAACAATAAGGAATAAGTAACGGCTGCATAAATGACTTTCCCTTTGTACTCAAAATGAGGTGTTGAAAAGGCCAACAAAGCCATAACTCCCAGCGGAACGGAAGTATACAATATCCATGGTCTGAATTTGCCCCACTTCGATTTTGTTCGATCAGCAAGGGCTCCAACAACCGGATTAAAAGCAAACGCGGCCACTAAACCTACAACAAGCATAATTATAGATGCATCGTTGTTTTTTAGACCGTAAATATCTGTATAGAAAAAAGCCAGATAGGTAATTAATGTTTGAAAAACCAGGTTGGCAGCAAGGTCACCCAGACTGTATCCAATTTTTTCAACTAAGGAGAGTTTTTGAGATGAATTACTCATAATTTTGATATTAGCAGAATAAGTTAAGTTATAAATCCATTTCTATGAGGGCATAATTTCCCAAATGAAAAATCAAATATACTTATTAAACTAGTTGAAATTATATTGCCCCTAAGATTGTCAAACCAACGAAAGAAAGAGAACCTCACATTAAATACTGAACAACTGAACATTAGCATCGTTCATTTATTTCGAGTGCTAATTTTTTCACCTTATGTTACAGAATATTTCAACTCTTTTCTTTTTCCCAAATTGAAAATAATCAAAAAAAAAGGATGTAATTTGGAACACTAACTATTTACATATTCATTCGTATGACAAAATTATTTAACCGTACAGTAAATCCATGGCATTTCGTTTTTATGCTTATTGCCCTGGTTTCCTGCAAAAACAAGACAGAATCGTGTGATGAAACCTATATGAATCCCTCAGCTTCAATTGAAGAAAGAGTGAACGATTTGGTTTCTAGAATGACACTTGAGGAAAAAGCATCCCAGCTGGTTTACGAAGCACCGGCAATTGAACGCCTAGGTATTCCGGCTTATAACTGGTGGAATGAATGTTTGCATGGTGTGGCTCGCGCGGGTTTGGCAACTGTTTTCCCACAAGCCGTTGGAATGGCAGCTTCTTTTGATACGGAATTAATGTTTAAAACCGCTGATGTTATTTCAGACGAAGCCAGAGCAAAATATCACGAAGCCATATCACGGGACAAGCACGGTATTTATTTAGGATTAACTTTCTGGACTCCCAATATCAATATTTTTAGAGATCCACGTTGGGGACGAGGCATGGAAACCTATGGCGAAGATCCTTTCTTAACCAGCAAGATGGGTGTTTCATTTATTAAAGGATTGCAAGGAAACGATCCCAACTATTTAAAAGTAGTTGCTACCGCCAAGCATTTCATGGTGCACAGCGGCCCCGAATCAACGCGTCATTCTTTCGATACAAAAGTGAACGACTATGATTTTTACAATACGTATTTACCACAATTTAAAGCCACCGTTCAGGAAGCCAAGGTACAATCTGTAATGTGTGCTTACAATCGTTACGATGGTGAACCATGTTGTGGTAGCGGATTTTTATTGAACGATCTGCTCCGCGACCGTTTAGGTTTTGAAGGATATGTGGTGTCGGATTGCTGGGCTTTGGTCGACTTTTTCCAGGGACATATGGTATCTGAAGGACCAGTGGAAGCATCAGCCTTGGCTTTAACTTCCGGAACTGATTTGAATTGCGGAAGCGTTTTCCCCAGTTTACCCGAGGCAATGGCAAAAGGTTTAGTTACAGAAGAAGACATTGATGTTGCCGTAAAACGATTGTTTACAGCCCGCTTCAAATTGGGCATGTTCGATCCCGACGAAATGGTACCTTATGCAAAAATCCCTTACGAGGTGGTCAATTCAAAGGAACATCAGCAAGTGGCCTTACAAATGGCACGTGAATCGATGGTCTTATTGAAAAATGAAAACCATTTATTGCCCTTGAAAAAAGACCTGAAGACCATTGCTGTGATTGGCCCCAATGCCATCGATGAAGAGGTATTGCTTGGAAATTACAATGGATTGCCACTAAATGCCGTAACACCTCTTGCTGGGATTCAGCAGAAAGTGGGTAAAAACACTACAATAAAATATGCCAGGGGTTGCGATGTTGCTCCAAATCTACCTTTTCTGGTTCCAATCCCAGGGAATGTATTGTTTACCGATGAATCCAAAACTCAACAGGGATTAAAAGCAGAGTTTTTCGATACCGTTTCGTTCGATGTCGATCCGGTTTTCTCGAGAATTGATCCCAATGTTGATTTCAACTGGTGGAACAAAGCACCAATAGAACAACTTCCTGATGATAATTTTAGCGTTCGTTGGACAGGAGTATTGGTCCCCGAAAAAACGGGTGATTATTACCTCGGATCCGATGGCTCACAAATATTCAAACTTACCATTGACAGCACTTTTCATGTTGAACACGACAATTTGCATGAATACCGTAAATCCTATGAAAAAATTCATTTGCTAGCCGGCAAATCGTACTCAATTCATTTAGAATATACAAATACTGAACGAGCAGCCGTTATTCATTTATTATGGGCACCGCCGGTTGAAAATTTAGAACAGGAAGCAATAGCTATTGCGAAGGATGCCGATGCAGTGATCATGTTCATGGGGCTTTCACCCCGGCTCGAAGGTGAAGATATGAAGGTCGAAGTAGAAGGATTTGCAGGTGGCGATCGAATTTCATTAGGTCTTCCTAAAACACAAATTCAACTCATGAAAAAGTTGAAGGCATTAAAAAAACCATTGATTCTGGTTTTACTCAATGGAAGTGCGGTATCCATTCCATGGGAAAAGGAAAATATTCCAGCCATTTTAGAGGCCTGGTATCCCGGACAAACTGCAGGACTTGCCATTGCTGACATTTTGTTTGGCGATTACAATCCCTCAGGTCGATTACCCGTTACTTTTTACAAATCGGCTGAGGATCTGCCTGCTTTCGACAATTACGAAATGAAAGGACGCACCTACCGTTATTTTGAAAAAGAAGCGCTTTTTGAATTTGGATACGGATTGAGCTATTCAACATTTAATTATTCTGAAATTGAAACAAGTTCTGAAATTATTGCAAACGATGAACCGACCATTCTTTCAGTGGATATCAAAAATGATAGTCAATACGAAGGTGATGAAGTGGTGCAGTTGTATGTAAAGTACCCTGAAAGTGAAATCATCAGACCATTAAAAGACTTAAAAGGATTTAAACGAACTAAAATAATGCCAGGAGAAACGTCAACTGTGACATTTATTATAGATAAAGGCTTGTTGAGTTATAATACACCGGAAGGTTCAACAACCGAATCAGGGAAATACACCTTTTTTATTGGAGGAAGTTCAAATTTGAAAAATGCAAAATCGATTGCGCTTCAAATCAATTAAATTGAGTTAATTTCGAAAAAATAACTGATTTGGCCGATTTAAATAACCGAATAAAGTAAAACACAATTAAAAACATGTTTTACCGTTGAATCACATGGCAGAAAAGCCTTACTTTTGTTTTGGATTTAGCCATGAATTCGTGAACCAATTTAAAAAGATGAAAGAAAACTTAGTGATTATTCCCACTTATAAGGAAAAGGAAAACATTGAAAAAATTATTCGATTTGTCTTTAACTTACCCAAAGAATTTCACATCCTTATTATTGATGATAATTCGCCGGACGGGACAGCAGACATTGTAAAAAATTTGATGAAAGAATTCCCTCAACAACTGCATATTGTTGAACGTTCGGGAAAACTTGGTTTGGGTACAGCATACATTGTAGGTTTCAGGTGGGCTCTTGAACACGACTACCAATACATTTTTGAAATGGATGCCGATTTCTCACACAATCCGGAAGATTTAATTCGCCTGCACGATGCTTGCAGCAATGGGGCCGACATGGCTGTTGGTTCTCGCTATGTGATTGGAATTAACGTTGTAAACTGGCCTTTAAAAAGGGTATTAATGTCCTATTTTGCATCCATCTATGTTCGGGTGATAACAGGAATGAATGTACATGATTCAACTGCCGGTTTTGTCTGTTACACCAACAGAGTACTAAAAACCATCAACCTGGACGAGATCAGAATGAAAGGCTATGGCTTCCAAATTGAAATGAAATATACCGCATGGAAGCACAAATTTAGTATAAAAGAAGTGTCTATCGTTTTTATCGACCGTCAGGAAGGAACCTCAAAAATGACTGGAGGAATATTCAGTGAAGCTTTTTTCGGAGTCACGAAAATGAAATTGAGAAGCCTGTTCAAAAAATACAAAAGAATATCAGCATAAATGAACAGCTCCGCATGCGGGGCTGTTTTTATAATATAGAAAAGAAAAAATGAAAACACTGATAACGACTGCCAACATTGTTAACGAAAACAAACGTTTCATTGGAGCAGTTCTGATCGAAGACAATATCATTTCCAAAGTAATTACAAGTGGTAATCTTCCGTTTGCAGATAAAATTATTGACGCTACCGGTTTGCTTTTATTGCCTGGAGCAATTGATGACCAAGTGCATTTCAGAGAACCAGGGCTTACACATAAAGGGGAAATTTACACCGAAGCAAAAGCTGCTGTAGCAGGCGGAATTACTTCGTACATGGAAATGCCCAACACCAAGCCACAAGCGGTTACCATTGACCTGCTGGAAGAAAAATACCAACGTGCGAACGAAGTTTCGTTAGCCAACTATTCATTTTACATTGGGGCAACCAACGATAACATTGCTGAGGTTTTGAAAGCCGATCCTAAAACCGTATGCGGCATTAAATGTTTTATGGGATCTTCCACCGGTAACATGTTGGTAGAAGGTACCGGATTGGAAACCTTATTCGAACATGCGCACATGTTAGTTGCCACACATTGTGAAGAAGAATCGATTGTTAAAGCAAACAGTGAGGCCTATTTCAAAAAATATGGCGATGATGTTCCCATTCAGTGCCATCCGGAAATCAGAAGTTCCGCAGCCTGTTTTGCCTCATCGTCAAAAGCTGTTGCTTTGGCTAAAAAGTACGGTACACGACTACACATTTTACACCTGACCACAGCCATTGAAATGGACCTATTTGAAATTGGCGATCCTGCAGAAAAGCAAATTACCAATGAAGTATGCGTTCATCATTTATGGTTTGACGACCGGGATTACGAAAAATCGGGAACAAAAATAAAGTGGAATCCTGCGGTTAAAAGTGAAGCCGACAAATTGGCCTTGCGTGCAGCCTTAAATTCAGGAAAAATTGATGTGGTAGCCACCGACCATGCCCCACATACCTGGGACGAAAAACAAAATACTTATTTCAAAGCACCCTCGGGTGGACCGTTGGTTCAACATGCATTAGTTGCCATGTTGGAAATGGCAAATCAGGGAATTTTCACTTATGAAAAAGTGGTGGAAAAAATGTGTCATACCCCAGCCCAATTGTTCAATATTGCTAATCGGGGATACATTCGCGAAGGATATAAAGCAGATATCGTGTTGGTCAATCCGAATAAAACATGGACAGTTAGCCCTGAAAATGTTTATTATAAATGCGGATGGTCACCTTTTGACGGACAACAATTTATGCACCAGGTGACCCATACATTGGTAAATGGTCATTTAGTTTTTGAAAACGGGAAGTTCGATGAAAGTAAAAAAGGTGAACGCTTACTTTTTAATCGGTAAGAAATTGTTTTAATTTTTAAATTTATTAATTAAAAATTTGGGGATATCCTGTAAGGACAAAATTTCCTTATGAGCTCCGAGCAGTGCAGCCTGATAGGGCATACCATATACCACCGAAGATTTCTCATCCTGAGCAACAGTGTAAGCACCGGCATTTTTCATATTTAACAGGCCCTTAGCTCCATCGGCACCCATTCCGGTGAGGATTACGCCTGTGGCTTTACTTTTTGCAACACGAGCCACAGAGTCGAACAACACATCGACCGAAGGACGATGACGATTCACCGGCTCGGCATCGGTGACATTGACCCTGTAATTTCCATACGAACCTGCAAGTTCCATTTGTTTACCCCCTGCAGCAATTAACACTAGGCCTTGCGAAACACGATCACCATCCTCTGCTTCTTTTACATGTAAAGCACACAAGTCATTTAAACGATCGGCAAAAAGTTTGGTGAATCCTTTGGGCATGTGTTGGGTAATAACCATTCCGGGCATGTTCGCAGGCATAGCTCTCAGAATGTATTCAATAGCAGTAGTACCACCAGCCGAAGCCCCAATGGCAATGATGTCGTTTGTAGGTACAATTTTATCTGAAGTTTGAACGGGTTGTTTAATAAAGGATAAGTCAACCACTTGTTTCTGCTTCAGCCGAATGTTAGCCTTTGCAGCACCTTTAATTTTTTCACAAACGAAGGCATAGAAGTCAAACAGATTTTCATTCGACTTAAGTTTTTCGGGTTTATTAATGATATCGAGGGCGCCTTTTTGAAAAGCATCCATACACACTTCCTTGTTCCCTTTGGTAATACTACTTACCATAATTACCGGAAGCGGAAATTGTTTCATCAATTTATCGAGAAAGGTAAGACCATCCATGCCCGGCATTTCAATATCGAGGGTGATCACATCCGGAATTGTTTTTTCGATAATTTCAACTGCTTTGAAGGCATCGGCTGCAGTTCCAATCAAATCCAATTCAATATCCGATTCTACGGCATTAGCAAGTACTCTTCGAAAAATAACTGAATCATCAATTACCAATACTTTAATTCGTTGTTTTCTGGTTATTTCACCCATCACATTTGCCCTAAAAATTAATATTCTTGATGTAATCCAACTTCACATTTCCTGTTTGTGGATCGAATAAAATTTTCCTTCCTAAGTTTCCTCCAGTAATTTCTTCCACTATTGGAATGCTCAGTTCTTTTAATTTTTGTAATGCTATTTCAATGTTTCGCTGTCCGATATTAAAACTGGCATTATCCAGTTTAAGCATGCTTGCACCGCCATATACCCGGGCAACCAGTCTTCGTTTAACTGCTCCTGACAGGATCGTTTTATCATGTAATTCTGTAACAGCCACATCACCATACCTAACATCCGGAGCTCCCCTATTGTTCCAATTGGGTAATAAATAATGATTTACACCTCCAATTTTGGTGTGTTCATCCCAAAGGACAACTGCAACACAAGATCCAAGAATAGTAAAAACTTTCGTATCTCCAGACACAATTGCCAGCTCACCCTGTTTAAGGTACTTAATCTTATCCAAATTACGTTACTCCTCTAAACCAACTTGTCCTTCAAAACATCCATGGTAAACGGTTTTACTAGAAAATCGTCCATGCCACTATCATAGCATCGTTTTACACTTTCTTCAGATTCATTTGCCGTAATGGCAATTATTTTAGCACGATGACTACCGCCTTCTTCCTCTTCCCGGATTTTAACCGTAGCCTCTGTTCCATCCATTTCAGGCATATAAATATCCATTAAAATGAATCCATACTTATTTTTCCTACATAAATCAATTGACATCTGACCATTTGAGGCAACGTCAAATTCAAATCCAAGCTTGGAAATAAACATTCCCAGCACCTTCTGATTTAGAGGGTTATCCTCCACCAGCAGTACTTTACTTTTATTCTGCTGTTTTTTATCGGTCACTTTAGATTCACTATTTACCAATTTATCGGAAGAGCCAACAGGCTGTGCTTTCATTAAATTGTTCACTCGTATCCGAAATTCATTGGAGTCGACTGGTAATCGAAGTAAATCAAACTGATGATCGAATTTCCACAAGCGTATATCAACTTTCAATTTAGGATTAATTGTAAACAAAAAGGGAACGGCGGTATATTTAGGATCTTTAACCAGTTTGCTTGCAAAATTAAATCCGTCTTTACTATCTAAACCGCAATTCACCACTACAAGGTCGAAATCAAATGCCTTAGCCCGTAACAAACCGTTTTCTATTGAAATGGATGTTGACACTTTAAAATCAATTGCGTTCAACTCTTTCTTGATATCTTCAGCTATTTTTGACTGCTTTTCAATCAGCAATACTTTTCGTTGTTTCGTATCCATTTGATCATTTAATTTTCTGATAAACACTAGGACTTACCTGTTTAATATCGGTTGAGTATTGTGAAACCGTTTCCGAAAGACCAACAAACAAATATCCCCCTATTTTAATTTTACCAATTAATTTATTCACAACTTCGCGTTTCGCTTTATCGTCGAAATAAATCAAGGTGTTCCGACAAAAAACTACATCAAGAGAATTGCTCGCATGAGGATAATTTTCAACCAGATTCAAAATTGAAAATTGTATTTTATCTCTCAGTGGTTTAACCACCCGTACTTCTCCTTCGTTTTCGTCTTTACTCACCAAAAAGTATTTTCGCACTAAACCAGGGTCAATTCCTTTCAAATTCGATAATTGATATATTGCCCGAACAGCCTTAACAACAACTGAATTACTGACATCGGTAGCATAAATAGTAAAATCAAACCCAGTATGCAATTGCTTAAAATCATTCAATAACATAGCCATGGTATAGGCTTCTTCTCCGCTTGAGCAACCTGCACTCCAAATTTTAAAATTGGAGTTACGTTGCACATTAAATTCTGGTAATACTCTATTTTTTAATAATTCAAAATGTTCTATCTCACGAAAAAATTCCGTTTTATGAGTGGTTAACTCATCAATCATACATTGTAATTCGCCATTTCGTTTACCTTCGGGCGAAAGTGCGAAATTTAAATAATCGGGAAAATTATAAATACCTGAGGCCTTTAAACGTTTCACCAACCTTGAATTCACCATTACAATCTTAATGGGACTAAGTTTTACCCCTAAGTTTTTCAACATAAATTCCTGTATTCTCTTGAATTCAGGTTCTTCCAACTTTTGATTGTAAATATTTAATGCTTCAGAATATCCCATCCAGTTTATTTCATCTTCTTAAACTTATTATCCATTTCATCATTATCTGTAAGATTGATGCGGACACCACTTCCTTTTACTGTCGTTTGTTTTTCAATCTCCGCGTAGTCGAAATCCTCATTCTCGTTTTCAGATGGTTTGTTATTCTGCTTACCAAAGACATCATCGCGGGTCAACTCACTATTCACTGGATCACTTTCATCGTCAAAATATCGATCATCAAATTCACCAATCGCATTCTTTTGATCAGCGAACAGTTTTTCCAAGGTATAACCTGAATCATCTAAATCATTCAAATTTTGTGAAAGTTCTTCTTCTTCAAATTCGTTCCTTACTATATTGGTATTGGAGTATTCATGTTCAGTTTCGGCGTCTTCTTCATCATCGCTTTGTTCTCCTAAGGTTTGAACCTCCGGAGATTTTTCTTCAGCATCCATTTTGAAGAAACTTAATGATTCCTCCAGTTCATCTGCAAGATTAACTAATTGTTCTGAACTTGCGGCCAACTCTTCAGAGGATGATGCATTTTGCTGGGTGATGTTGTTTAATTCCTGAATGGCTCTTGTTATTTGCTGAATGGCTTCATATTGCTCATTTCCTGATGAACTCACCTCGTTAATTAAATCAGCAGTTTTTTGAAATTCTTCTACTAAATCGGACAATTGATTGGCCAATTCCCTGGTTAACTCCACTCCTTTTAAGGATACAAATTCAATTTCACCTGCCGACTTCTGACTATCCTCTGCCAAACGTTTCACCTGGTCAGCAATAACACCAAACCCTTTCCCAAATTGAGCGGCTCTGGCTGCTTCAACAGAAGCATTTATGGAAAGTATTTTGGTTTGATACGAAATATCACTAATGATTGAATTCTTTTCTGCAATTTCCTCAATGGTACGATAAGCCTCGTTTACATCATCAGCTCCTTTTTTCACACTCAAATTGGCTCGTTGCGCTATTTGACTTGTTTGATTTGCACTCTCGGTTGTTTGCCTGGAAATTATTGAGATTTGATCCATGGTTGCAGAAATCTCATTCGAAGTAGCTGCCTGGTTATTGGCTCCATCGGAGATAAGTTGTGAACCGGAAGCCAATTCCGAACTCGCTTTTTTAACACTTGCTATCGTTTCATGAATATGATTGACGATATCACGTATTTTCCATTGTAAGGTGGACATTGCTTCTGCAATTTGGCCAAATTCATCTTTGCTCATTTGACCAAAATCGACAGCCATATTGCCGTTCGACAATTGTTTAACAATTTGCAATGTGCGGCGTTTTGATTTTTCGATTGATACAACCAGTACGATGAATAGTAAAATAAAAATAGAAATTACACCAAGCTGAATGTAAATAATCAAAGCTTTTTGCTGGTCGGCCTCATTTTTAGTTTCCAAAAAAATTCCATCAACCACTTTTTGTGCATCAGATTCAATGGTTTTTATCCCATCGAAAACCTCTGCAAGAGTTTGATTAATTTCGGTAAATAGTTTGGACCCATTTTCCTTATCCATTTTTTTCGTAGAAATGGATTGCTGTGCAAGACGATTAAGATCGACAATGGGCTGACTTAATGTTTTCAGTTTTAATGTGTAAACTGAGTTCAGTTCTTCGTGTTGAAAACGGGTATTATCCGCTTTGGTTTTCACAAAATTCGAAAATAACTGTGTCGCATTTTGCAGTTGATCAGGATTTTCAGTTTGCTGAAATTCAATCACTTTATTCTGAAGCAGAATGGTTTGTTCCCTAATCAAATTATTAAAAGCAAGCATAGTTATTTGATCATCAATATCCTTTTGCTTTTCGAACTCAAGCTTGGTCAATGCTACGTTGTTCCAGACTGAAATCCCGATGTAAATGGTAAAACAAGTACCAAAAACAACAAGTAACTTCACCCAAATTCTTAAATTTCTCCAGCCCATAAATACGATCTTATATAATGCTAAGCTTCCAATTGGAAATTTTCGGCCCTTAATTCAATAATCTCGTCAACTGAGAATATCTTATCGGCATTAAGCAATAATATAAAATGCTCATCCATCTTAATTACACCATGCAAAAATTCCGTCTTTTTTTGTTTCCCTACCGTTGGTATTGGAAGCAAATCACGAGTGTTGTATTTAACTACTTCTTTTACATTGTCGACCAAGGCCCCCAATTTAATGGCTTCACCTTCGGAATGGATGGTGATCACTAAAACACAAGTTGATGAATTAATTTCAGTTTTAGTCATGCCAAATTTGATGCGAGTATCCACCAAAGGGATCACTTCTCCCCTTAGATTAAATACTCCAAGCATGTACTCAGGTGCTTTTGGCACTTCAGTAACCGGTTGATATTCTAATATCTTTTCCACGTGCTCTACGTCCAAAGCGAAATTTTCTTTACCGAGTGAAAATGTCAGATACGTTTCAAAAACCTCTTCCATACGATTAAATTTTTATTTTTTTGAAAACGATGTTACAATTTTATTGATATCTAAAACCAGGGCTACAGATCCATCTCCAAGAATGGTTCCCCCTGATATAAAGTCTTGTTTTTTGAAATGTTTACCCAAGGGTTTTAATACCGTTTGGTTCTCACCTACTACATAGTCCACAATAAGTGCGACCTTCTCATTTTCATAGGAGGCAATTACAATTTCACGGCGTTCAGGCACATCTCCTTCAATTTCGAAATCATTTCGCAAATCGAAATAAGGTATTTGGGAACCGTCGATAACCATGAGCTGACTAAGCGTTGTATCTTGAATTTCGTTTGATAAGGTAGAAATTTTATCGACCTGAATTAAAGGAATAATCATATCGCGATCAGCAATTTTCACCTGCAATCCATCAATAATGGAAAGGGTCAAAGGCAACTTAATGGTGAAGGTTGTTCCCTTCCCTTTTTCGGATTGAATTTCAATATTTCCCCTTATCTCAGTGATGTTTCGTTTGACTACGTCTAAACCTACGCCACGCCCTGAAACATTTGAAACAGATTTCGCAGAAGAAAACCCTGGAAGGAAAATAAGGTTATACAATTCATTTTCTGTTAAATTTTGTTCCGCACTAACCAGTCTCTTTTGAATTGCTATATTTTTAATTTCCTCTAAATCAATACCTTTACCATCATCTATGATTTTAATGATAACATTATTACTTTGATGGTATATTTTCATTGTAATTTTTCCCACACTATCCTTGTTGAGTTTTACCCGTTCTTCAGCATCTTCGATCCCATGATCGACACAGTTACGAAGTAGGTGCATAATAGGATCTGATAAGGTTTCAATAATTTTCTTATCCAATACAGTATCGGCTCCATCGGTAATAAACTCAACTTTTTTATTCAACTGCTCCGATAAGTCATGCACCATGCGCTTATATCGCGTCATTGAAACACCAAACGGAATCAATGAAATGGTAAATGCATTGTCACGCAATTGTTTTGAAAAACTACCATATTTTTCTGAAACATCAAGTAATTCGGCATTACCAACTTCCGATGCTAACAAATTCAACCGGGCTTGTAAGGTGACCATTTCGCTCACCAAATTCATTAATTGATCAATTTTATCGGTTGCAACACGAATACTACTGATGGTATTACCTCCAATATTTTGTTTTCTATCTGTTTCAACTTCGCTTTCCGAATCCTCTTCAAAAGTTGTTTCGATCACTAATTGGTCAGCGTATTTTTGAGCGAGCTGAGATAAGTCGGCAAGCGATTTATCAAAAATCGTGTCTCCCAGATTTTCAAATTCCTTATAGGCTTCAGCAATTGAAAGCAAATTACCCGATACGATCGGTTTTATAATTACCCCCAAATCGGTTTTAACCCAATCAAAAACATCATCAATTGCTTCTATGCCAACGTTAGTTGAAAGTAAAATCATCCACGTTGTTCCTTTATTCGCCTTGTCGAACGAATTAATTTTCACAGAATTACTGCTTTTTGAAAAGACCAGACTGGATCCCATTTGGGTTAGCTCAGTCACCAAATATTTCGGATGACTTAATTCTTTCGGCAGATTAATTCCGGGTATTAACTGAATTAAATAAGTGACGAATGATTTATTTTTCAATTCACTTATCCAATTTTCAGGCAGCACCTCTTCATCTTTAGAAGAAGAATTTACTTCAAAAAGTTTAATTTTTCGACACAAATTAACAAACCTGATTTTTTCAGCTTCGTTTAGGCGCTCATCTGAAGCCAACAGAAGTTTCAGCACATCGATGGTTTCCAATGAAATATCTTTCAATTCGGCAGTAAACTCCATATCACCACTTCGAACCTTATCGAAAATATCCTCTAAATCATGGGTGACTTCCAGTACCCTGTCGAAACCGAGCATTCCACCACTCCCTTTAATGGTGTGAATACTTCTGAAAATTTGGTCAATAACATCAGAGCTAACACTCTCGTTTTCAAGTGAGAGTAAAATATCTTCCAGCTCATTAATTAAATCGCGCGTTTCTTCAACAAAACTTACCCGTAATTGGTCTATTGACTCTGCCATTTCAAACTATTTAATTTCGTATAGTGAAAAATCACCTACTAAAATACAACTTTATTGGACTTAATAATCTTATTGATTTTTTAAAATTGGAAATACCATCACTATTCCATCTTACAATATGGAAAAAACAGTGCGCCGGCTTTTGTGCCTGATAAAAACAGTATAAGTTAACACATTAACCCTCAAACGCTTTACGCTAATAGAAAGGACGATTAGAAATCCTTTCACCAACATACAGCACATTTAACCCCCAGTTTTAATTTCGCTGTTAAAATACATGATTTTGACCAATCTAAAAAAACTTTAAGCATTTATCAAGCATAAAGCTTAAGATTATTTTTGAAATACCTCCCTTCATTCCTAAAAACAAAACCAGAAAAGAATGCAGGATACAACTTCCCTACCGAATTCTTAATATATTTGTCAACAGGTATGAACATTCAAGAACTTCTAAACAACTACATCAAACACCCTGTAGTTGTTGATGCACTTGAGCTTTTAAAGACAAGCGTACATCAAAAAATACAATTCAAAGGTTTAAGCGGATCGGCCGTTTCGGTGGTCCTTTCAGCAATTTTTAGCGCACAAAAATCATCCATTTTGCTTGTGCTAAATGACCGGGAAGAAGCGGCTTATCTTTACGACGATTTAAATGAATTGCTTCCCGAGAACTCAGCCTTGTTCTTCCCTTCATCCTTTAAACGCGTGGCTCGACACGGTAAAGTGGAACAAGAAAATATTGTTCAGCGGACTGAAGTCATGAACCGTGTTACAGAAAGAAAGAACTGTCTGATTGTCACCTATCCCGATGCCTTAATTGAAAAAGTGATCACGGCAGAATCTCTATCGGCCAACACATTAAGCATTTCGACAAAAGAAAAACTTTCCATTGACTTCGTGAACGATGTGTTGTTTGAGTACGGTTTCGAACGGGTCGATTTTGTTTATGAACCGGGCCAGTATTCATTGCGTGGAGGTATTATCGACATTTTTTCTTTTGCCCATGACCAACCTTTTCGCATCGATTTTTTTGGCGACGAAGTAGATTCCATTCGAAGTTTCGACATTGACACCCAACTTTCAATTAAAAAATTTGAAACCATTTCGGTTATCCCTAACATTCAACATGGCATAGAAGACATTCACCGAATTGATTTCCTCAGCTATTTACCTGCTGATTTCATACTTGCCTTTCGTGATATCGAATTTGCCTATAATCAACTGGATGAATTCTACTCTGATTTATTAAGCGCCGCACCTGAAGAACAATTGTTACCAACACAAAACGTTTGCAGTGGTGAATTTTTCCTGGATAAAATCAACGATTTTACGACCATTGAATTTGGCATCAGGCATCACTTCAAAAAATCACATACTTTTCAATTCACCACTGCACCTCAGCCTCTATTCAACAAAAATTTTGATTTGTTGGCCCAGGACATGAAAATAAATCATTCCAATGGCTATCAAACCTACATTTTGTCCAATAATGAAAAACAGATTGAACGGCTGCAGGCCATTTTCGATGACAGGAATTTCAATCAAAAATTTACTCCACTTACCTATACTTTACACGAAGGATATATCGACCGTGATCTGCAACTGGTTTTTTATACCGATCACCAAATATTTGAAAGGTATCATCGTTATAAACTGCAGTCCGCCAACAAGGCTAAAGAATCTATTTCCATCAAAGAGTTGAACAAACTGCATCAGGGTGATTTTGTTGTGCACATCGACCATGGTATCGGCAAATTTGCAGGATTGGTAAAAACCGAAGTGAATGGGAAAATTCAAGAAGCCATTCGACTGGTTTACCGCGATAATGATTCCCTATTAGTTAGCATCCACTCCTTACACCGAATTTCGAAATACAAGGGTAAGGACGGAACCGAACCCAATGTCAATAAACTGGGAACAGGTGCCTGGCAAAAAATGAAAAACCGCGCCAAGAGCAAGGTCAAGGACATTGCCAAAGACCTGATTGCACTTTATGCCAAACGTTTAGAAGAACGCGGGTTTGCCTTTTCACCTGACAGCTACCTGCAACAAGAATTAGAAGCATCGTTTATTTACGAAGATACCCCTGACCAATTTAAAGCCACACAAGCCATAAAAGAAGATATGGAACGCCTGATGCCCATGGACAGAATGGTGTGCGGCGATGTTGGATTTGGCAAAACAGAGGTCGCCATCAGAGCCGCTTTTAAGGCTGTAGCCGACAATAAACAGGTTGCAGTTTTGGTCCCAACAACCATATTAGCTTTTCAACATTACAAAACATTTACTGAACGTTTAAAAGATTTCCCCGCCAACATTGCCTATGTAAGTCGTTTTAGAAAAGCTTCGGAAATTAAAGAAACCCTGAAAGATTTGGCCGATGGTAAAGTAGACATCCTGATCGGCACCCATCGTCTGGTGGGAAAAGATGTAAAATTCAAAGATCTGGGTCTACTCATTATTGACGAAGAACAGAAATTTGGTGTTTCGGTGAAAGAAAAATTAAAACAGCTGAAAGTCAACATCGATCATTTAACCCTTACAGCTACACCCATACCTCGAACGCTTCAGTTTTCGTTGATGGGAGCACGCGACTTGTCCATTATAGCAACACCTCCACCCAACAGATATCCTATTGTTACCGAAGTTCACGGTTTTAACGAAGCCATTATTCAGGAAGCCGTCAATTATGAATTGGACCGTAACGGACAAGTTTTTTTTATTCACAATCGCGTACAAAACATCTATGAAGTTGAAGCATTTCTGCACAAAGCTTGTCCCGATGCAAGAATTGTTGTAGGTCACGGTCAAATGGATGGCCATAAACTCGAAAAGGTGATGCTCGATTTTATCAACGGTGAATACGATGTGTTGATTGCCACCACAATAATTGAAAGCGGACTGGACATTCCAAATGCCAATACCATTATTATTAACCATGCACAAAACTTTGGACTGAGCGATTTACACCAGTTGCGTGGTCGTGTTGGACGATCCAATAAAAAAGCATTTTGTTACCTGCTGGCACCTCCCATGAGTTCGCTATCAGCTGAAGCCCGTCGGAGATTGAAAGCCATTGAAGAATTTTCGGAATTAGGAAGTGGCTTTAACATAGCCATGCGCGATTTAGACATTCGCGGAGCCGGAAATCTTTTAGGCGCCGAACAGAGTGGTTTTATTGCCGACATTGGCTTTGAAACCTACCACCGAATATTGAATGAGGCGGTCATGGAACTGAAGCAAGAAGAGTTTAAAGAAGTATTTGCCCAAAAGTCAACAGACGAAGCGTCGAAAGCCTTTATGCAGGTAAAATTCATGAACGATTGCACCATTGATACCGACATGGAACTGCGCTTTCCCGAAAGTTACATCAGCAGTAGTTCTGAAAGAATGGCACTGTACCGCGATCTCGACAATGTGGATACTGATGAGGCCTTGCAATTGTTTCAACAAAATTTAATTGATCGTTTTGGACCACTGCCCGCGTCGGCCAACGATTTGCTTGAAATGGTGAGCTTACGGAAAACAGCCATTGATTTAGGCATGGAACGTATTATTCTAAAAGGAAGTAAGATGATTTGTCATTTCATAAGTGATCAGGATTCCTTGTTTTATAAATCCCCCACGTTTACTACTGTGATCCAATGGATTCAAAACAATCATGGCAAATGCAAAATTAAAGAAACCAATGACCGATTGAGTTTAGTTTTTGAAAAAGTAAAAAATGTGGGTAAGGCCAATGAATTGCTGCAGGGCATTTTATAAATGATACGGATTAGAGTCCGAATTCCAATTTTGCCCTGAAGCCAAAGCGAGGAGCTCCAATAATGGATTCAGGACGAACTCTCCAAATGGCTTCAACATGAAGAAAACTAAGGATGTTTTCAACTCCGGCACCCAATTCCAAATAGGGATTTTGCATTTTTGAAATGGATGCAGGAAAGTCAATAATTTCCTGATGCTTGTCGCTTAAAGTACCCACCATAAACTTCGCCGATAACACTTCCCTGAAATTCGCTTTTTTCAAAACAGGAATTCGCCTGAAAAAGAATCCATTTAAATGATATTCAACAAAGCTGTGAAAATACTTGTCGTGCACAAATTCCAAATAACTCAGCATATTAAAGTCGTACATATAATAACCCAGCGTTTCATTTCCACGGGGAATATCGAGCATGGTATAGGGCAACTTTCCAAAATACATTCCGCTTTCAATGGCATAATCCAGCCGGGTCTGGCCTAGATTCCATGCGTGTTTTAAGGTCGCCGAAAGTCGCGCGAACAATTCAGATTGCCCATAATAAAAAACATTCCCCACCCCTACTGTAAAATGGGCTATGGGAAACTCGGTCCCCATGTGCATCCGCAAAAAACCTTTATCAATTACTTTTTCATTTTTGGAAAGACGGGTGTCCAATTTTATTTCAAAAGCAGAAACTCTGTTAATGGGTAAATCATTGTGCATAAAAGGATAAAATTGGGGCGAATAATGCGAGGTATAGCCCATCGAAAATTTATTAGACAATCCTGGATACCATTCCCAATCGTAGCTACTGGTTAAGGTTTGTTCCCTATAAATTTCATCCAGTGGATCATGTTTCAGGTATTGTGACACCAAATTATTTTCGGTGGCGCTGAAGTTATCTTCATACAAATTCAAGATCTTTTCATTTTCGCCCATACGAATCATTTTATCGTCGTAGCCAATTTTAAAAACATGCCGATATATCATTGGAAACTTATACCCAATCCCCATAGTACTACTGATCTTTTCATTCAGAAAACCATAGCCCAAACCTCCCCAGAAAAGCCAGTTTTTACTTATTTCATCACTGGTTCGACCACCAAAATACAAATGAACACCTTCGACCATATTGGTATTAACGAAACTATTGAATGGGCCAAGTTCAAATTTCCCCACATCGTAATAACTGGTCATTGACATCTTGGCAATTTCATTGGCAACTTTAAGTGGTGTAACGTCGAGGGTAGAATCAATCACCGAAATGGCAAAAAGTTCTTTCTCCGTTAACTCCTCTCTCCTGTTCTGCAACCAAAACAAAGAGTCTTTCGCATCAAATCCCGGCAATTTAATCGTTTCGTATTTGGCCTTTGGTGTATTCAGAACAATTGGTTCTGTTGGATTTATAGTCACATGATCGATATTGGCAATTTGCGAATACCACAACGAAAGGCGCTCCTTATTTTTAGCAGGATTTTTAAAAGGAACATAATCAAACAAAGCATCCATCTGTACGCGCTGATAAAAAGGGGTACTGTCGTTCACAAACGAATAATTACTTTTCAGGTGTAAATTTTTCATGTAATTTAAATTGCTGCTCGACGATAAATCGCCATCAATTTCAACCAATGAATAGTGAACATTTTCAACTATGAAGTAGCCTTTAAAGGTGTTTTCTGCCGCTCTGCGCGGACGATAATTCACTAAATATTGTTTGTTGCCATCAACAATCGTACTATCAACCAAAAAGTATTGGTAATAAAACCATCCATTATTGGCAACGGGACTTACAAAGTTCAGCGAAAACAAATACAGATAGTTGTCATAAAAATTCACCTCCATGTCCAGAGCACTGCTATAACCCGAAATTTCTATTTCACCTAGAACACCCACCCCTACAGTTCTATCGGCAATGACCGTCGATTTTTGCAGAGAAGGATTCTTCTGTACCTGATTAAACACCAATTGTTCAGAAAAATAAAGGGGAAGGTAATTGGCACTGTCCTCATCACTTTTAAAGATGGATTTATTCTTTTTAAATAAGGCGGAATTGACTACCCGATCTCCGACATTATCCACCTGATACGACCATTTCGAGTACTTATTATAGCTGAATTTGTCATATTTATCGGGATTATTTTTACTCTTATTGTCGATGACAAGCTGTAACAACCTGCGAATTGGACCTTCATCCATCTTCACATTAATTTCTGATAAATCAACTTTATACGGTTTCATTTCGATGTGCAAAGGAGTAGTTGCACCAGTACGAAATACTTTTTCGACGGGGAAATAACCTATAGCCGAAAAAATTAAGGTATCGAATGCCATCGTATTCTTAAGAAAAAAATGCCCCAGGGTATCCGTCATTGTACCAATGGTAGAATGTTTGATTACAATATTCACATAAGGCAAGGCCTCCTGTGTCTGCTCATCGATAACCATTCCGGACACCGCGCTGGTTTGCGCTTGTGCCCCATTGAAGTAAAAAAGTATAAACATGGAAATTAATACATGCGTCGGAAAGTAATCACCGATGACTAAGCTTATTTTCTGTAAATAAAAACGTTCCATTTATTATTGAAATTTTACTTCAATAACAGGTTAAATTAATCAAAAAAGCCTTCGGTATTAAAACAAACCCTCCAAAAAAATTTAGCTTAAAGACCCACTAAACTCATAACCCATTAATTATCAAACTATTTTCGAATTACTGTTCCCTTAGCCGAAGGCCGGGTTAAGTTATTCGCATTCGTAATCAACACTTCGGTGACACCATTGTTCAAGGCCCTGAAAGCATTATCCAATTTGGGGATCATGCCGGCCCCAATTGTTCCTTCGGCTTTATATTGTTGATACAATGGCGAATCCAACTCATAAATAACTGAGGTGTCATCATCGGGATTTGCCAAAACCCCATCCTTTTCGAAACAATAAATTAAATAAACCTTGTAACGCTGACTTAGAGCAGTTGCCAATTCTGAGGCAATTGTATCGGCATTGGTATTCAACATTAAACCTTTGCCATCGTGAGTAAGCGGGGCCATTACCGGCGTTACGCCCTGTTCCATTAACATTGAAAGTTCACGGGTATTCACATCAATCACATCACCAACGTATCCGTAATCGATTTCTTTAACAGGACGTTTCACCGAACGAATGATGTCCATATCTGCTCCGGTAAAACCAACCGCATTGCATCCCAATGCCTGAAGGCCGGCTACAATATTTTTGTTCACCAATCCGCCGTATACCATAGTTACCACGTCGAGCATAGCCTTGTCGGTAATTCGACGGCCGTCTACCATCTTCGTTTCCAGCCCTAGTCTATCAGCCATAGCAGTTGCCGATCGACCACCGCCATGCACTAATATTTTATTTCCAGATATGTTTTTAAAATCGGCAAGTAATTGTTTGAGTGTATTTTCTTCTTCTACAATTTTACCTCCAACCTTAACTATGGTAAGCTTATCCATGTGAGTTCAATTTTTCGTAAAAATAAACCAAAAAATGAGAATCCACACCACCTATTAAATGATGAGATATCAGCGAAGCTTTCGAATTTGAAATAATTGAATTTCTCATTTAAATAAATCCACCATTTCATCCTTTGAAATGGAATGGAATGGGTTATTTGTTTGAATGAATTGATTGGCCAATGCTAATTTTCTTTCCTTTAACTGTTGAATTTTTTCTTCAATGGAATCTTCAGTAATAAATCGATACACAAATACTTTTTTATCCTGCCCAATGCGATGTGCCCTGTTCACAGCCTGGTTCTCAGCAGCAGGATTCCACCACGGATCGAGGATAAATATGTAATCGGCCGACGTTAAGTTCAAGCCTACGCCTCCTGCCTTAAGTGATATGAGGAAGATTCTCTTTTTATCATTTTTCTGAAAATCCTGAATGACTTGTTCGCGATCGCGCGTTTGACCGGTCAACAAACAATACTCCCAATTTCGATTTTCAAATTCTGTTTGAAATAACTTTAAATGAGTAACAAACGAAGAAAAAATCAAGACCTTATGATTTTCAGCCATCAGGTTTTCCATGCTGCGAATCACTTCATTAAATTTCCCTGAATCAACATCGGCTTGTTTAAATAGAGCAGGATGATTCGCCAGTTGTCGTAATCGGGTGAGTCCTTGTAAGGCCAGGAAAGTCGATTTTTCGGCGCCATGCTTTTCAATGTTTTCCATCAGACTATTTCGAATGACTGATTTTTGCTCTTCGTAGAGTTTTGCTTGCTCATCTGTCATTTTACAATAACGAATTTGCTCGGTCAAAGGCGGCAAATCTTTCGCTACCTGATCCTTTGTTCTTCGCAAAATAAATGGAGATATCAAATGATACAAGTGTTTTTGTTTCTCTTCGTCCTTGGCTTTTTCAATGTTTTGGATGTATTCCTTTTTGAAAAAAGGTAAAGTTCCCAAAAGCCCCGGATTTAGGAAATTCAGTTGCGACCACAAATCGGTTAAACTATTCTCAATGGGAGTACCCGTGAGCACTAACTTATGTTTCGCTTGCAGTTTGCATACCGACTGGTACGTTTTAGATCCGCTATTTTTAATGTTCTGACTTTCGTCAAGAATCAAATAATTGAAGGTTAAATTTTTAAGCAATTCATAATCGTTACGAATGGTTCCGTACGTAGTTAGTATAATGTGATAGTACTCTAAAATTCCTTTTAAATTAGCAATTCGCTTGCGCTGAGTACCAATGTGCAGGTATACTTTTAAATGTGGTGCAAACTTCTTAATCTCATTCTGCCAGTTGTGAACCAGCGAGGTAGGCAATACAATCAATGAAGCCAGGCTTGCGCTTTTCTCTACAGGAAAAATCTGAACGTCATCGGTATTGCTAGTCAGGTCGTTCACAAGTTCTTTTGCTTTTTCTTCTTTCTGACTCAAAAGCAAGGTCAAGGTTTGCAAGGTTTTCCCCAGCCCCATATCATCGGCCAGACAACCTCCAAAGTTGTTTTTACCCAATGTTTGCATCCACGAGTAGCCTTCTTTTTGATAATGTCGAAGCGTTGCATTTAAACCTGCAGGTTCGTCAATTAACTCAAATTGATGCGTTTTAAATTCATTAATTTTATCCTGAATTTCAGGATTAATTCCATCAATTTTTTCGTCAATAAGGTTAAAGTGATGTTTTGAGAATCGAAGGTTGTCCTTCACTGTTTCTCCAAAGGGCAACAAATTTTTGTACTTTACAAACCATTCAAGGGGCAAAATAGCCACGTCTCCATTTGGAAGAATAAATTCACGTTTACCGCTTAATATATTTTTTTTCAGGCGAATAAATGGAATTTGAAATTCCCCAAACTGCACCATCGCGTATAAGTCGAACCAATCACCTTCCATCTTTAAATTGATATCCAACTGTTGTGTCCCTGTATAGTAATTTATGCCTTCGAAATGCTGTTCGATGGAAATCCCAAAGTGCTTAAGTTCTGCCTGACAATGATTCACCCAGCTGATAACTGCATATTTTCGATCATCGTGGTTAAAAAGATTGTCCTTTGAAAAAGCCAACACATTACCGGTGAGCTTCATGCCTTGAGTAGCCAAAAATTCAACCACTGATTTCTCCCAGTCTAAATTGCGTCTGTGCTTTTTGAAAATGTACTTCCCATCCACTTTTTGAAACTCAACCTCCACATTTGCAACGCGTCCGGCTTGAAAACGCTTAGCACCATATTGGAATTTCAATACCATCATTGGCAATAAATCAATGCCTTTTTCAATGGACAAAATGGCTTTTCGCTCCGACTCAACATGAACAATATCGAAGCCCTTTGCCTCTACCTGATAATCCTGAATCAGTCCGTAAACAAAGCTCTTCATGTATTTCTCGACCACACTAAGTGGAATTTTAACCACTTCTTTTTCGAAGAAAGGCGACAAACGTTTTCCCTGCAGCTTTTCAAAGGCAATCAATTCATTCCTCATGACCATGCGGCATGGAGTATCAGTGATCATCAAGGGCTTTTTGTGCAACAGTTTGATGGGATGATTTTTGTGCTTTACCGTTAAATGGTAATTTAAACCTTCCTCATTCAAATCGAAATGAAATGTTGGGATCGCAAATTCAGGCCCCATTTTAACGAGGTCTTCATCGTACACATTATTGTATTTGGCCGCTTTGAAATAGAGGCGCATTTGATTTTCCTGAATGATCTTCAAGGCTTCAACAATCTGCTTATCTATAAAAGGCGTGATGTGTCCGTTAAAAAAATCGGGATCGATCTTCTTAAAAAAATCCTTGCTTCCAAGTTTTTTAGAAAACCTACGAGCTAAACTATCATCGCTATATTTTTCACTAAGTTCGACTAATCTTTTTTCTGCCTTTGAGAATAAATCCGGATTTTGTTGGACATCCTGCAGCAAAACAGAAGCTTTTATACTATAAAAAGTTCCTTGCTGATTAGGTTCAATAAAAAAGGGGACTAAAATATGCCCAAATATTCGATGTTCAGTAAGGGCAATTACAAATTGCGGAGGAGACGGTATTGGATTTAATATCATTTCATTAATAGCTTATCTGGCACAATTTACACATACTTTTGATTCGGGCATTAATAAGATTCGGGCAAGTTGAATAGATTTTCCGCAGCGAATACATTTTCCAAAGGTAGTTTGTTTAATCTCAATCAAGGCATTTTCTATTTTTGATAATTGCATTTTCTTTTTTCGCAAAGCGGCTTCATTAATGCTCCGATTGTTAATTGCATCCATCCGACTCACCCTACCAATGGCACTATCAGGGGCTTCTGGTTGCACCAACTCTTTCAAATCGACAATATCACGCTGTAATTTTTTTTGTTTTAAATGCAGCGCATCTCTGATTGATTCAAGGGTGTATTCGCTCATAAAATTTTAAAACGTTCGTTTTCCTCTTTTAATTAAAAATGGGCAAACACACAATATAACAAAGATTACAAAGATAACTGCATAAATGGCTAAAAAACAATTTGCACCGGTCTATTCAAAATCGATCTATTCTAAATTGCATTAACTTATTTTATAGCAGTCAATTTTCTGCTCTAATGAAAATATAATTTTGTATGTTCGAAACCGAAAATTGAGATAAATACTAACCAAATGAATCGAATTATAGAAAAGGAGTTTTTTTCGGAAAATGTAGTAAAACTGGTAGTTGAAGCTCCTCTGATCGCAAAAGCCCGTAAACCGGGTAATTTTGTCATACTCCGGGTTTCCAAAAATGGAGAACGTATCCCACTTACCATAGCTGCTGCTGACGAGAAAAAAGGAACAATTACCCTGATTGCCCAAAAAGTGGGTGTGAGCACAGAAAAATTAGCTGCTCTTGAGGCTGGCGATTTCCTCATCGACCTGGTAGGCCCTCTGGGTAAAGAAACCGATATTCATAATGTTGGTACTGTATTGGCATGTGGCGGAGGAGTTGGCGTAGCGCCACTTTTACCCATTGTTGAAGGTTTCAAAAAAGCAGGAAACCGAGTCATCTCAGTTCTGGCAGCCCGAAGCAAGGACCTCATTATTTTAGAAGATGAAATTAGAAAATGGAGCGATGAAGTCATTATCATGACTGACGACGGATCGCACGGCAGAAAAGGTCTGGTGACACAAGGAGCAGAGGAAGTGATCTTAAGAGAGAAAGTGAACGAATGCATTGCCATTGGTCCTGCCATTATGATGAAATTTACGGCACTCCTCACTAAAAAATATAATATCCCAACCCAGGCCAGTCTTAATTCGATGATGGTGGATGGAACAGGTATGTGCGGTGCGTGCCGGGTTACCGTTGGAGGTAAAACCAAATTCACCTGTGTTGATGGCCCTGAATTTGATGCCCACCAAATTGATTTTGATGAAATGATGATGCGTTTAGGAGGTTATAAGGCCGAAGAAAAAATTGCATTTGAACAATACATGAACCGTTAATTCCACTGATATAATGACAGATTTAACAGACTATTTAAAAGAGAGAAGAGCGCAGGAATGGCGGGAAGAATTGCGCAAAAAACTGAAAGGAAAAGAGCGTACAGACCAGGCACGTGTGCAAATGTCGGAAGTTGATCCTAGCGAAAGAGTAAAATACCAAACCATGGAAGTCAACACAGGCTTGACTGAAGAACAAGCTATAGTTGAAGCATCGCGTTGCATGGATTGCGTTAACCCAACTTGCATGGAAGGATGTCCCGTTTCGATCAACATTCCTGAATTTATAAAAAACATTGAACGTCGGGAATTTGGTCTTGCCGCAACTACCTTAAAACTAACCAGCGCACTACCTGCCGTATGCGGTCGGGTTTGCCCTCAGGAAAAACAATGCGAAGCGCAATGCTTTTATACCTTAAAATTAAACAAAGAACCTGTAGCGATTGGATATTTAGAACGTTTTGCAGCCGACTGGGAACAAAACAGCGGACAAATGGCGATTCCCCAGTGTGCTCCTAAAAACGGGAAAAAGGTGGCAGCTGTTGGTTCAGGTCCATCATCACTATCGTTTGCCGGCGACATGATTAAACTGGGCTATGAAGTTACCGTTTTTGAAGCCCTGCATGAGATAGGTGGCGTGCTTAAATATGGCATTCCGGAATTCCGTTTACCCAACAAAATGGTCGATGTGGAACTCGATGTGCTTAAAGAGATGGGAGTGAAATTCGAAACCAACTTTATCGTAGGACGTACAGCCTCATTTGAAGAACTAAAAAACGAAGGTTTTGAAGGCTTTTTTGTAGGAAGTGGTGCAGGATTACCGCGTTTCATGAACATACCTGGTGAAAATTATAATGGAATATTATCTTCGAATGAATACCTGACCCGTGTAAATTTAATGGGTGCGGCCGACGATGATCACGACACATTAGTGTTAAAAGGTAAAAATGTAGCAGTAATTGGTGGTGGAAACACAGCCATGGATTCTGTTCGTACGGCCAAACGCTTGGGTGCCGATCGCGCCATGATTGTTTATCGTCGTTCGCGGGTGGAAATGCCTGCCCGTGTTGAAGAGGTGAAACATGCCGAAGAAGAAGGCATTGAATTTATGAACCTGGCCAACCCGCTGGAATACTTTGCCGACGAAACAGGACGAGTAAACAAAATGCGCATTCAGTACATGGAATTGGGAGAACCCGATTCTTCGGGACGCAGAAGACCCATTCCAAAAGAAGGTTCAGAAACCGACATCGAAGTGGATATGGTCATCGTAGCAGTTGGAGTATCACCTAATCCATTGATTCCTGCTTGCTTGCCCGATTTAAAGGTCAGCCGCTGGGGCACCATCGAAGTGGGTGACAACATGCAATCGTCGATCCCTGTTTTATTTGCCGGAGGCGATATTGTACGTGGCGGTGCTACTGTGATTCTGGCCATGGGCGACGGTCGAAATGCGGCAAAATCGATGGACGAGTATTTGTCTGGTAAGTAATTGAAAAGCCTGACCGAATTACAATCTCAACTTGAACAAATTTTAAACTCTAAGTAGAAAAAATAAACATGGCAAATTTAACCACCCGTTTTTTCGGGCTCGATTTAAAAACTCCAATCATCATTGGAAGTGCCGGTCTTTCGAACTCGGTAGAAAAGATTAAACTTTTAGCAGAGAATGGTGCCGGAGCTGTTGTTTTGAAATCGATTTTCGAAGAAGAAATATACAATGAATACCAAGCTGAATTTGAAAAACAAGCTGTTGGACATCACAACCTGGAACACTTGGATTACCTCGATTATGAAATAAAAAACGACAAGGTTAAACAATACCTCGAACTCATTCAGGGTGTAAAAAAAGCAGGAATCGATATCCCTTTGGTCGCAAGCATCAACTGTTCATCGGGGAGCGACTGGGTGTTTTTTGCCAAAAAACTGGCCGAATCGGGAGCCGATGCACTGGAACTGAATTTATTTGTGCTGCCTTCGGATATGGAACGTTCGGCGCAGGATGTTCACGACTACTATTTCACCACCATTAATAAGGTGTTGGATTCAACCACACTTCCGGTATCAGTGAAAATTTCACCTTATTTCTCTGATTTAGCTCGCATGATCAAAGAATTATCGGAAACACGATTGTCCGGAATCACCTTATTCAACCGCTTTTACAATGTTGATATCGACATTGACAACAAAGAACTGGTTCCGGCTAAAATTTTGAGCCATCCTTTTGAATATTTGCAATCGCTACGCTGGATTGGTATCATGTCGGGACGCGTAGAATGCGATTTAGCGGCCAGCACGGGCATACACGATTACGAAACAATGATCAAAATGCTGATGGCCGGAGCAAGCGCGGTGCAGGTAGTATCCGGCATTTACAAGCATGGCTACGAATTTGTAAAAGAATTGGTTGTTGACCTGGCCAAATGGATGGACGAAAACAAAGTTTCAACCATTCCGGAGTTAATTGGTGCTGCCAATTCATTCAGTGCTAAAAATCCGGCACTATTTGAACGGGTTCAGTTTATGAAATATTTTGGCGAATACGATAAAACAGTGGACTAAATCAGTTTTAAAAGTCCAGATATGGAAGCACTGTTGGAATACGATTTCAACAGTGCTTTTCTTTTTACAAGCATTTCTTCCGAAAATTCAATCGTTAATATCCGTTCTATTTCATCGATTATATCAGACGCATTTTCAACAATGACACAAACATCCTGAAGTCCTGTCCCTTCCACTAATTGTGGTGTACCCATGCAGAATCTCCCATTAAAAACGGCATTCAACAATTTCAATTTAAAACCCGTTGCTTGAAATGTAGGCAGCAAATTAATGTGTGCATTGGAAATTAATTCCTGCATTTCTTCATGCGAAGGATTCCTTCTAATTTCAACATTGCGGCATATTTTAGCTTCCTGATACAAAATACCTGTTGGATTTTTCCCTGCAATTACAAACTGAACATTTAGTCTGGGAGCTATTTCTCTCATGATGAAAATAACGGCATCGGTGTTTTCACGGGTGCTTAAATCGCCATGATAAAGTATAAAATTGCCTTTCCCTGTTTTGATATTCACTTCTTCGGAAGGATGACTGGGTCGCATCAGAAATGTTTTTCCATACTTTTGATGCAAGTAATATTGATCCGCTTCAGAGATAGCTGCAATATTATTCGCATGTAATAGTACCTTTTCGAATTGTTTCAATTTCAAGGCTTCCATTCTGAAAAAAACGCGATCTTTTATTGACGTAGCTTTATCGGCTAAACCGGCATAATAGTGATGTTCAATGTTGTGACTACGAACAATTTTTATTCTGTTTTTAAGCTTAGGATGCCCCAAAAAATAGCAACTGTGCAATCCCTCAAATAAAATTGGCCAATCGTTGTCTAAAAGATTTTTTAGCAACATTTTGTTGCTTCTGGTCTGCACAATGAAAGGCTTATATGAAAACTGATGAATCAGCGAACGTGAACGCGAATAATAAGTTACTTCTTCACAAATAGCTTCAAGCACCTCAGATTTTTTTCGCCCATACTGAAAGCAATGTAAATGGATTTTCACTCCCGACTCACTTAGCGCTTTCACTCTATAAAACACATCAATCACCCCGCCATAATCGGCCGGATAAGGAACATTAAAAGCAACAATATGTAATTTTATAATTTTCATTCATATACGGAATACCCTAACGAAGATAAAATTTGTTTTTAGAAATTGAAGGTTTATGATCAACGCATTACTTTAAGCTTTGTTATTCCATTGTTATTTTGCAGGTTTATGGGCTTTCGTGCCAGTGAATTGAGTACTATTAAAAAAGAAAAACTATTTTTGCATCCTCAAAAAACAGATAAGAACTTATGGCTTTAAAATGCGGCATAGTAGGTTTACCTAACGTTGGTAAATCAACCCTTTTCAATTGTTTATCGAATGCGAAGGCACAATCGGCAAACTTTCCTTTTTGCACCATCGAACCCAATGTGGGTGTCATCACTGTTCCGGACGAACGTTTAATCAAATTAACAGAGATCGATCACCCGAAAAAAGTGGTTCCAACAACCATTGAAATTGTGGACATTGCTGGATTGGTGAAAGGTGCCAGTAAAGGAGAAGGACTTGGGAACAAATTTCTGGGCAACATCCGTGAGACCGATGCCATTATTCACGTACTACGTTGCTTCGACGATGACAACATCACTCACGTTGACGGGTCGGTTAACCCTATTCGCGACAAGGAAACCATCGATTTTGAGTTGATCATCAAAGACCTTGAAACAGTTGAAAACCGCATCACGAAAATTGCCAAACAAGCCAAAACAGGCGGAGACAAACAAGCCTTAAAAACCTTGGCTCTACTTGAAGAATATAAAAAAGTACTGGAAAGCGGAAAAGCAGCAAGGGTTATCGAACTGGATCATGCCAACCGTGCTTTGGTTTCAGACTTGTTCCTGCTCACCGACAAACCGGTGTTGTACGTTTGTAATGTTGATGATGCTTCAGCAATCAATGGCAACAAATATGTCGACATGGTTAGACCGATTATTGAAGAAGAAAATGCGGGTATTTTATTGATAGCTGCTGCCACTGAAGCCGACATTGCAGAACTGGAAACTTACGAAGAAAAACAAATGTTCCTGGAAGACCTTGGTTTGGATGAGCCAGGCGTAAACAAACTGATACATTCCGCCTACGAAATATTAAATCTTCAAACCTACTTCACCACTGGTGCCGACGAGAGTCGTGCCTGGACTTTCCGAAAAGGAATTAAAGCCCCACAAGCTGCCGGAATTATCCACACCGATTTTGAACGCGGTTTCATTCGTGCCGAAGTGATCAAATATTCCGAATATGTGCGCCTAGGTTCCGAAGCGGCTTGTCGCGAAGTTGGCAAAATTGCCATCGAAGGAAAAGATTACGTGGTGCAGGACGGCGACATTATGCATTTTCGATTTAATGTTTAAACGCCATCAGGCATTGGTCAATTAAATAAAAACAACATAGCCTGAAAAATCCCGAAGCAGAAAAACCTTCGGGATTTTTTTTACCAATCACCGAAAAAAAAATGTCATTTCTAAAGCTTAAAACAAAGCCCATTGATGTTTTGCTAAAAAGACCAACAAATGCTCCATCATTTAACAAGTTTGTGTAATTTAGTCGAGCGTTGATATAGTGAAATGAGGAAATTTCAATTTATTCTGGTACTTTTTTTTATGTCGGTTCAATTTTTAGCAAATGCTGAAAATGATTTAAACGACCGTGTTTTCAATACGCCCAAAACCATTCAAGATCAAATTGACGTTTTGGCCGACAGTTGTTGGAAACTTCGTCAGGACCAACCAACTTCAGCGATTAAATTGGCTCAAATCGCATTAAATTTAGCATCTGAATCAAAAACGTCTCACCTTCAAGCCAAATTAAACAATTACATTGGAGCTATATACCTCAACTATTTGCATGACATATACAACTCAGCTCCCTATTTTGAGAAAGCACTTCACATCAGTTTAAGTTCCAATGACACCATTGAACTTGGTTATGCCTACAATAATCTTGGCGATTTATATTACAAAACCAACAATTTACTACTGGCCATTAAATACGATACACTTTCCTATCACCTGTTCCAAAAAATAAATTTTAAGGAAGGCATTGCCTATAGCTTAACCAATATGGGCGAAGCATTTCAAGCCAGGAAAGAATATGATAAAGCCTTGTACTATTTTCAACTTTTGTATGAAATTGAATATTCCTTGAATAATCTTGCAGGAATTTCATTTTCCTTACTACAAATCGGACAGGTTTATTTTCAGCTGGCTGACTATGAAAACGCCCTTGATTATTACAATAAGGCTTACGCTTTAACTTCAAAGCTTCACAATCGAACTTTTCAAGCCAAATGCCTTACGGGCCTGGCAAATTATTATCTGGTTAAAAAAGATTTTACAAAATGCAAGGCTCTTATCGATGAAGCCATTCAACTTAATTTTGAATCGAATTATATTCCAGGCATTATTGAAAACAAACTTGATTTGGCACTATTGTTATCACTAACGAATCATCATCAATCAGGTGAAAAATATTTACAGGATGCTTCAGTTATGGCTTACCAACTTGGATTTCCGAATTACATTTTAACTGTTAAAAAGAAGAAGGTCGAGTTTTATTCCAATCTAAATAACTATTCCATGCTGAATAAGGCATACGATGAATATTTTTCTGTTTATGACTCACTGTATGCTGTTCAAACTTTTGAAAATTTGAATGAAATGCAAAAGAGCCTTCAATCACAATTCATCATGGAACGTTTAGAAAGCGACCTGAATAATAAGAAAAAAGAAAAAGGCTACATGTATAGCATAATTGCATTGCTATTATTATTGGGTCTTTTACTTTTTTGGCGCTATCGAACAATTTTTAGTCTCAATAAAAACCTAAAAGAAACGAATGCCACCAAAGACAAGCTTTTCACTATCATTTCACACGATCTAAAATCACCTTTTAACTCAATTCTAGGCATGTGCGAATTACTTAACGAAGAATTGGATAACAAAAATTATGATCTGGCTCAAAAGCATGGCTTAACTGTTCAAAAAACAGCCGAGGACACCTTCAAACTACTTAATAATTTATTGAATTGGTCGAAATCGCAGCTTTCTGAAATCAAAATTCATCCGGAAAGACTAGACACCAAATCACTGATTGACCAAGCAATAGAACTATATAAACGGGTAGCAGAAGCTAAAAATATTCAGGTTCTTAATCACGTCAATGATGTTGAGATGACAAGTGACAAAAACAGTATGATCATCGTTATTTCAAATTTGTTATCCAATGCCTTAAAATTCACACCGAACAATGGAAAAATCAGTTTTAGTGCTGCTGTTTTAGAAAAATCAATACAGATTCGCATAACCGACACCGGGATTGGCATCCCAGATCACAGGTTGAGAAAATTATTTGATCTAACTGAAAATGAAAGCACTAACGGAACCAACAATGAAAAAGGGACAGGTCTGGGATTGGTGTTATGCAAACAATTTGTTGAGCTAAACGGAGGAGAATTAAGTGTTGAAAGTAGCGTAAATAGGGGTAGTACTTTTATCATAGAAATGCAACAAGCTAAATAAGGAAACATTACTCAATGCAAAATGTCATCTTTCCAACGGTCAAAATCTTTTCTGCACTCAAATAATCATCGCTCGTCACAAAAAAACATACATTCGTCAAAATAGCATAAGACAAACACACTTCACACTAGCAAAAGAGTTTCCTTTGCTTTCGGTTAAAGATTAAGTTATGCAGATAGATTGGGGGCTGGATAAGCAGGGAAGGATTATTTCGATGCATTATAGTGGAGTGATTACTATTAAGGACCTAAAAGGTTCTTGGTTAGAAGTATTGGATCAGGAAATAATTGCCTCGAATATCAGAGGATTTATTCTTGACTGCCGAAATACCGTTATGGAAATTGATGTCGAACAAATTTCACTTTTGTCTGATTTTTTCAAAAACAATTTAGCTTCCTTTAAAATGAAAAGGTTTGCCTACATTACCAGATCACCCAATCAAATTATCTTACCTCTTCTACTTCAGGAAGACAATTATTTTTATGAATCGAAACCTTTTTCAACCTTCGAAGCAGCCATTGATTGGGTATTAAACTAGGGCAATAGCGATTAACGACCTATTCATAGCTATTTGCTATATCTCAGCTTTGGATTCTTTGCATAATGCTTTATTTTTTGTTCTTTTAAGCCTATGAGAAATCAAGCATTAAAGCAGTCCCCCTGGAGTTGGGTTCCCAGCTTATATTTTGCTCAAGGACTACCCTATGTATTGGTGATCACTGTCTCTACCGTGATTTATAAAAATTTAGGGTTAACAAATGCCCAAATAACACTTTATACCGGATGGTTCTACTTGCCCTGGGTGATTAAACCATTTTGGAGTCCATTCATCGACCACCTGAAAACAAAACGATATTGGGTAATTGTTACTCAATTAATAATGGGAGCACTTATTGCTGCCGTTGGTTTGAGCATCCCGACCACAGGAGTCATCAAATGGAGCATCATCCTTTTTTGGCTCATTGCATTTAACTCAGCTACCCACGACATTGCTGCCGATGGTTTTTATATGTTGGGATTATCGGCACATCAGCAATCTTTTTTTGTAGGCATTCGAAACACAGCCTGGCGTATTGCGGCAATTGCCGGTCAGGGAGGCTTGGTTTATCTTTCGGGAGTATTAAGTACGCATTTCAATTCCATACAAACGGTTTGGATGATTGTTTTGATTGCCACAGGATTAATTTACGTTCTAATTGCTCTCTATCATCGATTCATCTTTCCACATCCACCTGGCGACGAAGAGAAAGCATTGCCTGACTTCAATAAGATGATGCTTGCCTATTTTCAAACAATAGGTTCATTTATAAAGAAAAAGAACCTGGCAATTTTTATTGGATTTTTATTTCTCTATCGCTTGGGAGAAGCCCAATTAACCAAATTGGCCATTCCATTTCTAATTGATAGTAAAGAAGCAGGTGGCTTAGCTTTAAGCAACGAACAAGTGGGTTGGGCTTATGGTACCATTGGGGTATTGGGCCTTGTATTTGGAGGTATTTTGGGAGGTATGGCGGTGGCTAAAAACGGACTGAAATTTTGGATCTGGCCCATGGCATTGGCCTTAAATTTACCAGATATTCTTTATTGGTTTATGGCACATTTTCATACATCAAACATGGCTCTCATTCAACTTTTTATTGCATTTGAACAATTTGGTTATGGTTTTGGATTTACAGGTTTTATGCTATACCTGATTTACTATGTTAATGGGCAGAACGAAACCTCCCATTATGCATTAGCTACCGGGATAATGGCTTTGGGTATGATGCTTCCAGGCATGCTCAGCGGGTGGATTCAGGAATACCTGCACTATGAACATTTTTTCATTTGGGTGATAGCTTGCACCCTACCGGGTTTGATTCTAATTCCTTTTTTAAAGATTGATAAGGACTTTGGAAAAAAAAGAAATTGATATATGAAAATTTTGTACCTTACACTGATCTATCAAGGGTGATATTACAAATTTTCATGAATGAAATTGTCTCATGCAATTCCGAATGCGGTACAAAATTATTTAAAAAACCGTGAATATAAGATCGAAGATGGCCTGATCTATTTTCGTGAAAAAATATTTAATGGACTAATGCTTTCTCTGTTTACGGTTGGCGCATTGGTGATGATTCCAAATTTAATGGCAGCCATCCTTTCCAAATCAACGCTAATTACAATCATTGATATCATTATTATTGTGGTCACTCTTTTCCTTTTCCTTAAGCGTAAGCTAAAACTTCAAATAAAAATCCGCATCCTTCTTTTTTCATTTTACATTCTGGCCATCACATTATTGGTTATTTTAGGTCCTTCGGGCCCCGGGTTCATTTGGATGGCGTCAAGTTCTTTTCTGGCCGCTTTATTAATCGATTTAAAAGCAGCTTTGCGCACTGTTGCGCTAAATCTCATAATTATTCTTGCATTAGCGATTTTGATTCATTTCCAGGTATTCGACACACTCTTATTCAAATCTTACACTGCGATAACATGGATCGCGGTGAGCGCTAATTTCTTTCTATTCAATCTATTAACATCCATCCCATTTTCTGTTATGATTAAGGAACTCACCAAAACAAACATTGCAGAAAAGAATTTAAGAATCGAATTATTGGAACAGAATAAGTTTATCGAAATTGAAAAAAATAAGGCCATGGAATCTGAAAAATTGAAAACAAATTTTCTGGCCAATTTATCTCATGAAATAAGAACGCCAATGAATGCGATTGTTGGATTTTCAGAACTAATCAATAACGAAACAAAGACCAATGACCGACTTCAGCGATTTAGCAACCAAGTTGTACTTAATGCGTACTATTTACTCAATTTAATAAACGACATTGTTGATGTTTCACTGATTGACTCTGACCACTTACGTCTTAATTATACCATTACCACAATTGACGATGTCATTTCAGAAGTTAAATCCATTGTAGAAACGATAGAAGTCCGTAAAAACAGACCGGATATACTGATACGTTATATTGTAGAACCGAAATTATTAATCAACCCGATACATACCGACAAAACCCGATTAAAACAGATTTTAATGAATTTGATCAGCAATGCTTTAAAATACACACCCAAAGGGGAGATTGTGATAAAGGTATATGGTGAACATGAAATTATGCATTTTGAAGTCATCGATTCGGGTGTTGGAATACCCCTGGACCAACAAGATAAAATATTTATGCGCTTCTCTAAAATTGACAGAAAAGGCTCGTACAAAATGCCTGGCATTGGTCTCGGATTGTCAATAACCAAAGGACTTTGTGAAGCATTAGAGGGTAGCATCGAGTTTTCTTCGGTTGATCAAGTAGGAACCACATTCCATTTTACAATTCCAATGGACATCCATAAAAATTTATAGTTCTTCCAGAATAAAACCACTGCCATGTATATTTTTAATTTCAATTGACGGATCGTCCTTGAAATACTTTCGAAGTTTAGTAACATACACATCCATACTCCTGGCCATAAAATAATCATCGCTACCCCAAATCATTTGAAGCGCCTCATCACGTGGCAACAATTCATTTTTTTTCATGCAGAGCATACGCAATAATCCAGCTTCCTTTGGCGAAAGTTTGTTCTTGTGTCCACCTGCTTCAATGGTGCGAAATCGGTAATTGAATTTATACCTCCCTATATGATAAACTTCGCCCGTATTTTTTTGAATTTCGTGCTCCGATCGATTAAGAATGGCGTTCATTTTGGCCAATAAAACTTCCGAATCAAAAGGTTTCGCCACATAATCATCAGCTCCAATGCCGTAGCCTTTTAAAATGTCATCCTTCAAACTTTTGGCCGTTAAGTAGATCAAAGGCAGCTCCGGTCGCAAGGCTTTAATTTCCTTCCCTATGGTAAATCCATCAACATTGGGCAACATCACGTCGAGTATGGCCATATCGAATTTATTTCCTTGAAAACGATCAACTGCATACTTTCCATCGTCCACCCAGGTGACGTCATACTCATGCAGTTCCAGGTACGATTTCATCACTGAACCAAAACTGAGATCGTCTTCCACAAAAAATATTTTTTTAGTCATTTAATTAGTCATTAAGTCATTGGTCATTGAGTAAATTTAAATTGATGATTACCAGCATCCTGTGTTGATAACAAGATCTCTCATTTCACTCCAAAAGGCAAGGAATCATTCTACTCATTTATTCACCTTTCAATCCGTTAGTTCCCAAACTTTGGTTCCCGAGTTTACCGAGGGATCAGTTCATTCAGTTCATTCAGTCATTCAGTCATTCAGTCATTCGGTTCCCGAGCTTTGGTTGCCGAGCTTATCGAGGTAGTCGAGGGATCAGTTCATTCAGTTTATTCAGTTTATTCTATCCATCAGTCACAGAAAAGGGGAAAAACACCTCAAAGGTACTTCCCTTCCCCAATTCACTACTTACTTTGATTTCGCCTTTATTGGCATCCACCACCGCCTTTACATAACTAAGCCCCAGACCAAAACCTTTTACATTGTGAATATTTCCACTCGTTTCGCGGTAAAATTTCTCGAATATTTTTTGTTGAACCTGTTTGCTCATCCCAATGCCCTTATCGCTGACCATTACCCATACACCGCGATCGGAATTTCGGGTTGAAATCATTATTTCGGGTCGGTCGTTAGAATATTTATTGGCGTTATCCAGCAGGTTATTAAGCAAATTAAGCGCATGTGTTGCATCAGTTGTGATGGCGGTATTTTGAGCAATAAAATTGGTTCCAATTGTTCCATTACGGTTTTCAACCTGCAAACTAATGATATGAACGGCCTTGTCGATGATTTCGTGAATGTTTTGTACCTTAAAATGGAAATCAAGATCCTTCCGATCGAGACGTGCAATTTGAAGAATTGATTCAACTTGCTGGTTCATTCGTTGATTTTCTTTTTTAATTACACCAGTAAAATACTTTACCTTCTCCTGATCAGCTATGATTTTGGGATTCACAATGGTATCGGCAGCAACCGAAATGGTTGCCAAAGGCGTTTTAAATTCGTGCGTCATGTTATTAATAAAGTCTGATTTCATTTCTGAAATCTTTTTCTGATTGAGAATATAAAAAATACTCAAACCAAAAACTACCAAAATTAGGGAACAAAATAAAATGGACATGATGGCCGGGCCAATTAATTTTTTAAACACGAAAGCCTTACGTCCGGGAAAATAAAGCGCCAACTTATCTCCTTTTGTAATGATCTCATTGGGATACAATTTTGCTGAATAGTTGGAATTAGCGAGTAAGACCGAATCTGCAGTTTCCTTTTTCACCAAACCTCCATTCGACGAAAACACTCCGTATTCATATTGGATGGGAATGTTACGCATCCGAAGTTCTTCGCTTAAGGATCGGTTTATGGACGAGGTATCAGGCACCCTGATTTTATCCATCACCCAGCTTTCGTATACCATTTGACCAGCAACATTTTTCAGACGCTGCGCCCGATGATCGAAACGAAAGCTGAATTCCTGTTCCCTTTTCAAAAAGGAGGAATCCAATTCCATATGTTCAACAGCGCTATCCACCCAGACCGTAAAATTTTGGTCAATTCTATTTTCCAAATCCGAAATAACTGAATCCATCTCGACATATTCTACCTGAATATTACGTTGAAGGTCATCGGTATTTGATGAAATTATTTTAACAGTACTTTCAATTTTCTTCCGTGAAGGAAATTTTCGAGTAAAAACCGACCGAATGGTATCACCTGAAGAACTGATGTTCTGCGATCTAAAATTGATGATTCCAGGCGCCTGACCATTTGAAGAATGCCCCAATCCGGGTTGAACCATATTTTGAATAAACAAGACATCAGAAAGCGTCTCCATTCGTTTTGAGGTTTCCATCATGGCTTCCTTTACACTCCGGTCGAACAGTTCATTGCGCACTTGCATGGCATTTTTCATCCAAAACAATTGCAACACTATGATGCCCAACATTGCTGCAGCCATTAATACAATTAAACTATTTACCTTTCTTCTGGTCATGCCTCAAAAATAGCGATTTAAAATCCTTCGAATCATCACTTTAACTTTTCTTTAACAGTTTTTATTATTCCATTAACTGAAATTGGGATTTTACACCTGTACTTTTGACTTCAGATAAATTAATCCTAACACAAAAATAGTTATGAGAGCACTACAATTTTTTCTGGCGGTTTCGCTTATGATGCTGCTGAGCAACCTAGCCAAGGCCAATGAAGGAGATTCAACGAAAATTGAAAAGAAAATAATCAAAACCATCGTCATTAACGAAGATGGGAAAACTGTAACCGATAGCACCTATATTTATGAAGGGGACAAGGTGAAGCTGATTGTTAATACGAATACCGATAAATTTTCGAATCAAAAAATGAAACATCGTATTGTTTCAGGTCCTCATGGTAATTCCGCTCTATGGACCAACGATGACGAACACACCTTCGATGTTAACATTGACACGGACGGAGATTCATCAAAAGTAATTATTATGAAAGGTCCCGAAGGCATAGTCAAAGAGTTCCGTTTCAAGAACGGCGACATATCCGATCCTCGGATGATGATGTTAAGCGAGGATGATTTTGGAAATCGAAGCAATGGATTCCGGATAGATAGAAAGACCAATCGAAATTTGATTGATCTAAACGATCCAGACATTATTAGCTTCAACAAAGAAACACTCAAGAATGGCAACGAAAAAATCACCATTATCCGCAAAAGCGAACAATAAATACAGCCAGTAAATAGCTCATCATGAGAACACATACCCTGTTGGTTTTTCCTTCAGGGTTTTTCTGTTTTTCGAATAAAAGCTTATGAATAGCTGTAAAAGGATAAGAGATCGAAATAAATATGAACAAGCTGCTACTCTTTCATGGCACGATCAATGTCGCGTTTTGAGTCCTTCTGTTTAAGGGTTTCACGTTTATCATAGGTCTTTTTACCCCGAGCCAGCGCAATGTCAAGTTTCGCAATTCCCTTGTCGGTTAAATACAAACGCAAAGGAACCAGCGTATAACCACTTTCCTTTATTTTTCGTTCCCACTTTAGTAGCTCCCGCTTTTGCAGTAAAAGCTTACGCTCGCGTTTTGCTTCGTGGTTGTTGATCGATCCAAAAAAATATTCTGCAATGTGCATGTTTTTCACATACAATTCACTTTGATAAAACTGGCAATAAGAATCAACCAAACCAGCTTTTCCTGCGCGTATCGACTTAATTTCAGTCCCTTGCAATTGAAGTCCGGCTGTTAAGGTTTCGAGAATCTCGTACTCGAAATAAGCCTTCTTGTTTTTTATATTGACTTTATTTTGTGGTTTTAATCCCATTCTAATAAATAATTAATGCAGTTAACTTACTCAGCAGAAAACCAATGAATGCAAATGCTAAAAAAAGCGACGAAAGCAAAACAATCACATACGAAGTGTTCTTTTTAAAATGGATATCATAGAGTAGATTCAGGGCGCTATAGACTAAATAAAGCGAATAAAAACCAACTAATCCAACGATATCCATGAAAGGAAACAAACCGGCAACAATGGTAACAAAAAGCACTGGTAATAAGGCATAAGACGCCATTTTTCGTGAGTTCTCATGCGATACCGGAACATGAAATGATTTTGAAATTTCAAATATCAACATGTTTGCAGCCCATAACATTAAGCTCAAATGAAGCACTTTTCGGATTGCTTTAATGATGGTATCGGTAAATAAAAATCCGTATTCCGATTCAAACAATAAATCACCCAGGAATATGGCCAGAAAAACCAATAAAAATCCAGGCAAATAAAACATAAACCATCCCATCTCCAACAAATCGGCTGATGTATTCACATCCTTCCAGTGCTTCTTTGGATTAAGCATAACCCTGAAGCTTTCATCCAACATTTTTTTAATATAATCTACAGCTTTCATTTCAAGGTGTTCGTACCCCACAAAAATACATTAGTTTTGTAATACTGAAGAATCGAGGCACTTTTGTTTTGCATCAAATCATGAAATCATACAATTTAATTACCATTTTGGGTGCTACGGCATCAGGAAAGACGGGTGTAGCCGTTGAACTGGCCAAACGTTTGGATGGCGAAATTATTTCTGCCGATTCAAGGCAGGTGTATCGGGGTATGGACATTGGTACCGGAAAAGATCTCGATGAATTTTCCATCGATGGCAAAGAAATCCCCCACCATTTGATTGACATTGTTGATGCCGGCTATGAGTATAATGTTTTTGAATTCCAACGCGATTTCATCAAAGCCTTTGAAGCTGTTCGATCACGCGGAAAATGGCCAATCGTTTGCGGAGGTACAGGGATGTATATCGACGCCGTGTTGAAAGGTTACCAACTGATTAACGTGCCCGTTAACGAAACTTTGCGCCAAACCCTTGAGGGGAAAGAATTAGCCGAGCTGGAAACTATCTTAAAAAATTATAAAACCCTGCACAATGTTTCTGACGTCGACACCATTAAAAGGGCCGTTCGGGCCATCGAAATTCAGGAATACTATTGCCACAATCCTCAAATAACGATACAATTCCCTGACATTCATAGTTTGATTGTTGGGGTGCAGTTCGATCGGGAAACACGACGTAAAAGGATATCTGAACGTTTAAGTTCACGATTAAATGAAGGAATGATCGTTGAAGTTACCCGTTTACTCGAACAAGGCATTAAACCTGAACAACTGATTTATTATGGATTGGAATACAAGTACCTCACCCAATTTATCCTGGGACAGTTATCGTACGACGAAATGTACAAACAACTTGAAACAGCCATTCACCAATTTAGCAAACGCCAGATGACCTGGTTCCGCCGTATGGAAAAACAAGGTTTTGAAATTCATTGGATAGACGGAAATTTACCCATTGAAGAGAAAATGAAAAAGATTGAAGCTTTGCTTGCTAATAAATAAGGATTCATTTAACAGCATTGTGCTATTTACAAGAAAAAAAAAAAAAGACGCAGCTCATTCAACCTGCGTCTTTCCTATCAATAGGTTTAGTGATCCTTAAAATTCCATTTGGAATTGTCACTGTTCATGTCAAACTTTGCAAGTGTTGGTGTGCTATCTCCGATAGATACCAGTACAAAATTCTCTTTTGAATTTGGAATTACTTTTGGCATTATTCTGTAGGTTCCATCAATCAATTGATCGATACGCCAACATTGTTCCGGAGCGCCGGTAAATGTTGGAACCGTTATTAGTTCAGCTTCAGCTGTTGCTGCCAATGCCCGATCTGTTCCTTCAATTACTATTTTATAATAAGGTCCACCTAAATATCCGCCAGCTTCGGGAACTGATGTAATTGTCCATCTCTGATGTGGACGGAACATGTAATCTCCAATTCTTACACCTATATCACCGCTTGGCCAGGTACCAATTACATCTTCCAACATTTGTGATGCTATTGGCACAATTGGTTCGTTTGGATCAGGTCTGAATCCTCTCGTTCCACGCGGCATACGCACAAAATCAACTACTAACTCCAAGGCATATCCTCTTCGTTCCGATTCAATTTCGTAGGTTCCTTCCTTGAACTTTTCACCTGCAACAGGCCAGCCCTTTTTCCAGAGTAAGGGACGGATAGCTAATACACTGCGTCCTCCCTGATCAAAATCTGCTTCCCAATGGAATGACATTTTTTCAACGCCGTCTTCAATAACGAAACGGCCAAAGTGTCCTGCTCCAGTGGCTCTTCCGCCAGCAGCAATAACCATTTTTCCTCCACCTTTTAACATATCTCTTCCCATGTTATCAAGGTATGGACCTGTTATGCTTTTGGAACGACCAACAATAATATTGTAGGTTGAGTTGGCGCCATCGCAGCAGGTTCCATGTGTGCCAAGAAGATAATACCATCCATCATTATACATCAAATCGGTAGCTTCACAATCAATGGCAATATCAACTGCTTTGTTACCTTCAACACGTTTTCCTGTTTTAGGGTCAAGTTCAACAATGCGAATGTTTCCAAAATAAGTACCATAGCAACACCACAGGCGACCAGTTGTAGGGTCAAGTAAAAGTCCCGGGTCGATAGCATCGCAATCTTCCATATTAGAAGATGAGGCAACTTGGATAGGTTCTGAAAATTTAAAATCGGGAGATTTTGGGTCAAGCGTTTTATTCCACATGGTATTTATAATACCATCATGTCCACCTCCAAGGCCTCCTCCAGTTGAGCCATAGGCAATAAGGTAGCGATCGCCAATTTTAATGGCATCAGGGGCAGCGCCTCTACCAGGTCTAACCGCACCGCCGTTCCATGTCCAACCGTCTTCCGATATTAATCCGCCTCCACCTGTGCCAAAAGTGTAATACTTTCCATCACATTCCATGATGGTTGAAGGGTCGTGAATAAAAGGTTTTCCAACTTGTGCTATCGCTGTTCCGGCAAGCAACAACGACAACAGCGCTATTGTACCTGATATTTTTATTTTTTTCATCTCATTATAATTTTAATTTCCTAAAGGTATTCGATGCAACTCGCCATCTATAATCATCCCGTTGAGTGAGAGATTGTGCCTCTTGGCTCGTTTCATACTAATTCCAATTGAGTTCTTAAACAGAATAACTATCTAATTATTATTCGCAAGTAATGGTGATATTTTTTATCGGTTCTCCTTGTTCATCCAGGAATCGAACGCAGAAATCACTCATCCCAGGACCATTGATTACGGCTCCACGGATGATATTCTTACCTTTATTGAGTGTTAAGCGGGACGAGACACAATCATCCATAACCATGCGCCGATCTCCGGAAAGAATCACTGCTTCCTCACCATTTAGCCACCACATGGATGCTGAATTTGAACCCACTGCCATTCTAACATTTTTCATTTCTTGCGGAGCGTTGACCACTGTTACTGACCAAAAGATAACGCCGTAAATAGGTTTTCTTAACCCATACGCAAATCGGAATAGTTTGACATTGAATTTTTTACTTTCCAATGCATGCCAAGTGAGTTCCTGCTCACCAACTTTTACCTTTTCTCCATCTTTGGGAAGAACAGTAAACTGGTTCGAAAAATACAGGGTATCAAATGCGTTTCTTATGTAGCTATCAGTGAACACAGTATTGCCACGGTTTGGTTTGATAATTGGTTCTAGGAGTAACCAACGTTGAATAAATCCATCGGCATCCGGTGTCATTTTCATACTAGTAGCCGGAGAGAAGTAATCTGCAATACTTCGTGCAGTATCGCCTTTAGTTTCATAGTCCATTTGCCGACCGGGAGTAACGGGTTGTGCCTGTAATCCAAATCCGACCAAAATAAGGAAGCCCACCGACAGCAATAATTGTTTGTTTTTAATGTTCATAGTAGATCTTTATAGTGATTAAAGTTTTTGTTCATGAAAAAGATGCATGCTAATTTCCAAAACTACAAAAAGAATTATTAACTCCGGCGTATTGCGCTTCGGGCCTTACAAACAATCCTTTCTGGCAACGATTGAAAATTATAAATGTACCTGATTTACTTATTAGGATGAATGCAAGGGAAATGATTGTTGGTAAATACATTGCACTTGCTTGCTGGTTAAATATAAATGGAGTCCGCAACAAATGGTTTTTTTCATGGTGGAAATTATGTATTTTTCCAAAAATAAAAACCAAATGAAACCTCTCTTAATCATTCTGTTGGCCACCATTTCATTTTTTGCCTATGCACAAAAGAAAAATTCACTTTATCAGGCCAATTGCGAACAATATCATTTCAACTATGCTAAAATACCTACCGATATCAGAAATGAACGCATCAATGATTTTAACCTTGAATCGGAAAAAGTTTTGGATAAATACTCATTTTTCCATTTTGATCGGAGAGGCAACAATTAGAGAACTTATTGCCAAACTATTTTTGTTCTCACCATTTCTTTGCCGCCTTCTTCCTGAATAATATTGTTGAGAAATTCCGTTTCGCTAAGCTTTTGTTGCTGAACCAAAATCGATTCACACGGTACCGCCTCTTTCATAAAGTTGATTTCAAAATCGCAGATTTGATGGCTAAGTAAAAATTCGCTTTCGTAGGTATTGACAATTCGATCGATGTAACTGACGTTGTTCATATGGCGGTTCATATCGGTTTCAGTGAACGAAACTTCCGAAGCACCAAATTTTACACCTTCTTTTAATGCCTCAATCTTGCCCGGATTATTTTCGAACAAACGTTCAGCATTCAAAGGAAAATCACGCATGAAGTCATCGGCACGCACGAAGCGACGCGTTTCGGTATTCACCATCACCCACTGACTAATGGCCTTCACTACGACCTCGCCCTTTGCCGAAAGTACCTGGAAATTACGCACCGCCATTAAACCATCCAATCCGTTCGACCAGGTACGGATGGTAATTTGGTCGCGCCACTCGGGATATTTATTCACTTCGATTTTCATGCGCGAAAGCACCCAAAATAAGTTTTCATCCTGCATGACTTCCCAGCCCACACCACAAGCTACAGTATGGTTTCCCGCAATGTCCTGAAAAAAACTGCACAATTTCTGAATGGTGAGCCTCCGGTTAATATCGACATGATAGGAGCGAACAGTAAATTCTTCGGAATAAACCAATGGGGCATCGGTGTTAATTTTAAAAGTGGTCATGGGTTAAAAATGGTTTGTTTGCCTACAAAATTAGAAGAGTGTTTTGAAAACCCGCTGCGAATCGTCATTTTTGTACAAATTTTTAAAAACCATGGGAATAATTATAAAAACTGCCGAACAGATCGAAGGCATCAGAAAAAGTAGTCAGTTGGCCGGAAATGTATTAAAAATGATAGAAGGCTACATCAAGGAGGGCATTTCAACAGAATACCTCGATGACCTCATTGAACAGTATATTCGTGACCATGGAGCCATACCTGCCACTTTAGGTTACCACGGCTATCCAAAATCATCGTGTATTTCGCTTAACGAAGTGGTGTGTCACGGTATTCCTTCGGCAAACATTGTAATCAAGGAAGGAGACATCTTCAACATCGACGTCACCACCATTCTGGATAGCTATTATGGCGATACCAGCAAAATGTATTCCCTGGGGGAGATTCCGGCTAAGGCTCAACGCCTGATCGACGATACTTATCATTGTTTAAATTTGGGGATCCAACAGGTAAAACCCGGCAATTATTTTGGAAACATTGGTTTCGCCATTTCTCGTTATGCGCAATCGAAAGGTCACTCAGTGGTATATGAATTTTGCGGCCACGGCGTAGGCATCGATTTTCACGAAGATCCTCAGGTGGAACATGTTGGACGAAAAAACACCGGTCCGATGATGAAACCAGGGATGATATTCACCATCGAACCCATGATCAATGAAGGAAAATCACGCACAAAAGTCGACAAACACGATGGATGGACAGCGCGTACCGCCGATGGAAAATTATCGGCCCAATTTGAACATACCATTTTGGTGACCGAAACTGGTTTTGAAGCGTTAACCGATGTGAGTGGAGAATATTAGGACGCATTTTCAAAAGTCACTAGTTTTAAAAACATGAGCTAATGGGGAACTTTCAAGCTAAAAACGATTAATTTTAGCCTACTAATTATTTAAATCGTTAAATATGCTTCGTTCTACTTTGGTCACATTTCTCATTGCTCTGTTCATCACATCCATTGCAATATCAACATCGGCACAAAAGACCATCAAGGGTCATGTTCTTGGTTTTCAAAAGTATCCATTAACGAATGTTACTGTAGAATCGAAGAAATCGAAACAATTGGTAAAAACTGACTCTTTAGGATTCTATACCATTCAAGTTTCGGACAAAGACAAAATCCAGTTTAAAACAAATGGCTTTTATTCTATTGTCTATAAAACAAATAAGGAAGATACCATCGATGTGAATTTAATTTACATCGATACTAAAAATTCCTTCAGCTCGGTGATCGAAAACCAAGTAATGGCAGAGAATGACTTAAGTGAAGCACTTGAAAATTACAGCGATAACAACAATAACTTTTTCTCTTTCCAAAATATCTTCGACGTCGTCCAAAGTGTTTATCCCAGCGTAGTAGTTGATGACACCAGCAGTCCCATTAGACTTTTCCTTCCCGGAAAAGGAAGTTCAAGCAACCAAGCTGGACACGAGGCCTTATTGGTCGTCAATCAAATCAGGACCTTCGACATCAGTGACATTTCGCCGGTTCAGGTTAAAAAGGTAAAGGTTCTTACCGGAAATGAAGCTTCGATGCTATATGGAACTCAAGGTTCCAATGGTGTAATTGAGATTGAATTGAAGGATTAAATGAACTTCAGGCTTGTATTCTACGTCCTATTAATTGAAGCAAACTAATTTTGTTTCCTAACTTTTTCAATTTGAGCATAAGAATTGAAACAAATTAACAAATACACTGGATTTGAACCAGAATCCAAAACAGAACAGATTGTTTTTATCAGAATCAGTCTTGGAGTATTTCTTTTGGAATGGTTTTTAAAACGTATGACTAAAAAAAGTGCTTTCGTTTCTGAAAGCACTTTTTTTAATTTTCTGTAATCGACTATAACAAACAGAATAAAAAAGGAGAATGATCCTATGATCAAGAATGCTCCAAAAAATCTTTATCTCCTATTGCTTTGATTTAAATTTAGCCAGAGCTTCATCCAGAAATTTAACAAAATTATCGGGATTTAAGTCGCGTGCTTTCGGCTGAACCAACATTTGTTCCTCCTTGTCGAGCAACACATAATAGGGTTGGGCATTGACTCCGAAACGTGCAATTTGAAAATCGGCATATTTTTTCCCGATTGTTTTTTTGACCTTTCCGTCGTATTCCGAAGTGATCCATTCCGATTCAGGAAGTTTTGTTTTATCGTCGACGTAAAGAGCCACCACCACAAAATCGTTTTTCAGCCGATCCAGGACACGTGCATCGCTCCATACAGTAGCTTCCATTTCACGACAGTTCACACAACCATGACCCGTGAAATCAATAAACAGGGGCTTGTTTTGAGCGCGAGCACAGGCGAGTCCTTCTTCATAATCGAAATATCCTTCTAAACCATGAGGCAAGTGCAACAAATCTCCAAACATAGGATCGGGGCAACCTTCTAACTTTTCTTCGTCTAAAAATGAATACGACGATTGACTTTTCGTGACCATTTGCACCTCTTCACGAATGATTTTATGCAGATCGAAATCGTGCGTCGACATGGGTGGCATATAGCCTGAAATGGCCTTTAAAGGAGCGCCAAACATTCCAGGGATCAGGTAAACCACAAAGGAGAACACAATTATCGATAACATTAAACGAGGAACGGAAACAAATTTCACTTCGCTATCGTGGGCAAATTTCATTTTACCCAAAAGGTACAGCCCCAGCAAGGTAAAGATGACAATCCAAATGGCAATGTATACTTCGCGGTCTAAAATTCCCCAATGATAGGTTTGATCGGCAATACTCAGAAATTTTAATCCCAGGGCCAATTCAACAAAGCCAAGAACAACTTTAACAGAATTCAACCATCCGCCCGATTTTGGCAAATTGTTTAACCATTGTGGGAACAAGGCAAAAAGGGTAAATGGCAGTGCAAAAGCCAGCGCAAAACCAAACATACCAATGATGGGTTTTAACACTTCGCCGCCGGCCGATTCAACCAAAATAGCACCAACAATAGGTCCCGTGCACGAAAAGGAAACCAATACCAGGGTTAAGGCCATAAAAAATGAGCCCAACAAACCACCTTTATCGGCATTTTTATCGGCTTTATTGACCAAAAAACTGGGTAGAACAATTTCGAACATCCCAAAAAACGAGAAGGCAAAAACCACAAAAATGACAAAGAAAATAATATTTGGAATCCAATGTGTACTCAGCCAGTTGGCGGCATCCGGACCAAACAGAACGGCAACCAGCGTACCAATAATGGTGTAGATAGCAATAATTGAAAGACCATAAATAACTGCATTAATTTTTGCCCGTGCTTTCGATTCACTACTGTGCATAAAAAACGAAACCGTCATTGGAATCATTGGAAATACACAAGGAGTTAAAATTGCAGCCAATCCGGCTAAAAATGAAAAGAAGAAGAAAATAAAAAGGCTACGATTGCTATCTCCTTTTAAATTATCGTTGATAACAATTGATCCCTGATCGTTTAGGGTTTCATTGTTTTTTTTTTCTCCAATCGATATCGAAAAATCAGCTTCGGTCGGAGGGGTACAGGTTTCGTCGTTACAACTCATGTATTCGACATACCCGATAATGTTTATCGGATTTGTGGAATTCAATTTAATTTTCTGAATGAAACTTGCCTTGTTTCCAAAGTATTCAAGTTCCATATTGAAGGTTTGATCGAAAACTTTAATTCCTTTTTCTAAAGATTCAAAGTTACCAATCAGCTCGAATTCGCTGCTATTTTCAAAGTGAACAGAAGTGGCAATTGGGCCACCTTCCGGTAATTTTTCGGAATATAAATGCCATCCTTTTTCAATAGTGGCATTAAAATGCAATTCATATTCGGTATCGGAAATTTTCTTGTTCTCGAAGGTCCATTTAACAGGATTAATAATCTGGGCCTGCGAAAGTATTGAACTAGATAAAAGCAAGCTAAGGATAAAAATAATTTTCTTCATGACCTTTTTGTTTACTACTGTTTTTAAAGTTTTCTGAATGATTTGACGGTTAAATGCTAAAAACTGACAATTTACTTGATTTTAACCTACCGAAATTTAAAAGTAGCAAATAAAGAAAAGGATAGAGACTATGCAGGTGATAATGGTCACAAAAAAACCCCGCAAAAGCGGGGTTTAAATTTTTTTAACAACCAAACAAATGGTTTTAGAAGATAATCTCTTCCATAGATTCGTCAAAGAAGTGAGCTTCCAATAACGCAATGTTATCCATACCAACTACTTCAATTTTTTTCTTGAACTTCCAACGCCATCTTCTATTAATTGATAAAAATCCTTTTTTCAGATAGGCTTCCACAAATGGATGGACATTAATCACAATTTTTTTGTGATCTAAGTCCGAAAAAATGTAATCTATCCTACTGGCAATTTCATCAGTAAATAAAATTGTTGGAGTCACTTTGCCTGTCCCTTTACAAACCGGACACACCTCGGAGGTGTCAATGTCTTCTTCAGGACGAACTCGTTGTCGTGTAATTTGCATCAAGCAAAACTTACTTAAAGGCAGTATGTGATGCTTGGTTCGGTCATCTTCCATGACCTCTTTCATTTTGTTGTAAACTTTGTGGCGATTTTCTGAATCATGCATATCGATAAAATCGATCACAATAATTCCGCCCATGTCCCTTAAACGTAGCTGTCGTGCTATTTCACTGCACGCAGCAATGTTGACCTCAAGAGCATTTGTTTCCTGGTCGTTTCCAGCTTTTGCTCTATTGCCGCTGTTCACATCAATTACATGGAAGGCTTCGGTATGTTCAATAATGAGATATGCCCCACTTTTGAAAGTTACCGTTTTGCCAAACAAAGATTTAATTTGTTTGTCGATGCCTAAAGCATCGAACATTGGCGCCTTTTTGTCATAGAACTTAACGGATTTCTTTTTATCAGGTGCGATTCCTGTGATATAATCACAAACCTCTTCATAAACCGCATAATCGTTAACGGTAATACTACTAAAATTGGGTGTATAAATGTCACGTAAAAGAGCTGTTGTTCTGCTCAATTCGCCAAGCACCAAACTAGGTGGTTGAACTTTTTTCAATTTTGGTAATATCGATTCCCATTTATTAACGAGTCGGTTCAACTCCTGATCCAAATCAGCTACCCGTTTGCCTTCAGAAGCTGTTCTAATAATGACCCCGTAATTACGTGGTTTTATACTTTGAATAAGTTTCTTTAAACGGTTTCGTTCTTCTACTGTTCTAATTTTTTGCGAAACCGATACTTTGTCGCTAAACGGCACCAACACCATAAAACGCCCTGCTATTGACAATTCGGAAGTTAGCCTTGGCCCCTTTGTTGAAATGGGTTCCTTGGCAATTTGAACCAGCACTTGTTGTCCTGAACGGAGCACCTGTGTGATTTTTCCATTTTTATCAATATCAGGTTCGGGATGAAGCTTAATTGTTGGAGTGGTTCTTCCCTTCCGTGATGTTGCATTAAAAATAAACTTATTCAAAGTAGCGAATTGAGGACCCATGTCAAGATAATGCAAAAAAGCATCCTTTTCATAGCCCACATCTACAAAAGTGGCATTAAGCCCGGGCATAATTTTCTTTACTTTTCCGAGGTAAATATCACCCACTGCGAACTTAGTACCACTTTTCTCCCTGGTCAACTCTACTATACGTTTATCTTCGATTAGTGCGAACACAATCTCAGATGGACTAACGTCAATAAATAATTCGCTACTCACATTAAAAAATTTTAAGGGAGAATAAATAAATATGTATAAGAACTTAAATTCTTCGGAACAACAGGTATCACTTACAGCATTTCGTACACATCTTAAAGCTCCCTATCTATTAGAGAGTTAACACAGATGACGTACACCTATACCCTGTTCGTCCATGCTTACGTTCTTAACGTAAACTTGTTCGTTTCATAAAAGGATTAAACCTAAGAAGCATAGCAACTTAGGTTTAATCGTAATGTTTTTTACTATAAGCTGACTTTGCTTAAAAGATTACTTTTTAGTCTTATGGCGATTTTTTCTTAATCTTTTCTTACGCTTGTGCGTAGCCATCTTATGTCTTTTTCTTTTTTTTCCGCTAGGCATAATAATGTTATTTTACTTGATCTTTCACGTGATTTACAAATGTCTTGGCAGGCTTGAATGCTGGAATGTTGTGTTCAGGTATGATGATAGTTGTATTCTTTGAAATGTTACGCGCTGTTTTTTCAGCTCTTTTTTTCACGATAAAACTACCAAATCCTCTAAGGTAAACGTTGCTTCCATCAACCAATGAATCTTTCACAGTTTCCATAAAAGCTTCTACGGTTTTCTGTACCGTCACTTTCTCAATTCCTGTGTTTTTTGAAATCTCGTTTACAATATCTGCTTTTGTCATTGCTTAAATTATTTAATTATCAACTATTTATTCCGTAAGTGGTTGGCAAAGATAATTTTTTTCCAATAATTACAACCAAACAATTATGAATTTTTTTCGTTTTAGCTGAATAGTATAAAACAGATATGAAACCCTTGTATTTCAGCAATAAAATTTTAAAGTGGTACGCTCAGGAGAAACGTGATCTGCCCTGGCGTGACAATTTTGATCCTTATAGTATTTGGATCTCGGAAATAATACTACAACAAACCCGTATAGATCAAGGCACTAGCTACTATTTGCGTTTTATGGAAAAATTCCCGACACTGCTCTCACTAGCCACTGCTAACCAGGATGAAGTGTTAAAATTATGGCAAGGATTAGGGTATTATTCCCGTGCCAGAAATTTACACTTTGGGGCACAACAAGTATTAAATGATTATCACGGTATTTTCCCAACAAGTTTCCTCGAACTTAAAAAAATTAAAGGTGTTGGTGATTACACTGCTGCTGCAATTGCTTCAATCGCGTTTAATGAGCCCGTTGCAGCCGTTGATGGCAATGTATACCGGGTTCTTTCCCGTATATTTGGTATCGATGAACCAATCGACACCTCGTCGGGTAAAAAACAGTTTGCTGAATTGGCCAATCAACTGCTTGATCGGAAAAATGCCGGTGATTACAATCAGGCCCTAATGGAATTTGGAGCATTACATTGCAAACCCAAACAGCCCTTATGCCAGGAATGTCCTTTTTCCAAAAATTGCTTTGCCTACACCAAACAAATTGTAGATGTACTGCCTGTAAAATCAAAAAAGGTAAAACAACGTCACCGTTTCTTTTATTATTTGTGTATTCATCAAAACAAAAACATCTATTTTAAAAAAAGAACGGAAAATGATATTTGGAGAAATTTATTCGATTTTCCTTTAATTGAATTTAATGAGTCGAAAACCACAGCGGAATTATTCAGTTCAGTACAATGGAACTCCTTTTTCGAGAATCAAACGATTCAAATTAATCACATTTCAAATGAAGTGATTCACCTCCTTAGTCATCAGAAAATACATGTGCAGTTTATAGGTATTCAATTAATTTCTGAAAATATTCTTCCAACAAATTTCATTAAAATAGATAAAAGGAATATTTTTGATCTTGCTGTTCCAAAACTGATCGAGAACTATTTAAGTGGATTGAAGGGCTAAATAATGAATTCATCGCCCCAAATGACCTGTTCGTCAATTCATTGAGTGTTTTTTCAGCATTTTTTTGGGTTCAATAATTTTCATTTTGTAGCTTTATTATATGTTTAACCTTTTAAAAACCTCAAACAATGTCTGTAAACAAAGTAATTTTAGTGGGTAACGTCGGCAAAGATGCCGAGGTCCGCCACATTGACAGCGGCGTTGCAGTTGCAACGTTTTCATTGGCTACAAGTGAAACCTACACCGCCAAAAATGGCGAGAAAGTAACCACCACCGAATGGCACAATATTGTAGTCTGGCGTGGTTTGGCCGAATTTGCAGGAAAATACATCCAAAAAGGACGCCAATTGTACATCGAAGGTCAAATCAGAACACGTTCGTACGACGACAAAGAAGGTAATAAGAAGTACATTAGCGAAATTTTGGCCAATACTATTCAATTGCTCGGTCGCAAAGAAAACGGAGGAAGTGCTGCCGATGATTATAGCAAACCGGCCGAAAATGCGACCAACGAAGTCAAAGATCTTGATGCAAGTGATCTTGCCGATGATTTACCATTTTAACTTAAACTAAAAAACTTTGGAAACTGAAAGTCTTCCTCATCCAGATTTGTGGGGTATCAAATTTCAATCAATTGAACCAATCCACTTTCTTGGATTTTTTATTCTATTGTTGCTGCTCATTTTTTCAGCGCTCATATCAGGTTCCGAAGTAGCCTATTTTTCTTTGTCGCCAACCGATAAAAATCACCTTAGCGACTCAAGAAAAAAATCACACGATCTCATAAGAGATTTACTGGCTTTTCCAGAGAGATTGTTGGCAACAATATTAGTTGCCAACAATTTCATTAATGTTGGAATTGTCATATTGTCGACCTACATGGCCCACAATTTAGTTGACTTTTCAAATGCCCCTATTTTAGGATTCATTATTGAAGTGGTGATTATCACTTTCGTGATTTTACTTTTTGGTGAAATATTACCTAAAATTTATGCCAGCAATTATTCCATTGGATTTGCAGGTGTAATGGCAATGCCTCTAAAAATATGCTCAAAGATTTTTGCCCCTATTATTTATGTCCTGATTCATTCTACAAAGTTTGTGAATAAACACATGGCCAAATACAGTAAAAATTTATCCATTGACGAATTATCACAAGCATTTGAACTAACCTCCGAAGAAGAGTTCGAAGAAGACAAAGGCATTTTAGAAGGTATTATTAGTTTTGGATCGACCAGCGTTGATCAAATCATGACCCCCAGAATTGATGTTGTGGCAATTGAACAAACCGCCAACTATACAAAAGCCATTCAGGTAGTCACCCATTCGGGCTATTCCCGAATACCTGTTTACACCGATACTTTTGACAATATTCTGGGTGTATTGTATGTGAAGGACTTATTACCCCACATCGACAAAACAGAAAGTTTTAACTGGCAAAACCTTCTTCGACCTCCGTATTTCGTTCCTGAAAATAAAAAAATAGACGATTTATTAAAAGAATTCCAACACAGCAAAGTACATATGGCCATTGTTGTGGATGAGTACGGTGGAACATCGGGCATTGCTACTTTGGAAGACATATTGGAAGAAATTGTTGGAGATATCACCGATGAATTTGACGATGATGACCGTTTGTTTTCGAAAGTCAATGATACGACCTACCTTTTCGATGGAAAAACACAACTAAACGATTTCTACCGGATTTGTTCCATCGATTCTACCAGTCTTGACGAAGTGAAAGGTGACGCCGATACACTTGCAGGTTTATTGCTGGAAATGAAAGGTGATTTCCCATCGATGAACGAAAAACTTACTCACAACAGCATTGAATTTACTGTTGAGGATATCGATAAACGACGAATAAAAAAAATCAAGGTAGAATTCATTCCTTCATTATAATTAACCGATAGTTATTTTAGAAGAATTACATTTGTCGTTATCATGATTCAACTACTCCAAAAAATTAGTATTTCAGTTTTCCTGCTGCTTATTCTATTGGGATGCAAAGACCAATATGCACCAAAACCCAATGGATACTTCAGAATAGAATTCCCTTCGAAAGAGTATGTTCAAATGAAACTGAATTATCCTTATCAATTCGAATACCCCAATTATGCAAAACTGGTCCCCGATTCTAATCGCTTTACTGAACCCTACTGGATGAACATTGTCATACCAACATTTAAAACAAACATCCACCTTTCATATAAACCGGTTGAAAACAACCTGGCACAGTTAATTGATGACTCCAGGGAACTGGTCTACAAACATGCAGTAAAAGCCAATGCCATCAATGAAAAGCTGTATATCAATGACGATAAAAAAGTGTTTGGCACTATCTATGAAATAAAAGGAAATGTTGCTTCAACGCTTCAATTTCATTTGACCGACAGTAGCCATCATTTTCTAAGGGGTTCATTTTACATCAGTGAAATACCGAACTACGATTCCCTAAGCCCTGTCATCCAATTTATCGACCAAGACATTTATCATATAATTGAAACTTTCAGCTGGAAATAAAATGCCTCTACTGCTCAACAGATACGAAAACAGCTTCCGTTTGGCCTTATGGTCACTAACTGAGGAACTGGAATATTTTGAAAATAAAGCTCACCTGTCGCCATCCGATAAAATCATTTACAATAAAATAACCAGCCCAAGCAGGAAAAAAGAATGGCTGGCTGTAAGAGTATTGCTGAATGAGGTATTGGGATTCTGGCCGAATATCACTTATACCGAAACCGGTAAGCCGCTTCTTCAGAACCACACCCGTCATTTAAGTGTATCTCATTCAAAATCGATGGTGGGAATTTTGTTGTGTACCGATCCTTATGCAGGCATCGACATAGAAAAGACCGACCGAAGTATCGATAAAATCTCAGCACGGTTCTTATCTGATGTCGAATTGGAACAGCTCAAAAACAAACCATCAAACTTTAGCCGTATTTTATACTGGTGTGCCAAAGAAGCCATTTTTAAAGCGGTTAGCGAGTCGAATATTTTGTTCTCAAAACAAATCCACGTTGAAGAAGTCAATGCAGACGGAACCATAATTTGCCACTTTAAATCGGAAAAAGAAGAGCTTCATTTTGTTCTAAATTATATGGAATTGGATCAACACATGATTGTTTGGACAACCTAATTCTTTACACTAATTTAGCTAACATAAAACTTACTTTCATTTTATTTGTTTTGATGTTACCTTGCGTCTGCAGATAAAAATCTGTTGGTAAAAAATTTAAAATTATGAAAAAAACAGCACCTCATATTGTAGTCATTTTCGGAGCCTCGGGCGATTTAACCAAACGTAAATTAGTTCCAGCCCTTTACAACATTCATCAACAAAAAATGTTAGGACATCCCTTTGCTATTTTGGGAGTAAGCCGGACACAAATGAATGATGACGAATTCAGGCTAAGAATGAAGGAATTCCTGCCCGACAACGAACATAGTGCAGACTTTCTCAGTCATTTGCATTATGAATCGATTCAAACATCAGAAAGGAATGACTATGAACGATTAAAGAAAAGAATTGAAGCAATTCAAACTGAATTTTCAATTCCCGACAATATCCTTTTTTACCTCTCAACGCCACCCAATCTCTATTCCATTATTCCTGAGTTTTTGGCCAATGTGAATTTAAATCAACAGGAAAATGGATTTAAACGATTGATTGTTGAAAAACCATTTGGCACCAATCTAGCCAGTGCAAAAAAGCTGAATATCGATTTGTTGCACTATTTTCAAGAAGATCAGATTTATCGAATCGATCATTATTTAGGCAAAGAGACAGTTCAGAACCTATTGGTTTTACGCTTTGCCAATAGCCTTTGGGAGCCCTTGTGGAACCACAATTTTATCGATCATGTTCAGATTACATCGGCCGAAAAGTTAGGCGTTGAAAAACGAGGTGGTTACTATGACCATTCGGGCGCATTAAAGGATATGCTCCAGAATCACCTGATGCAACTGGTAGGACTGGTAGCCATGGAACCACCAACCCTTATTGATGCAAATTCAATTCGGAATGAAATGTTGAAAGTATTTCAATCCATCCGGCCGCTCAAAAGAGAAACAATGTCTGAAAATGTTGTCAGAGGGCAATATACTTCATCTGTAATTGCAGGAGCGCAAATTGCCGGTTACCGTGAAGAAAATGGGGTGGCAGAAAATTCGCGTACCGAAACCTTCGCGGCCATGAAATTACACATTGACAATTGGCGTTGGGCTGGTATTCCATTTTACCTTCGCACAGGTAAAAAGTTGCCAACTCGTGCCACCGAAATTGTGATCAACTTTAAACCTACACCCCATCATCTTTTCGATAATGTTCATAGTAATATCAATAGCACCAATCAACTTATCATTCGCATACAACCCGATGAAGGCATTTTAATAAAAATGGGATTGAAGGAACCCGGAGCTGGATTTAAAGTAAAAACAGTAAACCTCGACTTCCATTACTCTGACCTTTCGGATGCCTATGTACCAACAGCCTACGAACGTCTTTTGCTTGACTGCATCCAGGGTGATGCAACCCTCTATGCCCGTGGCGATAATGTCGAAAAAGCATGGGAACTGGTCCAGCCGGTTTTGGACGAATGGGATGAAAATCCCGATTTCCCTTTGTTGGGATATCCTGCAGGTTCCTGGGGACCTTTAGCTGCCGACTCACTGATTACTGAAGAAGATACAGGATGGCGCTTCCCTTGTAAAAATCTTTCGAACGATGGAGAATATTGTGAACTCTAAAAAGGAATGAATTGAGTGAACTGAGTGAACTGATCCCTCGACTACCTCGACAAGCTCGGCAACCAAAGCTCGGGAACCGAATGACTGAATGACTGAATGACTGAATGAACTGAATGAACTGAATAAACTGAATATAATGAAAGCTAAAATAAAAATATTCAAAAATACCGGGGAGATTGCTGATGAATTTGCAAATACCTTAAAAACCTTGGCCAAAGCAGCAAACGGTAAAGCGGTACACATTGCCTTATCGGGCGGTTCAACTCCAAAAATTATTTTTCAATATTTAAAGGAAAAATTCGGAAAGGAACTGGCCAATCCTCAGTTTCATTTCTGGTGGGGCGATGACCGTTGTGTCCCGCCCACCGATGACGAAAGCAACTACAAATGGGCGAACGAACTCTGGTTGAAAGAAATTGAAATACCCTTAACAAATATACATCGTGTATTGGGCGAAAACGATCCTGAAAGTGAAGCCATACGATACGCCCAGGAAATTGAAAAACACCTTCCTTTCGAAAACAATTTACCCACATTTGACTTCATGCTGCTGGGGTTGGGAGAAGATGGACATACTGCTTCCATATTTCCCAATCAAATGGAATTACTCAGCTCAAAAAATACTTGCGAGGTGGCCTTTCATCCCAATACAGGCCAAAAAAGAATTACTCTGACGGGCCCGGTAATCAACAATTCTAAATTCATTGTATTTTTAGCCATTGGAGAAAATAAAGCATCAAAGGTGAAAGAAATACTACTTGACCAGCAAGAGGATTTACCAGCCAGCCATATTCAAAGTAATACAGGTGAACTGATTTGGTGGCTCGACAAAAATTCTGCTCAAAACATGTAGGCCTTTTTCTAAAATTAAACAGGGAGTGAAAAAGTAAATACGCTCCCTTTTCCCAATTCACTTTTCACTTGCAATTGACCACCCTGCATTTTAGCATACTCCTGACACAAAATTAAACCAAGTCCACTTCCCTTTTCCTTGTTGGTGCCATTAGAGGTGGTATTGACTTCGACATTAAAAAGTTGCGCCATTTTCTCAGCAGAAATCCCGATACCTTTATCGCTCACGTGTATCAATAAAAATTCTTTGTTGTTTACCTTTGTCAGTTCCGAGGAGATCGTAATGACAGAATCAGGATTTGAAAACTTAATCGCATTCGAAATAAGATTACGAAAAATAATATTTGTTGCATTAAGGTCAAAAGTGGCATAATGATCGATATCAATCATGTTTTGTAATTGAATCTTTTTCAGCAGTGCATGCGATTGATGTGAAACAATAGCCCGATCGCAAACCTCATGCAAACACTGACTTATTGGTTTTATTTCAATACTCGATTGCTGAGCAAGGGCCCAGGAAAACAGATTTTCCAAAAGCTCCCCTAAGCCTATCGATGTTGTATTCAAGCTTTTAATTAAAACCTTTAATTCTTGTGGTGTTTGTGGTATTGAAGGTTCTAAAATCAATTCGGTAATGCTTTGAAAGCTGGCAACCGGATTTCGCAGGTCATGAGCAATAATTGAAAAAAACCGATCCTTAATGGCATTCAATTTAGCCAAATGTTCTTCCGATTCTTTCAATTCATTTTCAGCTTTTTTGATATTCGTAACGTCATAGGCGTTGTAAATCACTGTTTTTTCCGATTTGTAGGATATGCGTGCCACAAACCATTTAGGCTCTCCCTTTATTACCATTGGGTAGTCAATAATAACCACCTTCTTCGTTTTCAAACATTCCCTGATCGCGTTTAAAAATAGTTTTGCCATTTCAGGTTCGAATATATCAGCGAGCGTTTTACCCAAAATTTCTTCGGGAGGACACACCAACAAATCGAGGTTTGTTGGAGCCACTTTTACATATTTACCTTCTGAATCAAATTCAATAATTAGAGTATCGAGCGAATTAAATATTGCTTTAAATTCTCTGGCATTGCTCTTAATTCGTGCTGTTGTTTTTAATAATATGAGAAGCAGTATTGAAATAATAATGGAACTAATCATCAGAATGGTACTCAACACAACATCCTGATCATAATAAAATGTCCATCCAACCTGCGGTACTGCGGCCAGAACCCAGTTCCCATATGGCAGTTCAATTGTTATACTCACCGGCTGACGCTCAAAAACAGCGGCATCGCCCCAAAAAACAGCCCCATTTGCTCCTTTACCATCATATCCCCTTAAGGCAAACATCAGGTTTTTTTCAGTAGCTTGAATATGAGCCTCACGAAAAAGCGCATCACGTTTTATAACAATATCTGTTAATCCCCAGAATGATCCTGATTGGTCTTTACGGCTATCAAATATGGGAGTATAACTAATAAATGCCATACCACCTTCTACCAATTCCACTGGTCCTGCAACAAAGGTCTTATGAGACTGAATGGTTTGATCCACAATTTCCTTTCGCTCAGGATGTTCTAACAAATCGAGCCCCAATGCTGCCTCGTGCCCCTCCAGCGGATAAATCGCATTGATCACACAATTACGCGATAAAGACATGGTGCTGATCACACTATCGTTTTGAATAAATTCTTTCGCCAAATGACCAAACTCTTCATTCGTAATCAATGGTTTTAACGATACAAAAGCCGCAACACCCCGTGTGTAATAAATCCGTGAATACAAAGCCTTTTCCAGGCTCGATTTTTTGGCAATCAAAGTTTCCAAAGTTTGATTTCTTACATCTTTCTCCCATTGATCCTTTTTGAAATTAGAAAAACGAACAGATCCCCATAATAGAACCATTAAAAATAATAAAGAAATCAACCAATGTTGATAGCGTTTAATGTAAGGCATGCTGATAAAAAATTAAATTCAACTTAACCGGAACAATTTAACAAATAAAAGAGTGCGATGATAGGTGCCTTGAAAAAACCTTTTGATTGATAACGAAATTAAATAAAAACCCTTCCTTTTTTTGAAAGTAAGGATTGCTTTATTTATCTTTGACCGATCGTTCAGTCAATTAAAAAATCGCACTATGCCGCGCACACCACAGCAATATGAAGAAATTAGAACACAAAAGCGGAAAATGATCATGGATATCGCACTTCAGCTCTTTGCGAACGAAGGCTACCATGCAACATCGATTAGTAAAATTGCGGAAAAAGCCAACATTTCAAAGGGGCTATTGTACAACTACTTTTCAAGCAAGGAAGAACTACTGAAAACCATCACCGAAACTTTTTCGGAGGAGGTGACTGACATGATGAATCCCGACCATGACGATAACATCACACTAAATGAAGCTACCCATTTTATTGATCTTTATTTTGAAATGATCACATCAAAACCTGAACGTATCAAAATGTTTTATCAACTGACCATGCAGCCCTTTGTCAGTGAATTGATTGCAGAGATGGCTGTGGACCCGAAATCGAAAAAAACACATCAGCTTTTTATGGATTTTTTAAATAAAAACAACAACCCCTACCCTGCCGAAACCTATTTAACCATCATTTCGGTCATGAAAGGGTTTGGAATTCAATACGTTTTTGCTCCTCAGCTGTACAGCAAAAACTTAATCGACAATTTTAAAAGTTATTTAAAAGAAATCATCATCCAATATAAATCCGAAAAAACAATATGAGTCTTATGAAACTATTCGTTCTCACACTATTCAGCTGCCTTGCTTTTGCATTCCCACATTCTGTTGAATCACAAAATGCCACTGAAATTGTCCGAAAAGCCGACACCAAGTTCAAAGGCGAAAAATCAAGCTACAGTGAAATGACAATGACCATTGTACGTCCAAAATACAAACGTACGCTGGATTTTAAAAGCTGGTCGGAAGGCACCGAAAACTCATTGACATTAATCACTGCTCCAGCCAAGGAAAAAGGACAAACCTTTTTAAAAAGCGGCAACAACATGTGGAGCTGGAATCCAACCATTCAACGCCTGATCAAATTTCCTCCAGCCATGATGTCACAGGGATGGATGGGCTCCGACTATTCCAACGACGATATCCTAAAAGAATCTTCGATTGTTGTGGATTACACGCACAGAATTACCGCTAGCGAAGTGATCGACGGACACGAATGTTATAAAATAGAATTATTTCCATTGGAAGACTCGGGAGTTGTTTGGGGTAAAATTACCTTGTGGATTTCGAAAGATGATTATCTTGAACTTAAGGCGGAATATTATGATGAAGAATTGTATCTGGTAAAAACCCACCTGGCCTCAGAAGTTAAAACATTTGATGGACGCACCATTCCTTCCCGATTGGAAATTATTCCTGCCGATGAAGAAGGAAATAAAACCATTGTAACCATCAACGATATGAAATTTAATATGGCCCTTGACCCGAATTTCTTTTCACAACAAAACATGAAACGTGTGCGATAGAAAAATGTCATTGGTCATTAGTCATTAAGAAAATAATCGGGTAATCAAATGAACTGAAGGTACTGAATTGTTGAATAAACAGAATCAATAGACTGATTGAATGAATGAATGAAAAGAATAGCTAGTAAAAACCACATATATCTTCTATTATGGAAAATTCAGAGCAAATTCAATTTAGAGAAAATTTAAAAATCAGATTAAGAAAGTTTGTTTTAGATTTAATCCAACAAAGTAAAACATTGCCAAAAGATGATGCAGCTATAATCATTAAAAAGCAAGTACTTCGTTCAGGCAGTTCTGTATATGCAAATTATCGGGCTGCGAACAGAGCCAGATCAAAAGCAGAATTTTTCAGTAAAATGAGTATTGTTGTTGAAGAAGCTGATGAAACAGAAATGTGGCTTGACCTTTTAATTCATTCTAATATTAGTAACACCAATGAAACAAAAAAATTGTACAATGAGAGTCTTGAAATATTAAAAATTATGGCAACAATCAGAAAAAAATCGAACAATTGAGAATCAATTCTTTCAGTTCTTTCAGTTCATTCAGTTTATTCAGTTTATTCAGTTTATTCAGTTTATTCAGTATTTTCAGTTCATTCAATTTATTCAGTTCATTCAGTTCATTCAGTTTATTCAATTTATTCAATTTATTCAGTTCATTCAATTTATTCAGTTTAATAATTTCTCAAAAACATGAACGACATAATCAAAATAGCCTGGCGAAATTTATGGCGAAACCGCCGACGTACAGTCATTACAGCTGCTTCGATTTTCTTTGCCATCTTTTTTGCCATTATCATGCGCTCTTTCCAATTGGGTACTTACGGCTTTATGATTGAACAAAGTATAGAGGCCTACAGCGGCTACCTGCAATTGCAGAATCCCGACTACTTTGACGATCCCTCCATCGATAATTCATTCGAAGTATCCGCTGAAATGATCCAAAAGGTAAAAAACAACCCAAATGTCAAGGCTTTTGCACCGCGTATCGAATCATTTGCCCTTGCCTCAACCGGAAATATTTCAAAGGGAGTGCTCGTTTCAGGCATCGATCCCATCGCTGAATCGAGCATTTCAAATCCGGAACATAACATTGTTCGTTACCGAATTACCGAAAAGGCCTTGCTACAAATGAATGCCAGTAAAGCTCTACCCGATGACTTGCTATCAAAACTGGAAACCTTAAAAAACACCTCCTTCTCAAGCGATGCTAAATTGGAAATTGATTTGAACTTGGATAGTGATGAAGCTGAAAAATACCTTCCTATCATAAGTAAATACTGTCATTTTGAGTCGAACTACCTTAAGCCCGATGACGATGGCGTGCTCATTGCCGACCGGTTATCGCGCTACCTGAAACTTGGCGTTGGCGACTCACTTGTATTAATTGGTCAAGGCTACCACGGAGTGAGTGCAGCCGGAATTTATCCGGTGCGCGGAATTGTAAAAATTGCTTCTCCCGATCTGGACAACAAACTAATATACATGAACATTGCCGAGGCAAAAAAATTCCTGGGGCTCGACCAGCAAATCACATCATTGGTGATCAACCTAAATGATATTGACGAGATGTTGCAAACACAAAACGAGCTAAAAACAGCAATTGGCAGCGGCAATTTCGTCATAAAAAACTGGGAGGAAACCATGCCTACCCTGAAACAACAAATTGAAAGCGACAGTGTGAGCGGCCAGGTATTCATTTTTATATTATATGTGATTGTTTTCTTTGGAATTTTTGGCACAGTGATTATGATGATTGCTGAACGTAAAAGAGAATTTGGAGTCATGATAGCCATTGGCATGAAAAGGAAAAAACTGACGCGAATTGTAAATTTGGAAATGCTATTTCTTGGCATTACCGGAGCTGTTACCGGCATGATTGCGACTATTCCATTGCTCCTGTACGGCCATTATTATCCCTTTCAATTAAGCGGCGAAATGGCAAAAATGATGGAAGATATGGGCTTTGTTCCTGTTATGCCAATGGCCCTTTTCGATGCTTATTTTTACAATCAGGCATTAATTGTTTTTGCTATGATTTTGGTGGTTTGTCTGGTTCCCATCTCTAGCATCAAAAAGCTGGATGTCATAAAGGCTCTTCGGGGCTAAACCTATTCAATACTTAAAGGAATAAACAAGAACACTAAAAATACAATAGCATGATTTGGTCGATATCCTGGAAAAACGTTTGGCGCAATAAGAAAAGAAGTCTTATTGTAATTGGTGCAGTATTATTGGGCACAGTGGCGGGTGTATTTACCTCAGGAATAATGAAGGGTTGGGTACATCAGCGCATCGAAACGGTGATTTACACTGAAATTTCCCACCTAAAAATACATCATCCCGACTACCTGCTTAATGAAGAAATAGGATACACCATTCCTAAAATCGATGCTGTAGAGAACTACCTCAGTTCCAACCCAAAAGTTAAGGCTTTTTCTAAACGAATTAAGATGATGGTGATGGCCAATACTTCACGGGGAAATACGGCTCTTATGTTACAAGGTATCAATGTTAATGATGAAATGGATGTCAGCAAGCTATATACCAAAATGGTAGCCGGTGGTGGTAACTATTTCGAAACAGGCCTATCGAATCCGATAGTCCTGAGCGACAAAACGGCAGAACTACTTCGAATCAAGAACTATCTAATCAATCAGGATGTGTTGGACAGCTTAACAAAACTTGATGTACCGCCATCCGTTCTTACGAAACTTGCTCCCCTCGAAAAAGAGCGTTTCAAAACCGAAAAGCTTTATAAAACGGCGTTAAAGAATATTCTGAATAAAAAAGAAAATAAAAAATACGGACAATCCATATTAGCCGCCTCGGTTCATTACCGCTTAAGAAATAAAGTGATACTAACCTTCAACGACTGCAAGGGGAAACTGGTATATCAGGCGTTCAAAGTATGTGGCATTTTCAAAACCACCGATACCATGTTCGATCAAATGAATGCCTATGTGTTGCAAAACGATCTGGCATCAGTAGCCGGATTTGGTGACAACAGTTATCATGAAATGGCTATCATTACAAATGAAGATGTAGATGTTGATCAACTCAAAGCCGAAATAAAAACGGCATTTCCCGACTTGAGTGTGCTGAGTTGGAAAGATCTTTCACCTGATTCAGCCATGATGAGCGAATTTATGGACATTTGGTACATGGTCATCATGGGAATAATTTTATTTGCCCTTGCTTTTGGAATCATCAATACCATGATGATGGCCATTCTGGAAAGGGTAAAAGAACTTGGAATGTTGATGGCCATTGGAATGAATAAAAAAAGAATATTCGCCATGATAATGCTCGAAACGGTGTTCCTGACCTTAGTGGGTGCCATTTTAGGGATGGGGCTGGGAGCTGTACTTATTCAGATTACCGGACACACCGGGCTCCACTTCTCTTCGGTTAGTGAAGGTCTTGAAGCCATTGGGTATTCAGCCGTAATCTATCCTCAGATCGATGCAGGATTTTTCTTCCTGGTAACCCTACTGGTAATCGCAACCGGCATTCTGGCCTCCATTTCACCGGCCCGAAAAGCATTAAAGCTGAACCCGGTGGAAGCCATACGAACGGAATAAAGTGAATGAACTGAAGGACTGAATTAATAGAATAAACTGAAGGACTGAATAAACAGAGTTAACTGAAGGGTTGAATAAACAGAGTTAACTGAAGGGTTGAATAAATTGAATGAACTGAAGGACTGAATAAACAGAGTAAACTGAATAACAAAACAACATAAGTCATGAATGTAATAGAAATTAAAAATCTGAAAAAAACATACAATGGAACGGCCGTACAAGTAAAAGCTGTTGATGGTGTAACCTTAAACATTGAAGAAGGTGAGTTCACCGCCATTGTTGGTCCTTCAGGATCAGGGAAAACAACCTTACTCAATATGGTTGGCGGACTCGATACGCCCACGTCAGGGTCAATTGTTGTAGATAAAACCGATCTTTCAAGCCTTACTCCAAGGCAATTGGTCGACTTTCGTTTACACAACATTGGCTTTGTTTTTCAGGCCTACAATCTGATCCCTGTGTTAACGGCCAAAGAAAATGTATCTTTTATCCTCGAAATGCAAGGTGCTCCAAAAGAACAAATTAAAAAACGAACTCAAGAGATATTAGAAAGTGTAGGTTTAGGTGAACGTGTGAATAGCCGACCGAATCAACTTTCAGGTGGACAGCAGCAACGAGTGGCAGTTGCACGTGCCCTGGCATCGAAACCAAAATTTATTATTGCCGACGAACCCACAGCCAATCTCGATTCCAAATCCACCGAAAACTTACTCGACATTATGGAAGAACTCAACCGTAAAGAGAACATCACCTTCATCTTCTCGACCCATGACCAGCGGGTAGTGAAAAAAGCGAGAAGAGTGATTGTTTTGGAAGACGGTAAAATTGTAAAAGACGAACGAAAGAGTTAAGCTCTGTTAAGCAATCGTCCTTTTTTATATTATTAACATAAACTGGACAAACAACAGACAACTTTTTACTTAATTTTCGTTCATAATAACGAAAATAAAAACATTACCATGAAATCCTTCATTTATTTTTTCATTGCATTTTGCACTTTATCCTCGCCTACTTTTGCCCAAAGCAATTTTGAATGGCCTATTAAAGAGCTGGATACAGCAAGAAATGTCTCCTATCTTTCAGAAGTTGAAAAAGATGTCATTCTGGAATTAAATAAAGTTAGGTTCAACCCAGCCGTATATGCTGAACTATCCATGAAGTGGATGGAAGTATACTATTCGGGCGATTTGCTTAAAATTCCGGGTAAAGAAGTTTATAAAACCAACGAAGGCAAAGCAGCACTACTGGAATGCATCGAAGAATTGAAAAAAGCTTCACCTGCACCAATTCTGAAGCCCTCAAAAGGGATGACCAAGGCCTGCGAACTACTGGTATACGATCAAAGTTCAACAGGCAAAACCGGACATCGGGGAAGCGGCAATAGCACACCGAGCGACCGTGCAGCAAATTTTGGTCAATTTATGGGAAACTATGCCGAAAATATTCATTACGGCGATTGTGAAGCCACTTTTGTGGTCATTTCTCTGTTAATTGACGACGGAGTAAAATCGCGCGGACACCGTAAAAACATACTGGATAAAAGTTTCAATTATACGGGTGTGGCCATTGGCGATCACAAAGAATATGGTCAGTTGTGTGTCAACACCTTCGCAACGGCCTTTACGGAAAAATAAACTCAAATGAAAAAGATTGTATTCGTGACAGGCATCATTTTGTTGACTTTTACTGTAAAAGCTCAATTGGTCAGCGTCAACGGATACATCAAGGACATGCAGGGAATTTATCTTTTCGACGACCCCCTTCCAACAACGAATGGAAATTCAATCCGTTCGATCAGTTATAACCTCGTCCACAACCGAATAGATTTTAAAGTCTATCCTACCCCAAATTTAACAGTAGCCCTTGAATTGCGCAACCGCCTGTTTTCAGGTAAAATAGTAGAACAAATTCCAAATTACGCCTCTCTTATTGCTAGCGACGATGGTTTAATCGATCTTTCATGGAATATCGTTGAAGATGATCATTACTTCCTGAATACAGCCATCGATCGAGTGTACATTGATTACACTTTTGGCAATTGGCAAATCCGTGCCGGCCGGCAACGCATCAATTGGGGTATTAATCTGGTTTGGAATCCTAACGACATTTTTAATGCCTTTTCGTACATGGATTTCGATTACGAAGAACGTCCCGGTAGCGATGCCGTACTCGCTACATGGTATCCTTCTATTTCATCGTCAGTTGATGTGGCCTATAAAGCTGCTGACTCCATCGCGAACAGAGCCTGGGCTGCGAAATACAGGTTCAACAAGTACAATTATGATTTTCAGGTGCTGGCAGGTCAGGCCGGTTACGATTATGTTTTGGGTGCGGGTTGGAGCGGCAACATCCTGAATTTTGGATTTCGCGGAGAAGCATCCTATTTTAAACCATTGGACGAATATAAAAATCAATCGAAAGAAGGACTTTCCGCATCGGTTTCACTCGATTATAGTTTTGAAAATTCAATATACCTTCATACCTCATTTTTATACAACAGCCTTGGCACCACTGAAAAAGGGGAAAGTTTCTCACTGATTGATCCTACCATGCAATTGAGTGCCAAAAAATTATCGATAGGGAGATACGAACTTTTCGGACAAGTGTCCTACCCAATAGGCACCTTGTTTAACGTAAGTGCCGCAGCAATGCTCAATCCCGTTGATTGGTCCATGTTTGTTGGGCCTGCTTTAGGTATTTCACTGCAAGATAATTTAGAGCTTTATCTTACCTCACAAATCACGCTGGGCGATACCGGAACAGAGTACGCAGCTATGGGAAATTTGTATGCCTTGTTTGGAAGGCTGAGATGGAGCTTTTAAAAAAAGAATAATCAAGCCAACGGAATCGTAAAATAAAATTTACTTCCTGTTTTAGACAATGATTTATCATTATTACTCTCCACACCAATACTCCCATTATGCTTATCAACAAACTCTTTGCATAAGACAAGTCCCAAACCAGTACCTTTCTCTTTATTAGTACCTAATGTTGAGATGTTATTCTCTAAGCTAAATAATTTCTTTATATTTTCCTGCGAAATCCCAATGCCATCATCAATTACACTGATTAATAATTCACTACGATTTTTTTCCAATATAATTTTTATAGTACCTCCAGTATGTGTGAACTTAATCGCATTTGACAGTAAATTGCGCATAACAGTACTAATCATAGCTTTATCGGCGTAAGCAATAATTTTCTTAGGTGACTCAATTGAAATGGAAATTCCCTTTTGCTGAGCAGATTCATTCAATAATTCAGCTACTTCGTTAATGAGTGAAACTAATTCAATGTATTCCGGATTAAATTCCATCCGTCCGGTTTGCGAACGGGACCATTCCAACAGGTTTAATAATAAATCCATTGCCCGTTTTGAGGAATTTTGAATAATGGCCGCATATTCTTCTATGCCCTCAAAGTGGTTTGCCTGTATTTGTTCAACCAACAAATTGCTTAATCCGAGAATGCTGTTAAAAGGGCTTTTTAAGTCGTGAGCAATTATGGAGAAGAACTTATCTTTAGTGGCATTCAACTCTCGTAATTGAGCCTCACTTTTTCGAAGTGCTTCATCAGCTAATTTGCGATCAGAAAAATCTATTCCATAACCCATAATATAAGTTTGATCTTTTGTCTCCAAACGAACGGCAGTAAGTATAAGTGGAATTTCACTACCATCTTTCCCATAGAATGAAGCTTCCATTTGAATATATCCCTCATTGTAAACAGTATGCATTGCTGAAATTAAATTTTCTTTTACTTCAGCATGGGGCCATTCGTCCACAAAACGGTTTTTGAGTTCCTCTGGCTTTAGTCCTAACATGGTCTCATGGTTCTTATTCCAACTAACTATCTGAAGATCGGGATACGAATAGATATAAAAAATACCGGGTAAATTTTCGATCAGCATTTTATTAAACTCTTGTTCTTCAATTAATTTTTCTTCTGCCCTCTTGCTTTCAGTTGTGTCGGAGAATATTGTGGCAAAAAAACCTTGTTTGGGTGAAAAAACCGAAATATCAAAGTAACGATCCATCGAAGCAACATAATTTTCGAATGAATGGTATTTGCCTGTTTCGGCAACTTGAGCATAAATTTCCAGAAAAGGAGCAGGTGAAATCCCATATAATTCTGAAGCCAAAGCTCCAATTGCTTTATCATTTGAAATCCCTACGAGTTTTTCAAATGCAGGATTGACATCAACAATTCGATAATCGACAGCAGTTTGTGTTTCGTCGTATATTACTTTGTGAAGAGCAAAACCTTCTGCCATTTGTGTAAATAGGATGCGAAATTTTTCTTCACTTTCTTTCATGGCTTCCTCTGCAAGTTTACGATCAGTAATATCCTGAATGGTACCAAAGATTATTTTCTTTTCCTTATCGTAATAGGCCAGCGAATGAATATCCAATATTTTTTTATCACTTAACCTTTCTAGTTTAAATTCAACATTGTATGCTTGTCCACTATTAATCATACTATTAAAAGCCACATTGAGCATATTTCTGTATTCTGGCAAGGGAACATTTTTAATTTTGTCGAATTGATTTATGGAATGGTTAACGCCATATAATTTCATTGCCCCCTCAGAGGCGTGCATAAGCCGGGTATCGAGATGTAGTTCCCAGTTGCCCGATTTAGATGCTAATTCAGCCCTTTGCAAACGAGCTTCACTCTGTTTTATATCCTCTTCGGCTTGTTTCCGCTTGGTGATATCGTGAATGATTGAATGAAGCAATTTTTCACCCTTTATTCTAATATCACAGCTAAAAACTTCAACATCCCTGATGGTCGTATCTGCCAAACGGTGCTTAAATTCAAAATGATTTTGTTTCCGTTTTTTAGCATTGAGCATAGCCTGCTTCAACTCTTCTGGCGTCAAAGTGTTAATATCCCCAATTTGCATTTTTCTTAGCTGTTCTTTCGACCAACCATAAAAGTTTTCAGCAGCACGGTTGGCATCTACAATCCGACCCGATTCCGGCTCAATAATTAATTGTGCCGCAGTGTGAAATTCAAATATGTTTTGGAAAAATTCTTCACTACCCCATTGTTCATTTTCCATTATCCTAATTTTTGTACCCTTAACAATTGGATGTTAATTTAGAATTATTTACTTAGATTAAAAGCAAAATCTTAGCTTAGATAAATTCAAGTGCAAATTACTGCACTAAATATCATCACTTTCCGGTAAAAAGTTAAATGACTAAAGATTGATTCACTGCGCTCCAATGACAGATTCTATTATAACACTGTAGAACAAAAACTATGAACAATTCTTTTTAATACATTTCCTGCCATTTAACAAGACAACCCAATTGTGAAGAAAAAGGTAGTACCAACATTCAATTCCGATTCAAACCAAATTTCGCCACCCAATAATTCAACCAATTTTTTAGATATTGCCAAACCCAAACCAGTACCTCCATAATGTCGTATGGTTGATGAATCGACCTGAGTAAATCGTTCAAAAATTTTATCAGAATAATTCTCAGGAATACCGATACCCGTATCTTTTACAAAAAATGTAATTTTTTCGTCAAAGCTCAAAACGCCAAACTCAATAGAACCTTTAGCTGTAAATTTTATAGCATTCGATAAAAGGTTCGTAAATATCTGTTGTAGTTTATTTTTATCTGTATGAATTTTGATGTCAATAGAATCAACATTACAAAGCACTAAATCAATCCCCTTTCCCCTGGCATCTTTAATAAAAATATTTTGAATAGATTCCAACAAAACAAATAGATTGCAATTTTCGAAAAGCATGGGCATTTGCCCGGTTTCAATTTTCGAAATGTCAAGTACATCATTCACAATAGCCAATAAGTGCATACTCGAATCTTTTATAATTTTGCCGTATGCTTCTCGCGTTTTTGGATCTATTTCAGGATCATCAAAAATGTCGGTAAAACCCACTATGCTATTTAATGGGGTTCTAATTTCATGACTCATGTTGGCCAAAAATGCAGACTTAAGTCGATCACTCTCTACCGCACGTTCCTTCGAAACTTTTAGTTCCTTATTTATTGCTTTAATTTCAATGATATGCTTTTTCAATTCCTCATTTTGAAGAATAATTTTTTGTTCTTTTTCACCCAATTCATATAATTCAAACATTCGTTGAGCCACCGAATCGACCAATTTTTTTTCTTCAGGTGAAAATGGACTTGCCGTAACATTTTCATTGTATGAAACCTCAATGGTTCCAATAACAGTGCGCATTGATTTAATAGAACTAGAGAGCTTATGAAAATAACTCGGATTAAAATTATCAGACTGAAATCTTTTTCCGTTCATCTCAATAGAAATCTCAACTTTATCTGGATGTATTAAGCTGCTTTTTAAAATAAAAATGGTTTGTTTTAACAATTCACTCGAAGAATAATCGATGCTTTCGTAAAGGTCATTGATCTGATGTAAACAATTTAGTTCTTTAACTCGTTGATTGAGTTGTTTTGTGCGTTCGTTGACTTTATTTTCAAGCAAAATATTCAAAACAGACAATTCATTCTTAATTTTTTCTAATTCCTTGTTTTTTAGCAATGCCGTTTCGTAGGTCGACATTAAAAAACTCAATACCTTTTCGTTCGATATTTCATGCAAAAAATTATCGTCAACAGTTAGCTTTCCGTTTTTTATAATCTGCCTAACGTGCTCGACTAATAGTTTTTCATTTAAGGGTTTGGAAATATAATCATCGGCACCACTAATCAAACCTTTTTTAACATCATCGGGTAAATCAAGCGTAGTTAATAAAATTACAGGAATGTGTTTGGTTTCAGGATTCTGCTTAATGGCTTTACACAGTTCGTAGCCATTCATTATGGGCATCACAATATCGGTAATCACCATTGAAGGTTTTGTGCGACAAACCAATTCGTAAGCCAATTTACCATTCCTGGAGACATCAACTTCATATCCCTGCAGTTCTAACAAATGGCTGGTTTGCATAGCTTGAGTTAAACTATCTTCGGCAAGTACAATATGGTTGCTTGAGTTCATAATAAATCTATCTAATATAAATCATCAACAAATCAACTTTAAACATTAAAAACAAAGTATAATTTACAACCTTTCAGCTTACAGCAAACCTAAAAATTCATTTATTTTAATGGAATGCGAATAAAAAAGGTGCTCCCTTTTCCTAATTCCGATTCCAACCAAATTTCTCCTCCCAAAACTTCAACCAGTTTTTTTGAAATGGCTAAACCCAGTCCATTCCCTCCATATTCGCGGGTAAGGCTAGCTTCGATTTGCCAAAATCGTTGAAATATTTTTTCAAAATTTTCTTTTGCGATACCAATTCCAGTATCTTTTACATGGAATTGAATGCTGTCCTCAACAAGCGTAAATCCAATTTCAATAGTTCCAACTTTAGTAAACTTTAAGGCATTATTGATTAAAATGGACAAGATTCGTTTTACCTTAAATTCATCACTAAAAACAGGAACAACAGAAGTTGAAATGCCAGGCATATAACGTAAATCAAGTCCTTTTTTTCTGGCTTTTAATAGAGACTCACTGTATAAAGTATCCATTAACTTTTTTACATCAAATGTGGATTTACGAATATCAAATTGTCCAGCTTCTATTTTCGACAAATCCATAATGTCGCTTATTATTGAAAGAAGCATGGCTCCACTGGAATGAATCAATTGTGCAAATTCATGATGCTGTGTAGCATCTATATCCGGATCGATCAATAATTCGGAAAAACCAATAATTCCGTTCAATGGTGTGCGGAGTTCGTGACTCATATTGGCCAAAAAAGCTGATTTAAGCCGATCGGACTCCTCTGCTTTGTTTTTGGCACTGCCTAATTCTATTTCGTGTTGTTTTCTTTCGGTAATGTCCTGAAATATTTCCAACATGGCTTTTTTACCGTTGTATAACATGCCGGTATGACTGACTTGAAAGGTTCTTCCACCTAGGATCCCATCCGTTTCATACAAGGCTGTTTCGCCTATAGCAACGCCAGCATGCAAGGGGCAATCAGCACATTGGATTTTATCATCACGATAGAAGGTCCAGCATTTACCTCCAATTGCGGTTGGCCCAAAGGTATTCAACAAGTTTTCGCTCATGAACAATAGCTTGCCATACTCATCTACAATGTCAATACCGAAGGGGATGGTTTTAATTAACGAAGTATTGAGTTCGTTGCTTTCCTTTAATTTCAGTTCAGCCAATTTTCGCTCTGTGATGTCGTTAAAGAAGGTGGCAAATTGATTCTTTTTTGGACTGAAAGCACCAACATGAAAGTACTTGTCCTGTTCTTGTGCATAATGCTCGAACTGTTCATATTGACCGCTAAGGGCCACTCGTCCATAGGTTTCGATCCAAAATTTTTCAGTATGAGGTAAGGCATGCATCACACTTTCACCTATTAATTCATTTGCTTTTAAACCAGTTATCTTTTCAAAAGCCGGATTGACTTCAAGAAAACGATAATCAATTGGTGCACCGTGTTCATCGCATATAATTTCATGAAGCGCAAAACCTTCCAACATTTCAGTAAAGAGCGAACGATAACGTTCTTCACTTGCAATTAGGGCTTCCTCGGCAATTCTTCGTTCAGTGATATCCTGGAGAGTACCAAAAAGTTCAGTGTTATTTCCTTTGTTATCAACACTAGCCTCCCCTTCAGCAAAAATCCAGCGAATTTCTGTATCCGGACGAATTATCCTGAAATTTAATGTATTTAATTTTCCTCCGTTAAATGCGTTTTTAATTGCCTTGTAAATTTTCTCTTTATCTTCGGGATAAATGGCATTCATAAAGTTCTCAAACAGATCTATTGAGCTTGAATTTAACTCAACGCCAAAAATAGAATACATTTCATCGGAACCCGTTACTTCTTTTGTCTGCAAATTATAACGCCAACTTCCCAAATGTGAAAGCTTCTCTGCATTTGAAAGGAGTTCTGCTTTTTCAACCAAGGCCTTATCAATGCGTTTTCGTTCTTCTATTTCTTCAATAAGATGAGCGTTGGTTTTTTCCAATTCTTGGGTACGCAGTTTTATAATTTGCTCGAGGCTTGCATTTAACTTCGACAATTTATCCTGAACTATTTTTAGATTTTTATTACTTTCATTCAGTTCTTTGTTCTTAAGAATTGAATCTTCGTAGGTTGATAAAAGAATGTCCAGAATTTGCTTTGGTGTTGAATTAATGGCATACTTTTCATTGGCAAATAAGATTTCAGGGATGCTGTTATCAGCTTGATTTTTCCTCAGCTCAGCATTTTTAAGAAAATAGTGTATCCTTGAAAGAAGAAACTCTTCGTTAAATGGCTTAGTTAAAAAACTATCGGCACCACATTCCAAACCCTTAATTACCGCTCTGCCATCGGCAAGTGAAGTTAAAAGAATAAACGGGATATCTTTTTGTAACTCGTTCGACTTAATGTGTGCACAGAGTTGATAGCCATTCATTCCAGGCATCACAATGTCGCTGATGATAATATCAGGCGTAAAAAACTTAAGCGTTTCAATAGCCCGTTCTGCATTTAAAGCATGGGTAATATTCATGCTATGACTTTCCAGAATGAACATCAATTCTTCGGCCTGTGTCAGACTATCTTCAACTATTAATATTTGAATGTTTTCCATGCTATTGTCGTTGTTATTCATTTTATCCATCAATTCATCATCCTGTTTATGAAAATGAATTCATGCTAAATTTCTTCTTTAAAATTAGGGATTGAAAAGTGAAAGGATGTGCCTTTACCCAGTTCACTTTCTGCCCAAATTTGCCCACCATGTTTCTCAATAAATTCTTTGCAAAGATGCAAACCCAATCCTGTTCCCTTTTCATTCTGGGTACCCTGTGTTGATGTATTTTTATCAATACAAAACAAATCTTTAATTTTATCGCGATTAATCCCCACACCGCTATCGGCAATTGTTACCAACGTTTCATCCTTGTTTTGCACTACTGAAATTTCAATTTTACCTAGTGGATAGGTGAATTTAATGGCATTCGAAATCAAGTTTCGTATTACTGTGCTAATCATCGCTTTGTCGGCACAGACTATACTATTGGAAGAAACATCAGTGCTAATTAGGATTGATTTTTCGTTTGCTAAAGGTTTTACCAAGCTAAATACCTCATTAAACAATGATTCAATATTAAGATGCTCCGGCTGATACTTCAGATTTCCAGTTTGAGAATTTGCCCATTCCAGTAAATTTAATAACAAACTCATGGTATGTTGCGCCGTATCCTGAATGGCTTTTACAAACTCCTCTATTCCTTTGTAATCTTTTTCCTGAATTCGTTCAATTAGCAAATCGCTTAGTCCAATAATACTATTAAAAGGGTTTTTAAGGTCATGTGAAATGATGGAGAAAAACTTGTCTTTTGCAGAATTCAGTTCTTTCAAATACATTTCATTCTCTTTTAAAGTTCTTTCAGCATTTTTCCTATCAGTTAAATCCATCCCAAAAGCCCAGTTTTGAGTACCACTTGAAATAAACCCCCATGAAATATTTTTGATTGTACCATCTTTACTGGTAACTTCAACTTCCATAGGTTCTATTTCTGTTCTGGATTCAATTGATTTTTTAACTTTTTGCTGCCACTCTTCTTCAACTTGTTTACGGTAATTATCAACGGGATACGCAAGTGGCCACCATTCAGCAACGGACGATACTTCCTCAATTTGATAGCCAAACATTTTAGTAAAAGCTGGATTTATATATTGTGCTTTCTGTTCAATCCCCGAAGACATATAAATAGCTAAAGGCGAATACTCTGTTATTGCTTTAAATTTATACTCACTCGCGACAATTTCCTCTGTTGCCCGCTTACGCTCAACAATTTCTTTTTCCAATTTTCTATTGATCAATTCCAACTCCTGCGTTCTGACTTTTACTTTTTGTTCAAGCATAGAATTCATTTGAGTGAGCTTATCCTGCGCCAATTTTAGTTCTTTATTGCTTTCGAGGAGCTGTTTGTTGATCAACAAAGAATTTTGGTAAGTGGCCAATAAAACGTCTAAAATTTGTCGGGGCGATGACTGGATATTGAAAGTCTGGTGATCAAAAAATATTTCAAGATTACTTTGATCCGTATTCAACTTTCTTAAATGAGCATTTTTGATGAAGTAATGAATCCTTTCTATCAGTAAATCCTCGTCATATGGTTTGACCAGGAAACTGTCGGCACCACATTCCAACCCTTTCATTACATCTTGAGGATTGGAGAGCGATGTCAGCAGGATAATGGGAATATGTTTTAAGTGCTTGTTCGCATTAACCATTTTGGAAAATTGATATCCATCTATACCGGGCATCACAATATCACTGATAATAATATCTGGGGTAAAATCATTCAATTTTTCAAGGGCATCTTCCCCACAAATTGCGTGAACGACCAAAAAGTCGTTTTCCTGAAGAATGTATTTCAGCTCTTCGGCCTGGGTAAGGCTGTCTTCAACAATTAATATTTCAACTTTATTTTTGATCATCAATTGATTTTTTTTCAATTTCCAAAAGAAGAATACTGATTTCTTCGGCGCTAAGTACATAATCGGCAGCACCCAACTGAATGGCTACACCCGGCATACCATGAATCAGCGCGCTCTCTTTGCTTTGCGCAATGGTCATTGCACCTGAGTCACGCATAAGTTTTAACTCGTTTGCACCATCGCTTCCCATTCCAGTTAAAATAATACCCATTGCCTTGTGTTCATATTCCAGTGCAACGCTGGTAAATAAACTTGCTACCGAAGGGCAAATACCATTATTGGCTTCACCTTTTATCAATTTAGCCCTTCCCTTTTTTGTTACATTTAAATGGTAAGCATCAGGGGCAAAATAGATATGGCCGGGTAGAAGTTCTTCTCCATCAATTACTATATGAATGTCCGGATTGACCAATTTATTAAGCCAGTCGACTAATCCTTGCAAAAAACCAATAGCAATGTGTTGCACCACCACAATGGGAACCGGGAACCGCATACTGATCTTTGAAAACACAATTTGCAGCGTATTGGGGCCCCCTGAAGAGACCCCTATAGCCACGAGTTCAGGAATCTTCAATGCTGAAGAATTGATTTTAACTTTTGGCTTTGCGGATTCAACAGCCATCTGTATTCTTGGTTTTATTTTTCGGGTGACAACTGATACCCCAGCCATTAATTTGACCATATTCACCAACTTCGCAGCCAATTGTTCTGCTCTGGGATGCTCAATTCCAACTGGTTTTTCCAAAATGGCCAAGGCCCCTGAAGCCAGGGCTTCAATTGATGTTTTCACCTCATTGGCATTTCTACTGGCCGTGACAATAAGAATAGGAATAGGTGTTGTTGACATGATAATACGAGTAGCTTCCAAACCATCCATTATGGGCATATCAATGTCCATGGTGATGACATCGGTTTTATGCTCCGCAATAAATTCAATGGCTTTTTTTCCATTACTTACGTTTCCGATCACCTGTATTTGAGGATCCTTACTAAAAATATAGTAAAGGTATTCGCTTACTACGCGTGAGTCTTCAACTATTAGTAGGTTAATCATGGTTCTATTTTCTAATTTCCAATAAGCTTCTCAATCACCTCCAAGAGATTACTCTGGTCAAAATTACTTTTGACAATGTATCCGTTGGCTCCAACTTCCAATCCACGTTCCCGGTCTTCGCGCTTTGAAAGGGAAGTCACCAAAACAACAGGAATATTCATTAAGGTTTTGTCCGACCTTATTTTAGCAGTCATATCTAAACCATTCATTCGTGGCATATCTACATCGGAAACCACCAAATCAACAGGTTCTTCTTTTAGTTTGGTATAACCATCAATACCATCAATAGCAGTAAAAACTTTATATCCGGCAGATTCTAAAATAGTTTTTAGCAACATTCTTGATGTGATGGAATCCTCAACCACCAGAATGCTGTTTTTGACTTTGAGTTCAGAAGACTGTTTAACCAGGTGGGAATTCACCTTTAAAGCAGATTTCAACAGGTCGGCAACATTCAAAATAGGAATTACTTTACCCGCCCCCATAACTGTTGCTCCCTCAATGTTTCGTACCCGTTTTAATTGGGTGTTGAATTTTTTAACCAGCACCATCTCTTCGTCGAGAATTTCATCTACGGCAAAGCCAATCGGGTTATTGGTAATTCCCAGCACAACAACCATCACACATTGATTTTCGTTCTCTTTGCCGGGCATTTCAAGTACATCTGTCAGATGAACCAGAGGAATAAATCCATCCAGATAAGGAATGGTCGCTTTATTTTCAATGTTCTTAACGGCCGACTTTTCAATTCGTAATACCCGCTCAATTTTCGAAGTTGGCAAAACAAATTCCCTCTCTCCAGCCTTTAAATAAACTCCTCGAAAGGTGACAAGTGATAAAGGAATTTCAATAACAAATTCGATTCCTTTGCCCTCATGGTTGACGATTTGAATGGTACCACCCAGCTGTTCAATTTTTTCTTTTACGATGGACAAGCCCAAACCACGACCCGAAATATCGGTAATCATTTCGCTGGTCGAAAAGCCAGAATTAAATAGGGAATTCAACACCATTTTTTCATCAACAGTAGTCTGCTCCCTACCCGAATTCTTTTCATGCTTCAAAAGTTTCAGGCTCACCTTTTCGATGTTTACTCCGGCACCGTCGTCGGAAAAAACAATTTTCACACGATTATTTTCTAAACGATCAACGGTGATTTGAATCTTTCCGGTTTCTGATTTGTTTTTCTGCACACGTTCCGTAGGGAATTCAATACCATGATCGATGCTGTTTCGCATTAAGTGCAGCAAGGGGATTCGAAGCTCATCCAAAATACGTCGGTCAATTTCCAGCTCACTTCCTTTAATTTCAATTGAAACCATTTTCCCCTGATCCTTCGACAAGTCGCGGACTGCTTTTGGATAGCCATCCAGAATTGTTGAAAAAGGGATGGAAATTATTTTCTTTACTTCGTCCAACAGGGCTTCAATTTTAAGGCCTGATGAATATTCCTCCTGAATGGCCAGTTTTCGCATCCGATCTAAATCAGCTTCAATGTTTTTCACCATGGATGTACTCCATTCAAAAAAATGAACGACACTTTTTAAAATACTTTCACAGCCATCAGCCGCATCAGGTACAATACTGTTCTCTTTTTGATTTTGAATGGCATGGATTAAAGGTAGTGTTGCGGATAATTCATGGTTCATCAATTCAATTTTATTGAATACATTTTTAAAACCTATGCCAAAGTGATTAAAGGTTTGTTTCATCACCAGCATTTCTTCTGAGTGAGTCAACAAACTGTCCAATTTTTCTATGGAAATTCGAATGGTGTTGTCTGATTTTGATGGAATGGTTTTCGAAGGTTCGATCCTTTCTGTTGCTTCCGGCTTTTGCACATCGGCAAGCGCTTTCACTTGAGCCTGTGGTGCTGATTTTTCGTTTTTAAGCTGCTGGATCTCTATCGGAATTTCTGTTGGTATCTCAATTGTGCTAGTGCCCAACTCAAGCTCTCCCTCTTCTGCTTGATTCAGGTACATAATATTTTCATTCACCCGCTCAATTAGCCTATCGTCCAGCTCAGTGCCTGACAAGGCCAACAAGTCGGCGAGTAAATCAATGGTAGTATGGAACAGATCGAACAATTTGGCATGGAGTTGCAAAGTTTGATGTTTAAGACCTGAAAAAACACCTTCGAGCGCCTGGCATATAGTTTCAATCTCAGTAAAATTAACCGATCGGGCAGCCCCTTTCAAACTATGGGCAGTACGAAATGTCGATTCGATTAATCCGGCCTTTCGTTCACCGGATTGATCGTTTTCCAATTCCATTAAATTTGAAGTCATCTCAGCTATACCTTCACTGGCTTCAATCTTAAAAGTCTCACGCAATTTTTTAATAAATTCTTCGCGACTCGTCATTTTACCAATTTATAAAGTTTAACTAAGTCCTTAAGTTTTCCACCAACCTCCTGCAAATTATTTACCGAATCGACCGTTTGTTTTGTGCTTGTAACAGATTGGAAACTTGCTTCCCGTATACTTTCAATGGCAGTTGCCATTTGATCCATTCCTTCCAGTTGTTGTTGGCTTGATGCCGCAATTTGCATGGCGGCATTGGAAGCATCTTCAACGCTTTCGGCAAGCGTATTGATGACCTTCCCCGATTGTTTGGTAAATGCCATTCCCTCTTCGACGGCTTTGGAGCCTTCCTCTGTTGCCATCACTGCCGAACTGATTGATTTTTGCACTTCACGTAAAATGGTTCTGACTTGTGATGTTGCTTCCTTTGATCGGTTGGCCAATAACTTAATTTCTTGGGCCACCACGGTAAATCCTTTTCCTTGCTCCCCTGCCTTGGCGGCTTCGATGGCAGCATTCACTGACAACAAATTAGATTGTTCGGACAATTCGGTAACACTCGCGGTAATTTCACCAATTGTTAAACTTTGTTCACTTAATTTCTGCACCATGGTAGCAATAGAATTCATCTGGATTTTTATTTTCCGCATGCCTTCAATCGTATTCGAAATAATTAAATTCCCTTCCCTCGAAATTTCGGCCATTATAAGTGCTTTATCAGAAACATCTTTTGCCTTATGGTTCGAAACAATGGCTGTTTGTTTCACCTCCTCAACCGTTGTGCTTGTTTCACTTATTGAAGTCGCATTTTGAGCTGAGCCAGAAGCTAACTGAGTTGTAATGGCCATGATCTCACTGGACGATGACGTCAAAATGCCAATGCTCTCATCTATTTCGCTAAAAATAATATTGATATCGGCATTTCGTTTTTTAAGATCTTCGCTTAACGCACTCATTTTCTTCACCGAATCATTAAAAAGATACATCACATAGCCAAGAAGAATGAAATAAGCTGCAAGCCGCATAAAATGCCAATTCCACCATTCGAAGGTCCATATTTCGCCTAGAGGGAATATGAGTCCTGAAGTGCCCAATAACAAGCAAAAAATGGCCAACATTATTTCAAGCATATTTTTATTGTTCCATAAACGAATCATAAATCCGATGGCAGCTAGAATAAAAAAGCATCCTCCAAAAATATTAATCAAGTTGGAAGTTTGTGTAAACATGCCACCACTTGTCATCTTTGGCAAGCTAGCCGGATACAGCATGGAATATACACCAATTAAAACACTTATAATGCTAACAATAACAGGCCACTTCCATTTCTTTTGTATTGGTTTTCTATTTTTGGAAAAGAGGATTAATGAAAAAATAAACCCACCTAAAAGCATGGCCATACTATGAAGCCACACAAATGTGTTTCCGGGGCTGGTTAGTGCATGAAAACCATCGAGAATTCCAATCGCAAAGAGACCTGAGCCTATTGCCACAAAAAAGAATGTATTTTCTTTAGATTCAATTTTCTGGATAAGAATGATGGCCAATACAATACTTGCAAAAAAACCAAGTGCCTCAAAAACGGCATGTACAGGAATATTTATTCCTGCCCATTGGGCAAGTAATAATTTACTGAAGATAAACATTAGTATTGGTGCTACTAATCCAATTGACAGGGTGATTAAAATATGATTTCGATTTGTGCTCATAGTATATTTTTATTTTATGCACCATTACAATTGGTACTGACCCATTAATTCATCCAATTTTCGTCCTACTTTTTGTAAATCGCTAACTGAGTCGACCGTTTGTTGTGTGCTTGTGGCAGCCTGTAAACTAACTTCACGAATACTTTCCATCGCAATGACCATTTGATCCATGCCTTCGAGCTGCTGTTGACTGGAAGCTGCAATTTGGATGGCAGCGTTAGATGCCTCCGTCACACTTTCGGAAAGTGCATTGATTACTTCGCCTGACTTCCTCGTAAGTTTTAATCCTTCATCCACCGCCTTGCCTCCTTCTTCGGTCGCCATCACAGCCGAACTGATTGATTTTTGCACATCGCGCAATATGGTTCGTACTTGTGAAGTGGCTTCTTTTGATCGAATGGACAAGATTTTAATCTCCTGAGCAACCACAGTAAAACCCTTTCCATGCACACCAGCTTTTGCCGCCTCAATGGCTGCGTTCACTGCCAACAAATTAGATTGTTCAGCCAATTCATTAACCGTGGCAGTAATTTCGCCTATGGTTTGACTTTGTTCACTCAGTTTCACCACCATACCGGAAATGGCATTCATCTGCACCCGTATTTTGTTCATCCCTTCGATGGTATTCAAAATGGACTGATTTCCATCATGGGAGATTTCATACATCCGGGTGGCATTGTCCGACACCGCTTTGGCTTTTAGGTTCGATACCAAGGCGGTTTGTTTCACTTCTTCGACTGTGGTAGTTGTTTCGCTAACTGATGTCGCTGTTTCGGCCGAACTTGAAGCCAATTGACTCACGGCAGCCATAATCTCTGTTGATGAAGAAGCGAGGACATTTATTCCATCATCGATATCTTTAAGCTGCTTACGAAGTTTTGTGACCATGCTTAAGAAGGCCCGATTTAATTGCCCAATTTCATCTTTCCTTTCATTGGATTCTAGCTTAATCCTTAAATCGCCTTTCGAAATATTGGTCGCTAAGGCTGATATTTCATCAATGGGCCTGGCAATTGTTTTTATCATCATTACAATCAACACAATACTTATTGAAAGCGCAACAAATCCAAATACGACGAAAAAAATAGTTGACAATTTTGCTTTTTGATTGTTCTCTGCAAGCTGCACATCTGTTTCATTTACAGCCTTATTGGCAAGTTCATAGGCCATGTTTCGAATTTTATTGAACAAATCATTTTGGCTTCCGGTACTTAATTGTTTCGCATCTCCAATCTTCCCGTCCTCAATTAGTCCAGTTTCCTGTTCGCGTCCGATTCTATATAATTCCAGAACTCCCTGCAGTTCTTTTAATTTAGCGATATCCTCCGGATGATTTTCCAAGGCAATAAGTTGTTCAATCATTTTATCGATGACTTGAGCGCGATCATCGATGTCTTTTTTAATTACTTGCCGTTGCGAGAAATCATCGGTTAGCATCATATTTAAAATTTCAGCCCGGTTGTGATTCATGTGAGATCGTACCTGGGTGGTGATAAATGAAATTTCAAAATTATTGTCGTGCAAATCATTGGCCGATTTGGTGATGGACCTTATGTTCACGTATGCAATACTTACAATTACTAAAAACAGCATCCACAACAATCCGAAACTAAAAATGAGCTTCGACCTGATTAATAAATTTTCAAAATATTTCATCCTTTTTCTCCTTCGACATTTGAGTAAAATGTGTATTGTTCAATTAATTTATTTAATGCTTCACCAAGTTGTTTTAATTCGCTTACAGAATTTACCGATTGCTGCGTGCTGGTTACTGCTTGAAAACTTGCCTCACGAATGCTTTCCATCGCGATCACCATTTGATCCATTCCTTCTAATTGCTGCTGGCTCGAAGCTGCAATTTGAAAGGCTGCATTAGATGCCTCAGTTACACTATCGGTCAATAGCTTGATCACATCACCCGAGGCATTGGTAAGTTTCAAGCCCTGATCAACCGCCTTGTTCCCTTCTTCAGTAGCCATCACTGCAGAACTAATTGATTTTTGCACATCGCGCAAAATAACCTTAACCTGCGTTGTGGCTTCCTTCGAGCGATTGGCCAACAATTTAATCTCCTGAGCAACAACCGAAAAACCTTTCCCCTGTTCACCAGCCTTGGCTGCTTCAATGGCTGCATTAACGGCTAACAAATTCGATTGCTCGGATAATTCAGTGACAGTTGCCGTAATTTCGCCAATGGTCTGGCTTTGCTCACTTAACTTGACGACCATACTTGCTATCGCATTCATTTGAAGTTTGATGTTTTTCATCCCTTCAATTGTTTTCAAAATAGAAACATTACCTTCTTCTGAGATTTCAGCAGATCGAACAGCACTGTCGGAAACCTGTTTTGCTTTTTGATTGGAAACAATGGCGGTTTGTTTCACTTCTTCGACCGTAGTGGTAGTTTCGCCAATCGAAGTAGACGTTTGAGCTGAAGTTGATGCCAACTGTGTTGCCGATGCCATTATCTCGCTCGATGAAACAGACAAAATATTGATCCCCTCTTCGATTTCTTTTAATTGACCCCGAAGATTATTTTGCATTTTCAAAAAAGATGCTGCTAACATTCCAATTTCATCCTTACTATTTACCTTAATGGTATTTACCAAATTCCCATTGGCTAATTCATCGGCAACTTTTGACATCTCCAACAAAGGATAGGCAATGATTCTTGTCAACGAAATAACTATGATAATTACCAGAACAATAGACAGTGTAATGAAGGAAATAGTAACACTTTTAGCAATCATTACACTTTGGTTATTCTGTTCGCTTCTTATCCCAAGCAGGCTATTTTCTTCGTCTTCCATTTCAGTTAAAGCCACTCGGATTTCATCCATCACCTTTTTCCCTACATTGCTAATCACTACTTTTTGCGCACTCTCAAATCCGTCGGTTCTGCGCAAGGAAATGGTTGTTTCTAATTCCTCCAACTTTTGCGAAATAAGCCCATTCAGTATTTTTATTCTATTCTGTTGGTTTTCATTATCGGAAGTTAGGGTTTTTAACCTTTCAATTTGAATAGGCAATTCTGCTTTTGCATTATTGAAGGGTTCGAGGTAATCCTCTTCACCTGTGATAACAAAACCACGTTGACCCGTTTCGGTGTCCTTTAGGAGACCAAGTATATGGTTTATTTCCTTTAATACCTCTTGTGTATGGCTTACCCAGTCAGAATTATTGACCAACTTATTCATTTGTCGGTAGTTTACAATTCCAATAGTTATCAATAGTATGAGCACCGCTAAAAACGCAACTGTAATTTTATTTCTAATGGACAAATCTTTCATGATTCAAATCTCCTATTCCTTAACTTCTTCATTGATAATTATTTTTTCGTCGTCTAAAAACTTGGCAATATCCAATATCACTTCCCTGTTTTTGGAAATACCAATTACGTATTCTCTTTGTGAAGGTTCAAGGATAGATAAATTGGTTTGCAGTTCATCCAAATCTATTTCGACATTTTCGGTCACTTCATCCACCAACAATCCAATTTCAATTTCGCCCTTTTTAACAACAATCACACGGTTCAGATTTGTAATCCCTTTTTCGGGTAGATTTAAAAAATTTTTCAAATTAATTACGGATAGTATTCGCCCCCGGACATTAATAATGCCCAAAATAAATGGCGGGGTGCATGGTAAAGGGGTCAGATCCATTAATTGTAATACTTCCAGCACATAGGTTTCGTCAATAAAATAAGGTTCATCAGAAAGCAAGAAGCCTAAACCAAACAAAATTTCACCTGTGATTTTCTCTTCATGCAGTGGCTTTGCCAAAATTGCAGCTCTCGCTGTCAGTGTTTTTATTTTATAATCTGTATCCGTTTCTTTCATAGGTTGTTTTATTGTATTAGTCATTGGTCATTGAGTCATTAGTCATTTTTGTTATTTGGCATTTGTTTTTTTGGATTTTGTTATTTAATTCGTTATTGAGTGAATAATTGCGGTAAAACGCCCGGCAGTTATTCCGTCCGATTCTGGAAGAATGTCGTCCAAAGCGTATTTCGATAGGCTTGACAAGGCGTTATTGTACGCTTTTTTACTGGCGATTGTATCTCCATTCTTCGCGAGCAGAGTACCCAGCAGGAAATAAGCGAGTACAAAATCTGAATCGAGGTAAAGTGCCATTTTCAGAGCTGTGATCGCTTTATCGTCACGACCTGTTTCCTGCATAATCGTCGCCAACAAGTAATGCAAGCTGAAATCAAGTTTATTGATGCTTAATCCTTTTAAGCACCAGAATTCAGCTTCCTGCAGTTTTCCCAAATTAGCTTTTGTTTTAGCCATCATATGTACAAGCTCACTCGCAGGAACTTCGGAAGCATTCAGATAGGTAGCAAGAAGTTGTTCGGTTTCCTCAAAAGCACCCTGGCCATAAAACAATTCAATTTTTTCAAAATTAGCCTTCGGATTCGCATTTTCCTTTGTTGGCACTGCTGCCCTTAAAGGTTTCACAAGATCCATTTTTCTCGGAATCGGTAATGACTTTGATTCTTTCTTTGTTGATATCTGCGGCGCATTGTTTTTGAATTGCTTTTTAAAAGTTGTGCGATCAACTTTTAAATCTTTCTCTGCCGGAGTATCCTTAGCCTTATGATATATGGTATAACCTGAATAAAAAATGGATTTAAATTTCCGGGAAATTAAATTGGACATTTCCACAGGACTAACCACCAATATTCCTCCATCTTTTAAAGATTGGTAGATGCGTTCAGTAACAAATTTTATTCCGTCATTGGAGAAATAGATGAGTACATTACGACAAAACACAATGTCGAAATCATGCGTATCATTTGATTTTGAAGGATAATCATTACCGGCTAAATTGAGGGAAGCAAACTTGACCATTCGTTTTATTTCAGGAATAATATGATATTCATTTGCGCCTGTTTTTAGAAAATAGTTTTCAATAAATTTTTCGGTATTGTTGCGAAACGACCATTTGGTATAGATCCCGTTCTTTGCTTTTTCCAAAAACAGAGGGTTGATATCGGTAGCTAAAATTGATATGTCCCATTCCTGAATCATTGGAATCGATTGCTTAAGCACTATGGCCAATGAATAGGCTTCTTCACCTGTGGCACATCCGGCGCACCAAACACGAAGCTTTTTAGTTGAAGTTAATCGTTTATGAATTAATCCGGGAAGATAAATTTGCTCTAAAAAATCATAGCCTTTTTTCTCACGCATGAAATAGGTTTCACCAATGGTTAAATGACCAGCTAATTTAGACAGTTCTTCTTTGCTTATTTTATCACTTAACAACCATTCTACGAATTTTCCGGGTTGAGTAAAACCAAATGAAGTAGCGGCGAGATCCATTTTTCGGGACAATTCCTTATTTTGGTTTTCATTAAAGTTCAAACCAAGATTTTTGTGCAGATAGCCTCGCAAAGCTTGATTTAAATCGTATATTTTATTCTCACCCATATGATCAAATAAAATGATTCGTTTCTTTTTTAATTTTTTTTCCAACAATATTAAATCGCCATTGTATGCTGAGATTTCATTTCAATGTAGCCACCAATGTTATTACCTTATCGTTAATCGGTGATTTTCATTTGAATCGCTTCAGTTAACAACATGATCTGATCGGCACTTAAAAACTGATCCAAATCACTCAACAATACCATTTTGTTATTCAATTTTAATATTCCTTTCACAGCTTCAAATTCCAGATAAACTTTCTCTGTAGTCGAAATTTGATCATCCAAAGCCGAAACCATCTCCAGAACTTCATCCACCCAAAGCGCCATCTCAATTTTAGGAGTTTGAACGATAATGAGTTGATCGTTCAACTCAACATCCCGCTCAGTGAGTTGGAAAAGCTTTCGAATGTTAATCACCGGTAAAAAAGTTCCGTGATAATTTATGGTTCCTGCTACATGATTGGGTGCCATTGGTAAAGAAATCAATTCCACCATATTCACTACTTGTTTGACCCGACCTAAGTCAAGAGCAAATTGCTGATCATCAACAACAAAAACAACATAACGATTTAAACGACTCATTTAAATTTTGATTAAAGAATTACCCGGAAAAATTTTGTTTAACTAAACCCAATTCGAATTTGTTTTATGCAGCCAATGCTTGTCAACAAGTTTTACTTAATTTCACACCAATTCAGATTAAACAAGCACAATTTAAAAAAACGAACAGCCAAATCCTATACCAAATACCCCAAAATACATGGAATTAACTATTTATAATTGCTCTAAAATGAAACCTTAAATTGGGTAGAATTTAGTTAACTTAATCAACATATTACCAACAGCGAAAATGAAAATATGAATTAGTTTTACAAAAAACACCTTCAAAATATAAAAATATTGGCTTAATTGCACTGATTCAAACCGTTCGCATTATGATTAAGCAGCAAGCCTTAGGAAGGACAAGAAAAGCTTGGATTTCCATCCTATTTGGAATAATCAGTTTGATTTTGGCTCCCTATGGTCTTGTGGCCAATTTGGGCGAAATACAAATTAACCTTCCGTGGTCACTTATTTTTCCTATTGCTGTGGCCTTAGCTTTTGGATGGCGTTTTGCTCTGCTTGCAGGATTGTTCGGCGGTGCACTCTTCCCTTTTCTTTTATGGCCAAATGATGGTTGGTCCAATGTATTCACTTCATTGATTTTTCTTGGTTTTTATGTGCTACTTGGTATCGCCATTGAACGAAAATACTTTAAAAAACTTCAGAACATTTCATTCAGAATTATTTTGGCTTTCCTTGTGTTTATTATTATTTCATCGTTTTATTACATTTTTCTGTTTAATCGGATTCTTGCGTTAAACCCCCCATTCTGGGAACCTGATGCCATCAAACATATTCCATTGAAAGTATTGTATGGCATCGCATTTAAGGATAGTATTAATATACTCATACTTGTTCTTGCAGCAGAGACATTAATAAGACTAAATACTGTCCAAAAGATACTTAGCCTCAATCACGAGCCAAAAATGCAAAAAAACAGTGCCCTGTTTGTGGGCACCATACTGGTTTCATTGATCGTTTGGCTCATATCTACTTTTCTTAGGGTTGTGCTTGATGATGGGAAGTATCGATTTCAGGATCATCAAAATTCAATTGAATTGTTTGTAATAATTGCCAGCGGTTTTGTAGTCGCACGACTATTGTTCTACTACAATGAAAATCAATTCAATTTTCAAAATGAACTAAAAAAAAGTGAAGAAAAATTTAAAGCACTTTTCGAATTTGCCAACGATGCCATCCTGATCATTTATGACGGAACAATTATTGACTGCAATGTTGCTGCCTTACAAGTTTTTGAGTGCGAATTCGATCACATTATTGGAAAAACACCCGGATTTTTATCGCCAATACATCAACCCGATGGAATGCTTTCGACTGAAAAAGCAAAACATTGGATCGACAAGGCGCTCTTCGATTCCTATCAGCAATTTGAGTGGATACATCAACGATCAAATGGAACACCTTTTGAAACTGAAATATCACTCAATAAAATTGAGATCAACGGGGAGCTGCTTATACAGGCCATTGTTAAGGATATTACCGAAAGAAAACAGTCAGAGCATCTCCTTCAGGAACAACGCGACCTGAGCATAGCCTTAAGCAAAACATCAACATTGGACGTTGGACTACAACTTTGCCTGGAGTCGGCCATGCACATTTCCGGCATGGACTGTGGTGGGTTTTATTTGGTCGATCCACTCTCCGGAACATTGAACCTTGCCTATCATCAGGGCCTGCCTCACGCAGTCATTCAAAGCACATCAAAGCTTGAAGCGAACACCCCACAATACCAGCTAATCCAAGCAGGACAACCCATTTACACTGAACATTTAACACTGAATATCCCCATTGATCAAGTTCGAAAGGAAGAACATTTGCGTGCCATAGCCATTATTCCAATTCTGCATGAAGGACGTGTGATCAGTTGCATGAACATTGCTTCCCATACCTTAAATGTAGTTCCGGAATATGCACGCAACATGCTGGAGCAAATCACCCGGCAAATCGGACAAGTCATTGTCCGATTGCGAACAGAAGAAGCACTAAAAGAAAACGAAAAAAAATATCGACTACTGGCTGAAAATATTCCAGGAGTGATATGGGTGAGAAACCTTAAAACAAACCAATTTACCTATGTAAGCCCGTCTAATCAACATTTGAGTGGATATAGTGCAGAAGAATTAATGACCGAAGGTTTTTACGAAAAAATACCCAATCAAACTGAAAACTTTATTGCTGCACAAAAAGCAATTTATGCCGAAGTAAATCGAGTTGCCAAAATGCCCAACACCAATAAACAAAGCCAATTCGAATACCAAATGCCACATAAGAACGGCGCACAAAATTGGGTAAAAACAGTGATCAATATTATTAACGATATAGAAGGAACTCCAAGCGAATTGGTTGGGGTTTCCATCAACATTGAAGAACGTAAAAAAGCGGAAGAAGCCTTGTTTGAATCTGAAACAAAATACCGCGAATTGGTTGAAAATCTGAACGATGTGATTTACACCGTTGGTAGCAATGGAATTATCAGCTTTGTAAGTGCACCGGTCAAAATACTAAGCGAATATGAGCCCGAAGAATTAATCGGGGAAAGTTTATTCAAATTGATTCACCAGGAAGATGCAGCTTATATAGCACGTGGATTTAGTGAAGTTTTAAATGGACGTATTTTGCCAAGAGAATATCGAATTCTATCCAAAACAGGAAAAGTGAAATGGGTAAGAAGTTCAAGCCGACCAATAACCAACGGGAAAACAACCATCGGTGTTCAAGGGGTCATTTCTGATATTACTGAATTAAAACGTTCAGAACATGAATTAATTCATGCAAAAGAAAAAGCAGAAGAAAGTGATCGGCTGAAAACATCCTTCCTTCAGAATCTGAGTCACGAAATAAGAACACCTTTAAACTCCATTATGGGTTTTGCCAGTCTCTTGCCCGATGAAGAAAGTAAAAAGCTGATCGACAGTTATTCATCGATCATTGTTGAGAACTCTGAACAATTGGTTCACATCATCGACGATATTGTACTCTATTCCCGCTTACAAAGCAGGCAAATATCAAACATCTCCAAAGAGTTTGAGGTCAACAATATGCTCACGAATATTCAGCAATCCTTTAACCTACCCGAATTTCAAAAGGGCGTAAATCTAGTTATTGAAAGTTGTTTGAACGAAACGTATAAGATAAATTCAGACTATGAAAAAATACGACAAGTATATACTAACCTTATCTCCAATGCCTATAAATACACCCGTAAGGGAACCATTACCTTTGGACTTAAAGACAGTGAACAGGAGCTGCTCTTTTTTGTAAGAGACACCGGAATTGGCATCCCCAAAAATGAAGTCGATCATATTTTTGAGCGTTTTTATCGGGCCACGAATGTCGATAAAGGAGTAATTGGAGGAACCGGTTTAGGTTTAAGTATCGTTGCTGAGTTGATGGAACTACTTGGTGGAAAAATATGGGTAGAAAGCGAAATGGGAAAAGGCAGTACCTTCATTTTCACTATACCAGCGAGTACGACCGTATAAATACCCCAGGGTTACCGATTTGTTCCGGAAAAAAACCCTTAAATTCGGATCTATTTTATACGAATGAATATTAAAAAACAAAAACCAAGGGAATCCGATGTTAAAAAAACCGGTAAAAACGAATTTCCTATTGTCGGTATAGGAGCTTCGGCCGGTGGACTTGAAGCCCTGGAACAGTTCTTCAGTAACATGCCCGGCAACAATGGAATGGCATTCGTTGTCATTCAACATCTCGATCCGACACACGTTGGCATTTTGCCCGAATTGCTTCAACGCAGCACCTCAATGCTTGTCGCTCAGGCTACCGACAGACTCAGAGTAAAGCCCAATTGTGTTTACGTTATTCCTCCCAATAAAAACATATCGATTTTGAATGGCGTCCTGCATTTGTTTGAACCGGTGGAATCGCGTGGATTACGTTTACCCATCGATTTTTTCTTCCGTTCCCTTGCTTTGGAAAAACAGAATCAAAGCATTGGTATTGTTTTATCCGGAATGGGGTCCGATGGCTCCTCAGGCCTAATGGCCATTAAGGAGAAGCATGGTATTGCGATCGTCCAGGAACCCGATACTGCAAAGTTTGACGGAATGCCGACCAGTGCAATGGAGGCCATAGTGCCCGATATTCTGGCTCCGGCGAACGAAATGGCTGCCAAACTCATTGCTTTTTCAAGATATCAACCAACTGCGCTTTCAGATCAGGATTTTGAAAAAAAATACAAAGGAAACCTTGAAAAAATAATCATCCTGTTACGGGAACATACCGGACACGATTTTTCGATGTACAAAAAAACGACCTTGTTTCGACGAATTGAACGAAGAAAAGGAGTCCATCAAATTGCAAAAATCCAGAGCTACGTCCGTTTTTTACAGGAAAACCCCATAGAAATTGAACTACTTTTCAAAGAGTTGCTAATTGGCGTAACTAATTTTTTCCGCGATACCAATGTGTGGGAAAAGTTAAAAAATGAAGTGCTTCCCCCTATTATTGGCGCCTTACCTGAGGGTTACTGTTTTCGAGCTTGGATACCGGCATGTTCAACAGGAGAAGAAGCCTATTCCATGGCCATTGTATTAAAAGAAGTTTATGAAAATGTCGAAAACCGAAACAGGCTGAGCTTTCAGTTATTCGCAACTGATCTTGATCAGGATGCCATTGAAAAGGCTCGTACCGGAGTTTTCTCATCCAACATCGAATCATATGTTTCGAAAGAACGATTGCAACGTTTTTTTACTGCCGAAAACAATACCTATCGCATCAGCAGCTCTATCCGTGAAATGATTGTTTTTGCCCCACAAAATGCCATTAAAGATCCTCCATTTACCAAACTCAATCTGTTGTCGTGCCGTAATATGCTCATTTACATGGAACCCACCTTACAGAAGAAACTATTGACGCTTTTTAATTACAGCTTAACCCCAGGAGGAATTTTAGTGCTTGGCACAGCTGAAACCATTGGTAATCTGATGGATGGATTTTCAGAAATCGATTCAAAATTAAAAATATACCAACATGCGGCTCCGGTAAGTTCATCGGAACAAAGCAACTTCCCAAGCTCCTTTTATCGACCAGCAACCGTAACAAACCACCATAAAATGCCCATCAAAACAGTTGAAAACATCCAATCGCTGGCCGATACCATTTTGCTTCAGCGCTTTGCCCCGGCCAGCATACTCGTGAACGAAAAAGGTGATATCGTATACATCACCGGCCGAACAGGCAATTACCTTGAACCTGCCGCCGGAAAGGCGAACTGGAACGTCTTTGCCATGGCCCGTGAAGGATTACGACATGAGTTGCCCGGAGCATTTCGAAAGGTGCTTCAAAATTTCGATCCCTTCATGCTACGACAAATAAAAATAGGCACCAACGGCGGTTCAAAATATGTTGATGTCACCATGCAACGCATTGAAACTCCATCGGCAATCAAGGGAATGATTTTTATTGTATTTAATGATGTTGAACCAACTGTCGAAGCTTCATCCCCGGACAAGTCCGTTGCGAAAACAATTTCGAACTCCCGCCAACAGGAACTGGAGCTTGAATTACAACACACAATAGAAGAATTGAAAAGCACCCGTGAAGAGATGCAAACCTCTCAGGAAGAACTTAAATCGACCAACGAAGAATTGCAGTCAACCAACGAAGAATTGCAGTCAACCAACGAAGAGCTCACCACCTCGAAAGAAGAGATGCAAAGTATGAACGAAGAGTTACAAACTGTCAACAATGAATTGCAGTGCAAAATCAACGATTTGTTACAGACCAACAGCGACATGAAAAACCTTTTAAACAGTACCGAAATCGCTACGCTATTTTTGAATAAAGACCTGAATATCCGAAGGTTTACCGATAAAGTGATTCAAATATTCAAATTGCGCGACAGCGATATTGGCAGGCCGTTTACCGACCTTGTTTCAGACCTCATTTACCCGGAAATAGAAAATGATGCACGTCAGGTTTTAAAAACACTTTCCTCCATTGAATCGGCAATAGCTACCAAAGACGGCCGATGGTACAGTGTGCGTATTATGCCTTATCGGACCTACGATGATCGGATTGACGGATTGGTCATTACATTTACTGACATGACTACAACTAAAAAATTGGAATCGCAACTTAAAACAGCAAACGAATTACTAAAAAATAAGAATTGAGATGAATTGAGATGAATCCATTTAAAAGCGTATATTGCTTTGACGTACAAAATTAAATATGAATAATTTAAAGAATAAATCGGAGGCCAAAATTCTTAGATTAAAAGCAGAGGGATTGGTGAAGAAAACCAAAAACAAGCTACCAGTTAATTTCAATGTAGCAGACTCCCTGAAACTCATTCATGAACTGGAAGTCCATCAAATTGAACTGGAATTACAACATCAGGAGCTTTTTCTGGCCAAAGAGCAGCTGGCTCTGAATGCCAACGAACAATATGACGAATTATACAATTTTGCTCCCTCTGCTAATTTTTCACTTTCGAAGGCCGGAAACATTCTTAAACTTAATCAAAATAGTGCCACCCTTCTGGGGATGGAACGTCAACAGTTAACCAACAGCCTCTTTAATCGTTTTTTATCGCCTCAGTCCCAACCGATCTTTAAATCATTCCTAGATAAAATACTAACACTCAACACAAAAGAAACCTGCGAATTAACATTGGCAGGACAAACTGAAAACTCCACCTTCGTTCATTTAACTGGCATTCTCACAAAAAACGGAGAACATTTTTTAATTTCAATTCTAGACACCACTGAACGTAACCTATTTGTTAAGCAATTGATCAAATTGAAGGAACATGCCGAAGAAAGTGATCGGCTCAAATCAGCCTTTTTGGCCAATATGAGTCACGAAATTCGCACGCCTTTGAATTCCATTATGGGTTTTGCCAGCCTTTTACCCGATGAAGAAAGCATAACATTGACAAGCAAATATTCCCAAATCATCCTGAGCAGCTCGGAACAACTCCTGCACATGATCGATGATATTGTCTTGTATTCAAGTTTACAATCGAAGCTACTGTCTTTGCATCCTACAGTCATTGATCTTACACATCTGCTCAATGAGATAAAAGAATCCTTTAATTTTCCAAGGTTACAAGAAAATGTAAAGTTGATTATTGAAACCAGGGCTGAAAATCCGCTGAGGATCACTTCTGATTACGAAAAGCTGAAGCAAATCTTTACCAATCTGATTTCAAACGCCTACAAGTACACCAAACAGGGCAGTATACGCGTTGGATTCAGCTCAGCCAACAAACAATTAACGTTCTACATTAAAGATACCGGAATGGGGATACTACCTAATGATCTCAACAGGGTTTTTGAACGCTTTTATCGCGGGAGCAATGTCACCAAAGGGGTGATAGGAGGCACAGGACTCGGATTGAGTATTGTTAAGGAATTGATTGAATTACTGGGGGGTAAAATTTGGGTTGAAAGTGAAGTGGAGCTGGGAACTACCTTCTATTTCACCATTCCAATCACATGCAATTTACCGTCGTAAATTTTGACGGGTCCAACCATGTATTGAAAAATGCGATCAAATTAGTATGTTTTAAAAAAGAATTATAGAAATGACTTTCAATTTCTAGTATCTTAAAGGCTTTAATTGGAAAGGATATGGAAATTCAAATTCGAGAAGTGCAGTCGAAGGCCGACTTGCGTGCGTTTATTTATCTCCCTGAAAAAATTCATCGAAATCATTACAATTGGGTACATCCCATCTATATGGACGATCGGGAATTTTTCGATCCTAAAAAAAACAAATCATTTAGTCATTGCAACTACACACTCCTATTGGCCTACAAAGGCACTGAACTTGTTGGACGCTGTATGGGGATCATTCATCACATTTACAATGAACAACACCACGAAAAATATGGTCGTTTTTCATTCATCGAAACCTGGAATGATAAGGAAGTTTTCCATGCTCTAATTGAACATATAGCCCTGTGGTCAAAATCAAAAGGAATGGAAAAACTGGTTGGCCCCCTGGCCTTTTCCGATAAAGATCCACAAGGTTTTTTAATTGAAGGTTTTGATGCTCCGCACGTGCTTGCATCAAATTGCAGCTATCCGTATATGGTTGATTTGACACTGAACGAGGGCTTCGTTAAAAAAGTTGATTTGGTGGTGTATAAAATTGATATTCCTGACGAACTACCCGAAATTTATAAAAAAATTGATGCGCGTTTCAGGCAAAACAACGGGTCCATAAAGGTCCTGGAGTTTGAACGCCGCAGCAAATTAAAACCATTAATACGACCTGTATTACAACTCATCAACGATACCTTTACCTCTATTTATGGTTTTACGCCTTTCAATAAAAAAGAAATGGACGATTTCGCCAACCGTTATTTGTACCTCATCAATCCAAACTTTGTTAAAGTTGCTGTGAATGACGAAGGCGAAGTAGTTGGTACTGTAATCGCCATGTCCGATTTAGGTTTAGGCATCCAGAAAGCCAAAGGAAGGTTGTTCCCCTTTGGATTTTACCATATCCTTACTGCCGGAAAAAAATCGAAGCAGCTGAATCTGATGTTAGGCGCTGTTGATCCAAGGTATCAGGGACGTGGTTTAGATGTACTTATGGGCATAAAATTGATTGCTTCGGCAAAAGCGGAAGGCAAAACAGTGATCGATTCGCATTTGGAATTGGAATACAATACCAAGGTACGTGCCGAGATGGAACGAATGGGAGGTGTGGTGTACAAAAAGTTTCGTTTGTACGAAAAGGACATTTAAATTTATTTCAGCGGTTCATTCGTTTGACCCAACCATTTGTCCAAAAATTTATCTTTACACCAAACACGAATCAAATGAAAAATATTCTTCTTTTTACAGTGGCGACACTTTTCATTTTTAGTTTTTATGCCTGCCCCTATAGCTCCCCAAAACGTCAGTTTCCAAACGCTTATTTTCCTGATACCATAACGAACATGAGCAGCTTAAATAGTGTTTACGATGACATTAACATGGCTCTGATGATAAAATTCAGCAGTAACCTCATTCTGTTTTCATCGAACAGGAATTCCGAAGGCAAACAATTCGACATTGTGGGCGACAAAGTTTCCTTCCTTTGGCATGAAACCAGTGGCGATTTAGCAACTGACGACACAGACGGTCAATCACTTAAATACCTTCAATACCTACTCACTAAAACCCAAACCGAAGCCGATGAATATGGCCCCTATGGAACCATTTATAACGATGATCTCTATTTATTTTACGCCAATAACAGCGAAGGTACCAACAACATGTATTTACTTATTTACAGAGAGTGCATGGATCATTATTACGACCAGGTTATCGCAGATGAACTCATTGAAGGTCCGTTCAAAATTCCTTCCTTATCAAATCCGAATAGTAATGAAGCTTACCTTTCGTTCCACACCAATAAAATGCCGGCCGATGATTTTAACCGATTTAACACCGCATCCGATTCCATTAATTTGATTTTTTGCAGCGATTCACTGGGGCAATATGATATTTATTCTTTGCCACTCACCGGAACTGAATTTTCGAAGGAGGTATTTACAGCTACTATTCCACATAAAAAACAGTTATTAAGCACCATCAACAGTGAATATAACGACAGATGCCCGAACGTATGCGGCAACTTTATGGTTTTCAGTTCCGATCGCCCCGGAGGCCTTGGTGGCTATGATTTCTATTATTCTATTTTTGAAAACGGAAGTTGGAGCGAAGCAATAAATTTTGGTGCTCCCATTAACTCAGCTTATGATGAATACAGGGCATTGGCCATTAAAGCATGGCAGTATGAAAATGATTTATTGATCTTTTCATCGAACAGGCCGGGAGGAATAGGTGGCTTCGATATTTATTATACAGGAATTGACGAAATGCCTGCAGCCATCTGGGAATAATCAAAACCAAGGGTCAGTTCTAATTTTGAAATGAGCAAGGGTTCTTGCCTGTTTTACAATAGTTTTTACAATCATTTTCGACTTAAATCACCATTCAATCTGTTTTCAACAAACAATTTCAGTCATTCGTCAAAATAAACAAGGAGTACCGGCAATCGTTATTCATAACAAGAATTGTTGTCATTTCGAATCACATCGAAGGAAAAGGGATCAATTTACAATTCGGGTGGAAGGATTGAATTAGGACCACATTAAAATTGTTGAATTTTTACAATCGGAATCGGAAATTTTATTATCCTAAGGCCGGATAGGCCCTTCCTTTCCCAATCGATGGAAAGGAAGCAAA
>JBGUEP010000024.1:0-107396 GCA_041821245.1 Prolixibacteraceae bacterium
AAAAAGAGACAATTACAAAATCTGTAACTGTCTCTTTCTAAATGTAGCGAGAGCCGGGGATGATCCGGCGACCTCATGATTATGAATCATGCGCTCTAACCAGCTGAGCTACCTCGCCATTCTATTTGTTCAACTTACAAAAGGTTTTTCCAGTTCACCTTCCCAATTTTTATCGGGGCACTTGGTTTATCTGTTCTAATCTTCATCGGAAACCTCCACATAAATTCAATTTGAACGCGCTAAATTTTCTAAAGCGCTGCAAATATATACGATTTTATCTTTTTAATAAATTTTTTTATTCCTTTTTTCAAGAAAATGCATAATTGGTAATTTAAAACTTAATTGATATATTGCACACTTGGTAACAATAAAACTCGAATGAATAAAGAAAAGCTAGAACTAGAATATGTAATTAATTGTTCGCCGAAGGTGCTGTACAATAGGTTAAGCTCCGCATCGGGACTTGCAGAATGGTTTGCTGATGATGTTGCAGTGAATGGGAAACGATATACTTTCACCTGGGACGGAAACGAACAAGCTGCTCTTTTAGCTTTTCGCAAAGAAAACCTGATTGTGAGATTCGATTGGGTTGATGATGAAACTTATTTCGAATTTAAAATTACTCGCGACGAGTTAACTGGTGATGTCTCGTTATTAATCACTGATTTTGCAGAACCCGACGAAGCAGAAGAAACTCGCTCACTATGGGATTCCCAGATTACTTCCTTAAAACATGTGCTGGGTTCATAACCTACCCAACACACTATTTTTACCACATTTTCGTTTCTAAATTTAGTGTGTTCGGGAAATTTTTTAATCTTCGGCAATTATTTGATTTTTGCAAGGTGATTTCATCCCGTATTTATAATTTTGTGGGTTGGTTAAAATTTGTTGAATGAAGCGCCTCTATTCCTATATCATTAAAAGTTTTGTTGGACCATTCATCCTAACATTTTTCATTTGTGTTTTCATATTGCTGATGCAATTTTTATGGAGATACCTCGATGATTTGGTTGGGAAAGGTCTGGAAAATGCCGTAATTATTGAGTTAATGTCCTATGCGGCCTTAAGTTTGGTCCCCTTGGCCCTACCTCTGGCTGTATTGTTAGCTTCAATTATGACCTTTGGCAACCTGGGAGAACGCTTCGAATTGCTGGCGATGAAGGCCAGCGGCATATCACTGTTAACAATCATGCGGCCATTAATCGTGCTAAACGCCATCATTACCATTGCCGCCTTTTTATTGGCCAACGAAGTCATCCCCGTAGCGAACACCAAATTTGCCGCCTTATTGTGGAGCGTTAAAAAACAACGCCCTGAAATGATCATCAAAGAAGGCATCTTCTCCAACGAAATTGACAATTACAGCATCAAAGTAAACGACCGGGATCCCAATTCACATGCCCTCCTCGATATCATGATTTATGATCACACTGAGCGAAAAGGCAATGTAAATGTTATTGTTGCTGATTCGGGTTACCTTAATATGTCCGACGACAAACAATATATGATTCTGACGCTTTTCAACGGAGAACGATATGAAGATGTTAAACCAGGCAAAAGAAAAGCAAAAGAGACCTACCCCTTTAGCCGGGAAAGATTCAAAAAAGAAAAACTGGTCATCAGTGTAAAAAATTACAGTTTGGAACGCGCCAACGAGAAGTATTTTAAAGACGGGTACCGAATGTTGAAAAACCGTCAGATTGACACCATTGTTGAAGGTCTTCAAAAAAATTACGATACAAGAGAAGAGCTGGTCACCAAAGGAATCAAGTACAATAAACTGCTCGATTCAGAAATTGCCAACTACTATGCTGCCGATAGTATATCAATCGATTCACTTATTGGCCTTTCATTTCCGGTTACTTTCGATTCGATCTATGCACATTTAAGCAAATTTCAACGAACAGGAGTGTTGAATGCGGCCCAAAGAATCGCACAGCAAAACCAACGTCTAATTCTCCAGTACGAAGCTGATTTAGATAATAAATTGGTGTGGATTAACAAGCACTGGATTGAATGGCATAAAAAATATACCCTTGCACTAGCTTGTTTAATTTTCTTCTTTATCGGGGCACCTTTGGGTGCTATTATACGCAAAGGAGGATTTGGGATGCCGGTAGTTATTTCGATACTTCTTTTCATTTCCTATTATTTAGTGACTGTTTTTAGTGAAAAGATAGGCCGAGATGGTGTTTGGAACATCGATTTTGTCCTTTGGATCCCTACCCTAATCTACCTTATTATTGGCCTGATACTAACACATCAAGCAGTAACTGACTCACTTCTTTTGAATAAGGACATCTATAACAAGACACTAAAACGCCTGTTCAAAATCAAAAATTTATTACATAAAAAAGTAAAGACAAGCCAAGCCATTAATGAAGATTCTATTTCTTAGTAATAAAGTCCCCTACCCACCCAAAGACGGTGGCTCAATAGCCTCATTTGGATTAATGAAGGCATTTGCCGATACCGGGCATCAGGTTTCGGTGTTGGCCATGAACACCAATAAACATTACGTAAACACTTCAGAAATACCCGATGAAATAAAAGCAGCCATCTCATTCCACATGCTGGATGTTCCGGCCTATATCAAAACTTTCGACCTGCTGAAAAATTTATTTTTTTCCAAATTACCGTACAACGCTGAACGTTTTATTGATCGGAATTATCAGGTAAAACTGCAACAAATTCTTACATCTGAATCCTTTGACATTATACAACTCGAAGGTTTATACCTCTGCCCTTACATCGCCACAATACGGAAATACAGTTCGGCCAAAATAGCCTACCGGGCACACAATATAGAATACGAAATATGGCAACGGACCATACTGCAATCACAAGGAATTCGAAAAATATACCTGAAAATACTTACCCATCGATTAAAAAAATTCGAAGCGTCCGCCATTAACCAATACGATTTTTTAATTCCCATTACCAACCGCGATCGCGACATTTTGAATCAGATGGGAAACACCAAACCAACATTGACCATCTCTGCAGGTTTCGACACGGAAGAAGTTCGTAGTGTATATTCAAATTTCTCCATGAACCTCTTCTTTATTGGAGCACTCGATTGGTCACCCAATCAGGAAGGATTAATTTGGTTCATCGAAAAATGCTGGCCACTGATTTTAAAAGCACAACCGACCACCCAATTAAAAATAGCAGGACGAAATGCACCTGAATGGATGGAAGATAAGTTTAAAGTAAAAAACGTAACGTATTTAGGTGAAATTGAGAATGCTCAAAAGTTCATTTCGCAAAATGGAATCATGATTGCACCGGTATTATCGGGAAGTGGAATGAGGGTGAAAATTATTGAAGGGATGTTGCACCAAAAAACAATTGTCACCACCTCAATTGGATGCGAAGGAATTAATGTAAAAAACGAAGAACACCTTTTTATTGCGGATAATTATTCCGATTTTTCCAATTATATTATTGCCTTGCTGGCCAACAGGCCCAAAGTAATAGAAACGGGAATAAAAGCATTTAATTTTGTCAAAGAAGAATACGATAATCGCTACTTAATAAAAAAACTGGCAGCATTTTATAAGCAATTTACCTTATGATAACTCTTCAGATCATATTTTGGATTTGCATCATCGCATTGTTCCATTCTTACCTTGGATATCCAATTTTTCTTTATCTGATTGTTTTGTTTAAGGGCCCAAAGAAATTTAACACCTACCTAAAAACTGAAAAGCTACCCAAAATCACCATTCTCATGGCCGCATTCAATGAAGAAGCGGTTATCGAAAAAAAAATAAGAACAATTTTTAAAACTACCTATCCGGCACATCTCATTGAAGTATTGATTGGATCGGACAATTCAAACGACAATACCAACACAATTATAGATAAGCTATCGGAAGAATTGCCCCAACTACAGATCAGAAAATTCACTGAGCGACAAGGTAAGGTCAACATCATCAACCAACTTAGTGAAAGGGCTGCGGGCGAAATCATTTTCATTACCGACGCCAATGTACTTTTCGACGAAAGCACACTTTTTGAAGTGGTGAAGTATTTTGCCGACGAGCAAATTGGATTGGTAGATACCCATATGACCAATTATGGGATCAAAAAGGATGGCATTTCATTCCAGGAGAAATCGTATATCTCACGCGAAGTTTATGTGAAAAATCTTGAAAGCAAAGCATTTGGCACAATGATAGGTCCATTTGGAGGTTGCTATGCGATCCGAAAAGAATTGTTCGTTAAAGTCCCATCAAATTATTTGGTCGACGATTTTTTCATTTGCATGAACGTACTATCAAAAAATAAAAAGTCGATTAATAATTTGGATGCCGTGGTTTATGAAGATGTATCCAACGTTTTATCCATAGAATTTAACCGAAAAATAAGGATTGCCATCGGAAATTTTCAAAACCTGCTTCATTTCAAAAAAATACTGTACAAACCCTTTAGTCCTTTAGGATTTAGCTTCATATCGCACAAAGTATTACGTTGGTTTGGACCATTCTTCCTGCTTGCTGCATTTATCTCCAATCTGCTATTAATTCAACACTCCAATTGGTATGTATATTTACTAATTATTCAACTTTCCATAACATTTTTACCAATTGCTGACATCATTCTTAAAATGTTTGGAATACATATCGTACTTTTGCGTTTCGCAACTCATTTTTATACGATGAATCTTTCATTACTTATTGGGTTCGTCAAATCGCTAAAAGGTGTAAAATCAAATGTTTGGAAACCAACAAAACGATTTCAAGGATAAGCTGAATACTATCGAAGAAGCCATTGAAGATATCCGAAATGGCAAAATCATTATAGTCGTTGATGATGAAGACAGGGAAAACGAGGGAGATTTTGTAGCAGCTGCAGAAAAAGTATCGCCCGAGATGATCAATTTTATGACGAAGGAAGGTCGTGGTTTAATCTGCGCGCCCCTCACCGAAAAACGGTGCGAGGAACTGGAACTCGACATGATGGTTGGCAAAAACACGTCCGTAAATGAAACTGCATTCACCGTTTCGGTTGATGCTCTTGGTCACGGAACTTCCACGGGAATTTCGGCTTACGATCGATACATTACCATTAAAATGTTAGCCGATCCAAATACTAAACCGGAAGAACTGGGTCGACCTGGCCACATTTTTCCGTTGAAAGCTAAAAATCGCGGAGTTTTACGTCGCTCAGGACATACTGAAGCTGGTGTCGACCTGGCTCGTTTGGCCGGATTGGAACCTGCTGCAATTCTTGTTGAAGTGATGAACGATGACGGCACTATGGCCCGTTTACCACAATTGATTGATATTGCAGAAAAATTCAGTCTGAAAATTGTCACCATCGCCGATTTAATTGCGTACCTGATTGAACAGGAAAGTTTGATCAAACGTGGAGTTGAAGCGAAACTTCCAACTCAATACGGTGATTTCAGAATCATTCCCTACTTGCAAAAATCGAACGGGAAAGAACACGTTGCTCTCGTAAAAGGATCGTGGGATGACGATGATGCCATTTTGGTGCGCATGCATTCATCATGCATAACCGGCGATATTTTTGGTTCCATGCGCTGCGAATGTGGCGACCAGTTGCACAAATCAATGCAAATGATTGAAGCCGAAGGAAGAGGCGTTGTTGTATACCTCGACCAGGAAGGTCGCGGCATTGGATTACTCAACAAAATTAAAGCCTACAAACTCCAGGAAGAAGGCCTCGATACGGTAGATGCCAATGTTCACTTGGGATTTTCGCCCGATGAGCGTGACTATGGCGTTGGGGCACAAATCTTACGCGATTTGGGCGTAAAAAAAATGCGCCTGCTGACCAACAACCCGGTGAAACGAGTAGGACTTGAAGGTTACGGTTTAAAAGTTACTGAAAATATAACCATCGAGATTGAACCCAATACGCACAATGAGTTTTACATGAAAACAAAACGTGATAGAATGGGGCATATCCTGCAAAAGTTCAATTACAACGAAGAAAAATAAGTCCGATTAAAAAATAGAAAAAAGGATGATTGCTTTAGCGGTCATCCTTTTTTTATTTCGCTTCCAGTCATAACATATGACAGATTTCCAATTCATAAAATACTGAAAATTCGACAGGGATACCTCCTTACGTCAGGATGACATTTCCATTGTGGTGGATAGGGAAAAATATTGCGGCACCGCCGCCATACTTTTTCCTTAATTCTTCGTGTGCCGTGTCATCCCGAACGCAGTGAGGGATCTAATCGCATGGCTTTTAATAATGTTCATGCAAAAACATCATTTTCATGGCAGCGAGGGATCTAATCGCATACCTTTTAATGTCTGTGCAATAACTTCATCGCCAAAGCAGTGATGAATCTATTCGCACATCTTTAATACTACTTATGACTTAATTCCCATCCGTCAAGCAAAGTCGAATAAGAAATGTAAAATGTCTAAAACTAAAAAATGAATATCTAAAATTAGAACAACGCAGGGAGATTTCTACAGTACTTTTAACAATCGAAGAAACACAATTATGTTTATTTAACGTTTGAGTGAAGATTCACAAAAAAATAAATGAAGTTTCATTTAAATGCAATGCGATTAATACAGGGGGAAAACAGGCCAATGATGAGTTCTATTTTGGGCATAACAGGCCGCTTTCAGACTATAATTACGAACAAAGTTTTATATCATAAACTAACTATGCTCAATCATTGTAAACACCTGGTTTGCAAATGATGCGAGAAAACTAATTACTTAATATATGAAGACATTTATTGCATTAACTAAATTTCTTTTGATTTCTGCTTTGGTGCTCATTTTGACCAATTGTGAAGATGACCATTTTGGGCGTTATGAAGATCCACCATGGCTTGATGGATCAATTATGGAAACCCTTACAGAGAGGGGCAATTACTCCATATTGATTGAGTTAATAAAAAAAGCTGGTTATGAAGAACCGATCGTAAACGGACTTTTTACCGTTTTTGCAGCTAACGATAGCGCTTACCAGGCCTATTTCGATAGCAAGGGAATTTCTTCAGTTGAAGATTTGACTGAAGAACAGGCATTTAACCTTTTTACGCTTAACGTAATCAATACACCTCGTGCACGTCAGCAATTGGTTTTTGACTATTCCTATTGGCATGGTGGTTGGCAAACTGCCGGAAGTGAACTAGGAGCTCTGCTATTTAGACAAGATACCAAGAGCGTATCAAGTGAATATTACGATGAGGTGAGGTACTATAACGTTTTTATAGGCGAAACGCTGAAGATCTTAGGTCAAGCTAAAAAAGTACCATTATTGTCTACCGAATTCTTTAAAGATTACAATGGTGCCCCAGATGGTTCAGATTACACCTATTTTTTCCCGGACACAAAATGGACCGGTTTGCAATGGTACAATGCCAGCATAAAAGACAATGCAAAATGTTCAAACGGCTATGTTTATTTTCTGGATAAGGCTGTTCCTGAAATCCCAGGCATTGAGGAATATCTTAAAAACAATCCAGATAAGTTCAGTGTTTATTACGATCTCATTCAGCGTTTTGCTGTCTATAATCTCTCTGGGTACGATGATGATGAAGCCAAAACTAAATTATATAATAAAAGCTATAGAGGGATAAGCAATCTTGCAAATGAAGTGGGCCCCACCTCTGGTACAGGACTTACCGACCGACGTGACTGCTTTACGGCTTTCATTCCCAATGATAATATATTTCAGGAATACATTAACAATACCTTTTTAAAGAGTTTTGAAAGTTTGGATAGTGTGCCCGAGATCAGTCTTATCTTTCTGGCACAATCATGTATAAAAAACACCTTTGATATTCCTTCAAAAATACAACATTCATTTGTTAACAGTTATGGCGATAAATTACCTATCGATGTTTATAGCGATGTGGATGACGCCATTTTATTGAGCAATGCTGCGGTGTATTCCATGAATAAATATTATCCACCTAAGGCTTTTAGCAGTACAATTAGTCCGGTATTTTTCGACAATAAATATACCACCTACCTGTATGGAATAGACGCAGCCCAAATGGTTGCATCCTTAACCTCACCCGATTTGGAGGTAACTATTTTTGCTCCAACCAATGATGGTCTTATGGAAGGAGGAATTCGGTTCTATAAGGCAGGAAGAGAACTCCAATCGCAAAAAGAAGATGGCACCTGGAGTATCATGACTTTTGCTGAGGCAAAAGCATTTGTCAGTGATCAGGTGGTCACCGATAATGCAATAGGGTTTCAAACTGATTTTTCAGATGAAGGTTTCCTGAGAATGAGTTCCGGTAATTACATTTATTACAAAAACAACTCCATACAAGGTGGAGGAAATCAGGAGATGGATGATTTTACTAAAATAATTGAAACTAAAAAGGGCGAGAATGGGATATTATATACCTTGGATAAAGCAATTATTGCACCTAAAAACGATCCGGCCAGATTTATTTCGAAAGATCCTGATTTGTCGGAATTTTACAATTTGTTATTTGAGGCAGAACTAGCCGATACCGCCATAGACGCCGAAACCAATATAGAATACCCGGAAATTAACTTTCTGAAAGAATTTAAAGAATACTCAGTATTTGCTCCAAGTAACGATGCCTTAAATACTGCAAGATCGAATGGACTAATGCCAAGTGATATTGACTCTTTGAAACAGTTTATACGCTATCATTTTGTAGTGAATAATGTAATCTTTAACGATGGCAAATTGAACGGAAATCTTTCAACTGCCAGGATCGATTCAAGCAACATAGAGGCCACCTATTATACCCCAATTCAAGTTGTTAATTCCAAGAATAATTTGAGACTGGTCGATAGGTCTGGTAGTAATATTAATGTAAATAATAGCACAGCAAATTACCTGGTTCAATTCGGGGTTGTGCATAAAATTGACAAAGTATTACTGGGCCAGTAGTTGGACGAAAGTAAATTAATAACCAAGTGTAAAAATATTTATGAAGAAATATACTCAAATTATATACACAGCATTGGTGGTCTTTTTCATGTTTGTATCCAATTTAGCTTTTGCACAAAAAGTAATTATTACGGGTACTGTTAAAGATTACGCTAGTGAATCTGTAGTAGGAGTTAACGTTGTTGAAGTTGATGAGAATGGACGTTATGTAAGCGGCACAACCACTGACTTCAATGGTAACTTCTCATTTAAAGTTAGTTCTGAAAAGGCAAAAATCCAGGTCTCGTTTATTGGTTTTAAAAACCAAATTTTCACTGTAGGTCAAAAAACCAGATTCGACATTGTACTGGAGGAAGAAAGTACCGGATTGGATGAAATTGTAGTCAGGGGTGAAAAAATGGGAAATGATGGTGTAACAGCAATCAGGGACCGTTCAACAGCTATTGCCCGACTTGAATTTGAAGACCTGAAAGTTTCTCAAACCACCACAGTGGAAGAAATGCTACAAGGACGTATCAGTAACGTAGACATTACCGCCGTTTCAGGTGACCCGGGAGCTGGTTTAAATATTCGGATCAGGGGTACAGCAACCTTAAATGCCAACAACGAACCTTTAATTGTAGTGAATGGGGTTCCTTACAGCACAAACATTGCTTCTGATTTTGACTTTGCCAGTGCCAACATCGAACAATTTGGAAACTTGATCGATGTGAGTCCTGATGACATTGAATCCATTGAAGTATTAAAGGATGCCGCTTCAACCGCCATTTATGGTTCTAAAGCAGCCAACGGTGTTTTAATGATTCAAACCAAACGAGGTATTAAATCAAAGCCTATTTTTGAATATACCACCAAGTTTACCATGTCGAAAGAACCCGATCCGATTCCCATGTTGGATGGACCGGGATATGCCCGATTAATCAAGGAAGAACACTTTAATAACGATGCAGGAACCTGGTTCGAACCGGCAACTGACGGTTCCTCGAACAGTTCTGAGATCGATTTTGATCCTACCTTTAAGTATTATCACAACTTCTCACAAAACACCAATTGGGTGCAGGAAATTACACAGTTGGGACATGTAATGGATCAAAACTTCTCCGTTCGTGGTGGAGGTGACAAGTCGAGATACAAAATGTCGCTCGGATACCAGGACGAAAAAGGAACAACAATTGGAACCGGCTTAAAAAAGATCAACATCAGTACTTCACTCGATTACGATCTTTCAACAAAACTCAGATTGAAGACGGACATCATGTTTACCCGGTACGATAGAGATGCCTCTTACGACAAAGACATTAGAGGATTGGCTTACAGAAAAATGCCAAACATGTCGGTTTATGAAAGGGATACTTTAGGAAATGCATTGGATTCATATTTTACACCAATTGAGACGATTCAAGGCACAGGTTCTTCAATGTATAACCCTGTTGCCTACGTAAACCAAACCAGTAATAAAACCTTACAGGACAATACAAGGGCTGCTTTTTCGCTGAGATACAAAATTCAACCTACTTTGATTTACGATGCCACCATTACCTTAGATATTTCTGATGCAAAAACAGCCTCATTTTTACCCTTCGAAGCACTTGGTTATTCATATGTGAGTACATCTACCAATAAAGCCAGAGAATCTTATTCGAAGAGTGCTACGGTAACCACCAAAAATCAATTGGTTTATTCGCCTAAAATTGGCTTCAATCATGAGCTAACGCTTTTAGCCACTTTCGATACGGAATCAAGAAATGATTGGTATTATGCCACTGAAACCTCAATGTCGGCATCTCCTGCTTTAACCGATCCGGCTGGATCAACCTTCTTAAATAACTTTACAGCATCATCAAACGCTTATCGCTCAATTGGTGCCTACACACAGGCCATGTATAAATTCAGAGATAAGTACATTGTGAGTGTCGGAACCCGATACGAAGGGAATTCAAAATTTGCACGCGAAAGTCGTTTTGGATTTTTCCCCATGACCAGTTTTGCATGGAGAATTTCCAAAGAACCTTTTATGGCCGGTCTATCATTTATCGACGACATGAAAATAAGAGGAAGCTGGGGATTGTCGGGCAACTCACCTGTCGACAACTATTTATATTACAGCACCTACAGCGCCAGTTCATCTTATGCTTATATGGGCGTTTCCGGAGTTCGTCCCGATGCCATTGAATTAACCTCATTGAAGTGGGAAACCATAGAACAATTTAGTCCGGGGATTAGCTTTTTTGGTTTTAAAAATCGACTGAACATAGAATTAGATGTTTACCAAAAAATAACGCACAATCTTTACCTGCGCAATACGGCAATACCATCAACCAGTGGCTATTCCAATTTTAGTCAGAATGCAGGTGAAATGTTAAATCAAGGTTGGGAATTAATGCTTGATGCAAAAGTGATCCATCGCAAGGATTTTGACTTCAGTTTTAACATCAATATGTCGCATAACGAAAATGTAGTATTAAATCTACCCGAAAACTATTCATTGGAAGCGGGCAACATGTTAAGTAATGGAGAATACAAAGTGAAGGTTGTTCCTGGTGTTCCCGTTGGTACTTTTTATGGATACGAATATGATGGCGTATACCAGGACGAAGAGGATGTTGTGGTGAAAGACAAAAATGGCCAGGCAGTGTATGAGATTACCGGCCAGGAAAAGTTAATTATGATTCAAGGTACAGGTTATGAGTTTGAACCCGGTGATGCCAAGTATGTCGATCAAAACCACGACGGAGTGATTGATGAATTGGATTTAGTGGTACTGGGTGATTACAACCCTAAAATTATGGGAGGACTTGGACCTCGGATTTCGTACAAGAATTTCTCACTAAGCCTTTTCTTTTATTACAAATTTGGACAGGACATCATCAACCAAACCCGGATGGATACGGAAAAGATGTATAACCACGACAACCAAAGTTTAGCCACCAACTGGCGTTGGAGAAGCGTTGGCGACAGCACTGACGTCCCAAGAGCACTCTACAACAAAGGCTATAACTGGATGGGATCAAGTCGTTTTGTGGAAGATGGTTCGTATGTTCGTTTAAAAACCGCTAACGTTAGCTATAATTTCAACAAGAAATTTTGCCAAAAACTGAATGTCAAAGACATGCGAGTATACTGCACCGGTTACAATTTGTTTACCTGGACCAACTATTCAGGTCAGGATCCTGAAGTTGGCCTGTCAGGTCCTACAGGATTACCTAGGGATGGCAGTAGAACACCACCAAGCAGGCGGATTACTTTAGGTTTAAACATTAAGTTTTAATAAACACATGCTCAAGATGAAAAAAATTAGAAAACATATAAGCTACCTCTTGCTTGCTTTATTGATTCTGAGTTCTGTTTCCTGCAACGAGTGGCTGGATTTGGAACCGGAAAACAAATTGGTAAAACAGGAATTTTGGCAAAAGAAGGAAGATGTGGCTGCAGTGATGGCTGCCATGTACAATGCCTATCGTAGAAACAGTGAAGAATTGTGGGTTTGGGGTGAATTAAGAGCCGACATGGTGGATTTCACGGGTTCAAGTTTTAGCGATTACAAGTCAATAGCCCAATCAGAGATTCTTCCTTCCAATGGAAGTATCAGTTGGAGTGGATTTTATAATGCAATTAATTTGGCCAACACCGTCCTGGCTTTTTCCGAAGATGTGCTTTCCAAAGATGAAACCTTTGAAGTCGATCTTGAAAAATCCTACGAAGCTGAAGCTTTATTCATTAGATCCAAGTGCTATTTCGATATGGTAAGAATATGGAAAGAAGTACCTTTAGTGTTGGTGGCTTCCAGTTCAGATACCGTAAGCTTTGCTGTTGAAAAAAATACAGAAGCTGAAATCATTAAACAGATAGAAGCAGATTTGCAAAAAGCAAAAACAATAGCCTACAAAGACCAATATGCTTCAATTCCCGAAATGTATAAAGGCCGGGCAAACTGGTATTCAATGAATGCCCTGTTGGCCGACATTTATTTATGGAGCGAACAATATGAAAAATGCATCGGCATTTGTGATGAATTGATCAGTTCAGGAAAATTCGAGTTGGAAAATGTCAACAACTGGTTTACGCTTTATTACCCGGGCAATGCCACTGAAAGCATTTTTGAAATCCAATACAACGATGACTATGACGGCGAGTACAATCCATTCAGTATGGAAATGGTTCCGGCAGTGGGGTCAAGTAAACTTAAATTAAAGCCCTATTGCCAGGACCTATTCTCTGCCACTGACATACGACAAGGAAGTCCTGATCCTCTTTCAAAATATCAGTATAAAAGTTTGAATCCAAAGGAAAAAAGGAAAAGTACTGACTACGATGTCAATATGATCTATTACAGGTATGCCGATATTTTACTCATGAAAGCAGAAGCATTGTCGGAATTGTCAAGATTCGATGAGGCGAACAGCTATATCAATGAAATTCTTGAAAGAGCAACATTGCAACCTTTAACCATACTTCCTCAACTAGTTACATTTAGGAGTATTCTCTTAGAAGAAAGAGCTAAGGAGTTTGCATTGGAAGGGAAACGATGGTTTGATGTGCTACGATTTGCAAAAAAGAATCACTTTGAAAATAAAAGCCTGATTATTCAAATGATATTATCGGGTGCCGACGTAAAAAACAGACCCATTTTGAGGTCAAGAGTGCTGGATACCATGGCCTATTACCTTCCCATACCACAAGGTGAGTTGGATCATAATCCAAAACTAGTACAGAATCCATATTACGACCGTTAAAAGAAATGAATATGAAACGAGCATGTTCGTTACAAACACAAACACGGAGGAATTTTCACATGCGAGTTCCATCCGCAACTGAAAAACAAAATATATTCGGATGAAAAACAAAATATTACGCAAAGGCCTATTTGGTCTGCTTATTTGGGGTTCGCTCAGCTTATTGTTAGTTCGTTGTGTGGAGCCTGAGATACCTCTTAAGGAATTGGATGAACTGCAAATAATGGAATTTGTAGAGGCCGACTCCACAAAAAGCTACAGTGAATTCGACACCATAGCCAAGAAGATCGGAATGGCAGGTATATTAAGTACACGTGGACCATTCACATTGTTCTTACCTGACAATGCCGCTTTTCAGGAATACTATAAATCAAAAGGAAAAAGTTCGTTTAACGATTTTACCGATGATGAATTAACTGCAATTATCCGAAATCACGTGGTGGCCGCCGAAATTTCAAGCAACAACATAGGCCTGGGAAGTTTAAATGAAAAAAACGCCCTGGGTGATTACCTGGTATCAGAGTTCGCGGGCTCAGACATCATCATCAATAAACATTCCATCATCATTGACCGGGATATTGTTGTTGCCAATGGAATTATCCATCAAGTTGATAAAGTAATTGATCCTGTAACCAAGGGCACTTACTCAAGCATAATCGAACTGGAAATGTTTTCGATTTTCGCCAGGGGATTGGAATTATCCGGCTTAAACGATACGCTCGACATAGCTGAAATACCCTATGGCCTTGGAACTGCTCGTGTACGTTATACCATATTGGCAGTCCCTGATTCTGTTTTTAATGCCAATGGAATTTTTTCTGTCGAAGATTTAGTCGCGAGGTATGACAATGGAAAAGGGAATTTAAATGAAGTTGACAATGGTTTCTATGAGTACATGGTTTATCATTGTTTGGACAAAACCAATTATATGTCAACCATTGAAACTGGAATCATTGATGTCATCTCTCACAATAATTACGTGTATTTTGAAGTCGCTGACGAATTTACCATTAACACGGATGAAGGCGATTCCATAGTCACCATGTTTATTGAGAAATACTCAAATAATCCCACCCGAAATGGAGTCATTCATGGTATCGATCAACTGCTGCCGGTTAAACCTGCAAAAGCCAGAACCTATGTGTTTGACACCACTTCATTCCCTGAGTTGGAAGGACTTGAATCAACCTATCGGGTAGATGGAGCGGTTCGTAATTTTTATGATGGTGAAAATGGTTTTGCCAAAATAAAATGGACAGGAGATTACATGCAATACTGGTGTAAATATCAGGGTACAGGCTTTATAAATGAAGACTGTCTGGTTATGCCCCAGGGATTTTGGACCATCGAGATCACCTTACCTCGAATTACCCGTGGCAGATATATGGTTACAGGCTATTTTAAAAAGGGAGGTAACCGTGCGAATGTTGTTTTCTACTTTGATGGCGTAAGGGTGGACAAAGTTGTGGAACTAAATGGTAATGACGGCCCATTTGTTAGTCCTGAAATTTGTGAAGTAAACTGGACTAAAACTGAAGAACACGTTGTGAAGGTGGTCACCGTTTATCCGGGAACTATCATGTGGGATAGGTTAACATTTGAACCGATAGAATAATACTCATTGAACAAAAATGATCAAAATGACAAAAAATATATTTAAGACCATTCTATTTTTACTGGTTCTGGTGCTTATAGGTACAGCGTCGTTAAATGCGCAAAATGCAAATAAGTTATCCGGCTTGGTAAAAGATGCTACCAGTAATTTACCACTGGAGTCTGTATTGGTTTCTATTGCTGGTGAGAACACGAATACGGATAAAGATGGAACTTTTCAAATAACCGTAACAGAGCCTACCGCCTATTTGGTGGCTCAGATTCCCGGCTATACAACCAGAATCATTGAGTTGAATGGAAGAAGCCAGATCATCATTTATATGGTTCGTGGAAATTTCAAATCAATCGACGATATGGTTTCAACACCATTAGGAACAGTCGCTTCCCGCGACATGACTCAGTCAGGCTCCTATGCTGTAGCAAACGACATGAGCCAAAAAGCCAATAGTTCACTCGACCAGGCACTTAAAGGCAAATTGGGTGGAACACAAATTACCATGGGATCGGGCATGCCGGGTAGTAAAGGGTATATCAATTCACGCGGAATGACGTCCTTATACGGACGCAACGAACCAATGGTCATTATTGATGGAATGATTCACCCCATTCATTATGCCAACTATAGTGCCATTGATGGTTTTTCACATAATCCACTTGATATTGTTGATGTGGATGATGTTGAAAGTGTTTCGGTATTTAACGACGGAAATTCATACATGGGTTCAAATGGATCAAATGGCGTCATGTACATTAATTCAGAGCAAAAAGGTGAAACCAGTAGTAGCATTGTATTTAATGCTTACAGTGGAATCGCATTTTCGCCAAGACGTCAATCCTTATTGGATGCTCAGGGTTTCAGATCTCTGCTGAATGATGAAATTGCTCAGTCAGGCCTATCAACGGATGAGATCAATTCGAACTATTCTTTTTTAAATGCAGCAGAAAATACCGAAGATTACTACCGGTACAACAATAACACCGATTGGCAGAATGAAATTTACAGATTAGGAATTGTGCAGAAATATCATCTTTTCCTTAAAGGAGGTGATAACATTGCCACCTACAACATTTCAACAGGTTATTTGAAACACGAAGGGATTCTAAAGAATACTTCATACAACAGATTCAACGTGCGTGTAAACGGTAAAATTAATATTACCGATAAATTCTCCATTCAACCAAATACCAAACTTTCATTATCCGATTCCTATTTAATGGAACAAGGTTATACGATATCAAGTAATCCAATTTTAGCGGCTCAATTAAAATCACCTCTGATGAACCCAATGAAAATTGATGCCGACGGGAATGAATTGGAATTCATCGATGACATTGGTGCCTTTAATGCCAGTAACCCAAAAGCAATTGTTGAAAATGTTGACGCTTTTAACCGAAACTACCATTTCATCACTTCGGTGAAAGGCCAATATGATTTTAATGATAATTTGTCGGTTTCAACTTTTATTGGCATTGATTTCAATAATTCACGCGACAATATCTTTATTCCCAATGTTGGTCTTAGCAAAATAGATTCAGCATACAACTCCAGCAGGGTTATGGTGAATGAATTTCGATCAACACAAAATCAAAACCAGTTAACTTACAACAAGGACTTCAAGAGTAAGGGGATATTGAATGTGAAAATTGGTCACCGGTACATGAAAAGCTCCTATGAATACGATAAAGGAACGGATCTTAATTCAACAACCGATGATTTTAAAACCTTGGGACAAGGAGCAAACAATCAAGAATTAAGAACAATTATTGGCGAAAACAGAGTTGTGAAATGGGTTGCTTATTATGCAACAGCCGATTACAACTTCTTAAGCAAATATTATCTATCGGCAGCAGTATCGTACGATGCAACTTCTGTAATCAATAAAAACGCGCGCTACAACCTTTACCCATCCTTAAGTGGAGCATGGAGGTTATCGGCTGAACCTTTCCTTGCCGACAGCAAATGGTTGAACGATTTAAAAATAAGGGCTTCGTTCAGTCAAACCGGGAATATGAATAACTACGCTTATGACTATAGTAATTTGTATTATCGTGGCGTGAAAGCAGGTTATTACAGTGTTCCTGTTCGGGAAGCAATTCCAAATCCTGATATGGAAATTGAGAAACTGAACACTATTAATTTAGGTGTTGATGTTGCTATGCTTTCCCAAAAGTTAAACTTCTCATTGAATGTATTTAACTCGATGGTGAATAACCTGATTACCAAACAAAATATTGCTCCAGCCTACGGCTACACCACCTACTTTAGCAATGCCGGTGCTCTTCGTAACATGGGAGCAGAATTGTCATTTATCTATCGTAAGGAATTTGGCAAGGTAACCTGGACGCTTGGTGGTATGCTCACTTATATCGATAACAAAGTCACCTCCTTAGATTTTATTCAAGACGGAGAAAACAAAATCATCAACAATGTGGAAGGTGCCAGTCTGGTCACCAAAGAAGGTGCTCCCTTGTATTCGTATTATGGATTTGAAACCGACGGACTCTTTAGCAACAATGATGAAGCTGCTCAGTATATTGGACCAAATGGTCATAAAGGAAAAGCTGGCGATGTACGCTACGTTGACGTTGATGGCAACAAAGAAATTAACGATTTGGATAAAACAGCCATTGGTAGCCCAATTGCTCCAATGTTTGGCGGATTAAACACCTCGGTTGCTTTTGGAAACTTTGCGGTTAAAGCAGATTTTGCATTTAGTTCAGGAAACGACATCTACAACCATGTCAACCAACTTGGTCAATCCATGGGACTGGGTTATAATCAGCAGGAAATAGTGAATGAGCGATGGACTCCGGACAATATGAATACGAATGTACCCGCTCTTTCAATTGGTGATCAGTATGGCAATAATGTTTTTTCCGATCGTTGGTTGGAAAAAGGCAATTACGTACGCATGCAAGCCTTTACGGTTAGTTACAAATACCCTTCATCAACTAAGGTATTCGATAATCTGACCCTGTACCTTACAGCTACAAATTTATTTACACTTACCTCCTACTCAGGTTTGGATCCGGAATTTATGCTGTATAACGATCCTTTGTACATGAGTAACGATTATGGTAAAATGCCACAACCAAAATCATTCGTGATTGGCGTTAAACTTGGACTGTAACATCAACAGGATGTATTAACTAGAATAACTTAATCGAAATTAATGAAAGAAATGAAAAATACATTAAAAGGGATTCTTATCCTGTTAGTGAGCATTACATTGTTCGGCGCTTGTTCTGATTCTTTTTTTGATGAAAAACCAAGCGATCGAATAACTCCTGATCAGCATTACAAATCAATGATAGAGGCTGAATTGTCGTGTTTGACCCCCTTGTCCATTTTACGCGATGTGGTGCCTCAAATGGTGTTCTCGTGTGATCTCTTAAGCGATATGACCACTGTTACTGACAATGCTGACATGAATGTTCAGAACATTAACAATCATGTACTGAGTGCCGATAATCCTTATCTCGATCCATCGGTTCTTTATCAGGTGATTATTAATGCCAATGAATCGCTTATGCACATGGATAGTATTAAAAGCCTTGATCAGGACATTACCGATATTGATCTCAGCATTTTTAAAGGAAACCTGATTGGAGTGAGATCATGGGCTTATTTTATGATTTCCAGACTTTATGGTGAAGCAGCATACATCAAGGACAATTTATCATCATTACCCGATGAAGCCTTGACTTATATTCCTCGCGGAGCCATGATGGATACACTGATCAATCACCTTCTCCCTTATTTGGACATCGACTATGCCGATTTTGGAAACATTTCGATGTATAATAAGGCATTGATTGGCGAAATTTATTTGGAAAAACAAGATTATACCAATGCTGCCCTTTACCTGCAAATGGCCATCGAAGGTTTTGAAAACGGTGTTCAAAAGTACAAAGTAACAACCAGTTACAATAAGGATTCGTGGAAGTCAATTTTTGTAAGTGCTGCATACCAAAGCACTGAAGTAATGATTGCGGTTCCCTTTAATTATTTGGAAAATCAACCCAATCCTATTGAGTTATGGTACAATTATGACTATGAATACCTTGCCAAACCGACCAATTACATTGTTAATTTGTTTGAAAAAGAGACTACTGTAAGAGATAAAGAAGGCGATGAGTATCGTGGTCTGGGCGTTTCATACGATACCATCGCGGGCAATTACACGGTGAACAAATACAACCTTTATGAAGGTGATCCTTTAAGTTCTGATATCATTTTATACCGTGCAGCCGACATACATCTGCTTTTGGCTGAGGCTTTAAACAGAACAGGTAATTCAGAAATTGCGCTACAATTATTGAGTGAGGGTTACCATGATCTTCCTGGTTGGTCCAAAAATGCAGGAATTCGTGGACGGGCATATTTATCAACAATTACGCTTGCCGATGTTCCGGAAGGTGCTAATGTGGTAGATTATGTTGAAGACTTAATTGTAAAAGAACGCGCTGAAGAATTAGCTTTTGAAGGAAAACGATGGTTCGACCTGATGCGTGTGGCCCGCCGAAGAGGAACAGGCTACCTGGCCGATAAGGTTGCTGCAAAATATTCCGATGGCAATTTAGCCAATAAGGTTAGGGAGCAGCTTAAAGATGAAAAAAATTGGTATTTGCCATTTGAAAAATAAGTTTAGGTTTTAAGTATAGGATTTGTATCAAAGAGGCTCTAACGTAATGTTGGAGCCTTTCTTTTTGGTTTTCAGCTATGCAACAACCCATGCATTGAATGTAGAACAAAGAACCTTAGGTTCTTTTAATTTTGTAAGGATGGACTTTAGTCCATTTCTTTGAGAATCGAAGATCGACGTAGTCAATGGGTATTTGCCATAGGTATCAATCTAAATGTTACGTTCCTACAGAACTCATTTCATCTATGAATTACCGCTGATCCCGGATTGAATTTTAAATGTTCATTCTTCTAGCCCTTGCTATGGCTTGTTCTCTTTTTTTTCAGCAAAAAGTACACGGGCAGAACATATACAGCCTCATAGATCAGCAAAAATCCCAGTATGAGCAAGATGATCAGCACATGCATATTACCCGATGTTTCGAAATTTTTGATTCATAGTTTAACTCTTGCCCATTGCCCATATCATTCATCGTTTAACAAATTGAATCCAATCAATTTCAACAGGAGCATCATCCTGAGACACGACGACCAAATGATGAATTCCCGGTGATAATTTCGATGTTTTTGCCGTTACAATTGTCCAATCATTGGTCTTGGGAATCTCCACCTTTGCAACTACCGGACCGTCAATGCTATCCAAATGAATTTCGATGATTCCAACTGTTTGGGCTTTCACTTTAAGCTGAACCTTTTTCAGACTTTTTTCAAAATCAACGGCATTGTATTGTATCCAGGCACCTTTACCGTTCAATACCGACTTCCAGCCTTCAAAGGTATTTAAGGTGTCAATAAACTCAATGGCTACACCTTTTTCGCTGATTGCCGTGTACCTGTCAATTTGAATTTCTTCTGAAGCTTTGGTCAATCCCACACCACGCAGGCTTGGCACTACTTTTATTATTGAACCATCGGCCCCGAACGATAAACTGTCCATACATATCGACCTACTTTTGTCGAATGCCGGAGAGTAGGCATTTTGATGATAAAACAGGTACCACTGTTCATTGTAATTGATGAAGGAATGATGATTGGTCCAACAGTTCATGGGCGATTCATCCATGATTACTCCTGTCATTTTGAATGGTCCCATGGGGTTTTCCCCAATGGCATATTCAAGACGTTCAATTTTGTTTTCAACATGAGGGAAAGTCAAATAATAAATGCCGTTCCGTTCAAACAAAAAGGGTCCTTCTTTTAATCCTTTCTCCGGCAAATTGGCAATAATCTGAGGCTCTGAATCCAATTCAAGCATATTTTCTTTCAGTTTGGCCACAAAAATATTTCCCTGTGACCAGTACAAATAAGCTTGTCCGTCCTTGTCGATGAATACATTGGGATCGATTCCATGCACATTTTCAATGGATTCCTTTTGCGGAACATATGGACCTTCCGGATGGTCAGCAATGGCTACCCCAATGCCAAATCCCTTTCGCCCATTGGCCCCCACAACCTTCTTATTGGCCGGAAAATAGAAATAGTATTTTCCATTGCGTTCAATACAATCGGGTGCCCACATGCTATAGGTGGTAGAGTCAACCCATTCCACCTTGTTCTGACTAACAATGGTTCCATGGTCAGTCCACCGGGTCAGGTTTTCCGAAGAAAAAACATGGTAGTCGGCCATACAGAACCAACCGGGCCTCCCCTTGCCTTCTTCAGCCAGAATATCGTGCGATGGAAAAACGTAGACCTTACCATTAAATACCCGCCCGGTAGGATCGGCACTAAACTGGTCACGTACAATTGGATTTTGAGCCCTTAGGCTACACCAAATGAGTACTGTTAGGAAGCAAAACAGGAATATTTTTTGTAGAAATATCTTCATAAGTCAAAATTAAGAATTCGTGAATTTAGCCTGACATGATCAATTTTATCGACTTTTCTTGTCGTTTCTGATGAGATCATCAAGGTTGTGCACCGGACGTTCAATAAGGTAAGGAATAGGCATTTGGCTGAATTGTTGAAAATAAAGCAAACACGCATCTTTCCAAACCTGAGCATTCATACATTGTTCCCGCAGTTTACGTTGAACCTGTTCAAACCTTTCCTGATCGACGTATGGTTCAGCTTTATCCCAAACTTTCTGGAAATCGCGAACATCGTCCAAGCCATCCTGATAACGATAGCACAATTCATCCCACAAGCTACGACCACTTTGCATTTTATAATCCCATGGCACATGGTGAAACCATAACAGATACTCTTCAGGGCAGGCCTTCAAATCATTAAATTGTGATTGTAAGGGTTCATGATACTGACTGGTGGCATTGCTACCGCTTGGTGTCCGGTCGAATCCAACACCAATGCTGTCAGCATTGTGGTAATATGGAGGCGTCCAGTCTTTCCTCCAACTTTTTGGAGCCCACCACGGTCCGGGACCATAGTGATGATCGGCCGAAAAAATATGGTGTAAGCCAAGCGGCATCATATAATTGACGGTAGCTTCGCGACTATCCAACATCATTTGTTTTACCGGTAGGAGGAAATTCTCCTTCCAATCTTTTGAATCAGTTTCTTCTGAAGCGTTCACAAAGGTGAGTTTTAACCATTCGTCGGCAATCTGATCACTGGTCAGGGTATTGTTCCATGCCAAACGTCCAAAAGCATACCAGTTGGCCTGCAACATCTGGTGCCCAACCCAATTGGTGTCCAACCCAATGTTAGCAACGCCGGCAATGGCTGAATGTTTTTGTGAAAACAGGCTTCCATCGGTACAACGGGCAACAGTACTTCCTTTGCCTTCCTGCCAGGTATCGCTTTTTAGGAATTCTTCCCACATAGTTGATAAAAACGTCATATGGACCGAGTGCCCAAGGTATTCTTGTGTGATTTGTAATTCAGGCATCACAATGGTCTTTTTCATAGCACCAAACAGCGGACTGAACGGTTCGCGAGGCTGAAAATCGATGGGACCATTTTTTACCTGAATGATTACATTATCACGAAACTGACCATCGAGTGGCATAAATTCGTTATACGCCTGTTTTGCGCGATCTTCATTAGAAGGACTATAAACAAAAGCCCGCCACATCACAATGCCTGCATAAGGTTTGAGAGCATCGGCCAACATGTTGGCGCCGTCGGCATGAGTACGTCCAAAATCCTGAGGACCTGGTTGACCTTCACTACTGGCTTTCACCAGAAAACCTCCAAAATCTGGAATGAGTTGGTAAATTTCTTTCACTTTATCGTTCCACCATTTGATCACTTCCGGGTCGAGCGGATCGGATGTTGCTAAACCACCAACCTGTGCCGGAGACGAAAACTTAATGGACAAATAGGTTTTAATTCCATACGGACGAAATACATCCGCAATGTCTTTCACCCGGGCTAACAATTCACCCGTAAGCATTTTGGGATTGGCATTCACATTGTTCAAAACAGAGCCGTTAATTCCTATCGCTGCATTGGCACGGGCATATTCCTGCCAAAGGGTTCGGTCTTTATCTGTTGTCACCAAAGCATCATTCCCCTCGCGCCAAAAAATGGAAAGTCCTGCATAACCGCGCTCCACCGAGCCATCCAGGTTATCCCAATGGTTCAATAAACGCCGTTCATAGGAAGGATTAATCACTTCCTCAACAATGGCTTCACCTGTTTGCTGACGGCGTAACATTTCGTAAACACCATACAAAATACCAACTTCCGTATTGGCTTGAATTTGGCTGATCGTTAGTTTAAAACCATCGTCTTTTATCGATTTATCAGTCTTGATTTTTAACTCAACAGAAGCTCCATCATCACCCTGCCAGGCTTGTTGAAGTTCCTGTTTAGCAATATCGAGCATTGGAGAAGTCTTTTTGCAAACCACATTTACTGATCCTGTACTTTTGGCCCTAAGCCAAAGTTGGTGTCCATTTTCAGCGTGCAAGTTAAAGCTGACCACTATTAAGAGCATTAAACTTACGACTAGTTTCATATCAATTTCATTTTTAAGATTACATTTTGAGCCAAGCTTCTATTGTTGGATCGTTTCTTCGATGTGAAAATAATCAAAGTCGACAAAGCCACCCGGTGTTTTGGTTGCATAGTTGAACAAACCAAAACGATAGCCCATAAAATGCGGTAAAGTATATTGCATTTTTAGTTCCGATCCTATTTTTGTCCATTTTTTGCCATCCAGGCTATAGAAAAATTCTGCTACATCTTTGCGCTCGTTAAAATCACATTCAGCTTTAAAAAACACGATTTCCTGCTCCAGCGGCAAAGTTTCAATTTCTTCAGGGCTGTCGGTTTGGGCACTGACCATGACTATCTTTTTCGCCCCGTTTTCATTCTTCACCCCAAGCCATGCATATTTCTTCTGAAGTAACAACAAACCGGCTACGTCACCATCTTTCATGTTCGATACGTCGATAGAAGTTGATCCACTGCATTCCGGCCCAATGGTGCGTTGAGTCAAGGTGTTTCTTGCCAACAGCACATTATTGTCAACACGTCCGGTAGTTAATCGCAGGTAACCTTTCCGATCGCGCACCGACCAAAGCTCATTCGCCGGATTATGGTTCCATTGCCAAACCAAAGGCAAATCGGCATCTTTCTTCTTACGGGTAAACTCGTCGGAATTCACAATGCCGGGAATTAAACTTTTATTGGCGGGTAAATCAAGTGTTTCAGGCACTTTCCCATCAATTCCAATTACCGGCCAGCCATCTTCCCATTTCACAGGAACAAGATATGGAATACGTCCAACTGCACCATGATCCTGGAATAAGTAGGCAAACCAACGACCATCGGGCGTATCAATAAGGCCACCCTGTGCTACACCTTTATCCTGAAGGCCCAATCGACCTTCCCATGGTCCGGTAATTGCATCGGCACGATGAATGACTACTGTCCGCATACCACCGCGTGGCCAGGTAATGTTGAACAAATAGTATTTGCCGTTCACCTTAAAAAGTTGAGAACCTTCGGCACCCAGCATGATGTTGTCACCGGCAGGTGCGCTTGCGTTTTCAATCAATACCCGTTCTGATCCTTCCTTTATACCGGTAAGATCTTCTTTCAATTCAACCATATTGAGTTTCCCTGCACCCCAAACAAGGTAAATACGGCCATCGTCATCGAAGAGAATGGAATGATCGTGGTACTGAGCATCCAAGGTGATTAACTCCCATGGACCTTTTTCAATATCAGTGCTTGAATAAATATAAGCTTTGTGTGTGGACCCAGAGAATGTCGAAAGAAAAAAACGGCCATTGTGATAACGTAAACAACTTGCCCAGCTACCTCGTCCATATTCGTCTTTGCCATTTTCAAGGTTGGTGGCATCAATATCTGCCAGTGTATTATAGGCATAACCAACTAATTCCCAATTCACCAAATCTTTCGATTTCATGATTGGTACACCGGGATTCATGTGCATGGTGGTACTGCTCATGTAATAAGTATCTCCAACCCGAATCATTGACATATCAGGCACGTCTGCATAAATGATAGGGTTTACAGCTGTTTTTTCTTGAGCTAATACACTTGCAGTATAGCTTATGCCAATTAACAGAATCAGGCTTAAACAAATCTTTTTCATCATATCTTATTTTCTTTCAATTTCTATTGGTTCTCTTTGCTCATTTTATGAACTTCATTTCCCTTTCCAAGATTCCCATTCTAAAATAATCAAAAGCGATTTACAACAAAACGAGTCATGGTAACATTTTCATTTCCAAGCAATCTCAGCACATATACACCATTCTGCAGATCAATAACAACATCGTCGTTATAAGTTGATGAAACATAGTTTTTTACAAAAACCCTTCGCCCGTTAACATCAAATAATTCGATTGAAGTATATGGTACCTGACTTTCGATGTAAAATTCTGTTTGAACCGGATTTGGGTACACTTTTATATCCTTGTTAAAGTATACATCATTTACTGCATTTGTACTATCGATTTCTTCAACGCAATTATTCGCGTCATTCCCTATGCCTTCAGGAATTAAACCTGTGTTAGTGATGTAAAATTTATCGAGCGAGGCACCATCTTCTCTGTAGCAAACTGATAAGCTATGAGAACCGGTATCTAAGGCATAAATTATGGCCAGGTTTGAACCATCATTTACGTCATTCCACGCCCAACCACTGTTTTCGGCTAAACCATTCCAGTTCACCCATTCGCCATCATCAACTTTCACCCAATACGAATCGTCGTCGTATGATGGAGCCAAAACTCTAGCCCAAACTTTATAATTACCACCTTCGTTAATCTGAAAATTGTAAACTAAATGATCTGCCACATCAGCTGAAGCCGCAGCAGTTGATTGAATTCCAATTTTCACACCTATTGATTTTCCGTTCGAAGCGTCTTTATCTTCAGCAATGTTCCAGTTTGCGCCAACATCAGCACATTCAGCTTCCAACCAAATCTCTTCGGTATTATTCGTGGCCACATTTATGGTCACTGTTGAAGTAGCTGTAGCACCATCGTTATCGGTAACTGTTAGCACATAGGTATGAATACCGATGCCAAGTGTTAAGGACAAATCAGGTTCAATCGAAATTTGTTTTCCATCTTGAGCCCATGAATATTTTACAATTTCACCATCAGGATCCTTACTCTCCGAACCCAATAATTCATATTCAATTTCGGTAACGTCCTGTAAATCCTTAAATTCAACTTCAACTACTTCGCCCAAATAGGCAACAGGAGGCTGATTGCCATACTTTGCACCTTTTGACGGATCGGATGTAAAAGTGGTAATACTATTGGCATCAACTGTAATCGCTATGCTTTCGCCATCCAAACTTAGGCTTCCGTCATTTACTAATTTTTTTGAAGCCGATGTGGTGAATTTTGTTAATGATTTTGATGCAAGGTCATTGTTCTGAAACACTAAATTTAAATCAACTGCATTACTGTTTTTATTCACCACAACAATGACCATACTCGAATCTGATTTGTACGCTGTTGCAGTGACCTTTGATGCAGGTTTAAAATTCGTTTTAACCCTATGAAAGCCGGGACGAATAAATTTCGCAAACTGTGACATTACATAACCTTTGTCTGTTATGTTTCCAGTTTCATCAATGAGTCCATAAAATCTGCGGATGTACCAGTATACAAAAGCACTCATTTGTGCATCCATGCAAGTATTAATTTCTTCGGCAATATCAAGAGCCAGTTCCCAGGTATTGTCTTCAGGTTTATCGCTTCCCCATAAATGTTCAGTCATCCAAATTTCTTTACCTTTTTCATAAACAAGAGGATAATAGTAGTTATTTACCGGAGTGCCATACAAATGTGTTCCTAAAATATCAATGTGTGAATTTGCCACTGAATCTTTTAGTAAAGGATCTATGGTAGATCTTACATAGCCTAATGATTCGGGTGCAATTACGCGGCAATTAATATCTTGAGCATTATTTTTAACGAAGGTGAGCATTTCATTGGGCGTCCATGTTGTCCAACCATGCCAATCGGGTTCGTTTTGTACTGAAATGGCATACAATGGCACCTTGTTTTTATCCATATAGGCTACGAAGCTGTTTAAATGCCCCACATAGTCATCATAAAATTCAGGCAAAAGTCTTCTGTCCGTTTCATTTTTAACTTCACTCATATTTGTTGGTGGATTCCATGGTGAGGCAAATAACGTTGCTCCTTGTGAAGCAGCATATTCAGCAGTTGGTATTTCGCGGTTAAATTGTGTAGAATCTGGCGGAACTTGCATACGAAGTATACTTAAACCTATTTCGCCTGGTTGATTACTAAACGCTTTTTCTCGCATATCCTGATTCAGGTCACCAATCCAGGCAGGGAAATTAATACCACCAAAGCCTCTTATAATTTGTTGCTCTTCGCTAAAATTAATGTTAACATCCTGTGCATTAACCGAATTAAAGGTGGCAGCAGTTAAAATCACTAATATTGCTATAATTCTTTTTCTCATCTTTCCTCTATTCTATTTTATTCAACTTAACCACCAATGACTGATGTTTTAAAATATACATTCCGGAATTTAGCGACTGTCCTAATTCCTGATTTGCAGTTTCGATGTAGCCCGATAGGACTAAGCGTCCATCAATGGTATAGATCATGTATGGTTGTCCCACACTTCCATTTTCAAGTGTAAAAGAATTTTTAAATGGATTCGGATAACTATTCCAATTTCTCAACTGTAGATTTTTGTCTAAACCTGTGTAAAACGAATCGTCAGCAATAAACTGTAAGTTTTTAACCAAGAATGCATTTACACTTCCACTCCAACGGAGGTAAATATCATGTTGCCCTGAAAGGTCCGATACTTGTGCGTTGAATTTTTGCCAGGTACTTGTACTACCAGTCGAAGTAATATCGATGCTTGCAATTTTAGTCCCTTCATTTTCCAGATCGTCGATCCAAATTTCAAGTTGGCCTCCCAAGGTTGATGCAGCTTCAACTTCTACTTTTACGGGCACCCGGTCATCCTGGCCTAGATCAACGCCTCCCAGCATTGCCCACCCACCTTTTTCAGAGCTATTGGTCATGGCCTTATTAGCACCACTTCCTTTTGTGCTTAAACCATAGTAGTTATTGTAGGCGATGATTGGCAGAGCTGAAAATCCATCTTTATACACATATAAATCAAAATTGCATTCGGCCTTTTTAGCATATAAACCGTTACTTGTTCCCACCCAGGAATTATAGTCAGCTTGACCTTTATCCAAACTAACTGATGAAACCGCTTTTCCAATTTGCGTCCAAACAATACCATTTGTACTATAGAATGCACTTAATAAATGTTCGTTACGTTCGAGCTTTAGCCATAATTCATTACCAACAGTGTTGACGATTTCGGTAGTCGCACCATTAAACCTAAAGCCCAATACTTTTCCATCATTATAAGCTGAATAAATTTCGGATGTAAGTGATTCATTTCCATTGGTCAAGTATATTCCGGCTTCTTCACCATTTTTAGTTGCGTCTAAATCGAGCTTGGTAACCAGGGAATAAAAGTGACGTGCTTCTTTGTGCAAGATGTGACATTTACCAGATCCGGGGCTAAGTGTTAACCACCCGGGTTTTTTCGTCAAAGAATATTTTGATGCAGCACTTCTGTTCAAAAAATGCCAGGATAAGGCAATGGTCTCATTTTCGAAATAATCGGAATTGGGCAACAACCATGGAATTCCTGATTTTGGCAAGTTGGGAGCCAGTTGCGGTGCAGAGCTTGGTGCTATTCCCGTAGGTTTTCCGTTAGCGTCCCAAATCACCTGATTTAACAAGCCCTGACGTCCCTCGCCATTCCAGTCGTTGCTTCCCACACTTTCATAACTGTGCGAAATGGTCCACCAGGTACCATCTTCGAGCTGAAACGGTTGTGAGATATGATTTGGAGAACGGAATGTTGCAGCGGCATCGGTAACATTGGCGAAAAAATTCCCCATATCTTCCCAACTATCGGGATCGGCTGTGAGTTCTTTTGAACGAAGAACATACTGTCCTCCATATACATTACCTGCAATAAAATAGTAATACCAGCCACCATGTTTGCACATTACCGGACCTTCGGCCCAACTGTATTTTTTGTCGGCATTCACCCAATCCAGGATGAGCGCGTTACCCATTAGGTGACCATCGGAACCAATCTCTTGAATACGGTTCACCACCTGGCCGGGTTTAATCATCATGTATGGTTTACCGTCGTCATCAACAAAAACAGAGTTGTCGTATCCAATACCGCCAGTTGTTCCTGTTGTTTTTACTTTTACCGGCGTAGACCAGGGCCCCGCAGGATTGTCGGCTTTGCAGAAATATTGCCCCCCGCCTGCACTGTTCGAGAAGTAGATCCAGTAAGAACCGTAAAAATAAGTGATTGCACCGCCCCACATTCCTCCGGAAGGAGTATCGCTGGCAACGCCACTCCAGGTTGAAGGTACCACACGACAGATTTCTTCCCAATGCACCAAATCAGTTGAATGTAAAATAGGAAGGTAAGGAGTGAAATGAAAACAGGAACCACACGAATAAAAATCATCGCCGTCCTTAAAAAGCGTGAGATCGGGATGATCGCCGGGCAAAATAGGATTGATATAAGTCTTTACCTTTTGAAAGGCTTCCTCAGGGATTTGTGTGGTGTTATTATCGGGGTAAGCATTGTCAATCATCTCACCTGGCGTTTCATCAATGGGAACAATCACTGTATTTGTTTCAATGCGTTCCAAATTATGAACTGTATAAGTAAGATCCGCTTTAGCAAAAGCTATTTTATCAATGTCGAGTCCATTTTCCCTGGCCCCAATTCGGAACGTCATTGGCTGATCTGTTGAAGTTACCGCATAAGTAATTGGATTTTCGGCCAGATAGAACTTCGAGATATTTATCCACTTCCAAGTTTCAATACCAACACTCCCTTCGCCTGTAACAATATCGGTAGAATCGGAAAACCCAACAGGAACTAAACCATTAACAATGTACCAAGCGGCCGCATTGTCGGGAGCCGTTTCTCCAAAATTAGGACTCAAAAAGAAACTGTCGTCGTTATAATTTTCACTACCCACCCGTATTTTGGCATAAACCTCGTAAGTGTCGATGTCAATAAAGGGAATAAAAAAGGTAATTATCTTGGTTTCATCGCCAGGAAAGTCCCCACTCAATTTATCGGTTTTTGGTCGAACAAATGTAATGTCACCTTCTTCAACAATCTCAAAATCGGATCCCAATTGTGCGCTTTCCGCTTCAACAACAAGCGGAAGGTTTTGTGCTTTTCCTATACCATTCAGCAAAAACACGACTAAAAAAAATAAAACATACTTCAGCATAAACAATCTTTCATTAATTTCAATTCCAAAATTCCTGGTGCAGTTCTCCCTATTCTATTCTTAGTACCCAATCTATCAGGAATCTCCTAAATTTCGACAACAAGTTCAAGAATTCACCGTACAATAGGATATTTACTCCTTATTAGTTGCACTCATGCCTAAAATTGAGAGCATTTTTTCGCCATAACGTTTGCCCAGCATTCGGTATCCTTCGGCAGTGAAATGCAAATTATCCTCTTTCGCAGGACACATCGCAGAAGAAATCACATACGAATTTAGAATGGTTTGGGGTAATGTGGCGATAAAAGCATTCATGCTGGCACAAATTCCCTTCTGATCGGCATTCACCACTTCACCGGCTAACAATGGCACATCTTCAGCCTTCAGATTCAAATCAGCCATCAGGTTATCGTAAACCACTTTTACTTTTTTGGTCCACAATGAATCGTTGGTATTCGATTCACCCTGATGCAGAAGAATACCTTTGATTACTCCGTCTTTCTGCGCCAGTTTAGCCATTTCAACCAAACGACCGTAAGGATTTCCATCGTACTCATTTATCATTCCTTTCATCCACCCCGGAGCAGTTTCAACATACGATGCAGTTTTGTCCTTATCGAAAAGTTCAATCTTACATCCCCCAACGGCCACATTTATTACTCCAACCTTTACATTTACCGGCAGCTTGGCCACCAATGTTCTTCCAAAATAATCGACTGGCGTTAATCCTGTACGGCAGCGACACAATGGTGGAATGGCTGTGTACCATTCACCTTTTGTTCTCCCTAAGTCAGGACAATCAATGGCTTCCATCACCTGGAATCGTTCATCGACATTCACACTGTCCTGAGCTTCAATCCGGGCATTGCCTTCCATATTGGACTGGCCAAAGGACAGAAAGATGTAAAAATTTGGATCTTGCGAAAAAGCTTTTTCGTTTGAAATAAAAATTCCGCCAATGAGGAATACGCCGATTAGGATTTTCCTGAATTGTGTTGATGCGCTTGTATTCATTTTTTGTTTTTAATCTGTTAAAAGAATCCGTCGATTGATGGTGGTATTGCCGGCAATTAACTGACAAGTGTATTGGCCACAACTTAATCCCGAAGCATCCCATACCATGTTATAACTACCGGCGATTAAGTTTTTGTTGACCAAAGTTGCTATGTTCCTGCCTTCAATATCATATATTTTCAAACTGACCGTTGAAGATTCATTCAGTCTAAATGCTATATTCGTTTGGCTATCTGCGGGATTAGGAAATATACGAAAATCATTGTCTTCAAAAACAGGAATGGAATTTCCCCCAATTCCAGGTTCGCATATATTCTCAGCATCATTACCCATTCCCGAGGGAGGAAATGGCGAATTGGATACACAAATTTTATCTAACTTGGCTCCGTCTTCGCGATATCCAATGGTAAGCAAATGGTCTCCTAATTCCAGTGCATAAGTTACAAAGGTCTTCCATTGCCATCCACTAGTCGCCAATCCATTAATCATTTCAAATTCGCCATCATCTAATTTAATCCAGAAAGAATCATCATCAGCCGAAGGGCAGTTCAGTCTGGCAGATACTGAATATTCACCAGTACTATCGACTGAAAAAGGGATAGTAATCAAACCTTCAACGGTGGCAGGTGCAGCATCTTTGCTTTCGGTGCCGGCTTTTACCGCTACATAATAGGCATTTGAAGCTTGTTTATCCGCTATGGTTTCCCAATTATTACCAATTGTTGCACATTCAGGTTCAAAATAAGTCGATTCAAAAGCGGGTTGTTCGAAAATAGTATCCCCGCCAAGGAACAAGTTTAGATCAATTGATTCACCAAGTATCCTGTAACCGGGAGTATTGGGATGAAGCCAGTCATTAGAGTATTCTGTTTTCAGTTTCACCACGTCATTTGGATCGCGAATTGCCTGATCAAGGTCAATGCATTGGTCAAAATTTCCGGGTTTTCGTATCCATTCATTCACCTCTCGGCGTACATCTTCATGCTCGTAAGAATAATAACCATTCCCTTTAAATGGAGTTATCGTTGCTCCATAAATTCTGATATTTTGAGCATGTGCCTGAAAAATCATTTGTTGGAAGGCGCTAATAATATCATTGGCTGATCGACCTCCCCCAATATCATTCACCCCGTAAAAAACAATTACCCAGCGCACGCCTGCCATGTCAAGAACATCTTGCTGAAATCGGGGAACTCCTGAAGAAGTTACAAAGGTTGCTCCGATCCCCATATTGAGTACACTCACATGAGCAGTAGCTGAATTAGCGAGTAGATTTTCAGAAAAAATATCAGTCCATTTATTTTTTAGCCCGCCGTGCAATCCATACCCATCGGTTATGGAGTTGCCCAATGCCACAACTGCGCCCGATTTTTGTGGGGCCAATACCTCAATGGTATTGAGATTATACCAGCGTTCAACAGCGGTTGCTCCTTCAAAATTCGGATCTTCAGCCTGATCACCTTTCAGAATATAGGAGTCGGTTCGAGACCCGTAGTGAAAGGTCATATCGGCCGCAGTTTTACAATCACCATAATAAATGGTTATGGCAAGGTGCATACCCGGAGTTAAAGGAAATGCAAAAGCATCGGAAGTGACGCTTGAATACGGATCCATTGTAACTTTCGTGTTTCCATTAAATTTCAACTGTTTAATGCTTGATGCATCAATGGCACTTCCACCTACTTCGGTAGATACGGCAATGTTTACCGAATTCATGGTTACCGGAGTTGAACAGGTAATGTTCGAAAATTTTAAACGCAAGGTATCGCCACCGATCGAAGTGCGAACGATCTGACGCAAAGTGTTGTTTGCCAAATAGGGCGATGGCGGTGTATTCTCTGCTGCGGCATATGGTGCGCAACTCCAGGTGCCCACCCATTTACTTGAAGAAGAACTTCCGGCATAGCCAATGGTTTGAAAACTAAAAATTAAAACAAAACTGAACAAAATTGCCTTAGAAGATAAAAACTGATTGACTTTTCCAAATAAGTATTCATCTAAAGTTCGAAAAATTATTAGCATATTTATTTTTTTTGAATGAATTTGTAACTCAGTGCGTATTATTCAACAAGTAAAATCTTTCTTGTTATACTATTATTTCCTGTCACTAATTTACAAATATAGGTTCCTTTGCTTAATTTACTTCCATTAGAGTTGTTGGCATTCCAGATAAGCTGATGTGATCCGGCGTTCATATTTTTATCAATCAATGTTGCAACTTCCTGTCCAATCAAATCGTAAATTTTCAACGATACTGAAGCAGAAGTTTTTAAAGTGAACTGAATGCTTGTATTGACATTCATTGGATTTGGATAAATCTGAATATCAGCCAGACTAAAGATTTCCACGGTACTTGCCACATCGGGATTTTCGCATTTATTTTCAGCCTCTTCTCCCATTTCTGTTGGAGGGAATAAGGAATTTGAAATGCATATTTTATCAATCAGTGCACCATTTTCACGATAAGCAATTTTAAGAACATGCTCTCCCGCAGTTAATGTAAATTTGGCAGCCGACTTCCATTCCCAACCTACTGATTTTAATCCTGATACAGCCTTAGTCGAGTTATCGTCAAGCACTAACCAATAAGAATCAGATGATGTAGTAGGGCAATTTACTCTCAAATAGACAGAATAATCACTAGCAGCACCCACTGAGAAAGCCAGGTTAATAAAATCGTCCTCATTTTTTGGAACTGTATTTGACGATAAACCCTCCTTTGCACTTAAATAATAGCCGTTTGAAGCCTGATCATCGGTAAAAAGTCGCCAGTTTCCGCCAACCTGAGCACATTCCACTTCATAATATTCCTTAGATATTTCAACATTGGATGTTACCTCAACAAGTTTGATTTCAACCGGAGTTTTTGCGATATAATCAGCAATCCATTCTAATGCAGGTCTCCAGGAATTATCGCTATTTATTACGTGACATGTTTTTTGCCACATTCTGTCTTCAAGAGACCCCCAAAGGGTTACCCCTGCGACTGAAGGATGCTCCCAGAAAATTGGAAAAATATCCTTGTATTTTTGTAATTGTAAATTATCGTCATACGGAGCAACATCATCGCCACTCCCATCGCCCAGATCCATCTCTGAAATATAAATTGGAAGACCAGTTGCTGCCAACCTGTCCAAATTGTATTTCAAAGTTGTAGTACTCGCATTTTGAATTTCAAAACGGTGACACTGAACACCAATGCCGTCAATGACTTTTTTTTCTATTAAAAGGTTGATCATTTGCAAATAAATACTTGTGGCATTGTTATCGTTAATGATACCATAATCGTTGAGTAATAATTTGGTATCTGCCGGCATATATTTTCTGGCTAATTCAAACGCTTTAACCACCCAATCGTAACCAGTTGCACCATCACCACCAAGGGCTTCCTTGTAATTAGCCCTACCATTTTGCCCATCAGGTGGATTGTGAGTTCTGATGGCTTCATTGACCACGTCAACCATTTCCATATCGGGATAGCGTTGCCCAACCTGCCTCATCCAGGTTTCGATGTACATTAGTTGTTTTTCGTTGGAAAGGCTATTGATCCAAGAAGGTTGTTGTGCACCCCAAATTAAGGTGTGGTCTTTAAAAACCATTCCATTTTCTTGAGCATAATTGTACAAGTTATCTAAACCACTCCAATTCCATTTTGTAGTATCCTGCGAACTACCTGCAATTGAAGACCATTTTCCTTCATTGCCAGGAGTTATCTGGTTCCATATATTAAGAAAGTTATCATCGTCCCAATCCTTCACATTACCCAGAAATTTAGGGGACCCTTCAGCCAATGGTGGTCCCTGATAAAGATTTGAATCAATAGGGATCTCAGTAAATCCGGGAAGGTTATTGTCTAAGGCTTCAACCCAATAAAATAAATCGGTTCTACCAAAGGCAAATTTATCGAATTGCAAACCATCTTCACGGCTTCCAATTTGAAAGGTTTTGATAATTTCATCTGAATTAACAGTAAAAGCTAAATTGCTTGAACCACCAGCATAGAAATTTTGAGAAATATTCACCCATTTCCATACTTCGGAACCCACGCTTCCAAGATCCTTAACAACATCATTTGAAGCGGTATAACCTGCTGCTGCAAGTCCGTTGACCATTACCCATGCGCCATTTTCTTGTTCACCTTTGGGACCAAAACCATTGCTTGCAAAAAAACTATCATCGTTATAACCACCTGATCCAACATTCACCCGGGCAAATAATTGGTAGGTTCCTGTATCCTGAAAAGAAACCTGGTAGGAGATCATCCGGATAGTATCATCCGGAAACGATTGACCTGCGAAATTCTCCTTCGCAGTTACATAAGTGATATTACCATCTTTAAGTGTGGAAAAGCCACTCCCCAATTGACCACTTTCCGCTTCAATAATAATCGGTTTCAAATTCGAATTAATTGAATCATTAGCAGCAACATTAATCAACAGAAGATTCATTAATATTGAAAGAAAAAAGATGTGTTTTATAATATTCATTCGTTTTATATTACTCATTTTATAATTATTTACTAATCGAATACACCCAGTATTTTATTTTCTAATTAGCTCATTGCTTATTGTTAAATTATCATTCACCTGCAAACACCACTTTATAGGTTTTTACAATACCATTATAATCACATGTAGCAACAGCTGTTCCTGTTTTTGAATCAGCCTGAGCTACTGTTACTTTTACTGCCGGGTTGCTTGCCGAAACCGATACGTTTGGTGTGCTGCTTACGCTAGATGGTACATTGTATGTGGTTTCGTAAAGATCGTACCCTACAATTCCATTATCGTTTGTTGACCGAACCGGAGTTGCAGGAACTGCTATAGCTGCTCCGTTTACCTTAATGCTAATTGATGGAGCAATTGGACGAACAATTTGCTTTTTAGCTGAGCTGAACCCCAAACCGATAAAATCGAATAGCGCATCTGACTCCCCACTTTCGGCAACAATAAAAATCGCATGCTTTTGATCTAAATTGTCAACAAATTTGGCTACGTCGACAGTAAATTTTGTAATTTCTTGCTTCGAATTTGCAGGAACAACGATCTCACCAATTTTTGTCCCTTTCCAGGTAGTATTATCCCATGGTCCATCCATCCAGATATTTACCTTAAAGCTTTTTACCGATTTAGGGGTAATAAAAAGGTTGAACGCTGTTTTGTTTCTTTTTTCTGTTCCTTCGAAAGCTTTCATCCCATTAGTGTCTTGGTCAAGTCCACCAAATCCAAAATATTTGAATCCAACAATGTTGCCATTTTTCATATTGGTAATAGGCATGTTGTTATCCCAAATATCCCATGTGTCTTGTTGAAGACTAACATCAGAAAGATAGCAAGCGTATCCGGCTGAATAATATTGATATGGATCGAGTCCATAAAAATTGAAGCCTTCAGAAGTTACTTCGGCACCTTTATATTCAAGTCCCTGATTGTCTTTCAAAGACCAAATCTGATCTTTTGCAAAAGGATCATATCCTCTGATTACAGCATTTCCGCCTTGTGCAACTGGTTTTTCGTCCCACTGAATAGTGACAGGAGCCACAACAGCTTGACGGGCATAACCAAATCCTCTTGGTGGCTTATGGTAAAATATATACCATTGTCCATTAATATCCTGAATACTACCATGCGTGTTATGCCCCGCATTCCTTGTTTCTATTTTTGAACCATCCTGATTTAAGACCGGACCTCTTGAATCAACTGCTACACCGCCACTTTTCCATGGACCTAAAGGTGAATCGGCAACAGCATAACGTAAAGTAGAGTTTGAACTTCCAATTCCATATTCCGGGCCTGAGTATCCACTGAAAATGGTAATGTATTTATTTCCAACCTTGCGAATTGATGATGCTTCGAAGAAATTGAATGTACCCATATCTTGATCAGGGTAAATGTTGGGATATTCTGTACCCTTAGGGTCTTTGATTACTCCATAACGTGAACTGGCAGGAAGAAGATAATTAACAATTTCGGTACCCGGACGCAAAGAGTACATGGTTTTTTGATCCAATTGTGCTGCCATTGAACGTTGAAATCCCCAAAAACCATAAGCTCTGAAACCAATTTCAAAATCGGGATCGTTAGGATCGGTAATGTTTTCGATATACACGGCAGGGTCGAACCCCAGGATACTTCCAGGTACGGTGCGTGTTCCGTCTTCTGTAAGGTTTAATGGTTTGAAAGGGCCATCAGGACGGTCGCCTTTACACACCATTGCTTCGCGGCCACGGCCACGGCTATGTGGGAACAAATAGTATTCTCTTTTGCCATTTTTTCGGTTAACCTCAACGAGGTCGGGAGCATACATTACATCCCATTGATTATTTATTGGATAAGTAAAAATAGCTCCTTCGTTGCGCCACTCAGATAAATTTTCAACCGGTGCTGACCACATTCGAATGTCGGGTCCGCAATAACTGTTGACCCTTACATCATGTGATCCAATAATATATGCACGATATTTTCCCGGATGGTCGGGATCTTCAAAAACACGTGGTTCTCCATCGGGTAAATGCTCCCATAATGGCAGATATGGATTAGCTGCCACATTATGAATATATTTATCATTCGATTGATTGTCTCTTTGATTGTTATTATTACCTCTTGCTTCTCCAATAAAAAGCAGAGTAGATGACAGTACAAATAATAATAACATACACTTATTCTTCAACGAAAACGTAATTTTTCTCATAAGGAATTTATATCGATTATTCATTTAGTTGTTTTAATTCTAATCACAGAAAGTGACATGCCAGACATTTCATAATCAAACTTCTTAATTACGTTGAATTCTGTTTTCAAAGGAATTATTATCTGTGTATTTTCAAAAGTATTTTCTGCGTCTGCCTTTCCGGTCAACAAATACAACTCAGCATAAGCTTGTGATAATTTGAATTGAGAAAGGTCAACTTTCATTGTTTTAGTTTCAGTACCTGCATTAACTAGCTTAAGTATAACATCGCCAGTTTTACTATCGAGTACACATGAAGCGGCAATTGTGGAATCTTTGACATCCTTTGTCACCACCTTATCATAGTAATAGTCTCCCTGATTGGTCATGAACATAAGCTGAACGTAATAATTTGGTGTAAGGTTGATATTTACATTGTCGAAGAAGACCATATCGGTATTCCATTGTGTAAAACCTTTTTTAGCCAATAAAGGAGCATAGGAGGCCATTTTCACTACATCACCATTTCGTTCGAGAGCAGTAAGGTAGGCCGCTTCGGCAATGGCATTTCGCATTTTGTTTCCCCACGATGCATATTCCCCAAGGTAAACCTGTGTTGCATTTCTTTTATAAGTATCGTAACGATTCTGATTTGCCAGTAACCATTCAGGTTGAACATAGTAGTGCTCATCAACAATGGGAACCTCTAAATCCTTAGCAATTTCCCATCCCTTTTCAAAATCCTCGCCACTATGAAATGGTCCAACAGTACCAATCAATGTAATTTCAGGATGTTTTTCCTTTACTGCTTTATAAATCAGCGAAAAGCGCTCCTCAAATTCCGGAGTCATTTTATCTTCATTTCCCACACCAAGGTATTCAAGATGAAAGGGTTCAGGATGACCGGCAGCAGCACGTATTGCACCCCATTCAGAGTTAGCCGGACCATTTGCCCATTCGATTAAGTCAAATACTTCCTGTATATAATCCTGCATTTCATTCTCTGGAATTGCCTTTTGACCAGTACCGCCAATGCGCCATGTACCTCCCGAGTTCTGACAACTAACTGCAGCAGGAATAACCGGAAGTGGCTTGGCGCCTATATCCTCACAAAACTGAAAATATTCGAAATAACCTAAGCCTGCCGTTTGATGGTAGCCCCATATGTTTCGTTGTCCAACCCGTTGTTCAAGAGGCCCGATGGTATTTTGCCAACGGTACATGTTTCCCAAACCATCGCCGTGTACCAGGCAACCTCCGGGAAATCGCACAAACTTAGGTTGCATATCGGCCAAAATTTGAGCCAGATCGGCTCGTAAACCATTGCTTCTGTTTTTAAATGTTTTTTCAGGAAAAAGGGAAATCATGTCCAAGGCCAGTTTACCGCTATTTTTTGCCAGAATGACCAACGATGCGGTGTCACAACTTGCAGTGGCTGTTAAGGTGGTTGTATACTTTGTCCAATTGGATGACGAAGTTAAAATGGAACTTTCTGCGAGAACTGTACCTTTGGTATCCTGAAGGCTAAGCAACAGTTCAATTGGTGTTTCTGAAAGTTGTTGGGCAAAGAGCGATAAGTTGTATTTTTCACCTGCACGAATCACCATTCCATCAAATCCTGAGTTTTTTAGACCTACACCCGATTCGCCTGTGTATTTGGTTTCGTGGCCAACGTGTTCAATGTCGAGAACAATGTAATGAGGGTTATTAAAATGAACCGGCACTTTGGTTTCAACACTTATTCGTCCAATAGAATAACCCGGAGCGATGTATTCCCAAAAAGAGAGGGGGTTCCATTCCTTTTGCTCGGTTGGGTTGTATTCAAAAGAGCGGTTTTGAACTAACTCAGCATAAAGTCCACCATCGGCCGAATAATTGATATCCTCGAAAAACAAGCCAAGCAAATCAGAACTTATTTTTTTACCGCCCTTTATTGCTTGAGCGTTAACTGATATTGAAAAGAATAAGCTTATCCCAACAAAAGCTACTAAACTTAACTTCTTATTTTCTTTTATCATTCGTATTCCTTTTAATTGATTACCAACCTTAGTTTATAGTTATTAATATTCTACAACTTGCTCAGTCCATGTTGGGCCACTAATATAAAACATCCCATCTTTATAGCTTACAGGTTCAATGCCCATTTGTGGTGTTAGCTCCCACGATTCGAAGGTTTGGCAATATGGATATGGCCGTTTTTCAAACATAGTGTAATGGCATGAGCTCCACAATTGACCATCAGGGCCTTCAAACAATGCATTATGTCCTGTTTCGCAATACGGATCTTCCGTATCTTGAAATTTTAAATGGTCGTAACCCCCACCAATAGCCAATTCTGGTCGATACCCTTTCTTCCTTGTTCCAAAAATTGGTTCATCTGATACCAGTTCCCAAGGACCTAAAGGATTCTTCGATTTCAAAAGTCCAACCTCGTAGCCACGGGTCCAGGTAGAAAAAAACATAAAATAGATTCCATCTCTCTTTATCACAAAAGGGCCTTCGATACCGCCCACCATCCATTCGGGATAACCGGGTTCTTTTTTATCTAAAAATTTTTCAGCTGGAGTAGTGAGTTTTCCTGTGCATAAATCAATTTTTGCCTGAAATAATCCACCGCCACTACAGTAAAAATACACCTGCCCGTCCTCGTCTTCAAAAAGGGTAGCGTCGTTGTTGTACTGCGGAGTTAGTGGGCCGTTAACCAAAGTATAGGGGCCCGTAATTTCATCGGATGAAAACAGCCACACACTGTGAGTATTCATTCCTTTTGGGTCTTCTTTGGTCACCTTGCCACTGTTTACAGTGAGCCAGTATTTGTTTTGTATGAAGTGTATTTCGGGAGCCCAAAATCGACCATTGTAAGGGCAATCAGCAGGCAATTTGCTGGCATCAATCAACCATGAATATTGTTCCCAATGAATAAGATCATCGGAAACTAAAAGCCTAACACCTGGATTTGGCCCTGTCCATACAGGATTTGAAGTTCCGGTGCAATACCATTTTTCGCCCACTTTGATGATGCAATGATCGCGCATAGAAATAGCTGTATCTCTGGTAATGGGGTTAGTGTAACTGAATTCTTTGGTTTTAAGCTCAGCGTTTTTATCAATAGTATTTTGCTGGGCAAAACAAATAGCTACAATATTAAAATAGCCAACTGCTAAAACTATTAATATTTTTTTCATTGTTTGATTTTATGGTGTTTGAAGTAGGTTTAGTTCTTCCATCCATGAAAACAATGGTTCCATCCATCCAGGATGCTTGAATACAAATCCATGATTACCTTTTTGGTAAACATGCAGCTCGGCCATAACTTTTTTGTGCCGTAAAGCTTCAAAATATTCAATGCTGTTGTCCACATCAACCAGACCATCATCACCTGCGTGAGTTAGGTAAGCTGGTGGTGTGTTTTCATCAACTTGCAATTCGTTTGAATAATCGTCAATAATTTCTTGTGACGGATTTTCACCCAGTAAGCTTTTTCTTGAATCAAGATGCGTTAAGTTGTCTTGCATGCTTATTACCGGATATACTAATATTTGAAAATCGGGACGTAAGCTGGTGCCATTGTCATTTTGTATTAGTGCTTTGGAATAATGCGTTGCCTCGGTTGCAGCAAGGTGGCCACCTGCAGAAAAGCCCATAATACCAATTTTATTTGCATCGACATCCCATTTTTCGGCATTTTCCCGAACCACTTTAATGGCTTGTTGGGCATCTTGTAGTGGACCAAGTTTTTTATCGTCCATGGTCGATTCAAGCGGAAGCCGATATTTAAGTACAAAAGCTGCAATCCCTTTTGCTGCAAAGGCTTTTGCTGTTGATACACCTTCGCCATCGTAAACCACAACGGCATAGCCACCACCCGGGCAAATTACTACAGCAGTTCCAGTTGCATTTTCCTTTTCGGGTAAAAACACCTGAAGTGTTGGTATAGTTGATTTTCGTAACATTCCCGAGGGGTTTAATTCAGCAGAGTCAACTTCGATTACTATTTTTGAATTTGGGATCTCATCCGGATACAATTTAAAAACTTCTTGGGCAGGTAAGTTTGTCACAAAAAATAGTAATAGGCCTAAAAGAATTAAAAGTATATTTTGTTTCTTCATTTCCTGTTGTTTTTAATAGCACCTATTCCAATTTTCCAGTCAGCTTCTTCGTTATGGATAATTGCAGCTGATTGATCAACATTAAAAACTGTAAAATCAGTTTCATTTTCAGTTGTATTTGAAAATATATTCGAAACAAGCCCGCTAGTTTGCTGTGCATTTGCCAAAATGGGAGTTGTGAAAAACACCCATCCGAGAAAAACCAGCCCCAATTGTCGATTAAAGTATCTTGTTGATAATAGCATCACGTTGAATTCAATTAAATGTTTAATGATATACGTGCTTGATAAATAAATTCAACTTTGAATGTTACTTTTCAAAACAAACTTTTAACAATTGGCCTATTCAGGCAGGGCATCGTTTGCTGATGTTGCATACAAGCCCAATAAACATCCGGTAAAACCACCTGCGACATCTGTTGAAAGGATATCACCTAAAACTTTTGCAAAAGGAGCACCAACAGAGCCATCATTAGAGAACATAAAAACATACTGATCACCTTTTGCTATAATCTCTAATCTGATTGGATTATTAATCTCTATTTTGGTACTTTTAATAATTTCGCTGTTCACCTCGCGACTAAATCTACCTTTTCGTGAATTTTTTGCCAACAACAAATAGTAATCATCACCTTTTTTTGTAATTCCAAAAACGTAATTGGAACGTTCGTTTTGCAAGGCAACAATACCCGCTAAATCTTTTTCTGATTCCGGTTTGTACGTCATTGTTACAGCATATGTGAAACTATTATGCATTTGACGATAGAACAAAGTAGAAGTCGGTTTAACTTCTTTAATGTTGGTTTCAAATGGTTTAATTTGAATGCCATTATCTGTTTTTTGGATAAAAGCTTCACGAGGACCTCGTAAACCAATCCAACGATAATCTAATTTTTCAGTTGAAAAATCATCAATAAACGTAAAGTTACCATTAGGGAAGAATCCATCTTTTCCTGTTTTATTTTTAACGCCTTTTGGCATTTTCAATTTTGGTTCAATTGGAACAAGACCGTTTTCAAAAACAGGAAACTCGCCTGACCAATCTACCGGTAAAATAAAGGTTTGACGACCAGCATTTACGCGTTGCTCCTCGTTAGGTCGAACAGCAAGGAAGACACCATAATATTTCCCATCTGGGCCTTCAACTAAATCGGCATGACCAGCCCAATCCACTTTATTCTCACGATCTTTTGGAAAATAACGTTGTGTAAGAATTGGGTTACTCAGTGCAGGAACAAAAGGTCCGGTTGGGCTATCACTTTTAAAAATAACTTCGCTGTGCCATCCGCCCGTGCCACCTTCGGCACACATTAAGTAATAGCTTCCGTCTTTTTTGTACAAGTGAGGAGCTTCAATCCATATAGGTTTTTTCGATAAATCGACACCACCATTGACAATTATCTTAGAGCTTCCTTCAACAACCTGATCGTTTTCAACATCGTAGTCCCAAATTTTAATTACACGATGACCGTTGTATAGCTCTGTCCCCTGATCGGGAGCATCGTTATGAACAATATAGCCTTTCCCATTATCATCAAAAAAGATACTTGGATCAATACCGTTAAACTTTAGCTTGATTGGTTCACCCCAACCCTCTTTAGGGTCTTTAGTTTTAACAACAATATTCCCCAAACCACCTGAAAAAGCAGTTACGATCATGTAAAAAGTATCGTTATTGGGATTGTAGGTGATACCAGGAGCATATACTCCGGCACTAATTCCACAATCGTGGACATCGAGTTGAGATGCTCGGTTTAATACACCTCCCAAATCGGTCCAGTTCACTAAATCTTTTGAATGAAAAATGGGAACTCCGGGAAACATGGCAAACGAAGAACAGACCATATAGTAATCATCACCTTTTTTACAAATTGCAGGATCGGGGTAACAACCTTGCAAAATTGGATTGTAAAACTCATCGGCTTTCAAGGGATTTTCAATGTATACCGAATCGTTTCCTTGGTATACAAAATTTGAAAAGACCGGTGCATTAGTTGCTTTTGCCGATTTCGCTGTACTTTTTCCATTTACTTCAGTAAAGCTTGAAAACAGGGCCACCGAAACAGTGAACAGTATCATCCAACTCCTTCTTGATAGGGTATTTCTTAATTGTCGTTTATTCATTGTTCAAATTTTCTCTTGTATATGCTAATGGAGTATTCAAGTATTTTTTACTAATTGTTATTTGCCAAATCGATAAGCAGAGGTACAACTGATTTCGGTTGATTATTCCGGTCGAATAACAAAGGATAGTCAGTTCTTCCGCGCACAGGAAATCCATTTTTCCATGAATTGGCATCGTTCACACCCCATAAGGTCACCCTTGAAACATAGTCGTGTTTAAGGAAGAGCTTGAAGAAATCGAGGTAACGGTTTTCCAGTGCAACTCTTGCTGAATCGGGAAGTCCTTCGGTGTACGGATTGTACTTTGCCTGGTAATCAATATTGTCCGATATGTTTGCTCCACGTCCCCATTCAGGTGTTGGTAAAACACTGATATCCATTTCTGTAATCAATACTTTAACACCAAGAGCGCCAAAAGCTTCCATGCTGGCCTCAAATTCTTCGAGTGTGGGATAGTCAAGTGCAACATGCGTTTGCATTCCAATTCCATCAATTTTAACACCTTGCTCCTGTAATTTTTTCACCATAGCAACAACTCCATCACGTTTCCCTGGAACCGACATTGAATAGTCGTTGTAATACAATTCACAATCGGGATCAGCTTCGTGCGCATATTGGAAAGCATATTTAATAAAGTCTTCGCCAAGTATTTGGTAAAACCGGCTGTTACGATAGCTTCCATCATCGTTTATGGCTTCGTTCACAACATCCCATCCCTTGATTTTTCCTTTGTATCGGCCTACAACAGTAAAGATGTGATCTTTCATTCGTTGTTTTAGCACTTCAGGTGCAACCTGTTCTCCTGCGCTATCGGTAAAAAACCATCGGGGTGCCTGAGAATGCCAAACTAAACAGTGACCGGTAATGAACTTATTGTTCTGTACTCCATATTCTACGAATTGATCGGCCAATTCAAAATTGAATTCGCCTTCGATGGGTTGAATCGGGCCACTTTTCATACAATTTTCTGCAACAATAGCCGAAAATTGTTCCGTTACAACATTCATCGATGCAGTGTCTTTTCCAGTAATTTGCCAGGTGTTCAATGCTGTGCCAACATAAAATTTTCCAGCATAAGCATCTTTAAGTGTCGTTGCTTGTTTACATCCTGTTAACAGCATTGCTGCCAATGAAATCATTCCAACTATTGAAAGAAAAATGGAATTCGTTTTTTTATTGCTCATAGTTTATAATGTTTATTTTTTATAGTCCTTTTATTTGATTTTACTGATCAATCAGATGCCAACAATGTTCGCATTTGACAGACCTGCTTATTGCCCTTCGGGTAGAAAAATTAACTGCGAATAAAAATACAGGCTTTCCTTCCACACCTTAAAATCATGGAATCCTCCGGGAATGACATGGTAAACATGCTTCACATTGTTCGCCAGCAAATAGTCGTGGGTACGCTGACTAAATCCAAATAGTCCGTCCTTGTCGCCACAAGAGATCCAAAGCAGATTTAATTGCTTACTTGCAGCATCAGGATCGGGTACAAGTACTTCCGGGGCCTTGGTATTGGGGGCCGAAGAAAAACCGCCCACCCAGGCAAACCGATCGAGGTTTCCCAAACCAAAATTGAGTGACTGACCACCACCCATGGACAAACCGGCAATGGCGCGATTTTCCCTGTCGTTAAAGACAGGATAGTTTTTTTCGATATAAGGAATCAGGTCGTCGAGTAAATCCTGTTCGAAAGTAGCAAAGGCCGCAACTTTATCGGGGGCCATAATGTTGCCGGTAGCTCGGTCATCCTTCATGGCACGGCCATTGGGCATTACAATAATCATCGGTTCAGCCTTTTTATCGGCATACAAATTATCTAATATTATCTGAGGATTACCTCCGTTCAACCACTCTTTTTCATCACCGCCAATACCATGCAACAAGTAAAGCACAGGATATTTTTTATCGGTAGAGTAACCTGGAGGTGTATAAATTAAGGCCTTTCGTTTGGTCCCAACGGTACTTGAATTATAGGTAACAGTGTCAATGGCACCTACAGGTATATTATTCCTTACGACATCAAAGCCAATCGGTACCTGACTTAGATTATTTTGTGAATAACTATGCGCACTGAATAAGGGGAAAACCAGAAGTAGAAATACAATTTTTTTCATGTGTTTATTAATAAGCTGATAGTTAGATCATATACATTACAATTTCGAGATGGATCCGTCCGTATAGGGTATCAAAATAGAAAATTTTAATTGTAATATCCATTTCTAATGAACAATATAACTGACAACCCTACTGATTATTCTATCTCAGCGTAAATGTAGGAACTATGGGCATGCTGCATTTTTGATTTTAGACATTCAATTTCCAATAATGGATAAAAGGATACCTGAAACACAACTGCAAACGAAAAAATACTGACTCGATGTAGTTTAAGCTCCAAACTCAAGCCTGAAAATAAGATTTCAACAGGAAGGCATGGAACACCAGATGAACGACTTTTTTCACCTTTTGAGGAAAGTCGACATGAATATTTATTGCAAGGAGAATCGACTATTCTATTTCGGTTGGTGATTTTCCAAAATTCTTTTTAAAAACTGTGCTGAAATAACCTACACTTGCAAATCCACATTGTTCGCTCACTTCAGTAACAGAAACTGTTTTCGATCGCAAGAGAGTCAAAGCATAATCCAGGCGAACCATTTTTATAAAGTCACTTGGGGACTGATCAGTTAAAGCTTTTATTTTTTTATACAATAAGGAACCGCTCACATTCATTTCAGCCGCAAAACTATTTTTATTGAATTCGGCATTTGAAATGTTGCGCTGAACCACCTCAAGCATCTTCTTTATAAACTGATCGTTGTGTTCATTCAGCAATATTGACTCCTCTGGATGCTGTTTAATCAGTCGAAGTGCTTTGTCCTTAACCAAGACCCGGTTTTTAATGATAGAACTTATTTTTTGTTGGAGTATGACGATATCAAAAGGTTTAGTCAGGTAATCATCGGCACCAAGTCCAAGTCCTTGCAATTGCTCGGCCTGTCCGGTCAATGAAGTCAATAATATTATAGGAATATGCGAGGTTTCATAGGTACTTTTCATGATCCGACACAGATCAAAACCATCCATGTTCGGCATCATGATATCGGACACCACTAAATCGGGCATTTCTTTTTGCGCAAGTTCCCATCCCTGCTTTCCATCATCTGCAGTAAACACCTGAAACACTCCGCCAAGCGCATGCTTCAGGAAGTTACGTAAATCATCATTGTCTTCAACAATAAGGACACTCATATCTGAAGAAGTTAACTCAGCTTTATCCTTATTTGGTGATGGAATTTCATTTGCTTGCAAAAATGCGGATGAAGTCATAGAAGCAGCGACCTTTTCCTCGTTACCGACCATTTTTTTGAACGGCATATGCACCTGAAAAGAAGAACCAATATTCTCCTGACTGTCACAACTGATGTCGCCCCCCATCAATGTCAAATAGTTTTTCACCAGCAACAGCCCAATACCGGAACCTACAATTTTGGCATTGATGGCATTGTCGGCCCTATAAAATTCTTTAAATAATTGCCTTTGAGCTCTTTTACCAATTCCAATCCCTTCATCGATAACAGTCAGGCTCCATTTTGTTTCGGTGAACTTCAAAAAGACTTTAACGCTACCTCCTTCGTGAGAATATTTTATGGCGTTCGAGATCAGATTATCCACAATCTTTTCCAATTTTGTTTCATCTAAAGCTGTTTCATAAATTTTCACTTCAGAATTAAATTCCAGTTTAACCTTACGACTTGAGGCAAGTGACTCAAACATCATGATACGGTTTTCCAGTAAATTTACAATATCAACATTACGCAGGACAAGCTGCCCGCGACCGATATCGACCTTCTGAAAGTCCATTAATTGTGTCACCACCGATGATAGTCGGATAACCTGTTCCCTTGCAAGTTTCAAAAAGTATTTCCCGTTAACAGAAAGCCCTGTTTCCTTATTGAGTTCCTCAACCGGTGCCTTTATCAGAGTTAGAGATGTGCGTATGTCGTGCGCGGTATTGGTAAAAAAACGGACCTTTTCTTCGGTGTGTTTTTGTTTTAGTAAATTGATGTAATACCATAACGACAAATAAATGACGACGGTAATGAGAATAAAAACAACAACAAAAAAGTACCAGGTACTCCAGAAAGGAGGCGTAATATCGATCGACAACACCCTTTCTTTAATTATATTCGATAAAGAACTGTCGTACAATCGTATTTTAAGTTTTAAGTTTTTGCTGTTAATGTTGGTATAGCTTACAATCCTATTGTTGGAAGGTGGACTCCAGTTTTCGTCGAAACCTTCAAGCTTCCATGAAAATTTGGAACCAGGTGAAACGCCAATTGGCAGCAATTCCAGTGAGATGGTGTTTTGGTTGTATTTTAAGGTGATTTCATTTAATTCATCCACAGGATGACTCAAATTAAATGTTGGGATTTCTCGAATTGACCTTCCGGCAATACTCAAATCCTGAATAAATATTTTTCCCTGATGTGGCGTTTCGTGAATTGAATTTGGATTAAAGATGACCACTCCATTGTTTGTCCCCCATGCTAGTTGTCCGTCATTCAATTGACAAACAGAATTACGGTTAAACGATAAGGTGGATAAACTTTGTATTGAGGAATAGGTCAATACACTTTGGTCAACCGGATTGAATCGGCATATTCCACTTTCTGTTCCTAACCAAAAGTACTTGTCGATAGCAATAATGCTATTGATGAAATTCGACGGTAATCCTGTTTCAGTATTGTATTGCTTTTTTTCATTGCTTAAAGGATGATAACTGATCAAACCATGTCCACTGGTACAAATCCAAATGAGACTATCCGTCACCCAAAGGTCTTCAACCAGAAAGCCTTCAATAAGAACACTGAAATTGCCACTTATTTTATCCGTAACACTCAAACCATATGTACACCCTAAAAGCATTTGGTTGTCGATATAATCGGCAAAAACATATAAAGGTTGAACATTGTATTTTTGGAATCGATTTTCCCTGATGTCGTATCGAATCACCTCAGAATTTACACCGCCAATCCAAATATCATCATTTCGATCATTATAAATATCGAATATAAAGTCATTTGTAATGGGAGAATTGGCTTCTTTGGAAGAATAATGATTCAATTCAAGGCCGGTTTCACCATCAATCACATAAACTCCGGAAGAATAGGTGCCGGCCCAAATCCGGCCCAGATTGTCTTCGCATAAAGTAAGGAAAACTTGTGCTTGTGCTTGTTTGTTGGTATAAAAATGGCTCCACTTATTGATAGATCTATCCCAACAACTTACGCCATTGTTGGTGGCCATCCATAAACGTCCCCTATGGTCCTCCAGCACACAATTCACATCGTTGTTCACCAAGGAATTCGGATTATTGATCTGATGAGTAAGCTGTTCAACCAAAGGTGAGGCCTGATCAAAATACGATACTCCGCCACTATAGGTACAAACCCAAACCCGATTGCTCAAATCTTTGAAGATATCATATACCCCATTCCCCCTTAAAGAATTGGGATCGTTGATATTCTCTTTAAAAATATTGAGTACTTTTTGCGCCTTAAGGTCCAACTCCCAAATGCCCTGCCCATCAATACCAGCAAATAAGGTAGAATCACTATTGAACTCTAAGGCTAAAACCGGCTGTTTAGGCAAGGCCTGTATTGGGAAATTTTTCAGGACACTTTTGTTGAAGTCATAAAAATAGACACCATCAGAAACCGTTCCGATCCAGAGGACATTCTGCTGTGTGTTCATTAAAAACGATGATACAGTAAACGCATTGCCACGACTCATCGAATGGCTTTGTTTGGTATTGATATCGAATAGTTCGATATCATTCCCTTTGCCCAAAATAAGTTCATGCTGGTTGTACCATTCCATACGGTTAATGTTAGTACGATCCTCTCCAACAGATACGATTTGCTCATTGGAATACATGTAAAGGCCGGAGGAGGAGGAAATCCACAATTTTTTATCAGGTGCAATTAGAATTGAATTGATGCTCATGTAAACACTGTTCAAGCTCACACTCATGTTAATTACGCGATCAAATCGATCAAACACTTCATTGTAAAGAAACAACTGGCCGTTATTGGTATAAACCCACAGGGTTGAATCCTGATAAACCATTTTAACGGTAATCACATTTGCCGATTCGTAGGGCAATTGGTAAATTCTGTAATCATCTTCGGTCAGTCTTAAAATACCTGTTTTCGACGACACCCAAATAAAACCATGATCATCTTTACAAACAGAATTTGCCTCCCGAATTGAAATTCCGTAAAGACTATTCACCTGATAAAATTTTGTTGATGCAAAACCCTCACTATCAGAGAATAAAAACAGAACAATCGCAACAATCGTTATAAATATCTGACTTCGTATCATTAATCTTTGTCTTAATTCCTGGTTGCCACTAAAACGAACCTCGCCAAATTTAAAAATTAATGTTCAATACCTTTCAATTGTAAATGATTAATGCACAATCAAAGCCCTTTGCGCAGTTCAGGGCTTTGATTGTTTTACTTTTACATCGGCCATTCATTGAACTCACCACTTAAAGAAAAGAATTTGTAAATCTTTCGTAAGTGTATTTTTTGGTTTTGATAGCTATGAGAAGGACTTTCATTTTTAAACTATTTCTGGTTTCATTTTTATTGATTTGTTGCAGTGCTGCACGTGCTGAACAATTCAAAAATATCACCACAAACGATGGCCTTTCCAGCAATATGGCGGTTGACATCACTCAGGATTCCATTGGCTTTTTATGGTTCGCGACCGAAAAAGGACTCAATCGCTACGATGGATACACGGTAACTTCGTACTTTGCCAATCCTAAAGATTCCAATTCAATTGCCAACAATCACATCAATGTTATTCACTACACTTCCAGGCACATCCTGCTTATTGGCACACGGAAAGGACTAAGTATTTACAATCCAACGCTAGACAATTTCACATCCTATTATGCTCATTCACTTACCAATAATTCAAATCAATCCAATTACATAAACGATATTGTTGAAGATCGGCAACATAATATTTGGATTGCAAGTGCATCCGGAGTGTTTAAATTCGACCAAAAAACTCATCAGTTCAGCGAATATTTTAGTTACAAATTATTTTTCTATTTAGCTGAAAAAGATGAAAGAGAGTTAAAACAAAATGGTATTCCAAACTATGTCATCGCAAAACTCGATAAGCTTCAAAATTTGTTTTTTATGAACGACCAAACTTTGCTTGACAAACTTAAGGTTTTGCTGGGTGAAGTTGATCACCTGGAATATTCCCAATCCATTCTAACTTTAATTTTAGAAAAACAAAAACCGTTTTATGCTTCTTCGGTTAACGCTTTAGCCCTCGACGCATCGGATAATTTGTGGCTTGGACTTTCAAACGGACACCTTGTTCAAATGGGAACAAAGGATAAAGCATATCGAATTGCCTACCGAGAAAATAATCCGGACATTGAATCCAACATTTATTCGATGATTGTTCAAAACAATGAATTGTGGGTTGGACGGATTAAATCGGGAATGATTTTCGACCTAAAAAGTGGGGAAATTAAAAAAAATACTTCTGCCAACATTAAAACCCTTCTCAATTCAAGGGATCTGATTTTCAATAATTCTGATGCCAATTTTATTTGGGCTGGTTCTGCATCGGGTTTGTTGTGTTTGAATAAAAAGGAAGACCTTTTAACGCGATTCAACAATACTATTTTTGATCAACACAGTATCAGCTCCGACTACGTAAAACATGTTTTTATCGATCGGCAGAAACAGGTTTGGATCGCTACATCCGGCGGTGGTGTTTGTAAAATAAAAATATTTAAGCAGTTCATCAACACAGGTAAAAAAACGCGACCAACATCACAATCAATTGACAATAAAGTTTCATCCTTGATGGTCGACAGTGAGGAAAATACCTGGGTGGGTTATTATGCCGGAGGTATCGACGTATACGATAAGACCGGAGAAATAATTCATTCTTTTTCTGAATCAACAAGTAAGGGAAACATCGGCAAAGGAACAATAATAGATATCGTTCAGGATAAGGAAGGAACGATATGGATAGGCACCTATTTGGGCGGATTACAATATTATCAAGCGAATACAAATAAATTTTTGGAATATCGATTTTTAGAGGACAAAACGAACGATGGCCATGAACACCATATTATTCAATTGCTTTGTGATCAAAATAATAATTTATGGATAAATACCCTGGGAAAAGGATTTTACCAAATAGCGCACGACCGCAAATTACAAAAACATTTTACCACAACAAGCTCCAATTTAACATCCGCTTTGATGACCGATTGGGTGAACCTTTTGTATTCAACTCCACAAGGGAAACTGGTTTTTTCAATTGACGAATTTCTTTTTCAATGGAACGAACAGGAAAAAACAATAACATCATTATTAAGCCAGGCAAAACTGCCCGATAGAATTACCTGTATTTTTGAAGATTTGAATGGAAACCTTTATTTAGGCACAACGGCAGGATTGATTTTGGCTAAAGTTAATGGGAAAGAATCAATCGACTTATTTGATCATCCCCTTTTGCCCGATTATACCATTGCCGATATACTTCAAGATTCACATCAAAATCTTTGGGTAAGCACCGATAATGGATTGTTTAAAATAGTTATCCATCCGGAAAAATATCAGAAAACACATACGGCAATTACCCGTAGGTATTTAACTGACGATGGATTACCCGCTCATACTTTTGTTGGAGGAAATTCTTTTAAAAGTACCGATGGTAAAATGTTATTTGGCACCGATAACGGATTTACATCATTTTATCCCGATAGTATTAAAGACAACACCGATATTCCCAATGTGGTGATTACCAATTTCAAATTGTTCAACAATACCACCCTACCAGGGGAATTTGATTTTCTTTCGCAGCACATCAGTTATACTAAAGCTTTAGTTCTTCCTCACGATTACAATTTCCTTTCCTTTGAATTTGTGGCACTAAATTTCATTAATTCTGATGCCAATCAATTTGCTTATAAATTGGAAGGGATTGATGATGATTGGAATTTTGTGGGAAATAAACGGGAAGCAAATTATACGGAACTGCCACCCGGTTCCTATATTTTTAAGGTAAAAGCATCGAATAACGACAACATTTGGAACGAACAAGGTAGCTCTCTTGCCATTACCATAAAACCTCCGTTTTGGAAGACCAAACTTGCCATGGCCATTTATATTGTTGTTTTCTTCCTGCTATTGGCCTTATTGATCCAGCTGATTCAATACCAGGAAAAATACCGGTCAGAGCTTAAGTTGGAGCGAATGCGTATGGAAAAAGACATTGAGTTAAATAAAACTAAACTTCGTTTTTTCACCAACATTTCCCACGAATTCAGAACTCCGCTAACCCTAATTTCAGGTCCTGTTGAGAGTTTATTAAAAGAAGGAAAAGGGAATAATGAACAACTGAATTTGATTCAAAAAAATACCCGGAAGTTATTGTCGCTTGTCGATCAGATTATGGACATCCGAAAATTGAATTCGGGCAAAATGGTTTTGAAAAAAGCTGATCTGAACGTGCTTGCTTTTGTTGCCGCAATAGTTGCCGATTTTGACTACCAATGCCAAAGTAAAAAGATAAAATTAACTTTTAAGAACCACATCAGTAAATTGCAGGCAAAACTTGATCACAATAAGTTCGAAACCATTGTTAGCAACCTCTTGTCGAATGCCATTAAATACACCCCCGAAGGCGGAGAAATAATCGTTTCGTTAGATATTTCAAATCCGGGCAACATCACTTCCAATAATGTCGAAAGTAAAACTTTTACTCTTTCAGTTAAAGATACAGGTGACGGAATTCCGCCGGAAGATGTCTATCATGTGTTTGAACGGTTTTATCAATCCAGCTTAAAAAGCGAAGGAGGAAGTGGTATTGGTCTGACATTGGTAAAAGAACTGACCGAAATGCACAATGGAAGCGTTGAGGTAAAAAGTAAAATAGGAATCGGAACAGAGTTTTTGGTCCACTTGCCAACAAACTTCATAAATACAGATCTTCAGTACCTTGAATCCATTGATCAAAATATGCTCAGGAAGGTCGATGAATTGACCAATTTTGATAAAATGGAAAATCAATTTGACGAAACAGACAATGCACTGCCGCTGATTTTAATCGTTGAGGATAATCACGATGTGCGTAATTACATCAAATCTGAATTGGAATCGGCTTACAGGATTATAACCGCCCAAAATGGAAAAAGTGGCTTGGAAAAGGCATCAAGTCAATTCCCCGACATCATTATTAGTGACATTATGATGCCTGAAATGGATGGCCTGGAACTTTGCAAACATTTAAAATCGGATGAGAAAACCAGTCATATCCCCATTATTTTACTTACGGCTTACAACAACGAAAATACTAATGTTGCAGGCTATGAAACAGGAGCTGACAGTTTTATGGTGAAACCTTTTAGTCCCATGGTGCTGCGAACCAGAATAAAAAATATTCTTCAAACCAGAGAAAGGTTAAAAGAGAAATTCAGCAATATTTTATATGCCATTCCATCCAATAAATCCTTAAATACCATCGATGAGCAATTCATTAAAAAAGCAATTCAAATTGTGGAAGAAAATTTAGTGGAAGAAAAATTTAGTATTGAGTTTCTGTGTAAGGAATTGGGCTATAGCCGTACGGCATTGTACTCAAAAATTAAAGCATTAACCGATCAATCCATTTCCGAATTTATAAAATTAATACGCTTAAAAAAATCCATCGAACTTTTCCAAAGCGGACAAAACTCGATAAATGAAGTGGCCTTTTTAGTGGGATTTAAAACACATTCCCATTTTTCGAGGTGCTTTAGTGAAGAATTCAAAATGCCTCCAACAGAATATCTGGCAAAATTGAAGGAAGAAAAAAATCGGGACTAAAATGGAATATTGGAGTTACATACTGCTTTTCAACAGTGGTTTCAGGCTAAAATAATGCCAATTTCAAAATCCACTGAACGTTTAGAACAGCTTTAAAACAAAAGAGAATAGTGACAATCTCATTTCATTGATAGTTTTGTTCTTCCAGGAAATTGATCAATGAGCTCTAAGAAGAAACTTATAATTATTATAATTTGGGAATTTGTTTTGTCACTATTAATGCTCATTCTAATACTGGGCTTTATATTTTTAATATTGGATTAAACCAAGTAGAGAACTCTATTTTTGTATTTTTGAAATAAGCTAAACCTAAATAAAATTTTAATATCGGTAGTTATGAATCCAATTCAATATTTTTCAAAAAACAGCTTGAAGCCCAATTGTGCCAAGCACCTAAAAAGTGTTTTTATGGGTTTTTTATTCCTGTTTATGACAACAATGCTAGTTGCTCAGGAAACCTTTAAAAATCCAATTCTGCCCGGCTATCATCCCGATCCTTCAATATGTAGAGTTGGTGACGATTATTACCTGGTGAATTCAACATTCGAGTGGTTTCCAGGAATGCCCATTCATCACAGCAAAGATTTGGTCAATTGGGAATTAATAGGGTATGGAATTCACCGTCCAGAACAATTAACTTTTCAGGAAGGACTTGGCGATTACATGGGTGTTTTTGCAGTAACTATTCGTTACCACGAAGGAATATTTTATTTAATCAACACTTGTGTGCAATGCGAAAAAGGCGGGAATTTTTACATCACCGCAACTAATCCGGCAGGACCATGGTCCGATCCCGTTTGGCTCGATGCTCCGGGTATTGACCCTTCGCTAATGTGGGACGACGATGGAAAATGTTATTATGTAGGTCATGGTAATTTAAAGGAAAAACAAGACTGGCCCGATCAACAAGGCGCCTGGTTACAAGAGTTGGATACCAAACAAGGTAAGTTAGTTGGACCAAGAAAACAGCTCACCTTTGGGCATGCCAATAATGCCGTTTGGACCGAAGGGCCTCATCTTTATAAAATAAATGGTAAATATTTACTCTTGGTGGCCGAGGGTGGAACAGGCTACAATCATTCCACAACAGTGCACCATAGCGATTCGATTTGGGGACCTTATATTTCCGATAACGTCAATCCTGTTCTTACTCATCGACATCTGGGAAAAGATTATCCCTTCCATTCAATGGGGCATACCGATATTATTGAAACACAAAATGGCGAATGGTGGGCAGTAATGCTTGGGAAACGTTATGTAGATGGATACACTTTATTGGCACGTGAAACATTTTTATGCCCGGTGAAATTCGAAGGACAAACTCCTATTTTCAACGTGGGAAAAGGAATTGTTGAACCCGAAATGAAACGTCCAAACTTACCTTGGACTCCATTTGTAAAAAAACCAATACGTGATGAATTTGATGGAGAGCACCTAAATTTAGAGTGGAATATGCTAAGAACTCCACAGAGCAATTGGTATACCTTAAAAGATGGCCAACTCGAAATTCAATGTCGTCCTAATGTTTTGGATAGTTTAACCAATCCATCGCTACTTGCACGAAGAATTGAACATTTTAATTTTACGGCCACCCTGGCTTTGAATTTCAAAAGCAAAAAAGAGAACGAAAAAGCAGGAATGATTTTATATCGACGAAGTGAATGTCATTACCAATTTTTAAAAGAAAAAAACGAATTGGTCATCATACAAACCACGCCGGGTGAGAAAAAAGAACTGGCAAGAGTTGAATGCAAGGAAGAGAATATCATTCTGCGCGCAGAAGCAAATCGAAGGGCCTTAAAGTTCAGCTATGGAACATCAGAAGATCACATGAAAGCTATTGGTGAGACTTACGATATGAATGTGATTTCGTTCGAAGTTGCCGGCGGCTTTAACGGACCTTATGTAGGCATGTATGCGTCAAGCACAGGAAAAGAGAGCAAAGCAAAAGCTACTTTCAATTGGTTTGAATATTCAGGTAAATAACAATTGCAACTATGAAAACAACAGGAATTTCGCTCATTCTGGTGGCCATGCTGGCCTCGTGTACATCACCACAAATTGATATCATCACCACAACAAAACAGGAACCCTGGCAGATATCACATCATGTAAAATTCAATCCTTCAGATGAAGGAGCAAGTGTAGTTATCGACCGGACAAAAACGGATCAAACCATCGAAGGTTTTGGTGGATGTTTCAACGAATTGGGATGGGTGGCTTTAAGTAAACTTTCTGATGTCGATCGTGAAAACATTATGTCTGAATTGTTTTCTCCTCAGCTTGGTGCAAATTTCACCATTTGCAGAATGCCGGTTGCGGCAAACGATTTTTCACTGGACTGGTATTCATACAACGAAGTGGAGGACGATTTTGCCATGGAAAACTTCAGTATCGAAAATGATAAAACCACGCTGATTCCATACATCAATGCAGCAAAACAATATGCCCCTGAGTTAAAAATATGGGCATCGCCCTGGTCTCCTCCATCGTGGATGAAATACAACGAACACTACGCCTGTGCAACGGCCTGGGATGGCTTAGATCCCAAATATCATAACGGATTAGCATTCGACAATCAAGGGAAAGAAGGCTCCAATATGTTCATTCAGGAAGAAGCATACTTTGAATCCTATGCCCTTTATTTCTCAAAGTTTATTGAAGCCTATCGTGAAAACGACATAAACATTTCGATGATTATGCCGCAAAATGAGTTTAATTCCTGTCAGATATTTCCAAGCTGTACCTGGACTTCAGCTGGTTTGTCTGAGTTTATTGGCTTACACCTTGGTCCGGCCATGGAGAAACAAAACGTTGAAATCATGTTCGGCACCATGGAGCGACCTACCGAAGCTTTGGTCGATAGCGTAATTAATGATTCTGAAGCAGGAAAATACATTAACGGAGTTGGATTTCAATGGGCAGGAAAGGAAGCTATTCCGGGGATACACAAGCGCTATCCCAATTTGAAATTGTATCAAACCGAACAAGAATGTGGTGATGGCAAAAACGATTGGGAACATTGTCTGCATTCATGGGATTTAATGAAACATTACATCTCAAACGGTGCCAGTTCCTATTTGTATTGGAACATTGCCCTGGAAGAAGGAGGTATTAGCCGCTGGGGATGGAGTCAAAACTCATTGATTACGGTAAATGGAGAAGAAGGATCCTTTCGCTACAATCATGAATATTATTTGCTTAAACACGTAAGCCATTTTGTGCAGCCTGGAGCTAAAGTATTAAAAACAGAAGGTGAATTCACTAACCTTTTGGTTTTTGAAAATCCCGATAAAAGTTTGATTATTGTCATTCAAAACGAGGAAGATGAAAATCGATCAATTACTTTTAATATTGATGGAAAAGATGTGCGTTTTTTATTAAAAGCCGATTCGTTTAACACCATTTCAATTAACTGATTTAAACCTAAGATATGAAACAAACATGTTTGCAGACAATCACAAACACCGATGAATTGAAAATCGGTGTTAGCCAAAATACAACATGTGAGTTCCATTCGACATTTAAAAAACAAATTATTTACGTATGAAATCAATACAAATAACTTTTGTTGTAATCGCCGCTACTTTCATCTCAATGAATAGTATCGCTAAAGATTCAAAAACCGAAAGATTCAATAAAGAAAAAGACCTTTTGTTGCTAAACTGTGATTGTAAAACCGACGTTGATGACTTGCATACGGTGGCCGCTTTTGTTACCCTAATGTCTGATCCCAATTTAGCTAAAATAAATTTCCATGCGGTAGCAGGCACCTATGGAACACAAGGTGGTTTATATGTTCCACCGAATGATTTATTTCAATTGGCTTTTGGAAACAACTGGACCGATGCACACAACAATTTGTTGCCTGCCGTTCAGAAAGTTAAAATAAGTGCTGAAAAAACACTTGCCAACGAGGGTGATATTTGGATCGCCGAGGCTGGACAATCCGATTTTTCGGCTGAACTTATTAAAGCCATTCATATCGATTTACCCGAAATTAATCTGTCGCAACGTATTCATGTGGTTCAACACAGCGATTGGAATGAAAAAGTGACCTCTCCTGAAAACCTGCAATTTGCAAAAGAAAATTCCGATTATCATAAAATAGCCGATGGTAATGCTGTTGGTAACGGAACTCCGGGTTTCCGCGATCCTGAATTTACACAATGGGCAGATTATATCACCAAACCTTCATTAATTAAAATCTGGCAGCTTGCCATTGATTTATCGAATAAATACAATGGAAATGAAGGACGGTATAAGAATGAGGCCATTGCTGCAGGCGGATTAGATTTCTCCGATTTATCTGAAGTTTGTTGGATTTTAGGATTAGAAGACATCAAGGATACTGAACATTTTTTTAAGCGCATTTCAAAGGAATAAAGCATCGGGAAATAAGTGTAATGATCTTATACTAAAATGAGTTTCTTCAAAAATATGAATTCAAATTTTTGAAGAAATGTTACACAAAAAAGATTTCAATCCAATTTTAATGTCTATTAATCAATTAAAGATTGGAGGTCCTACAGAAAGTTCCGATAGGAACGATTAATGTGGAACATCTTCTGCCTTTAATGATAAATCAGGAAGCATGTTGTTTGTATCCACTAGATAAACAGGAAATACATGGCAAAACAGGCAAGGACAAGAAGTAACGAAAGCACACGGAAGTTTTTGTACCAAACCACACCTTTTAACGCTTCGCTTTCTTCTTTCCATATTTTTACCGTCCAGGTATTTTGAGCTACCTTTTCAGAATCGGGTAAGTGGGTCATCAAACTCACCATTACATTTACACCAACACTAAATACCATAATGATTGGTGCTATTAGCAGAAAGTGATAGGGGATGGAAATGTCCAATGCATATTTGGCAATCATTAGAATTGCGGCAACAATTATTCCTGAAACCAATCCCCAAAAAGCTCCTTTTTCGTTTCCCCTTTTCCAGAACAAACCAATAAAAAAAGTACCCACAATAGGTGGAGCCAGATACGAAACGACCTCCTGGTAATAAGATACCAATGAATCGAAACTGGCAATAAATGGAGCCCAAACCACTGCAAATACCAGAACTACCAAGGAGGTAATCCGACCTACTTTCACCAATTTTTTACTGTCGGCATTCTTGTCGAATCGTTGATAAAAGTCCATGGTAAACAAAGTCGATACCGAACTGAGTGTGGCACTTAGCGTAGAGGTTAAAGCTGAAATCATAGCTGCCAAAATCAATCCAATTAATCCAACCGGCAACAACTTCACAATTAATCTAGGATAAACCTGATCGGTATTTATTCCAAACGATGATTTTAAAGTACTTCCATCAATAATTTCATTGGGCAAATTCTCCACACCAAATAAGTTAATTCCACGACCAATTAATCCGGGTAGTATGAAAATAAACAAGGTGAACAAATACAAAAACCCAACAAACAAAACTCCTTTGCGTCCATGGTCAATTGATTTAGCGGAAAGTACGCGTTGCACCATAACTTGATTGTTGGCCCAGAAATAGAAACCCAAAATTGGAATACCAACCCACATTCCAAGCCATGGAACCGTTGGATCATCAATTGGGCGTGTAAGTTTTAGCCAAACACCATCGCCAAACCGATTGTACAATTCGTCCCAACCTCCAATTTCATCCAATGCAAAAAAGTAGAGGATGGCTGAACCAAGAATTAAAATAACTGCTTGAATCATATCGGCATTAATTGCAGAAGAGAGCCCACCAATAATGGTATATGAACCGGCTACAGCTGCCATTATCACAATAATCCAAAACAGATCAACTTCAGGAAAAATAAGTTTGATAATCAAAGCTCCGGTGTACAATGTTGCCGCAGCATCCAAAAAAACATTTCCAAAAATGGTAATGAATGAAAAATAATATCTCGAACGTTTATCGAATCGTTTTTCCAAAAATTCAGGCATGGTAAAAACGCCCGATTTGATATAAAAGGGCAAAAAGAACAAGGCAAAGAAAACCATTACCAATACCGAAATCCAGTTGTAATTAAACACGGCTATTCCGCTAATAAATCCTTCACCCGAATGGCCCATTAATGTAGAACTTGAAACACTTGCAGCAAACAACGACAAACCGACTACTGGCCAGGTCATGTTTCTACCTGCAAGGAAATAGGATGTTGAATCAGCGCTGCTCCCATTTCGTAAGGCCCACCAAATTATACCAACAATAAAAACGGCAATTATGGTGATGTCGATAATGCTAATGTTGATAGCGTCCATAAATCAGGTTTTAAAATTCTAAGCTTGTAAGTAAAATAAAACTGTTGGCAGGAACATTCAATTCCAAGGCTTTTTTGGTTTTTATATTTGTTTGAACAGGACGGGGAAAATTGTTTTCGTCAACACTTCGAACGCCATCAACATAAAGGAATTTTTTTAATGATTTGTTTGTTGGAACTGCCAATGAAATTGTATTGTCCCGATCGGAATTGTTGACAATGGCAACTGTGAAATCATCGTTGTAAGTACCGGCAGTTAAACGCAGTCCCTCAATTCCTGTCGTATCGGTTTTTGCAATGCTACTGCCAGTTGGGAAATAACGGCAAAGCAAGGACCAGGTATAAAACCAGGGACGTATGTTTTCATCGTCAGGATTATCACAAATTTCTGTTCCCAGACTGTTCCACATTCCCCAACGTTTCAATTGGTTTATATTTCCCAAATCGCCTAAAGTGTGCATGGCATCATCTAAGGCCCAGGCTGCAGCCCCTGAATAACCGGCATTCATACTTTGGATTGCTGCATCGGCCATGTTGATCCCATAGCTGAAGTCGTATACTTCCATCTGACTATCTTCGCTTGCCTGAGGATCGGCTTTTGCCCGATCTTGATTTCGCTGACCGTTACGGCTAAATCCAAGTTCTCCAAAAATGATTTGTTTGTTCATTTGTTTCGCGAACCGGGCAATTTTGCCGTGGTAGTCTTTAAAACCACCACTTTTCACCAAATCGTGTACCGTATAGTCGTGCACTTCGTAAATTCCAATAATATCATCCAATTGTTTGGCTGTTTCTTCTACCCAACCCGAACCGGTGTAAGTTGAACGAGGATTATCGTAGCGGGTAACCGCATCGGGCCCTGCTACAGAAATATACCTATCCAAACCTTTCGTTTTTAAGGCTTCGGCTAATAGTTGCACTCCTTCGCTCCATTCCACAAAATCGCCGTTGGTACATGCCCAATCGCCGTTGGGTTCATTCACCAAATTGTAGTATTTAATGCAGGTATAAGATTGATCAACAATCAAATAATTCAGGTATTCCACAATGGCATTGATCCATTTGGGATCGTTGGCACCCGTAAATTTATCGGAATGTCCGTGGTCGGTATCGTGCATTTTATAAGGAGTTCCCCATTCACCTAGCAACACGGTAATGTTGTTCTTTTGTGCATAATCCAAAATTTTTTCAAGGGCTTTTATTTCAGGTGTATTAAAGTTAAGAATTGGTTGATCACGATCATCAAACCCAACCAGATACCTCCAGTTGGCCTGATCCATAACCCGAAAAAGTTTTGGCTGCATGTAATCCAATCTATGGAAATTCATTTCCCATTTTTCATCGGTCATGAGCATGCCCCATTCTGAATTTTCGGTATCGGCATGCGGATAAGCCGACCATTGAACACCATTTCCAATAAAATTAGTGGAGATGGCTTGGTCGGGATATATTTGGATTACACTTTCAACTTTATTTGAACATGCATTACTTACCATTAGAACGATAAGCACTAAAAGAGATGCTCTCATTTTTCAGATTTTTTCAGATAATCAATAAGTTCTTTCACCTTACAGGTTGCCAGGCCAACATATTTATCGGCTGCACCATAATATACATATAAAGTATCATCCACAATCACATTTCCGGTTGGGAATACACAACCCTGATAAAATCCCTCCAATTCATAATCGTGTTCAGGTTCCATAATCCAATCATTGGCACGTGCGATTACCTTTGTTGGATCTTCCAAATCTAACAGTGCCGCACCAACACGATAATAACCTTCGCCTCCGTTGTCAACACCATGATAAATAAGTAACCAGCCGTCATCGGTTTTGATAGGAGGTGTACTTCCACCGATCTTCTCTTCCCAGGTACCTTTAATGCCCGCCAGAAGCAATGTACTTGGTTCATTCCAAACCATCAAATCATTTGAATAACGAATCCAAATGGCCGGTTCATCGCATCCGTACTCTTTCCCAACCCATTGTTTTGGACGGTGAAGCATGGCGAATTTACCCTGGATTTTTTCAGGAAAAAGAATAACATCCCGATCATCCAAATTGGTATCGGTTACACGCCCCAAACGACGCCAGTTAATAAAATCTTTTGTAACAGCCAGCCCGGAGTTGGCAATGTTCCCTTTCATGACAGCCGGGGAATCAGGGCCTGTTTCAGGAAGAAGAATGACATCGTGATCAAATTTCCAATATTGGCCAGGGAAATGTGGACGATAGGCATAAGTCACATAAAACTCGTCGCCAAACTTCACAATTCGAGGATCCTCAACACCGCCTTGATCTGGTCCATCGCTGCTTGGTCCAAATGCAGGCTCGTCAGCAACCCGTTCAAAGTTTACGCCATCGGAACTTACTGCAGTTCCCATGCGAATGTAGTGTTGTTCATCGTCGCCGGCGGCACGATACAACATGGTAAATTTCCCATCTTCATACCAAACACCGGGGTTACATACGACAAGGTTCTCCCAGTAGTTGGCTGGATTTGGTTTTAAAATGGGATTATTTTCGTGTTTTACAAGTTTCATTAATTATAAGGTTATAAAAATTTGGTCGTTGAATTCGATTTAATGGATTAAATACCCATCAGGCATGGTATACATTGATGGCAGATCAGCACTAAATATGGTGACATCACTTTTGTAGAATTTTAAAAAATTTGCACTACTAGCTTGTCCTTCAAAAGGAGCATAAAAATGATGTCCACTTTCTGTTGGATCGTACATATTTCGCCAAAGTACCACCAAACTTGCGCGGCGACCAGTAAGTGGGGTTAGCATTTCGTTGGTCCAGTATGTTTCATAATCTTTCCCGTCTTTGGTAATACCTTCAAGGCCTGTTTCGGTTACACCAAAAGGTTTCATTTTCTCTTTTGAAAGCTTTGAAAGATTGGCCAGATTGCTGGTAAATGCTTCTGTGTTGGTTCCGTGGTAACAATCCATTCCAATAAAATCGACAAAGTTATCACCCGGCCAGCGGAAAAGTAGATTTTCTATAGGCTGTACAAAATCCATTTGTGGCGATATGGCATAGATAAAGTTGTGCAACTGTTTTTCATCGCGAAGGTATTCAATGGTGAATTTCCACAAACCGATGAATTCTTCTTCAGTGGTACATTTTTTCCCCCACCAACTCCAGGTTTGGGTATGTTCGTGAAACGGACGGAATAGAATTGGGATTGGATTCCCATTAATATCGGTGAGTGTTTTTGTGAAGATGGACAGATTGTCGAGCCAGGATTTGAACTTGAGGTTCATTGCACTTCCTTCTTTAAGAATTTCTCGAACAACAGTTTCGTTTGAATTGTCCCATGAGTTTCCTCCTGTTAGAGGATTGTCGAGGTGCCAGCACATGGTTATTACTTCGCCACGGCTATATGATTCTTTAATAACTCTACGAACATCTGAGAATAGTGGACCATTAATGCTTTTTTCCTGATTGTGTTCAATTTTGCCGTAATCCATGCTGCAAACTGCTGGGTAATCACCACAAATATCTTTTATATCTGATCGTAAAGGTTCATTGATCCATTTTCTACCATAAATCAGATCTTCGTGGTGACCAAACATAGTTCCCTGATTACGTATTTTCCATAGATTAGCGTACAATGCTTTTGTTTCGCTGGTCGCATTTTTATCGACCATGCTTAATTCAATTTTTTCTATTGTAGGATTTTCCACAGGAATTTCAGTTTTATCACAAGCACTATTCAATAGAGAAATAAGTGCTATAATCAGGTAGTTCATTTTCATTCGTATAAAATTATTAAAAAACGATTACCTGTTCAGCCGGTAAGTACATGTTTGGTAAATCCTTGCTGAAAAAAATAATTTCACTTCGGTAAAATCGGATGAAATCTTTTTCGGAGGCATGACCCGGATAGGGACCGTAAAAATGGTGTCCCGATTCGAACTGATCGTATGCATTCCGCCACATCACTACCATGCTAACTTTTCTGCCAATAAGTGGTGTTAAAATTTCTTTTGTCCAGTATTCGGCATAAGGCGCTCCATTTTTTAAGATGCCTTCAACGCCGGTTTCGGTTACGCCACAGGGTTTTTGTTTTTGTTTTGAAAGAGCAGCCAGATTAGTCAAGTTACTAATAAAAGCATCGGTATTGGTGCCGTGGTAACAATCCATTCCTAAAAAGTCGACATATTCGTCGCCCGGATATCGGAAAAGGAGATCGTCGGCTTGTTGAATGCCGTCCATTTGTGGCGAAATGGCATAAAGCAGGTTGTGCACGCCTTTTTCATCGCGCAGGTATTCAATGGTGAATTTCCACAATCCAATAAATTCTTCATCGGTAGTACATTTTTTGCCCCACCAACTCCAGGTTTGGGTGTGTTCGTGGAAAGGACGAAAAATGACAGGAATTAAATCACCGTTTTCATCTTCTAAATTATTGGCAAACACGGCCAGTTTATCGAGCCAGCCTTTGAATTTAAGGTTGGTTGCACTTCCTTTAGTTAAGATTTCTTTCACCACATTGTTGTTCGAATTATCCCAGGCATCACCTCCTGTTAGTGGATTATTCAGGTGACAACAAGCAGTAATTACTTCTCCACGACTTCGAGCTTCAAGGATGACTCTTTTTCGTATTGAATTAGCTGAACTCGTTGCACTTCGCATGTCCATGACTTCAGCAAAATCGACACTAAAAACGGCAGGGTAATCTCCACAAACCTCCTTCACATCTGATCGGCCGGGTTCATTGTACCATGTTCGGCCATACCATAAATCGTCGTGATGCCCAAACATAGTTCCTTTTTGCTGAATGGCCCATAAATTTGATAGTAAGGCTTTTGTTTGATTTGTTGCCTGTTTATCAACAATATTTAATTCAATTTCTGTTTCTTTTATCTCCTCTGGCACTACCCCATTGTTTGGATAACATGAACTTGCTAAAAAAATTAGCAAGGCAATTAAAATATGTGTTTTAAAATTCATCTTGTAAATTAAGTCAGGCTTTTATATTTAAAAATAGCTATTGAAAAGAAGGTGAAAGAAAATTCCACCTTCTTTTCAATAGCTATTTTCTATTTTTTAATAAGATCAATGTCATACTGATACGACCAGCACAAGTAATTATCGTGCGAACCATAGTCCCAATATGGTTCTTCAGGTTTGTATTGGAGTACATATATTAGTTGCATTCCCGTTTCGGTTTTAGTTACTTTTGCTTCCGATGTTAAACCATCTTTTGTTACGTATAGGGTATTACTAGCCAAATCCATTTCCCATTTTGATGTACCTGTTGGAATCAAATGACGAATTTTAGATGTAATATCGACAGCATCGTTTGCGTACACTCCATATGCACCATCGGCACCTGGGTTGTTGTTGATTGTTCCAAAAGTTCGCCCATTTTCATACCCTTCGTAAATCAATTCAATGCTGTTATCGTTTTCCAAGGCTGAGGTGGGGAAAGGGAGAGAAATGATCTCACTAAAGTCACTTCCCCATTCCTGATTGATATGAATTAATTGTTGACTAAAGGTCCAATTCCCAATGTAGAATAAATCATAAGGTTCCAAAATGATGGTCCAAACCATTGACTCTCCTGCAACTGAAGTCACACTAATTTCAGATTTATATTCATCGTTGTTGAAGTTCAATGTGCTACCTATTTCTACATTGGCAGTAGCTTTGAATGATAGAACTAAGCTTTCTACTTTAACAGCAGAAAAATCTAAACCAGTTTGATCAACAAAAGCAGTTATGGTGGTTTCAAATTCATCTCTGATGATGGTAGCCGGGCCAATCTGGTTTTCAAGAGTGATTGAAATGATATTCCGCTCTTTGTTCCAGTTTCCTTCCGTTATTTCAGCCATCGGATCTTTCTGGCAGGAGAAAAACACCGTTGCCAGAGTGATCAGCAATATAGTTTTGAATATTTTCTTCATAATGAATTTTGTCTTAATTGTTAATGTTTGGATTCAAATCAAGTTCCAATTGTGGAATTGGATAGAACGATGCTTCGTCTTCAGAAATACCAGCCGTTTTTGCGAGCGGAACAGTTGACGTTACCGATGCAGTTCGACGTAAATCATACAAGTGCTGACCCTCGTAAGCCAATTCCCAGGTACGTTCCTGAAGCACTTTGTCTCTGAATTGTTCTGTTGAAAGACCACTGTTGATGGCTTCTAATCCGGCTCTCTCACGAACTTTATTTAACCACATTAATCCTTCGGCCGAAGAGCCAACGGCTTCAGCATAAGTTAAAGCAATGTCGGTAAAGCGAATCATAAATGGTTTCACGCTTGTTTTTTGTCCTACAAAGTGCGGGTCGATGTATTTGATAGAATATACTCCTGGAATTTTACCACTAGCTACACTTCCAACTTCATTGCCTTCGGCATCGTAAATCGCATCCTGCATTAATTCTGTACGGCGTTTATCTTTTGAATCGAATGTGGCCAAAAAATCAGAGTTGATACGGTATACTTCCCATCCGTTTGTGGTGTACACCATGGTTCCGTCTGAAAGCTTAATGTAAAAGGGTTGACCATCGCCCCATGGCATAAACATGAGCGGTGTTTTCGAATAGTTGCCTTCATCATTTCCATCACGATCCTGGTTGATTAGCCAGATGTGTTCAGGTCCTTCAGGAAAATCGACATTGTAAATGTTGAACAAATCGGGATCGAAACCATAGGCATTTTGATCGTTTAAAACTTTACCCGACCAGCTGGCTGCTTCGGCATACATCTTATCGACATCAACATTCATGTCGCGGTATTTTGCAACGTTGTGCGCTTTTGAGGAAGCGATAGTTAAATAAACCTTTGAAAGTACGGCCCATGCACCTACCTTGTCGAAACGACCTACCTGTCGATTTGTGCCTAAAAGTGCTTCTGCTTTTAGTAAATCATCAATTATAAAATCGTATACCTCATCGAGATTTGCAGCTAACTCGGGAGTCGTTTGATCAACTGTTTTTACCATAGAACGTTGAATGGGTACCACACCAAAAACACGGGCCAGACTGAAATAGCTCCAGGCACGAATCATATAGGCTTCACCCATTATTCTGTTTTTTGCTTCCGGAATAAAATCACTTGTTTCAACATTTTCCAACACACCATTGGCTCGGTTAATTGCGATGTAACAATATTTGAAATAATTGGCTATTGACAGGTTTGTGCCTGTTGCCGTCCATTTCAACATCTCCTGAGCGTCAACACCTTCGTCGGGTTTCAGATCGGTTGTTTCTGTTGGCAAATCACCAATGTTGGTTACACCACGGGTGTACTCCAAAAATGTGAATGCATTGTAAGCGTACATTAATGCAGCTTCTGCATCGGTTTGTGTTTTATAGAAGTTATCGTCGGAATAAAATCCGTAAGGCTCTTCGCTTAGGTCGCATGAACTAACAATCAGGGCCATCAGTATTAGTATTGATACTATTTTTGTCTTCATAATGAATTAGTTTTAGAAAGTTACGTTAACACCAAAAGTCCAGTTTCTTAAGCGAGGATATCCTCCCCAATAAATACCATCCAAGCCAACTTCAGGGTCGTAACCTTTAAATTTGGAGAAGGTATACAGGTTCGAAGCATTCACATATAGACGGACTTTCGAAAGGTTCTTCACTTTCGATACATCGAAATTATAAGCTAAATTCAGGTTTTGAATTCTTAAGAATGAACCGTCCTGAATAAACCAATCGCTTAAAAAGTATTGGCGTCCATTTCTTAAACTTGGATAATCGTTGGTTGGATTATCGAGTGTCCAGCGGAGTGGTGAAACATTGGCTTGGCCAATGCGATTTTGGTAAAGCACATCATTACCATAAACGCAGTTTAAGAAAACGGATAGGTCGAAATTTTTGTAGCTCATATCGATGGCCATACTTGCTATAAAATCGGGATTTGGATCACCAATAACAGTTCGGTCGTTGACGTCAATAACATCATCTCCATTAAGGTCGACATATTTAAATTCACCCGGCTGTGCCATTTCTCCGCTTAGTCCGGCTTCAATACCTTCGGCTAAGGTTTGAATAATCCCATCGGTTTGGTAACCGTAAAAAACATTAACGGCTTGTCCAATGGCAAGTATATTTGCCGACTGGCGGAATTGGGTAAAGTTGTAACCTGTAAATTCATATTCCATTCCTGTATTTACATCAACTTGCAAACCTGATGCAATGGCATCCCCAAGATCAACAATCTCATCTTTGTTTTTCGAGAAGATGAAGGTTGATGAAAGTGTAAAATCGTTGGTGCTGACAATATCGCCATCGATAGTTAACTCAATACCCCGGTTTTTCTTTTCACCGTCGTTCACCCAAATACGGTTATAACCCGATGATAAGGACAATAAACGTTCGCGCAATAAATCGGTGGTGTTTTTCTGATAAACATCGAGTACCATTCTTAATCGGCGGTCGAAGAATGCCATGTCTAAACCAATGTCGTATTGTGCTGTAGTTTCCCATTTTAAGTCGTTGTTTGGAATTCCACCCCAAATACGGTAACGTCCATCAGCACCTTCGGTACCTACAACATAACCGGGTCCGATGGCGGTGTTCCATTTGCCATTGTCGTAGTAGGTTTCATTACCATATCGGCTCAAGGTTTGGTAAGGCGAAATTCCTTGATTTCCTGAAATACCATAACTGGCACGAACTTTAAATTCGTCGAATACGCCCATACTTTTTATGAATTCTTCGTTATGTGCTTTCCAACTTATTGCTCCGGAAGGGAATTGTGCCCATTTGTTATTGGCACCAAATTTTGATGAACCATCGGCACGATAAGTTGCAGTGAACAGGTACTTGTCCATTAAAATGTAGTTAATACGTCCGGTAAACGAAAGCATCTCCGTTTTTGATAAACTGTTTGAATGGGTGTTTTTTTCAGGATTACCAGCACTCATGTTTTCATTTAATAGTGCTTCGTTTACAAAATCGTACGAACCCATGTTTGATGAACGTTGTAATCCGTATTGGTACGAATGACTACCCATAGCTGTAATCTTATGTATTCCGGCAAATTCTTTTTTATAGGTTAGGTAGGTTTCCGACAACAAGTCATGACCCATCCAATTGTTGATGTAGGCCGCCCCGTTATTGAAGTAACCACCTTCGGTATAATCTTTTGGATTGTATTGATCGGACAATGACATTCCAAATTTGTAGTTTACCTGTGATTTGATGTTTAAATCATCGGTAATTTTATAGTCGAAAAGATACGAGGTGATGTAGTCCAGTCCCTGACTTTTATTCAATACATTTTCAGTTTGAGCCAATGGGTGGCCAAAATCGGTAATTGTTGTGCGGTAATATTCACCTTCATCGTTATAAACCGGCCAAAGTGGGTTTCTCCAATAAGCCAGTCCACCATTGTTGTTGCGGAAATTTCGAGAGAAAATATTTGAAGAGGATACCTTCAGTTTATCGTTTACTTTATGGTTCACCCCTAAATTGACAATGAATTTTTTGTACTCATCTTCAATATAAACGCCGTTCTGTTCCAAGTAATTGGCACTTAAATTGAAAGACGTTTGATCGTTTGCACTGCGAATGGCTACTGTTGTATTGGTTGAAATAGGAAGGTCTCTGAAAACGACTTCTTCCCAATTGGTATTGTGTGGCCATTCACCCGACTGAATTTCATCGATTGATGGATAGTAAACACCGTTTGAATTGGTTTGGCCATTGTAGGTTATTTGTAAGCCTGCATTGGCCATTTCCTCGTTTGCCAACTGAGCCATCAATAATGGATCGGTCCATTTGTTCAACTTTGAGCTAAACTGTGAAATGGTTGTTTGTTGTTGAATATCGACATAGGAGGTACCCGATTTAGCTTTTTTGGTGGTAATCATGATTACTCCATTAGCACCACGTGAACCATAAATGGCCGATGCCGAAGCGTCTTTTAAAATCTCAACCGATTCGATATCGGCTGGGTTAATTTGTTTCAGATCGCCGGCTTCGCCCAGCGGAAAACCATCAACAACAACCAATGGAGCATTTGAACCACGTAGTGAACTTCCTCCTCGAATACGAACGGTTGCTCCTGCGCCCGGGTCTTGCGATGAATTAACTACCTGCAAACCTGCTGATCGCCCCTGAAGCAAACGATCAATTGAATTGGATGGACTATCTTGAAGCTTTTCAACTTTTACCGTACTGATTGAACCGGTTAAATCACTTTTCCTTACCTCTCCATAACCAACTACAACCACTTCATCCAACCCCAGAACACTTTCTTCGAGAATGACATTCTTTTGGGTTGCACCATTGAGCGCTACTTCCTGAGCCTGATAGCCTACAAATGTAAAAATTAATGTAGCTTTTGCATCGGCTACATTAATAGTGTAGTTACCATCTATATTGGTAACTGAACCATTAAGAGTTCCTTTTTCAACAATACTTACACCCGGAAGGGCTTCGCCTTGTTTTGTTTTTACGGATCCATTGATCGATGTTGTTTGAGCAAACGTTGGCAGCATTATGCCAAGGCATAAAACAACCAGAGTTAAACTCAACATCCATTTTGTTTTCTTCATACGATTAGATTTATTCTATTCTTACTGTGTCAGTCCAAAAACAAATACCATTTTCAAACAGTAGAAAGATTATTAGTTTTAGATGCTGTAAAACTATGTACGATAAAAACCTATTTGTTTGCGGTTAATGTTATAATATGATACTATCGTGAACACTTAATCACACTAAACAACTGATCCTCTAAGACATGATAAGCCAACAACTGAACAGCAGGGACATACACGAATTCTACACTAATGTTATTATGAACTATATTTACACTCTAAAGCAGTAAAACATCATAAATTAACAGCAAAGTACTATGAGCAATCGTATTGTTAGAGAAATAACCCCCTTGGCAGAAGATGACTTTTTTGTAGTACTAAACCATTTTAATGCAAAGTTTGATTTCCCTGTTCATTTTCATCCGGAGTATGAATTGAATTTAGTTTTATACTCGAAAGGTAAACGCATCATAGGTGATTCAATAAAAGAATATTCTTCATCTGATCTTGTTTTAGTTGGCCCCAATACACCTCATGCATGGACCGGCAATGAAGAAGGGGTACATGTGATCACCATTCAATTTCATACAGAATTTGTTAGTGAAAAGTTCTTGTCCCGAAAACTAACGCTTTCGATTAAAGAAATGCTGGAACGATCGAAATTGGGAATCCGATTTTCAGATGACACAACCAGTGCTTTGAGTGATCGAATTATTAAATTATCCGAAATGCGTGGTTTTGACTCATTGCTGGAGTTCTTTTCAATTCTCTACGATATGTCCATTTCTCGCAATCAACAGACGCTTTCCTCTCTTTCGTATGTAGGCCAGTTTGACACCTCAAAAAGCAGAAGGATTAAATTGGTGAATGAATATCTTTTCGAGAATATGCAAAATCAGATTAGAATCGAGGATGTTGCCAAGAAGATCAATATGTCGCCCAGTGCCTTCAGTCATTTCTTTAAAAAAAGGACCCAACGATCGTTTACCGATTATCTGACTGAGTTGCGGATAGGGAATGCTGCCAAGCTCCTCATCGAGTCGGAGAAAAATATATCAGAGGTTTGTTATGAAAGTGGCTTCAACAACATTTCAAATTTTAACCGCTCGTTTAGAACTCAAAAAGGATGTACGCCAAGTGAATTCAGGTCACAACAGAAATTGATCACAAAGCATTAATGAACAATCAGGCAAACAATGTCATTTCAGACTAGCTTTTTGAAAAGAGAGACTAATCCATTTCCCCATACTCCAATAGTTTTACAAAAAAAAGAAGAATACTTGCCGAATGAATTCCTGTTGTTTAATTAAACATAAAGTAGAGGATATTAAACTCATTTGTGGTTTTTAACGAACACCAAGGATTAGAAATATTTTTAATCTAATTCAGATTTCACCAATTGATTGCGATTTTTGGGTCTTTTCAATGACATGTACGCTAAGAACAGAACAAAAATAGCTTAGACAATGGTTGCAGCAGCAAAAGCACCACTTTTGGTTTTGAATATGATCTATTAAACTTGAAACTAAAATTACGGCTTAATGAAACGACTGGCAATATTAATAATAAGCTTCTTTTTGAGTCTTCAACTTTTTGCACAAAATGCGAATTCTGGTATGCGCGATAACATAACTGCCATCGAGATTACAGCTGATATGGCTCCGGGTTTAAATCTGTATAATACTTTAGATGCAACGGGGGATTGGGTATCTGGATTAGCCATGGAAACCATGTGGGGAAACCCATATACTACATTTGAAATGGTTCAATCGATGGCTGAAAGAGGTTTTAGAACTCTACGAATTCCTGTGTCTTGGGGAGCGCACATGGGATCAGCACCCGATTTTGTTATCGATAAGGCTTGGATGGATAGAGTTGAGCAAGTGGTCAATTATGCTTTAGATAATGGCATGTATGCTATTGTCAACATTCACCACGATGATGAACATTTTGTTCCAACCTATGCCAAGCAGGCTGAAGGAACCGATTGGTTGGAAAAAACTTGGGCACAAATTGCTACCAGGTTCAAAGATTATGGTGATTATTTAATTTTTGAAACCCTCAACGAACCACGTGCAATGGGCACACCGGAGGAGTGGACAGGTGGTTCAGCTGAACATCGTGACGTGGTAAATGCATACATCCAGGCTGCAGTTGATGTTATAAGAGGGACGGGTGGAAATAACGAAACACGTTTTATTATGGTGCAACAGGTTGGGGCCAACGGAAACCCTGCCATATCAGACTTAATTATTCCAAATAACGATACAAATATTATTGTTTCCGTTCATAACTATTCTCCTTATTCGTTTTGCTTAGATGAGGCTGGTACCAGCAAATGGGGAACTACTGCTGAGATAGAAGATTTACACAATTCAATTAAATCACTTGGAGACCATTTCGTTGCTAATGGACAAGCAGTGATCCTCGGAGAATGGGGTGCAGGAAATAAAGATAACTATAGCGATCGAGTACTTTATTATGAAGAATTTACGAAGGCTTGTAAAAATGCAGGAATTACTCCAATTGCCTGGATTTATGAGTTTAATCGCAAAACAATCACCTGGAATTATCCTATGATTGAAGAAGCAATTTTCAAAGTATACAATGAAAATACAATTGAGGTAGTCGAAATTCTTTTAAACATTCCACAAGATACGATCTATGCAGGAGAGACACTTCAACTTTCAGCAAGCTTAGTTCCCGATTCAGCAACATACAAGGATATCATCTGGTCGTCAAATGCTAAAGGAATTGCCACTATTGACGCTAATGGTTTGCTTAAAGCGAAAGCAAGAGGTAAGGTTGAAATAACTGCAACAACCATTGGAAAAAGGGTGAGCTATAAGTTGGTTGTTATCGATACAATTACTCAAACCAATTTTTTAATCGAAGCAGAATCATTTGATAATCAGGCTGGCATTCAGTCTGAAACTTGTTCAGACAAAAATGGCGGTGAAAATATTGGATACATCGAAAATGGCGATTGGTGTTCATATGGGATAACCATCGACTCAACAGGAATTTACAATTTTACAGCCAGAGCTGCTTCCGATACCAATGGAGGTGAAATTGAAATCAGTATCAAAAATAATGTAGTAGGCACAGCAAAAGTCGATGGAAGTAGAACCAACGGTTGGCAAGATTGGTACACCACCGATCCCATTGAAATTAAATTGGACAAAGGTGAACAAGAAATTAAACTTACCTTCAAAGGTAGTAGTGGTTATTTATTCAACTTAAACTGGTTCGATTTAACTTATAGAAACCCCCTTTCAGTTAATAGCAATGTTAACGATCTTAAATTGCCTGTCGTTTATCCTAATCCGGTAAAAAACACCTTAAATATTGAGGCCGAATTTGATATAACAGCTATTGACATATATAACTATCAAGGACAAAAAGTACAAAGCCAAGAAACTATTGGAACTAAACATCAGATTAAAATTGATTTACCAAAAGGTATTTATATGCTAACTATTTACAGCGAGAATATCCCGATAAAACAAAAAATTGTAATAGAATAATTCTGGAATAGGAATAATCGAATAACCAAAATTCAATTAAAATTTTGAGTTCTATTTTTGTTCGTCAAATTTAATCGATCAATTATGAAGAAATATTTTATAGGCATAGCAGTAGTCGTAATGTTGGGGTTGGGAATTGATGTGTTTGCCGATGAAATTGGACACTCAAGCTGCGGAAAGCCAATTCTGATTAAAGGTGAAATCAGTCATTACAGTAATGGTGTAAATTATGTTGTTTCCAATCCCACCGACAATTCATTTTATACCGAAGAAGTATATGGAAGTGATTTTACGGTAACCATTATGTCTATTCCGAAAGGAAATTACACCATTGAAATTTATATGGCCGAAGCGTATCACAACAGTGCGAATCAACGAATTTTTAATATTTACCACAACGATAAGCTGATTGCAGACAAACTTGATATCTATGCCAAAGTTGGAAAGGATACCGAATATCTTGTCTCCCATTCACTTCAACACTCCTCAGGCGATCTGAAAATTAGGTTTAAAGCAGACAAAGATCAGGCTAAATTCAATGCTTTTCGGGTTTTAGATAATAACGATTCGCTAATAGCTTGTGTGAAGGCTTCTGAATTGTCAAAAGTGATGGAAAACCCTGGTACAGGAAATCCATTTATATGGAGCATGTATACTGCTGATCCGTCGGCTCATGAATTCGAAGGTAAAATCTATGTTTACCCATCACATGATCAAGATAATGCGCAAGGATTCGACATGCGCGATTATCATGTGTTTTCATCCGAAGATTTATTAAACTGGGAAGACCATGGAGTAGCACTCGATGTTGACGATGTCCCTTGGGCAAAAGAATACATGTGGGCTCCCGACTGTGCCTACAAAAACGGAACCTACTATTTCTATTTTCCGGCCAAAGATTACAACGATGAGTTTAAAATTGGGGTGGCAACCGGCAATTCACCCTGTGGACCTTTTGTGGCTGAACCGGAACCAATAAAAGGAAGTTTCAGTGTTGATCCTGCTGTTTTTATCGACGACGATGGACAAGCTTATATGTATTTTGGAGGTGCCGGCGATGGTGGTCAAACCACTGCCTGGGTAGCCAAACTCGACAGCACTATGAAACAGTTCGAAGTTGAAGCTCAAAGAGTTAAGGGTCTTGATTATTGGTTTGAAGCTTGTTGGATGCAAAAAAGGAATGGAATTTATTACTTAAGTTATTCTATGGGACCTTTCCACCCTCAATATCCAAACACAAGTACAATTGGTTATGCAACTTCCGATAATCCACTAGGACCATTTACCTATCGAGGACTTATAAATGGATATGTTTCAGGATGGACCAACCACCAATCTACCGTTGAATACAAAGGGCAAAACTATTTCTTTTATCACACTTCCGATTTGTCGGGAGGTAACACAAGCAAAAGAAGCATAGCTGCAGAATACCTCCATTTTAAAAACGATGGATCAATTGCTGAAATCGTTCAAACCAAAAGAGGTATTGGAAGTTACAATGGTATGAATAGAATTGAAGCTGAAAATTTTTATGAAAGTATTGGTGCCGAGAAAACGGAGTCTATCGAAGGCGGTTTCAGTGTAATTTTTGATTCTTACGATACCCTATCGTTTAATAATATTGAGTTTGGAGATGCAAAGGTGAATAGCATCCAACTTCGTATAGCAAACTCAATTATTGGTGTAGTAGATATTATTTCTGGTGAAGGCAAAAAGATAGGATCAGTAAATGTTGAAAACATCGATGGAGAAGAGCAATGGAAAACGGTTAATGGAAGTATCGAAACAATTTCCGGCACACAAGATATTCGGTTGGTTTTTAAAGGTGAAAACGATGAACAGCTTCAGCTCAATTGGTTTGAATTTTTCGACTCAACGGCAACATCAATTGGAGAAATTATAAAAAACAATGAATTGAAGGTTTATCCAAATCTATACAGCAAGGACGTTTTAAATGTGGATTTCCCGGATCAAATCGAAAATTTTCAATTGGAAATATTTAAATCGACAGGTCAAAAAGTTTTTTCGAAATGGTATGCTGAACCTCAGAGTTATTTACACTTAACAAACGTAAATATTCCAAAAGGGATTTCAGTCATCAAAATCACCTTAAGTGATAAAAGTTATTATTCAAAATTTGAAGCGATTTGAACTAAACCAAACACTTTTCAAGCTAATCAGATACTATAAGATATTGATGCCGCTTGTCACACATAAAATGCAGTATGTACAGGTAAGTCAGGATTTAATACACCCAATAGTGAATTTGAAGATTGAGAATAATTAAATGTAGTACTTATCCTGAAAATAATTAAAGACCAAATAAAAAAATAAACTATGTTGCTGAAAATTAAAAGAATAATTATGCTTGTCTTTTTGACATTAGCTTTGTTTAATTGTACGTCATCGAATAAATCATCGGAAAAAACCGAAGCGAATACTAAAAAACCGAATATCGTCTTCTTTATTGCCGATGATATGTATCCCGAAATGTTTAACTGCTTGCCCGAAGGTGAAGGGAAAAATTTAACTCCCAACCTTGACCGATTGGCTTCAGAAGGAATTCTGATGAGCAACCAATATGTTGCGTCGCCTGTTTGTACACCCAGTAGGTACAATTGCTTAACAGGCAGATATGCGAGTAAGGCAGTGAACGAAAATTTCTTAAAGTATACCGATGAGCAGGAAGGACAAACCGTTATTCATTGGAATACTTTTATAACTCCTAAAGACAAAGCTTTGCCCCATTACTTGAAGGATCTTGGCTATACGACCGGATTTGCCGGGAAAAACCATGCCATGGAAGCCAACGGTATTTATAAGTTTCCTGATTACTGGGCTGATCCGAATGCTCCGGAAATAAAAGAAAAAGTAGAAGCGAATTACAAACGTTCGGTCCAGGCTATTTTGGATAATGGTTTTGATTTTGCAGGAGGTGTTTATCAAGACAATCCAAACTTTGTAGGTTTGGGTAAGTTGGCCGTTCAAAATACCGATTGGATAGCAGAGGCAGGTGTTGACTTTATTGAGCAAAATTACGACCATCCCTTCTACTTGTATTTTGCCACCACCATTCCGCATCAGCCGTCTGATCCCGAACGTTCATGGAATGCCAATCCGTTGATTACAGCCAATGGATTTCTCGATAAGGCTCCCAGTGTAATGCCAGCCAGGCATACCATACCCGAGCGCACAAAAGAAGCCGGTTTAGAAGGAAAAAATAAAGAAAATTTACTTTGGTTAGACGATGCTCTAGGGGCGTTAATTCAGAAACTGGAGGAAAAAGATATTCTTGACAATACCATTATTTTCTTTTTTAACGATCATGGGCAAAAAGCAAAAGGCACCTTATATCAGGGAGGGGTTTTAAGTCCAAGTATCATATGGAAAAAAGGTGGTTTTAAACGTGGAAGCCAATGTGATGTGAAGGTTCAGAATATCGATTTTGCCCCAACGATTCTTGAAATGGCAGGTGGAAAAGTACTGGAGAATCAATTTGACGGGAAAAGTTTTAAATCTTATCTTGACGGTAAAACTGAAGATAATAGCAGAGCATTATTTTTTGAATTGGGTTATGCCCGGGCAATAATGAAAGGAGATTACAAATACTATGCTGTACGTTATCCTGAATTTGCTGAAAATATGACGAAGGATGAAAGAGCGAAGGTGTTGACTGCATATAATGAACCTCGTCTGGTCAAAAAAATGGATGTTGTGAACACCGACCAGCCAATGGCTCCTTATAGTCATTTTTCATTGGTGCCAGGCGGCGAATCTGCGGAACATGAATCGTACGGAAAATTACCTGCCTATTTCGATCAGGATCAATTGTATAATTTAAAAGTCGATCCAACGGAACAAAAGAATTTAATAAAAGACCCGGCCCATCAGGCCATTTATCAGGAATTAAAGGCCGAACTTGAAGCACATTTAGCCGAGATGCCAGGAAAATTTGAGCTTTAATACAACAATACTTGATTTTGGGGAAATGAGAAAATGAACTAAGGTCGAAAGAATAACTTAAGTAATAAGATACATCCACATTCTTTAGTGTGGATGTATCTATCTATAATCAATTGTCAATTAGAAAATTTTAATAAAGGACAAACACACTTTTGATCCTTGTGGACGATCAATTGCTCCAAACTCATACTGTCCTCTTAATTCAATATTCAGTTTTAACGGAGGAATAAAACAGGTAACTTCAGGGCCTGCTGCAAAAACTCGATCTTTAATACTTGCATCGTATAGTACATCACTTCCTTTATCTTCTGTTACTTGCCAATGCGAATATCCCGAAACACCAACATTCCAGATAAAATCAGCAGGAATGGTTTTACCAAGCCCCCATTCAAAAGTAAAATCGTTTCCGGCTGTTACATCAAAATCTTTTTTCTTACTGTGGATTTCATACCTCGATAATATTGAAGCATGCCATGATTTATGCGCATCTAAATAATAAGTACCACCTAAGGTCAACAATCCTGTCCAAAAACTTTTGCCCGGCGATGCGGCTTTAGTAATATCGTAACTTCCGGTAGGTGCTACTGCTCCTAAACCAAATGCAACATCGTACTTATCTTTATTCCAAGACAGTATCATCGGGTCAAATATGATGTCACCCAATCCAAACTGATTATCATCTACACCAAAAGCACCAATACTAATATCGGTGTTTACCAAAGGAACAATCAAATTCGTTGCATAATTGGCTCCAAATAGTACATCTTCCCATACATAAACAAAACGATGTGCATTTACAAATACATTGATATCAAAGTCAATAGCTACCTCATTCCCGTCACCTCCAAAATATGAATTTGCTGAATAAGCTACGTTATGCATGATATAATAAAATCCGGGAGGAGGAAGGGTTCCACCTTTAATCCCAGTGATCCCGGGTACATAATGTCCGGTTTCCTGACCTTGCAAATTTATTGCCCCCCCAATAAACAGCAACAGACAAAACAACGACACTTTAAGTTTTCTTTTCATAATAGATTTTCTTGTTTAGTTAAAATCACATTGTTATTTATAGCATAGATTAGAAATTCAACTTATTGTGAATATTTGTCAGTAGTTCTAGAATTACTAAACCCAAACAAATAATTACAACAACGATGACAATCGTTTCCTCAAAATACTTACTCTTCTTATTCACCTTTTTGCTTATTTTTAAATATGTTCGTGATTGTGCTTCCGCATAATTCTGTCCCATTTATTTATTGTCAACCTTCTTACATGAGTAAAATGATCTGCAACAGGACCTATGGGGCATAGATAATTGCACCAAGGTCTTTTAATAAACAGGGATGAAACTAAAACGATTCCCAATATTGCAAATTGATAATTGCTTCCTGTCAGTTTAAATAAGGTGCCAAACACTTCGTAACTGGTCGCACCCGGATTTCTTAATAATAATGCTGCAACAATGGCAAACAGGGTTATCATTCTTAACGTCCACTTAAGGACATTCTTAAATTTCCCTGTTGATCTGTTTTTGGCACCGCCAACCAGGCCCATGCATTCCTGTGCGGCTCCAAAGGGGCAAAACCACTGACAGTAGGCATTTTTATTATCCACAGTAAACACAAGAAAAATTCCGCCCAACAACAAATACCAGTACAAATGCGAATGTAAGGGAGGGAAATATCCCAAAAGCAATTGGTTTACCATGGATAGTGAAAACGGTTGGTTATAATAAAACCCGACTACAAATAAACCGACGAGCATGGTTACCCAGCGGGCTATTTTTGTGTATTTGAATGTTTTTTTATGAGCGAAATATCCAATTGCAAAAAGGAGGATTAAAACGATTTCAGGAACGCCAAATTGAATTGAAGGTGATACCTCTTTCGGAATATCAAAGCCAAGAACTTTAGCTGAAATAAAACGATCCCCCTTTTTTGAGGCTTCCACTATTGCATGTGAAGAATAGGTCGCACTTGAAATACCATCTATTCCTTCCTCAAGAGAATATTCTTCATCATAAGACTTTCCAATAATGCGATCAAGAAATTTTGCATTTAAAACCTTTTCTAAATACGATGGTGTCTCTTTTGATCCAACAACCGCTAAATCAATTATTTTCCCATCTTTGTTTACAGCAACAGCCATTTGCAGTGGACCGCCATAACCCATTGATGATTCTATGGTCACATATCCTAGCTGCTCTTCTTCCGAGTTATATATTTTGTAAGTTGCTTTTCCAATTTCTTCCAATTTGACAATTTCAGGCATTTTTGCCTTTAGCGAGGAGAGGATATCTGTATCCTCTTGCTGCCTCCCAATAAACCAGGCGATAAATATTACTACCATCGCAGCAATTGCGAGCCCTGATTCTATTTTCTTTTTATTAACCATTTTAGTGCATTAGAATATCAGTTATCAATAAATTTCGTTATAGTTCCTAAAGGACAGGATGACCTTTATTTTTGATTTTTACTTCTCACTTTTATCCCCATCTGAATATTATTGCTTCTTTATTGGATCAACCCTACTTATTTCAATTGCTTAAACTGGGCAATTATTCGTTTCCTGTAGTTCCAAACATGAATTACAAATAGAATTATCAGGAGTATTCCAAATTTATTATGTATTCCACCTAAATTGCCTGAAATAGCAGGATCATCGATAATCAGCCAGGAAACAAGGGCTGTCAGTGAGCACAAAACAAAAACAACAAACAGTATACTATTCGTTGTTTTAAACCGGCCTTTGACTTTAAACCTTAATAAGCTCTTTACCCAATCGGTTTTCACAAATAAATGAAGTAGAATTAATGGAATAGTTATTACGGCTATCACCTTATGAAATGAAAACCAAAAATGTGCATCTCCTCCCAATACTGTTGATTCTGGTGCAGCTCCCGTATGATACTTCACTAAAATAACACCTGTAAACAGAAGGAGAACAAAAGGAAGCAGGCCAATTGTGTAAATATAAAATCGAGTTTTATTAACCATTTTGCTCATATTTATTTAGTCTTTTTTAATTTTATGAATTGCTGAATGAGGGCAGGTGTCTACACATCCTCCGCAACCATCACAAGATGATTCATCAACGATGACTATGCCATCCTTCACGCTTAATTCCTGTCCCAACTTCCCGGCTATCATCCTCTGTTTAAAATTCATCGTTTCGATTTTTCAGTGCTTATCAAAAACAATTTTTTTATCAGAAACATTTTTTTTTGATAAATAATCACCTATTTCTTCATTAAACTCTTTTGATCCCACGATATAAGATTTATGAATCTAAGCGCTAAGCATATCACACGCAAAGCGGCACTCTAAGTAATAATACCAATTATCACATGAGGTTTTTTTAAGTGCTAACATCATATCACAATTGGTATTAATTGATCACCCGATAATGGGAAAACCTTTACTTCACTTCTTTATTCTTTACGTATCGCATGTTTAGCGATCGGTATAATACAACTGCCATTAAAAGTATAGGTACTCCCATAAAAATAAGTGTAAGCCATGCAGCTCTGGGTTCATACTCAGCAAAAGATGCTATAAAGGTTTGGCTCATGAATAGAAAAGTAATCATACACAGGATAATTAAAATCCACTCAAACCAAACTAATTTTAAAGAAATTTTCTTTAGGATGTTCCATATCATTACGGTTCCGCCGCCCATAATAAAGCCGACTAAAACATACCAGAACCAATTCCAACTAATTAATTGCATAATGTTATTTTTTTTAGATTGTGAGACATGAGATGTGAGACATGAAAAAAAATAAGTATTGAAATAATCTCATGTCTTAAATCTAATATCTCGTAACTCTTTTTTATGAGGATGAGAAACGATAAATAAATAAAGAGTTTCATTGTCTCAATTCTCATATCTAATATCTCAAATCTTTTTATGAACGTGATTTATCCAAACCATAGAGTGGTATATCCATTGGATCGAGATCCCAAGGGGTTTTATCCAAGTCAGGCTCTACACCATAACCGAATACATCATCCATTTTTCGAATTGCTTTATTTAACGCAGGTGTAGTGCCTATGGATAATTTGATTAGATCATGCATTACGGCATTATCAAATTTTGTAAATGGACAAACAGTTTGGCAGCGACTACAATCCGGTTCGCCTCCCAACATATAGGAATAACATTTTTTAGCATCCATATACCATCCTTTAATACCTTTTGCTTGCCAAGGTTTATCACCACCCCAGAATGGTTTTTCTTCCATACTAATGGCACCCGAAGGACACATTTCTCCGCATTTCTTACAGGTTTCGCAGAATTTGGTAATACCGGCATCTATGGGTTTTGTTACCGCCAGGGGCAAGTCTGTAATGGTTACCAATACCGTTCTAATATCAGTTCCATATTTTGGACTAACCAGAATACCAGCTCTGCCGTATTCTCCCAGTCCGGCCATCAATCCAAAACCGACTAAACGTCCAATTGATTCTGTGTCACCTCCATAGGCTTGATATCCTAAGCCTCTTAAAAACACGCTCAATCTATTCCCGTAAATATTGGCTCTTGAATAACTCATGGTATTACTCGAAGCCCAACTCATTCGTTCGGTGTATTGCTGCATCCACAAGGATTGCGGTATAAGAGAGCATACTGCCCACAAGTCTTTATTTGGTAATACAAATTTGTTTTTTTCTGGCTCCGCATATCCTTTCTCAACGTCTTCAAATGTGATCTTACCCCAAAGTAATTTTTTTGTTTTGTCATCGAGTTTTACAAAGCCCATATCAGCAGCCCCCATAATTCTTCCGGCTGTTCTTAGCATCTTGGAGTTTTCCTCTGGTGTACCTTGATGTTTTTCTACGCCATAATCTTCTGGAGTATAATACATGGTAGGATGTTCCCACATAGGATTTGACTTAACGGCAGCACCTGCCCATGGTGCAGCTAAATCAGCACCTGAACGCCCTCCCCAACCCCAGCAGTTGGCATCGGCTAAAGCTCTGTCTTTTAGCGAGAGCCCGGTAACATTATTCTGAACATTTTTCTTAGTCGATTCAATGTTCCTATTATATATATCCATATAATCTTTGGGGTTTTCCCAAGATGCAGGATTAAACAAGGTTCCCTCTGGACCAGGAAAAATTTCCATGTTGTCCCAGTCAATTTGAACTGTAGGCTCATCAACCTCTTTCACCCAGAATGGTAATTTACGATCTGCTAAAGGAGAGGCCATCATTTCATCCATATCTTTGAAACCAGCGGCACTTACACCTGCTGCACCCAATCCAATAGCACCGGCTCCAACACCTATCATTTTCATAAAATCTCTCCGACCGAGAGTTGAGTGATCTTCTTTCTTTGACTTTGCCATATTGAACGCTGTTTTTAATTAGACACCTAATTCTTTTTCTCTTGTAAATGTATAATGTTAGACTAGTGATGATAAGAGACTGAACACGGATTTTATGGCACTTTTCAACGAGACTAGGTCTGTTTGACTGATTGTGAGTTAACGCTGAAATATAAGGGTCAAATACTTAAGCAAACTTATAAGCCCGATTTTATCTGTTATGGGAAGATCATTGTGGAAATTAAGGATGTAAAAGAATTTATTAAACCGTAATCCGCTACAAATAAACAACTACTGAGTAGGTTGCAAAATGACTTATCCCATTTCTGAGTTGTCCGTTTGGATTTATTCCGTTGTAATGGCGGAGATAATGACCTACTGTTTTTATCGCATTTGCTTTCTTTGGAACATAGTCGAAGCCTAAATATGCATTGACACACCATACACGATCTTCTTTAGCATCTACCATATAGTCGTACTTAATTCGGTTTCGAAATTCGATTGAAAGATTGGGGTGCCATTGTTTATTCGTTAAGAATCCTTTTGTTTTTTTATAATTGAGTTGCAGATAGTATTCTGCCCATCGCTGACTTGGGTACAAGACATTGTTGCCTATTTCGTTCTCAAAGAAAGTATAATAGCCAACATTAGGTCGTATTAAGCCCATAAACCCAATTCTACACGAGAGGGTGTTTTCGTCCAACAGCTCAGGATCGTTCAGTGTTAAACCCAACTCGTAATATTCATAGGACACGTTAACCCGAAAAAAATCAGCATTATTCTGCACACCATAGATGGTTATTTCATCACCTAAATGGGTGCTTTCGTGAGCAAAAGGCGTTATCTTGAACGAAAGATTCTTAAGGTAGGGGTTATCTAATTTGGTAAATCCGGTAAACGACAAACCAAAACGGTAGTCGTTATTTATAATAGGAGAGGTGATCTTATCGAAGGGAGCCCACTCCATGTGGATACTTACAGGGAAAGACATGGCCCACTCGAAGTTTGGTTTCTTTATGTACAAAAAAGGCATATCCATTCCCAGGTGCACCTCATTAAGAACTAACTTCTCGAAGCTATTGCCCACTAAATCAGTACTGTAGTTTTTCCCAATGGATAGATTACTAAGCGTGCTACTAATTTCCGAAACAAAGGGCTTATAAAAACGACGACTTGTAAAAGCGGAAGAGCTCTTCTCGTTTTGCGCTAAAGTGACTGTGCAAAAAGAGAGAAGAGCTAGGAAAGTTATGAATTGAAGATATTTCATTCTATAATTTTAGCTAACGAAAAGGTAAGTAATAATAGGTGCAGGTAATCAATCGTCTTATTGAATTAATAAATTCCATCTCGCTTTTTCTAACTAATTTGTTCTTCACCTGACTCAATTTCAATTTGTTAATCTTTTCTTTTTTTTGACTGCTTAACTTTAGAATGATACGCAGAATAATAAACACAGCTGCAATGGATATAACAATTGCTCTTTCTGATATGGAATAACCGGCAATTACTATTCGACAAGTTTTCCATTAAGATAGCAGTGGGTGTTCATTTCCGTTGCATTTTTTAGTCCCTCGCCTGCAAAACACAATGATAAAGATTTATTATAGAACGTTTCTAATCTTTCTTGAGATTCATCTGATTCAATCACAATGTATGAATGAACTGCATTCGTATACCCAACCATATCGGTAGAATTTATCGCTTCTTGTCGATAATCTGTTTGGTTTTCAACACGGTAATCAGCAAACTTCAAACCCATCATAGCGCTGACTAATGTTGTCTGTGAAGTTAAGCATAACGCAGTTCCTGCTGTAAAGTATTCCAAAGAAGTTGGTGCTACAGGATGATCATTAGCTCCCATAAATTCATCGGAGTATATTTCCCAAGTTTCTGGAGAAGGCGTTGATAGCGTGATTTTTTTCAAATAGGGTCTATTACTATTTTCTGCTGACTCAGATATCGCAAATATTTCAAACTCCATATTCGACAGGGCCTCAAAATCTGGAACCCCTTCCTCGGCCTCTTTAACAACAGGTTCTAAATACGCTGGTTTTTTCGGCACCTTAGAGATCGAACTTATTCTAAGTCCATCAACAAAAGATTCAGCAGAAAGACTTGTTCCTGGAGTAGCCCGATAATTTTTCCAGTTATCTCCATTTACAACTAAAGATGGTTCAATCACTGTTTCATTTCTTAAGGCTTCGCCTGCTGTCCATGAATTAAGAGCCATCTCCTTTATTTCTCGAATAAGTTCTTTAGATGCACTACTTTCAATAATTATATTTGTAATTGTTAAGTCTAGAAATCCTGCTCCTTCTGCAGATAACATTTCATTCCAACGAAATTTATTTAATACTTCTACTTTTACATTTTCTAATTCAACGCCAATAACTTCAGCTGCTTTAAGAATTTGTGTATGTAAATTTGCGGCCAAACCGCTGGTGTAATAACTAAGAGGTGAAGGCCCATAAGGATTTTCACCTTCTGCAGCACCTTCATCAGCGATTAGATGCCATCCAGTATAATCATCAATACCTGTAGTTTGCATCCTACCGATTTTTAACATCTTCGAGCTTTCATTTTTCACCATTTCTGTTATGGCCACTACATTACAATTATTATCTCCCTCCATCTTATCTGCAACACCAGGTTCAAAAGATGTTGGAGCTAATGCTTCATCATTACGGTCAATTACTTGATATTCTTGATAGTTGTCATAGCTATCTCCATTCAACATCATGAACGAAACCATGTTTCTTTGCTCACTTGGCATTGAAAACCAAAAAATACCTGCTATTACTACTACTGCACTTACAATCGCGATGCTAATTTTATATCCCTTTTTCATCTTTTTATAATTTAATATGTATTCGATTTATTTCTGTTGAAATATTACACTACAAAAATGCGGTGAAAACAAACTCTTGAAAAGGTTAATAAAAGAGAAGTGATGGTAAATGTATAACCTAATATGTAATTATGTCGTTTTTAGTATAGCCTCGTTCAAAAAAAAAACCTATTCGGGGCGATAATCCCCAAATAGGTTCTAATACTTGTATATTTCAATCTGAACAAGAATTACTTGTTCAGATGCTTGCTGATTTATTATTTAAGAAGTTTTCCATTTTGATAAAGACCAATTTCCGTTGTGGTAGCCCCCGTAATAGCTTCTCCGGCGAAACACGTACCAAGTGCTTGTGTTGCAAAATCGCTCATTACTTTATCGCTGACATCGCTCTTTATCAGTATTCTTGTAGTAACACCATCAACATGTCCTGTAGCTGCTGGTGTCATAAAATCATCTACCTGATAGTTGAATTGGTGCTCTACACGATAGTTTTCGAACACAATACCCTGATGTTTGTAAAACTCTGACCATCCGGTTAGTTGACTCATTAAGCATAGACTAGTACCTGCAGTAAAATAATCGCTTGAAGTTGGTGCCTTGTCTATACCTTCGTATCCACGACTGTCATCGGCATAAACATCCCAAGCTACATAGTTTTCCTGTATTGCCCTGATTTTGATTTTATGCAAATAAGGTCGTTGAGCATCATTGGCAGACTCAGAAATACTTACCACTTCGAATAAAAATGGATTTGCGAATTTTTCCATACTAACATCGGCACCCAACTTAAAACTCTCAGGTGCTGGTTTGTTCCCTTTTGAAGTAATTTTCATGTCGTTATCATACGAATCGGAACCTGCAACTTTTCCGGAACGAGCAGATTCTGTTTCCCAAATTTTTGTGTTGAATACAAATTGTGCATCAACAGGCGTTGGATTCATAATGCATTCTCCAATAGCCCATGCCTGAACCGCCATTTTTTTCACCGCTGCAATTTTTTCTGCAGGCTCATCACTTTCAATAAGGATATTGGCAATAACTTTGTCGGTATATCCTGTCCAAGTAGGTGTGAAAGGGTCGTTAAACCTGAAAAACACTTTAGCTTCTACTTTTGCGCTGGAAACATCTAGATCCATAATTTTTATAGCGTTCTCCACACTGGTCAGTAAGCTGGAAGAAATACCACCTACCATATAACTCAATGGGTTTGGAGCCGATTGCTCGTAGGTATGGCCGCCTTCGTCACATAAAAACTCCCATGGACTAAAGTCTTTTTCGCCAATTGGTTGTGCAACGACTTTTTTCAACATGACAGTTTCTTCATTTAGAACTCTGGTTGAAGCCGTAGCAACACTTTCGGTATAAGTCCCATTTACAGGTGTCGCTTTTGTTGGCTGAAACCCCGCTGGTCTTGGTCCAATATCACTTCTCGATATTACATTATAGTCTGTTGGTGCTCCATTATTTTGAGCATTAATTGTTCCTCCACTAATAAAAAGAGCAGTTAACATAATTACAATGCTCACGGTTTTAATTGTTTTCATTTCTTTTTGTTTTATATTAAACTTATTTTATTTTTTCAAATGCTTGTCTATAAACCAAGGTGTCTGATCTAGGAAGTTCAAGGCCTGCTTTTCCTGTAAATAATTGTTTTCAGGAGGGGTGTAATGCAGAAATTGGACGTTTCTGGCTTGTCTTAAATAATTTTTCAAGCCAAACCTGGATAATTGCAATAGGGATTAGAACAAGAATTCCTAAAGAAATACCAAGCTCATTGCTGAGTTTGCTGTCTTTCATCTTTTTACCTTTCAATCTGCTTTGCAGAGCATCTAACGCAATACCATGAATATTGGCAGCCATAATAACTCTTATGTTGGACAAAATATCAGCTGCTTTTTGCTTTCCATAATGCTGAACAAAATTTTCATACGTTTCCATGTCAGGTGTTCCATCAGTATCGGCATAATGTTGAGCAAACATTAGTGCAAGTGATTCGTCGTTTCCAATTTTACCGAGTTCCCCATTGAGCATAGCGTTTATTTCAGCTTCAGATGTTCCCGCATCAATGGCATTTTTTGTATGCATGTAGTTGCAATACCTACAGCCATTTACTTGTGTTACTGCCAGCATAATTTTCTCACTGAACGCTTTGTTAACATTTCCGGTTTTTCTTGATTTTCGTAAGTCAGAAAAGTTAGCAAATGAAATTTTCAGATGTTTGTAGAAAGTTGATGTTGTAAATATTCTGGCTTTTAATTCTGTTGTTTTCATCGTTTATTTTTTTTTAGATTAATTCATTATTGTTCTTTGTTGCATTAATTTTTTTTGTAGCTAATACTGGAGCTTTTTTAATCCACTCATTATTATCAATTTCAGCAAGTATAAAATCGCATAGTTGATTAATATCTACAGCCATGCCTAAGAATTTAATTTCATCGGCTACCAATTCACCTTCTACTTTTTCTTGAATCATAGGAGGGCGTATATTTGTCCAATCCAAATTGCTTTGTGCAAGCAATTGAAGTTCTCTATCTTTAATATTCATGGTTGATTTTGACGCTGCCATTAGCTTAACTCGTAGAAGTTTGCGGGCTAGTGGAAGGTTTTCGTTAGCCATTTTTACTCCTGCACCTGAGATGTTAATCAAGCGTGTCTGCTGATTGACTTCCATTTGTCGAATGATGAATGCCATGGAATTGATATATTTCTTTTCATCTTCAAAACTTAATTCACCATTCTTCGGTGGTCCAACGGTCGAAAGAATAACATCGGAACCATTCAACGCATTTTTCAATTTATCTTTATCGAAGTAATTTCCTTCAACAATTTCGATGAATGCTTCAAACCCTCTTAAATCTTCTTTGTTCCGAGCCAACACCTTAACGGCATACCCCTTTTTAATTGCTTCTTTCAAGAGGTTTTTACCAACAAATCCAGTTGCTCCAAAAATTGTTATTTGCTGCATTTTATCAAATTTTTACTTCATTAAATCAGTTAGCCTTCATCATCTCAAATACTGGTTAAAGCGTCGGTGATACACACGATTAATATAAAACGCATAAAATACCTGCTCTTAAATAGCCGTTTTGTGAATCGCAAACTCATGACATTGACGCATACACAAACCACAAGCAGTACACAAATCAAAGTTGATAAAAGCTTTGCTGTTTCCCTTCACTTTAACTTTTACACGACCTTTGAATGGTAATTTCTGAACTTCCGCATCAGATAGTACTTTGATTTGTATTGCCGACTGAGGGCAAGTTTCCACACAGCCTCCGCAACCATCACACGATACTTCGTCCACTCGAACGATTCCATTTTTTATCTTTAATTCCTGCTCCAGTTTACCAGCTATCATTCTCTTTTTAAAATTCTTCATCGCTCTCTTCTTTGGGTTAATTGTTATGCAACAAAAGTCGGGAGAAACTCAATTGTGATAAAGGTCAATAAAGGAGCTTGAATGGTAAATAAATAACCAGAAAAGAATTCAGACACAAAAACACAGCATTATGAATCATTGTGTTTTCGTGTTTTTATGATTGGAAAGAAAATTATGCAGTCTGTTTGCTGTTATCGTTTTATTGAAGAAAAAAAAGGATGAGTTCCTTTTAAAAGATAATGAAAATGGGAAAAGCAAATGCGGAACATAAAAACACGAACACTCTTCAACCACTAAACCAAGGTTGTACGAAATTCCACAGGTGTTAAACCGGTAATTTTCTTAAAATATTTAAGAAAATTGGTGGGTTCATCGAAACCTAATGTAAAGGCAATTTCTTTTACTGAAAGCGAAGTAGAGACTAGCATTCTTTTAGCCTCAAGAACTACATAACTGTCAATAAATGATTTCGCCGTAGTTTTCACAATTGCTTTACACACATCATTTAAATGTTTGTATGAAATGGCGATATCGGAGGCGTATACCTTAGCATCTCGTGTTTTTGAATAGTTTTTCTCAATCAGTAACCTAAAGTGGTTAAAATATTCAAGGTATTTATTGTCATCCGAAGTTGTTAGCAAACGGGTATTCTCATCGTTTAGTTTAAGAAGATATACCGTTAGTAATGCAGCTACAATATTGGGCAACGAAGAAGAAGTACTTTTCAATTCCTCTTTTAAAACTCTCAATAAGGTTTGACTGATATCAGAGTTATTTATTTTTTCTTGTTTCAGAAAATAATTATATAAATGGTTGATCTGTGTTATGGTTGACTGCGCCATATATTTCTGCATAAAAGCTTCGGAAAAAACCACCAAATACCCCTTGTATTCAGCACCTTCCTCAAACGCATGTATTTGCCCTTTCGAAATAACCATTACATCGCCCTTTCGCAGCGTATGAACATTAAAATCAACAATATGATTTACTTCTCCATCGGTAATAATCAGAATGGCATAAAAATTTAAGCGATGAGGCAAATAAGGACTATGATCTTTGGGCTTCAGCGCGTTAGTTATGAACTCTTCCAGTATAAAGAATTGAAATCCTTTTACTTGTAGAATCTTGTCTTTCCAAAAACTTATTTCCGGAATGTTTTTCATACGTAAATTATTTGTTTCTAAGCGGATGTAAGTATCTCGCATGACCTATTTTACTAGTGTCTGGATTATCTGTCATCATGCTCGTTTTATAGATTAATTGTCCATATTTACTACAAAAAAAATGTTGATTAACAAGTTCGTATAAAAATAAGAAAATTTAGTTACATGTATAGTCTGCCAAGAATGGCCGAATTACAACTAAGTATTTTTATTTGATTATTTTAAACGTTGACCAAGAATGTTTGTAGGTCAGGTACTTATGCCTGTTTTGACTCTTTTTAATGTCGGCCAAGAATGGCCGACCTGTTGGAAGTTACATCACCTTATTTTTATGATAAAACTATTGGAAATGCAAATTTCTATTAAAGTGTAATTTGATATTTTTTTCTGATTTCTTCCCGGTAGTTTGATGGACTTTTACCTGTTTCACGTTTGAAAAACTTACTGAAATAGGAGCTGTCTTCAAAATTAAGCGTGAATCCGATTTCAGCTGTTGTTAGTTCCGTATTGGCTAATTTTCTTTTTGCTTCAAAAATAATTTCTTGCCTGATCAATTGTCCGGGCGAATAACCGGTAATGTCTTTAACTGTATCCCTCAAATGAGTTGCACTTATTCCTATCAAATCAGCGTATTCCTGTACCGAACGAATTGTAAGATAATTTTCAGAAACCATTTGCCTGAATTTACGAACCATCGTATTAGTGGTATCCAAAATATTAGTGGGTTGCTCCTTAGCATAAATACGAAGTAAGCTTACAAGTAGAATATGTAAATAGGCCCGAATTATTGAAAGACTACACTCCGATTGTCTTGAGTACTCTTTGCTAAGATTGGTAAGTAATTCGTGTATTTTTGGTAAAATCTCATCATTTATACAAACGTATGGAGCATTACTTAAGCTGTTAAAAATGACCAAATCATCTTCATGATTAAATTTCTTTTCTGCCGGAGGTATAAGAAATTCTCTTGGAAAAAGAAGGACTCTTCCCTTTAATGGTTTATTTAATTTCCAAAAATGTATCTGCCCTTTTGAAATAAAATAAAAAACAGGTGGCTTTATATCGTACGATTCATAGTCAATAATATGCTTTCCTGCACCATCTTCAACAAATAGAATGGTATAATAATCGTGTCGATGAGGAAAATCAGCTTGAGCCTCATCATTCATTATCTCAAATTTCGTAATTATAAATGGAAGGTTCGGATCAATTGAAAGAACAGGATGACCGTTCATCATATTTACTTTTTTATAAGTCTCCAAATAATGATGAAATGGTAAATCTTCTTTATTGTGCATACCCATCTAATTTCGTTGTAACCCTTTAAATTTAATATTAAAAACCTCACTTCCAAAATTCAGTTGTAGCTTAATCCACAGCTGACTGCTTTACAGAACAATATTTGTTACAAAAACGGGACTTAGAATGTCGCCTAAAGAATTGACGAAAGTTGGAAAGAAGCTTACCTCCTTTTTATTGATGGTTAAAATTTCAACTTTCATTTAACCGAAAATTCTCCGACAATATATTTTGGGAAAATATCTAGAACCTGTAAGTTTAGACTTTGAAGGTAAAAAACGAAAGGTAAGCAGTTTAACTGTAATAAAAAGTGAACAATTAATCTCCGGTCATGGCTGAAAAACTAAAAGACATTTTATTCCCAACTGAAAAGGTAGCGCTATTTGGGGAAGTAATCAAAGAAGTCTATCCTGATTTTGATGCCGACAAATTTTATCGTTCGGTTTGTGATGAAAATTGGCCCAAACGCGAATTGAAAGAAAAAATGCGACATACAACCCTAAGTCTGCATCCCCTTCTTCCATCTGATTTTCAAAAAGCAGTGGACATTCTGGTCGCCATTGTACCCAAAGTAACCGGCTTTGAATCCATTGTTTTACCCGATTATGTCGAAGTTTATGGTCAAAACCATTGGGACATTTCACTACCAGCCTTGGGTATTCTTACCAAAGCCGGCACTTCAGAGTTTGCAATCCGCCCGTTTTTGAACAAAGACTTGAAGCGCGCCATGCAATATATGATGGACTGGGCCGACAACGAAGATTTTAAAGTCAGAAGGTTTGCCAGTGAAGGCAGTCGTCCCAGATTGCCGTGGGGACTGGGTGTTCCTGCCTTAAAAAAAGATCCATCACTGGTTTTACCCATTTTGGAAAAACTGAAAGACGATCCTGAAGAATTTGTCAGAAAAAGTGTGGCCAACAATTTAAACGACATCTCAAAAGATCATCCCGAATTGGTGCTGGACATTTGCGAACGTTGGCAGGGAACATCACAAAACACCAACTGGATCATCAAACATGCGTGCCGTACACTTTTAAAACAGGGAAATACCCGAGCCATGTTGCTATTCGAATTTGCCAATCCCAAAAGCATGCACGTAAGTGACTTGTCTTTTTCAAATCATTCCCCCAAAATAGGCGAAGAAGTTTCGTTTTCATTCCAACTTAACCTGGACATAAAAGCAAAACAAAAGGTTCGAATTGAATATACTGTTCACTATGTAAAAGCAAATGGTAAAACTTCAAAAAAGGTTTTTCAGATTAAAGAAGTTGAAATGGAACCGGGCAATTACAAAATTGAAAAAAAACACTCGTTCCTGGAACGCACTACTCGCAAACATTATCCCGGAAAACACAAATTTGAGGTACTTGTTAATGGCATTATTAAAACTGAAAAAACAATTGAACTGATTTAATCAGTCAGATAAATATTCAGTCAATAGAGACAAGCCTGGTTGAAGTCAGAGATCTATTTTCAGCAGACCCTAATTACTAATTTCACCTATCAACCAAAACACAGATTAGATGTTCAAGCACCACCCATAACTCCCTCAAGCCGTTTTATGGGGACTATTGACTATTGTCAATCAAAAAAAACACCGCCGGCGTTGTACTGTAAATATTGCCTGCGGTGTTATTATCATTTAAAACTTAATATTTTGCGTCATTAATTATAACCATCATTTTGTGGATAGTTGGGCCCTAACAATTCAATCTGCTGCTGTGGTATCGGCCAATTTTGCATATACTCACGTAGGATATCTTTAGGATTGCCTTCGGGGTACGACTCGTTCATGTTGTCGTTATTCATATGGTCTATCAGGAACTCAAATAATTTACCGGTCCTTTTTAATGTATACCATCGTTGCCCTTCAAATGCCAGTTCTCGAGCTCTTTCATCCAAAATGGTCTGTAAATCGATGGTGGTTTTAGATGCAGCATTTGCCCGGTTCCTCACCGCATTCAGATATTCTAAAGCTTTGGCATTATTGCCTGACCTCATATGCGCTTCTGCTCCAATTAAATAAGTTTCGGCCAAACGATAGACCATTATGTTTTTATAATGATTCCGATCTGTTGGTTCTACATTTTCATCCAAAAATTTAATCACCCCCGGATTTTGTCTTCTGTAATATTGCATAAACTGATTTTGATCTGTTGGGTGATTTACATACAAATCGAGAGGATCACCAATGTTTTTTCCTTCCGGTAAAGCTTTTTTGTCATTGTATAAATATTCGAAAATGTAATAAGTACCATTTTTCCTATCATCGTTTGGATCTTCATTTAAAAGGTTAATGGCATATTCGTTTAAGGACAAAAAGCCTACTCCTGCTCCTCCATTGGCAACGGAATGTATAAGCCCGGGTGCCGCTGAATATTCAGAAACCAAATTCCAATTTAAAATGTGTTCGCTACCACCACCAATCGTTTCTTTTGCAAATAAGGAGGCAAATAAAGTTTCGGAATGATCTAAATCTCCTTTAAAAACATCTTTTGTATTTGCCACCAGTTTATGGTTGCCACTTTGTATCAGCGCATCGGCCTGTGCTGCTGCTTCGGCCCAATCTCCTTCCCACATAGCTACTTTTGCCCGGATGTGTCGGGCTGCACCTTGCGTAAATCTGCCAAACTGAGGTGTAGTATACTCCAGGTGTTCAATGGCAAAATCTAAATCGCTTTTTAATAAAGTAAATATTTCTTCTTTAGAAGATTTATCCTGAGGTGCATCAAAAGCATTCTCGGGAGTTGTTGGTTCGATTGTTACAAATATGTTATTAAAAAGCCGGTATAAGGAAAAAAACGAGTTGGCCCGCATACATTTTGCTTCCGACAGGATTTGATTTTTTTGATCTTCATCAATATCCTCGAGATATTCTGCTGCCTGGATAATAGCATTACATCTGTCTACTATTTTATAAAAATGAGCCCAATACACATTTATACCTGAAGAAGTACCATAATCACCTAAACTAAATCCCCATAATAATCGGCTGTATAAGGATACTTCTCCGGTAATGCCTACGGCTAAATCACTTTTAGCCTGAAGTATCAGGGGATTTGCTCCGTTTAGATTCAGATCCTCATATATCTGGCGGTTTAATGTATACAAACCAACTACTGCCGACTCTAATCCTTCAGGTGTAGAGTATAAAAAATCTACCGAAGTATCGGAAAGCAATTCATCTTTCAAAAAATCATCACTACAAGAAAATGTAAAAAGTAGCAATGCAAAGAGCGCCCATACGCTTTTTTTGATATTGTAATTCTTATATATTGTTTTCATATCTGATTGTATTTTAAATTAGAAACCGATTTTGACACCCACTGTAATTCCCCTTGTTTCAGGGAATGCGGTGCTACCATTCACAAGCGGATTTTGCTCAGGGCTATAGGATGGAAAATCTGTAAAGGTGAACAAATTGGTTCCCGTCATATAAATTTTCGCACTATTTATCCCAATTGTAGCTAAGGCTTTTTTAGGTAAATCGTATCCTAAGGTTAGTGTTCTTAACCTAAAATAAGATGCATCTCTAACTGCAAATGGATAAAGGTGTACATGTGTATCGGGCTTAGGTCGTGGATACAGGGTAGAAGGATTTTCCGGTGTATAATATTCGGTTCGGATACCATTAATTGCTCCTTTCCAAAGTTCGCCATTGGCTAAAACCGTATTTAATCGTGTAGCTCCCTGCACAATATAAAAATCGGCAAACAACTCAAAGCCTTTAAAATTTAAAGTGGTATTAAGCGACCCATACCAATCGGGATCTGTTGCAGTATAAACATTATCTCGATCATCAATCTGTCCATTTTTATCCTGATCTATAACGCGCACATCTCCGGGACTAGCCAGGGGTGTTCCGGAATTGGCAATGTCTTCTCCTTCCTGCCAAATACCGTCATATTTCGGTAGCCAGATATTATTGATGGATTGACCAATTGATAAACGACGACCATCCTCTAATTGAATATCAATAGGGTTTCCATCGATGTCGGTTTCGCCCGTTAAAGCAATCACTTTGTTCTTATTACTTGAAACAGTTAAACCTACCGACCAGTGTAAATTATTTTTGCTGATCAGATTGGTAATCAGACTAGTTTCAACTCCTCTGTTTTCTATTTCACCAACATTAAAACGGGTAACTGAAAAACCTGTAGTGCCAGATATGGAGCGGTCCAGTAACAAATCGGTGGTATTCGCTTGGTAAAATTCAACAGTACCTTCAATTAAATTATTAAACAATCTAAAATCCAAACCTGTATTAAAAGTTGCTGTGGTTTCCCATTTTAAATTCGGATTAGGTAACCTTGATGAAGCAGTAGATCCTGTTACGGTTTGCCCTCCAAATACATATGGAATATCATCGGCAACACCTAAGGATTCTAAAGAATTAATTCCCTGATTCCCTGTAGCCCCATAACTTACTCTAAATTTTAATTCATTAATACTTTCAACATTTTCCAGGAAAGATTCCCGATGAATTTTCCATGCAAAAGATGCGGCCGGGAAATATCCCCATTTGTTATTGTCGGCAAATACCGAAGCTCCATCAGCCCTTGCAGTAACTTCAACTAAATATCGATCTAAATAACCATAGCGCAGTCGACCTAAAAAAGAAACCAGTCGTCTTTGTGAAACGTCTCTTTCATTGGCTAATAATTTTGTAGCTATGCCATTAAAGCCCAAAGCATCGTTGGCAAAACCTGCTTTTTCAATTTGTGTAAATTCATCTCTTTGTTGATCAAATGCTTGAACGGCAGTAATATCCAAACTGTGTTTTTCATTAATTTTTGGGGAATAGAAGACTATATTTTCAATTAAAGATTGTTTGTATAATCTATTTTCTAAAAAAGCACGTCCATCCACACCTTCATCCCCTGAAGAGTGGAGTATGGAACGGTATATACCTCTATTCGTATTTCTATTTCTTAAAAATGTTTTTAAGGTATATGAAAGGCCTGGGATGATCTGATAAGATAGACTAAGGTTGATATCCGCAAGGTTTATTTTAGTTTCATCTGTAGATTCACGTTGGTCCCATAAAGGATTAACATTGGTATTTTTTGGTCCTAAATAGAATTTAAGCAATTCTCCATCTTCATCAAAGGGTTTAGCTAAAGGAGTTATTGTTGTAAAATTAAGCCCTCCTGTTTCCCTGTTCTGAGTGACATCCTGATAATTCAAAATAGCCTTTAAACTTAATTTTTCACTAATCTGTTGGTCCAGGTTTAACTTAAAAGAACCTCTGTTGTACGCAGAATTTGGAATGATACCATCTTGTGTAAAGTAGTTAACACTGGAAAATACTTTTGTTTTTTCATTCCCTGCCGAAAGACTTAAAGCATGGCTTTGTAAAGTAGCATCATTTAAGACCAAATCTTCCCAATCGACATAATCCTCATTGGATATTGCTTCCAACTCAAAAGGAGTAAAAATATTTTCATCGTTAAGATATTCTCCGGTAGATCTAATCCTTTTGGCTTCTCGCTTTAAGTCGATATACTCCTGGCCTGTATACTGGTCGAAGTTTTTTGTTAAACTCTGGAAGGTGGTATATCCATGATAGTTGACAGAAATCTTACCTGACTTACCTGATTTTGTAGTGACCAGGATTACACCATTAGATGCCCTGGAACCATAAATAGCAGTTGAGGATGCATCTTTTAAAACCTCTATATTTGCAATGTCATCGGGGGATACATCGTTTAAATTATCAAAAGGCAATCCATCCACTATAATAAGAGGTCCGTTTCCGTTTGGAGCAACAGAGACACTACCTCTGATTACAATATTGGATTCTCCTCCGGGTCTGGCATCGCTTAAAGAAACCTGAACTCCTGCTGCCCGTCCCCGCAGCATTTCTGAAACATTGCTTGTTGGAATTGAGGTCGCTTCATTTAAATCAACACTGACAACTGAGCCGACCACATTACTTTTTTTCTGTGTTCCATAACCGACTACAATTACTTCGTCAACATCCAAGGTAGAACTTTCCAGAACAACGTTTATTTCTATCTGTCCTGCAACAGTAATTTCCTGTGTTTTCATTCCAATAAATGAATAGGCGATAACAGCATCAGCCGGAACAGTTAATGCGTAGTTGCCATCGATATTGGTAATTGTACCATTTGTGGTGCCTTTAACAACTACCGTGACTCCGGGTAAGGGTAGCCCATCATTTGCAGAAGTTACAATACCATTAATCGCCGTTGTTTGCGAAAAAGCATTGTATGCGCTTAGAATTATTGTAGCAAATATTGCTAGCTTTAATTTCATCATAATGATTTTATTTTAGGTTGATATTTTGCTTAACTTTTTGAGCTTGTCTGTTTTAAATTATTTCAATTTAAAGTTGTAATTTATTTATTATAATTAAAAGCTTTGTACTTTGGCAATCATAAGGTGCTTTACTTTTTATTTGTTTTTTACTGAAGTTACAAGATTTGATTGGATTGTAGGATAGTTTTACTAATATTTTATCGTTGGCCTAAGGAGTTTCGTCAGAACCTGAGTTCACAAATCCAACGCTACGAAAGTTGATTTCTAACTTTATAATATTCCCGACAAAAATTACAACAGAAAATGATATGCCAATTTACATTGAGAGTCCAAACATTAAAATCAACAATCAGCAAAATATTTTTTTGAAAAAGACTTTCAATATTCCTATGATCCAATCGGTGAAGGATTGCTTGAACTATAAATTGATTTGAATTTTGATGAAAACTAAGATTCAGATGAATACATAATCGCATCCGTAGAAAAGAATAGGATAAATCTGGAAGTGCAAACAAGTCGGCATTTCACATTCTTCTTCAATAAATTTAACAGGAATTATAAAAGACTGTTGAAACACTTGAAGCAAACATATATTACGGAAGAAGATTTGTTTGTCAATGGAATAATTAGGGCACTCCAGCAATAAAAAAAGAGTTACACCTTTCGCTGTAACTCTTTCATTTTCAAGTGGAGAATATCGGAATCGAACCGATGACCTTTTGACTGCCAGTAATGAGCCTACCAATTTTTAAATTCTTCGCCAATTATTATTATTCCCCCTATCTCACTGTTATCATGCTTTATATGAATTTTCTTATGCAAATCAAATTGCATTAAGATGAAATAAAATGTAACTTTATACCTAATTTGTTGCACCTATGTTGCACCCAGCATAAACATTTCAAATATGGTTTCAATTAAAGTTCGACTCTTACCATACAAAAAAAATAAAAAGGGAGAGCATCCAATTGTTATTCAGCTAATCCATAACCGAAAAAGAAGTATAATTTCTATCGGTCATTATCTTCTTCCAAAGCAATGGGATCCAGAAGATCAAAATGCAATTGAAAAAGCCAAAACCAAAGATGAATTGCTCTATCTCAAAAAACTGAATATCCTGATCGCAGAAAAAGTCAATTCTGTTAAAAAAATAATTGTTGATCTTGAACAAATAGGAAAACCTTTTTCTATTGATGAAATCCTAGATCAGGTAAAAGAGCATAGATCTATAACCACCGTTTTCATTTATGGAGAAATAGTCAGTAAAAAAATGCTGGAAGCTGGCAGAACTGGAAATTCAAAATACTATGTCGCCTCATTAACCGCTTTTAAAAAGTTTAGAAATTATAAGGATCTCACGTTTGACGAATTGAACTACAAAATGATTACTCGTTTTGAAGAGCACTTACAAAAACAACAATGTAAAATCAATACAATTGCTGCCTACATGAAAGTAATTCGGGCATTATGCAATGGAGCTATCAAAGAAGGACTTGCCAAACAAGAATACTATCCCTTCAGTAAGTATAAAATCAAGCATGAAAAAACGACCAAAAGAGCAATTATAAAAGGGAGTATTTCAGAAATGAGACAATTGGATTTTAGTAATCGGCCAGAACTTGAATTAGCTCGAAATATCTTTCTTTTCAGTTTCTACTGCAGAGGTATGTCATTTGTCGACATTGCCAACCTTCAAGCAAAAAACATCATAGGTGAACGGTTGTACTATTCCAGGAATAAAACCAACCAGAAATTTACAATTCGCTTAACCGAACCTATGCTTGAGATCATTAAAAAGTACAATAATCTGGATGACCCAAACTCCTATGTTTTTCCAATGATTACGAACATTGAAGGTGATACTTATCTACAGTATCAAAATGCAATGCGCCTTACCAATAAAAAATTAAAGATTATTGGTAAAATGCTAGGCCTGTCAATTCCTCTTACCACTTATGTCTCCCGTCACTCCTGGGCAACAATTGCCAAACGTCAGGGAATACCAACTGCAATTATCTCTGAAGGACTAGGTCACGAAACAGAACACACCACACAAATTTATTTAGATAGTTTTGAAAATGATGTGTTGGATGATGCCAATGATCTGATCACAGACATTTAACAATAAGATTATCAGAATTTTTTCTGAATTAATTAATTCCATTTCCCTGGGCAATAAAATGAGAATTGTCATGTTTAAATTCTCATTAAGGGTAAGGTGTATTAAGTACGATGGATAGGGGTTTTGAATTCTGACATTCAAAAAAACTAGATATGAAAAGTATTAAGCTCCAAAACTTTTTAAAGCTTCACTTGAAAGCTAACGCCATCGTAATATCTAATCCCAAGGTTTGCGATTTAATCACGTTCAATAACGTTATCACTAAAGATAAGTACAAACAATTCTTGGAGAAGAAAAATCATGAAGCCTCATCCATTCATTTAAAGGCCCTTATGAAGAGCAATGGTGATGGGAAAAACTACCTGTCTTTTCTTCAAAAACAATTCAGTGATGCAATGTCAGAATTCACCGAAAAGGATGGTTATTTAATTCATAAGAGCATGGCTATTAAAGATCTACAAGAAAATACATTCTGTTTCGATGAATTATCATCGGAAGTAAAAAGTAAAATCTCCACATTTATTTCTTTACAAAAGTCGAGCTTAATGTGTTTCTTATCAAAACTGGATCTTTCCGAAAATCAATTACTAGGTTCTAGCTTAAAATGGAATGGTACCAATATCGATTTCATTGAACTCGGTAATGCATTATTTGAAGGTGCTTTCATAATTTCGGAAAGTGGACCAATTACCAAAAAGGAATTTATGAAACAGTTCTCGAAATTATTGAATATTGACCCGGGTGCTTGGGAAATTACGCTAAACAAGGCTATGGCAAGAGAAAATCCTGCAAAGTTTATCGACAAGCTAAAGGCCACTATATTAAAATATTACAGCAACTTAATTAACATATAAAACAGGTAAGTTACCTATACTTACCTGTTTTAAACCCTGTTTTTTATGACTTTTCTCAGTTTGTGTTTTGTAACCAACTCAATTACTGTTAATTAAAAATTTGTCTCAAATAATCTTATAGGTAAGTACAGGTAACTTACCAATTCAAAAATTTCATTCCTTATACTATTGCAGGCAGTATTCACCAATTCATACTGCTATGGAAGTCATCACCATCGAAAGTCAGGCATTTTCCAGGTTGCTATCCAATTTGGAAAATCTCACCCGGGAAATCCATTCCCAAAATCAAAACAAAAATCCTCAAACAAACCAGTCACATCCTAAGGAAAAATTAGCATTGGGTGACCTCTGGTTTGACAATGAAGAGGCGTGCAAAATCCTGAAGGTAACAAAAAGAACCCTTCAGAATTACCGCGACAATTTCATTTTGCCCTATTCTCAAATCGGTCGCAAAGTCTATTACAAAGCCTCCGATGTTCAAACCCTTCTCGAAAAAAACTACATCACCCTCAACCCTCCTTAGCATTGTCATTCCGAACGTATGTGAGGAATCCCAATCAATCTTGCAGTATCCGATCACATTTATCCACCGGCCTAAAATCCTCCCCCTTGGGGGAGCTAGAGGGGGCCTCTAAATTAAATCATCATGTATATCCATAAAAACATATTAGTTGGCTCCAACATCGATTATTATTGGAGCAAAAAGAACAAGGAACCCATCGTCGATCACGACAATATTGTCATTCACTACTCAGCCGGATCAACAGCCATTTCAACGGTCAATTATCTGGTGAATGAAAAAACGCCGGCTTCAGCACATCTCATGATTGCCAGAGATGGCAAAATCTTTCAGCTGGTCGATTTCGCTACTCAAGCTTGGCATGCCGGTAAAAGTCAGATGTTAGGCAAAACCGGACAGAATGCGTATTCTGTTGGCATTGAACTGGAAAACGCAGGCCTACTCCAAGAACGCGATAAACGCTATTACGCATGGTTTGGCTCACGAATTCCTAATGATCAGGTCATCCAGTTGGTAAATCCTCAGACCGGCTTTCATGCCTGGTGGCACGCCTATACTGAAATTCAATTGAGAACATTGAAGGACGTAATCGGGCTTCTTCTCTATCATTACAAATTCAAACGAATTGTTGGACACAGTGAAATAAGTCTTTCTGGCAAAATTGATCCTGGACCGGCATTCCCCATGGACGAATTCAAAAAATTGATCTATCGATAGGTATTAACAAGTTTAATGTAACGATTAAGTCCCCTTTAGGGGATTTAGGGGTTAATTATCCATTTTCAATTGAATATTTATGAACCTCCCTATCACACTCATCACATACAGTTTGACTCACAAAGTGGTCAACCAGCTACGTTTGTACCTGTATTTGAAGAGTGTGTGCAGCGGTCATTTTAAATTGCGTGAAGGAAACGTAACAGAAGCATGTGAGTTTTTAGGTCTGAAAAGCGAGAAAACATTTCACAAAAACCTCCAATGGTTGATCTACTACAAATGGGTTGCCTACAACTCGAACACCAGGGGAATCCGGGTAATTAGTTTTTCCCGGCTCTGCCATAAACTGGTCATTACAACCAAATCAGGAGTAGTTTTTGAGAACGACGATTTTCAAAACTTCAGACCATTTCTTTATGCTTCAGTATACGCTTGGAGTATCCGGCACAAAAATTGGCTTGAACGACAGCCGGTGCGAAAAGAAGGACGCGCCAGGAAGAGCATGTCAAAGCCTTTAAATAAAATGCCTAACCGGTATCTGGCAAAAATATTACAGCTCGATCACTCCACCATTTCACGATACAAACTGGCCGCCTCAACAGCTGGCTACATTCTTACAGAACATCAATATGAAGACACCCAGCTGCAAATCAAATTTTTGTATCCCATGCAAAAGTCATTACCCGAAGAAGCCCATTTGTTGGTCGCCCATAAGAACACCGTCCAGCGTCAACTTCCCGATCGCATCACCTCAACCATCCACCTCAAACGCAAACGGCTCCGCCCGCCATAGCAATTCGTCATCGCTAGCATCGCGAAGCAATCCCTCATTTATTCAGTCCATCGGGTTATTTAAAAAGGGAACGGTCGCTGAGCTTGTCGAAGCGGAAAAAACTTCAACCGTAATGAAAGGATCTATAAGGGAAACATGAATTTTTTTCCTCAAAGCAAAGTTCCCTCTCTGCCATCAGGCAGAAAAGAAAAGCTTTATTAAATAAAACACAAAACTTATCTTTGAATATTCTTTTCAATAAGTACGAATGAGCAAATTAATCAACATACTAAACCAACCTGAAGGTAGAAGGCTGGAATTTAAAGAATCTCTTCCTTCTAAATCCGATTTATCAAAAACGGTAATTGCTTTCGCAAACGATGCTGGAGGTGAGATTTATCTTGGCATCAAAGACAAGCCTCGTGTAGCAGTTGGTTTAAATGAAGATGTATTATTTCAAACAGAGGAAAAAGTAGCAAGTTTGATTCATGACCTTTGCTCACCTGCAATCCTCCCTGAAATATCCTTGCTGCAGTATGAAGGAAAACATATTATGTGTGTTCATATCTTCAAAGGGAATACTCCTCCGTATCATCTGAAATCAAAAGGCATAGAGGAGGGAACGTTTATTCGTGTTGGCTCCACAAACAGACAGGCTTCAAAAGAGATGATTGACGAGTTGGAACGCCAGCAAAATAACATTTCTTTCGATAGCGAACTGTTTTATTCTACAACTTCCGATCAATTGGATTTAACTTCGTTCAAGTCTCAATTCAAAGAGAAAACAGGCGAGGAATTATCTCAAAATATTCTTGTAAAATTAGAACTCATCAAAGTAATTCAGGGAAAAGAATTGCCAACAAATGCATTGCTGCTCTTGTCAGATGACAATTTACGGAAACGATATTTCCCCTATGCTAAAATTGAATGTGCAAGATTTAAAGGTACTGATCCTGGAAATTTCATCGATCAAAAAACAATTGAAGTCCCTCTTGGATTACAAGCCGAACAGGCTCTTCAGTTTGTGTTGAGGCACATTTCTCAGGGAACAACCGATTACACTGGTGTTTATCGAAACGACCGCTGGGAATATCCCATAACTGCTATCAGGGAGATTATTCGAAATGCGGTAATCCATCGTGATTATTCCTTGTCCGGAAAAGATATCAAGATTGCTATTTTCGATGATAAAATAGAGATCACAAGTCCAGGCAAATTGATGCCATCTGTCGATTTTAGCGATTTGGAAGCAGGACAGTCAGAAATTCGAAATAAGGTATTGGCCCCTGTATTCAAACGTCTTGGAATCATTGAACAATGGGGCAACGGACTTGGACTCATTGCCAAAGATCTGCTAAATTATCCTGAAATAGAACTCTCCTGGAAAGAGCCGGGAATAGCTTTTCGGGTAACATTTACCAATACTGTATTCATACAAAAACAGGAGTTACAGCACGAGTTACAGCACGAGTTGCAGCACGAGTTACAGCACGAGTTGCAGCAGGAGTTACAGCAGGAGTTACAGCAGGAGTTACAGCAGGAGACATTATACAGTCAGGTACTACTATTAGTTCAACAAAAAACATCCTCAACACAGTATATATCAACAGCTTTAGGTCAAAAATCTATATCTGGACGTTTGTACGAAACTATAAATAAACTAAAAGTATCTGGCTTAATTGAGTGGACAATTCCAAATAAACCTAAAAGTTCCAAACAACAATATCAAATTACCCAAAAGGGAACCGCATTTTTGCAACTACTCAAAAATGATAAAACGTAAGTTATCTCTGTCTGCAAAATAAAATGTGGTAATGAGATTTCACTGTGTTAAACAGAGCTATTGATAAAGAAAAGATAGAGTAGTCTATTCTAATTCAAGACTCCAAATTATCTTGGATCATTCCTTTCGCGTTCTTTGAACGTCACACTTTACAATACGAAAACTGGCATCTTCAAACTCCAGTTTCTTCATTCTTGAAAATTGATAATAAAAGGATTCTGGTTTAATTCCGGTTCTCTCACTTATTGAAGTAATGCTTCCATGAATTTCAGCGGTATTTTTCTTTTTATCGAGGAACCAGAACATAATTCGTAATGTAGTTGAAGAAATGAGAATTATTCAACATTAATAAGGTCATCAACGGAAACCAATTCATTGGGAAGCAGTTTGTCAGTCCAGTTTGGTAGGTTGGTGGGACTATTGTAACAGCGCTTTGTGACTTCGTTGTAATTTGTAACTTTAAATATTAGATTTTCTTCACCAGTTCCAGGTTGTTTCAATTTTACTGGTTTTGATAAGTCAATTGTTTTCATTTTAAATCATTGTTGTCCGGTAAACCGGAATATTTCTATTAATTCAGTTATAATTAAC
>JBGUEP010000025.1:0-103048 GCA_041821245.1 Prolixibacteraceae bacterium
TGACTTGACTCAAGAAAGTAAGCAAAGAAAGTCAAGGCTCTAAAGTTTTTGCTGACGGGTACCCGCGATTTATTCTTTTCCCCGAAAAGGAACTCGCTCGCAGAAGATAATTCTTCCCATAATATACCATTCAATCCTGCTCGTTCAAACAACTTTTCTTTCACACAACCCAACCCACGCCATAAATCACGACCCGACTGGCAAAAATTTTAAGGCCAGTCCGCCGTTGCGTAAAACTTTCTATTTTAAAAAAAAGGTCAATGGTATTGCCCAATTTCGCGCAGCGAACAGGTGCGTGGGGCCGTTAAAATGGCGGGCCGGCGGTGAGAGCGACGAAAACGAGGGCGTTGCGGAGGGGTTGTGCGTAGGATGGAATCGTTGAGGAGGTGGGATGGATAGCTTCATTTTAACGAGATCTTTGCTTCCTTTCCATCGATTGGGAAAGGAAGGGCCCATCCGGCCTAAGGATAGTGAAGTATTCGATTTAATATTGAATTGTCCACCCCAATGTTGATATGATCCAAAGTAACCCCCAGAAAAATGAAGTGATCCGTTTGCTACCTAAAAACACATAAGAAATGTTCTCATGCAACTGAAACGCAGAACGCATCCAGTTAATTAAAAAAGGATCTATTCTGCTGATTTCATTATAATTTACTGAACGAAACGATGACGCAAAATTACGTGACGTAAATTTACGTAATTTATAAAACATATGGATATAAATAGAAAAATTATTTCTGAAATTCCACAGCACCCATATCAGGTTGGCCATCGTTTGTTCTTGAGTTTCCAAAAATGTCAAGCGGAAAAAGTTGAGCAACGTGAACATCAGCCTGATCGATGGCGGGTGATAAAGTATCGGGGAACATAAAATTTTCTGTTTCTCCATTCACCAACAATGGATTTACGTTCAGAATCAAGTTGCTTTTCCGGACATATTCAGTGAGTTCTACTTCGTTCTTCAATTTTAAAAGTGTGGATTGAAAGCGAACTGGAATCGACTTTGCATTGAGTACATTCATGGTAAATTCGTCATCAATATTGCCATAAATGATGGAATTATTAAAAGTAATCCCGCCAAATTCACCATTGTAGCGAATACCTTTATAATCGAAATAATCACTCACATGAACTGAACCCGCTTCACGCACCGCATGCGAATAGTTGTTATTAATGGTCACGTGATTGAAATTGTATTCGCCCTGATTGTAAAGTAAAATGCAGGTATAACTATCGGCAAAAAAAGTATTGGAGCAATTCACCTTAGCACCAAATGAAACCAGCCCTGCATAACTCTGATTTTTAATGACAGTGTTGCTGATTTCAATCTCGGCCAGTTCGGGATAGCCAATGGCACCGGCCCAAATGCCAAATGTTCCGTTTTTGATGATGGCATGGTCAATTTTGCTTCCCTTACTAAATGGATACAACACCAAGCCCGCCCATTGACCGGGAGCAGTTTCATAATCGTCTCCAAAAATCGTTTTGTCAAACCGATCGCCTTGAAATACAACAGGCTGTTCTGCGGTTCCTTCAACCACTAAATCGCCTACAATTTTCAGGTAGGCATTCTGATGAAAAAAAACTTGGGTCCCCTCTTTAATGATCAACTTTTCGCCAAAGGGTATTTCAATCGAATCCCTGATCAAATAAGGTCTTTTTCCGTCCCAAACTTCACCAGCCTTTGTTCGCCCTGATTTTCGGATCACATCCTGTGACCATGTCCACAAACGAACAACCTGTGTTTGATCCGCAGCAGTAATCACTACCGAATCGAGTTGAAAACAGATCGAATCCACATCCATTTCAGGGAAGGTGGCCTCCACAAAAACAAAAATACTGTCGTGCGCCATCAATTCAACATTACTCATGGATTGAACAGGATTTCCATCGATGTTTAAGCGAAAGAAAGTATTTTGACCACTACCCAATGTGATATTTTTAATCACAAGGGATTGAAATGTGGGATTGATGATGCGAAAACTTTGCGTAGTGGTTCCATACTGTGAAATGATGGTATCGAACGAAATAGAGTCGGTTGAAACCCGAATATCGACCGCTGAATTGTTTTCATCCGGAAACTGATTGCAGGAAAAAAGGGCCAACAATAGTAAGGCGATCGTGCAACTTATAGGAATTATTTTTTTCATTTCGGGGCGAAATATGGTACGCTTTATCAACGTGCAGTAATTTGAATTATTGCGTTTTCGAACAAAGTCAATTCACCGAAAACATAAAATAAAGCCATAACGACTATCTTTTTAGTCATTTCTCTTGTTTGACTAAGTTTTTAGTCATATGTTTGTATCGGACTTTTTATTGAACAGACAAATATTGAGCTTACAGAATTTGTTCTAACATCAATTTGTCTAACATCTAATATCTATTAAAAATGAAACTGACAAAAGCTGAAGAACAAATTATGCAGATTTTATGGGAATTGGAAGAAGCATTGGTTCGCGATATTCGCGACAAATTCGACGATCCCAAACCTGCCCGGAATACGGTTTCGACCATTATACGTGTTTTAGAAAGCAAAGGAATTGTGGGCTACCACGAAAACGGCAATGCCCATGTCTATTATCCATTACTTTCAAAACGTGAATATTCCAAGAAACAACTTTTCAGTTTAATGAAAGATTATTTCGACAATTCGTTTCCACAGATGGCCACCTTCTTTGCAAAAGAAAAAGATCTTAGCATTGAAGAATTGGAACAATTGTTGGATGAGGCCAAAGAAGAAATGCAACATCCCGATAAAGAATAATCATGAATACACTAGGATCATATTTGTTACAAATGAGCTGCTGGATGGCAGCTTTTTGGGTGCTTTATGTGCTGGTTTTAAAAAAGGAAACTTACTTCGGTTTAAACCGTTGGTTTTTGAACGCCGGTCTGGTGGTTTCCCTGCTGATGCCGTTGTTCCCGTTTACGTATAAGGTTTACCGAAACAGTAAACCTTTAACCGCCACTTTGATGCAAGTAACTCAGGGGTCTGTAGCCGAAAGTCAATCCTCGGTGGATTACTGGTTGCTGGTTTACCTTGCCGGGGCATTGTATTTTGTAGTACGTTTTGTAGTTCAACACCTTAATTTGTATCGAATCCGAAAAAGAAGCGCTTCTGTTTCGATCGATTCAGTTAAAATATTTCGGATTGAAAAGGAAACGGCGCCGTTTTCATTCTTCAATCAAATTTATGTCAGTTCAAGTTTGAGTAACGACCTGGAATTAAACACGGTGGTTGCGCATGAGAAAGTCCACATTCATGAACGACACTGGGCCGACCTGCTTTTGCTGGAAGTGGTCCGCACTTTACAATGGTTCAATCCATTGCTGCAACTTTATCGTAAAGCCATGATGCAAAACCACGAATACCTGGCCGATTCAGGCACCTTAGAGCATGGGGTAAGTGAACGAACTTACCGGGCTGTTTTGGCCAATCAAATGCTGGGAATTCCCGTGGTGAGTTTTGCCAACAGCTTTACATTTATTAATTCAGGTAAAAGATTATTAATGATGAAAAAAGATAAATCAACACCCGTTAAACGGCTCAAATTATTACTCATTCTTCCGCTGATGGCGGCTATTGTGATGGGATTTTCGAAGCCGAAGTATGTTTTTAATGATAGTCAGAGTACCCTTTCAACCCAATCATCAGAAACAACTAAAGGGAAAGTGTATAATCAATACGGCAAACTCATGGAAGGCGTTGTAGTTTCTTCTATCTCAAATGGAACATCTGCCATTTCGAATGAGCAAGGTGAATTTGAGTTAAATAGTATTAGTGACAAGGACGACATTTCAGCAGAAAAAAATGGCTACATTCATGCCAGCACTCTGGCCGGCGAAAATGGCTTGGCTGTTTTAATGGGAGGACATGGCACAGAAACAAAGGCAAATGAACCGATCAAAATCAAAGGCAAAGTGATTGATGAAAGTGGTGAAGCACTTCCGGGAGCTTCCATCATTGTATCGAACACCAGTTACGGAACAGTAAGCAATAGGCAAGGTGAATTTATTCTTGACGCTGTAAAACCTACCGATAATATTGTGGTATCGTTTGTTGGTTATGAAACCAAGGTATCACCTGCAAAAGAAGAAATGACTTTCAAAATGGAACGTAATGTGGTTTCAATAGAAGTGCGCAAAGAAAAAATGGCTCCGCCACCACCACCACCACCAACTTCGGGTATTACCATCAAAAGCAAAGACGGTAAGGAGCCATTAATTGTCATCGATGGAGAAATTAAAAAGGTTGATCTTAACCAAATGGATCCGAATAGCATTGAAAAGGTGGAAGCTCTGAAAGATGAGGCTGCCACGAAACTGTACGGCGACAAAGGAAAAAATGGAGTGATCCTTATTACTACAAAAAATTCGAAAATTGCACCACCACCACCAGCACCTTCCAATAGTTTGGAATTTAGAAGCAAAGAGGGTAAAACACCATTGATCGTTATTGATGGTAAAATTTCGAAAGATGACATCAACGAAATCGATCCGAACGCCATTCAATCCATCAATGTTTTGAAAGACCAGTCGGCAATTGACAAATATGGAGTGAAGGCAAAAGATGGAGTTATTGAAATTTCAATGAAAAAAGAGGAGGCTCGAATATCTCCTGAGGGTGAAACATTTATTATTGTGGAAGATATGCCTCAATATCCCGGAGGGAAAGAAGCACTTGACCAATACATCAGAGATGCAGCTTCGAAATTTGGATTAACAGGTAAAGCTTTTGTTACATTTACTATTAATGCTAAAGGCGAAGTGCAAGATGCAAAAGTGGTTGGTTCAACACCAGATCAACTGAAAGCACCAGCCTTAAAAATTGTGAAAGAAATGCAGAAATGGAAACCAGGTATGCAAAGAGGCAAACCTGTAAAAGTGAGTTATACTGTTGTAATAGAATTCTAATTTACCAAAAGAACCGTTCCCTCGTAAAAGGAACGGTTCTTTATTTTACTAAAAGTGTTGAATTTGGCAAGTTCAATAAGTTAATTACTCCTGAAAATAAACTCGTTTTACCCTTTGTGATATAGAAGTAAATACTTCGTAAGGTATAGTATCCAAGACCTTTGCCATTTCCGATGGTGGATATTCTTTACCAAACACCACCACACGGTCGCCTTCCTGGACTTCAATTCCCGTTACGTCAACCATACACATGTCCATACACACATTGCCAATGACCGGAGCCAGTTGACCATTGATCCATACGTTCCCCACTCCATTGCTTAAACGGCGATTAAAGCCATCGGCATACCCAATTGGAAGGGTCGCGACCAGCATTGCTTTTTCCGCAATACCTTTGCGGCCATAACCTATGGTTTCGCCCTTCTCAACGGTTCTGATCTGTGAAACAGTGGTCTTCAGCGTGCTTACATTTTGAAGCGCTTCCTGATTTACTGAACTCACACCATAAAGACCAATTCCAAGGCGAATCATGTCGTACTGATTGTTGGGGAAGCGTTCAATACCTGCCGAATTTAAAGCATGTAGCATCACATGATGGTCGGTATTTGTTTGAACTATTTTGGCCAGTTTATCAAAGCGGTGGAATTGAATTTGAGTGAATCCGTCTTCGGCAGGCTCATCACTGGCAGCCAAATGAGTAAATACGGAACTGATGTGCAGCACATTTCCCCGTTTCACTTTTTCCAGCAAATGCCTTATTTCTTCTTCATTTTCAAAACCCAGGCGCTTCATGCCCGTGTCGATTTTTACATGAATGGGGAAATTACAAACAGCATTTCGTTGCGCCGATGTCAGGAATTGTTCCAGCAAGCGTGTGGAATAGATATTGGGTTCCAACAGGTGTTCAAACATCATGTCGAAACTGTGTTCTTCGGGATTCATAATGATGATGGGAATAGAAATTCCAGCTTTGCGAAGCGCAATACCTTCATCAGCAATGGCAACCGCCAGGTAATTCACCTGATGAAATTCAAGCAACCGGGCAATCTCGGCCATACCACTTCCATATGAAAAGGCCTTTACCATGGCCATCGTTTTCACACCTGGCTTCAATTTTCCTCTGAAATAATTCAGGTTACTGATCATGGCCGACAAGTCGATCTCCAACACCGTTTCGTGTGCTTTTGATTGCAGCACGTTGGCAATTTGATCAAAATGGAATTCGCGCGCACCTTTTAACAGAATCACTTCATTCTGCAAACCTAAACTGGTCAGGCTCGATAGGAAATCAGCAGTTGAAGAAAAGAACAAGGCATTCTCTGCAAATAAACTACGATTTCGTTTTAAGTTAGGTCCTATTCCAATAAAACGTTCAATGCTCCTCAATTTTACCAATTGGGCCACTTCGGCATACAATTCTTCGTCCGATTTTGCAGAATAAAAAATATCGGAGAGCACCAGGGTTTTGGGCATAAAATCTTCGTTGGCCTGCTGATCCAGGGTATCCAAAGCAATCGTTAATGAATTTAAATCGGAATTGTATGAATCGTTAATGATGATACATTGATTGATCCCCTGCTTGATTTCCATGCGCATGGCAATGGGCTGCAAGGTACTGAAACGATTTAAAATCTGATCCTGATCTTTCCCAATGGCAATTAATGCGGCCAAACAGGTAATGGCATTTTCCACCGAAGCGTCGTCGGCAAAAGGAATGGAAATGGCATACTGCTTTTCCTGAACCTGACCAATAATTCCACAGCCCTCGGGGACCTTCTGTACAAAATAAATAAACAAATCAGCGGTTTCATCCATCATGGACCACGACACAGGACAAACGCCGGTTTCTTTGGCCATTTCCTTTACCGCTTCGTCAATTAGGGTGTAATCTTTACGGTAGATAATCACTTCTGACTCCTTGAACAGCTTCAATTTTTCAATCACCTTTTGCTGCATCGACTCAAAGTTGGACTGATGCGCTTCTCCTATATTCGTGATGATTCCATATCGCGGCTGAATAATTTTTTGCAGATTTTCCATTTCTCCCGGTTGAGAGATGCCTGCTTCGAAGAAGGCCATGTCGGCCTCATCATCAAGCAACCAAACCGAATGCGGAACACCCACTTGTGAGTTATAACTTTTAGGACTTCTAATAATGTGATAATCGTCGACCAATAATTCACTCAACCATTCTTTCACAATGGTTTTGCCATTGCTACCAGTTATGCCAATCACATTGCCACTAAACAGTTCACGACGCCAGCGTGCCAGGTCATGTAAGGCTTCCATGGTATTCTCCACCAACAGGAAAGTGGCATCACTGTATTTATCTAATTTCTTTTTTTCGTCAGAAATCACAAAACTTCGAACGCCCTTTTCGTAGGCCTTACGAATGTATTGATGACCATTGTTCCGTTCGGTAACCAAAGCAAAAAAGAGCGTTTCTTTTCCTGACACAATGGTTCGCGAATCAGTAGACAGATACGTGATGGGTAAGGTTTCAGCTCCCTGAAGAACTGTAGCATTCACTATCGGAACAATTGATAGGTTGGTGACAACGTTCATTTTACTATTTTTTTGTTTCATTATAACACTCCCGGCAAAGGGGTTCGTATTCGTTTTTCTCTCCTAAAACTACCAATTTTTCTTCGTGTGACAATCGATGCGAACAATTTGCCAGACTTCCACAACGCATACAAATGGCATGAACCTTGGTGACATACTCTGCAACCGCCATTAAATGAGGCATTGGACCAAAAGGTTTTCCCTGGAAATCCATGTCCAATCCGGCGACGATAACCCGAACACCCATGTTGGCCAACTTATTGCAAACCTCAACAATGGCCGGGTCAAAAAACTGAGCTTCATCAATACCAATAACATCCACATCGCCCGTCAAAAGGAGAATATTCGAGGCCGTATCCACCGGAGTTGAACGTATGGCGTTTTCGTTATGAGAAACCACATCAACCAAAGAATAGCGATTATCAATCACCGGTTTAAATATTTCTACCCGTTGATTGGCAATTTTCGCACGGTTCAGTCTACGGATGAGTTCCTCTGTTTTCCCCGAAAACATTGATCCACAAACCACTTCGATCCAGCCTTTTTGCTGTCGTCCACTTAAATCTTTTTCAAGAAACATCAGATACTATTAACTCAAAAAAAGTAATTTTACAATTCAATGTCATTTTTGTCGTTCTATAAAAGGATGACGAAAATTTAAAAGTTTGAATATACTACATATTATTAAAAATTGAGTTATTGGATGGGTATTCCAACAACGAATCACACGAAAATATATGGATAACAGCATCGTACTGGAATTGATTAAAAAGGATCTCTCGGAATTACAACTATTGGTGGAAAACCTTCAGGAAGAAGAACTTCCGAATCAACTATTAATTGATATTACAATTGGCCGAACAAAAACACTCTTGCAGGAATTTATGCTTTTAAAGGGTAAAAAAAACAATCTCACTGCCGATGAAACGGAAGAGATACCGGAAGAAGCACCTATTGAATTTGAACCTGTACATGGAATTGAGGCGGAAATAAATGAAACACATGAAACATTAGTGTTTGAAGCAGATCAAACTGCTGAAGAAGAAATGATGCCGGAAAACCCCATTGTAATTGAAGAGCCAAAACACGATATCGAAGAACTTATTGCACCAGAAACCCAACAAACGGAAATACAGGAAGATGAGCCTGTCCTCGACCTAAAGGATGAAATAAAAACACCAGTTCCATCGCAAGTTACTTCTGTTGAACAGGCACCAGAAATTCAAGAAGAAGAAGAAGAAGAAGAAGTTGAAGAAGTTGAAGTTGAAGTTGAAGTTGAAGCGATAAAACAAACTGTTCAGGTGACCGAAACGGAAACCGTGGTAGAAACGGAAACAGTTGTAGAAATTGAAACTATAAAAGAAGTAGAAACTTTTAAAAAGAGTGCCGAAGCAAAAACGGATATAGAAATGGCAGCCAAAGTAGAGGAGAAAAAAATACTTGGCGAAAAATTCACCAAAGAGCCTACTTTAAATGAAAGATTGGCTGCAGCAAAAGTGCAGGAATCAAAAATTAAAGGGAAGCCGGTTACCAGCCTGCCTAAAGCAATTGGCTTAAATGATAAATTTATGTTTACCCGTGAATTGTTTGGGAACGATCAGGCAAAATTTAACCTATCCATTGAAAAACTAGATTCCTGCAAAAATTTAATGGAAGCCATTGAATACCTTGAAGAGAATTTCAAATGGACCAAAAACGAAGCCAGTTTAAAATTTATTGCTCTGATCAAACAGCGGTTTAGTAATTAGATACTGGTTGCTGGATACTGGGTGCTGCCCGCCCGGATGATTTCAGTCGGACGGGCCCGCCCGGATGACTCCGGTCGGACGAGGATCTTGTTCGGAGCATTCAATTAATTTTGTTCTTTTTGGAATTTGCATTTAAAAAATTGATTTATGGGAAAACTATATATTGTACCAACGCCAATTGGGAACCTTGAGGACATCACCCTCAGGGCCATTCGCATATTAAAAGAAGTGGATGCCATTCTGGCTGAAGACACCAGAACCTCTTCGAAACTCTTGCATCACTACGAAATCAGCACAAAACTTCAATCGCACCATAAGTTCAACGAGCACAAAACATCGGAACACATTGCCGACCGCATTTTGGGTGGCGAAAACATTGCCCTTATTTCCGATGCCGGCACTCCTGGCATTTCCGACCCCGGATTTTTATTGGCCCGAACCTGTTTGGAGAAAGGAGTTGAAGTGGAAACGCTTCCTGGCGCCACTGCCTTTGTTCCGGCCCTGGTCAACTCTGGATTACCTTGTGACAAGTTCTGTTTCGAAGGATTTCTGCCACAGAAAAAAGGTCGTCAGAAACGATTAACCGAATTGGCTGAAGAACCACGCACCATTGTCTTTTATGAGTCGCCATACCGTCTGGTTAAATTACTGGAACAACTCTTAGAGCATTTTGGGAGTGAACGAATTGTGAGTGTGAGCCGCGAACTGTCGAAGTTATTCGAAGAAAATGCCAGAGGTACCGTTCTTGAAGTACTGGAGCATTTTAAAGCTAAAACAGTAAAAGGCGAAATTGTTGTGGTGGTAGAAGGAAAAGGCAAACAGAAAAAAGACGGAGACAACGAGGAAGATGATCGTTTTTCTTTCTAGAAAATACTCAGCAAAGCACAAAATCAAAAACAGGTATTTTAAGATTAACTTTAGGCATTTTAGGCACTCGAAACTTTAGTCACTGAATTGTTGCAACTTTTCATTTCAAAATTAACTTTCCCATGGCTTTCATTTCATTGTCCAACTGACGGGCTTTTCCGTTGCAGATTTTATTCAACAAGGCCCAAAAATGAGGTCCGTGATTCATGTGTTGGGTGTGTGTCAATTCGTGCAAAATAATGTAATCGATCAAATGATCGGGCAAACGCATCAGGTGAACATTCAGGTTAATGTTTCCCAACGAGGAACAGCTGCCCCATTTACTTTTCAGGTTTTTTAGGAACACCTTTTCATACTTAAAACCAAATTGTCGTGCCAACTCTTCGGTGCGTTGCGGCAGCACTTTTTTGGCTTCACGCCGGCATACTTCAATGATCACCTTACGGATAAACAACTGTACTTTTTCATCACTGATGTCCTTTGAAACCGGAATGGTAATCACTACCTCATGGCCTTTTAACGCTGCGCGAACGGTTCCCTGTTCAATGGCGACAATCTTAATGGAATGTGTTTTGGTGTCGATCACCTGATTAATACCGAACAATTGTTTGCGTCGCTCCTGCAATTTTTTCTGATGCAGAATCCAATCGGCGTTTTTTTGAATGAAGCTCATTACTTCCAGCTCTGTTGCAAACCAGGGATGATTCACAGTGATCAATCCATCGGGTTTTACACGAACAGAAATACGCGACGAACCTTTCCTTCGGGTAAGATTTACATCGCCAATATTTTCAATATTAACTATTTTTGAATTCAAGTTTTGTACCGCAATTGTTACAAACATAAACAGAAAAGGCTGAATCAGGTTCTTCCGATTCAGCCTTTTTTCTTTCAAAGTTGTGATTTTACAAATTTCCGAAATTTTGAATCACATCGTTTAAGCGCGTCTCAAGCTTTTCACTTAATGCAGTGCGATTAGAATTGGTAGTCACCCTCACCACTTCGCGGATGATGTTAATGTCGCGATTGGCTTCCCGTTGGAACTGGCCTACATAATCGCCTCCCAACGAAAGGTAAAACTCCACCTTTTCAAAACCTTCATTGGCCACTGTTTCCATCAGGCGATCGCCTTTTTCAAGCTCATTTAACTGGTAATAATTTCCGGCCATTACAATGTCGAAGTAAGTGCAATGGAATCGGCCAAGGGGCAAAATCTCATAGAGCTTATCCACCACCTCTTTCGCCCGTATTTTGTCTCCCTGGTTTAACAAGGCAGTTGAAAGTTTGTAGAAATTATTTTTGATTTGAACCACCTCAACGGTACGATACGTATTTTCATCGAGGAAAATATCGGGATCGCCCAGATTGCCCCATTCGTAGCGCGTCATTAAACGGTTATACAAAATATCCACGTCGATGGAAGGATCGGGAGTGGCACTTTTTATAGGCACCAAACGATAGGCAAAACCTTCATGCTGCAAGTATTGGTCTAATTTCAGACTACTCGTATACACCACACTCAAATCGAAATAAATGGGGCGTTCCCAGTTGTTATTCGACAATAGATCCAAAATGGCCAGATCGCTTTTGGTAAGGTAATTTCCTTCAAAACGAATCACAATAGAATCTTCAATCAATGCGGCTTTTTCAGGAGCTACCGTTCCTGTTTTTAACACCTGTTCCTTATCAACTGTAATCTTAAACTGATGTGTGGGGAAATAGTTGTAAGAGCCACCACCTTGGGTTTTCAATTTGGCTTTGGGACTGTCGCTTAAGGCAATTTTCATCAGCGTGGAGAGTTCCACCGGATAATTGAGATCATCGCGAACAAACAAAGTATTGCGGACATCATTTTCGTATTTTTCCTTTTCCATTAAAATGGGCAGAGGATCCGATTCATACACCTTGTTTTTCATCTGATCGATGTACCAATCGCCATTCAACAAGGTCACATTGCATATGCGCACATCGGGACGCTCATTTTCGACGTCCTGAACGTACCATAATGGAAAGGTATCGTTATCGCCATAGGTGAACAGAATGGCATTCTTTGCACAACTGCGCAGATAGTCTCTACCCAAATCGCGTGCAATGTACCGGTTCGAACGATCGTGGTCGTCGTAATTTTCCGACAACACCAACAAGGGAATGAGCGCCGTGAGCACCACAGTAGGAATCAGCGCTTTATTCTTTAAATATTTATTTAGGAACTGAGCTACGCCCATTACACCCAATCCTATCCAAATGGCAAAGGCATAAAATGATCCCACGTAGGCATAATCCCGCTCGCGAGGCTGATAGGGCGACTGATTCAGGTAGACCACAATGGCCAAACCGGTCATTAAAAACAGCAGCATCACCACCCAAAAATCATTTTTATTCCGTTTCAGCTGAAAAAACAATCCAACCAAACCCAAAAGAAAAGGCAACATGTAATAGCGATTGGTCGTTTCGGGATTGCTCATCGACGATGGTTGATCGCCACTATATCCCAGCCGCATGGCATCGATAAAACCAATTCCGGTGAGCCAATTACCGTCCAGCACATTACCATGACCTTGTTGATCGTTTTGCCTTCCCGCGAAATTCCACATGAAATAACGGATGTACATGTGGTTGATCTGATAGGAAATAAAGTAGCGAATATTTTCACTGAAAGTTGGAATGTAATCTGTTTTACCATTTACATTCACAGGACGGCCTTTTATATTGCCCCACATTTTATACCCGTTCACATGGTTATCCGAAGAACTATACATTCGGGGAAATATGGTTTTAAACCGGGGATCAAAGGAATAACTGGGTGTCCCTTTGGACTTGATGTATTTCCCGTCTTTCGGATAATACACCGGCGCCCCTTCTTCCATTCCCAAAGCAGGTGCATTGTAATAATAGCCCGTAAAGATGGGTGTATCGCCATACTGCGAACGATTCAGGTATTTCATTAAAGTATACGCATTTTCAGGACTGTTCTCATCCATAGGCGGATTGGCATTGGAACGTACCATCAACATGGCGTATGATCCAAAGCCAATGTAAATCACCAATACTGAAATGGCCACCAGGTTAAGCAAGGGTTTACTTTTTTTATGGGCATAAATGCTCAACCCGATCAAAGCCCCAACCAACAACAAAATGAAAAAGAGCATGCCAGAATTATAGGGCAATCCAAATGAATTGACAAATAGAATTTCAAAATTCTGCGCCATAGTGGGTGTTCCCTGTACCAACCCATACATGATAAATGCAATGGTAATGGCCGAAATCACCAAGGTGGCAATGATTCCTTTGGCAGTTGGTTGGTATTTTTTAAAATACCAGATCAACCCAATGGCAGGAATGGCTAAAAGGTTCAACAGGTGAACACCAATTGACAAACCAATTAAATAGGCAATGAGTACAATCCATCGATTGGCCTGTTTTTCGAAAGCGACTTGCTCCCATTTCAGAATGGCCCAGAATACCATGGCTGTAAATAACGACGAAAAAGCATACACCTCGGCTTCAACGGCCGAAAACCAAAAACTATCGGAAAAAGCAAAAGTGAGCGAACCCACCACACCGGCAGTCATCATGAGCAACTGGTTGTTTTTGGTGCTTTCGCTTAACATGCGCTCGGCCAAACGGACGATGGTCCAATACAAAAACAAAATGGTTGCCGCACTTACCGTTCCCGAAAAGGCATTCATAAACAAGGCCACCTTATTGGTATTGGGCGCAAACAACGATACCACACGCTGAATTAGCTGAAAGAAAGGGGCTCCGGGTGGATGCCCGATTTGCAATTTATACGATGCAGCAATAAATTCGCCACAGTCCCAAAAACTGACTGAAGGTTCAAGGGTCAGGTAATAGACCACTAAGGAAAGGAGGAAAACGCCCCATCCCACTAAATTATTGACAAGTTTAAATGACTTCACAGCGACTGGTTTTATTCAACAGAATTTGATTTCAAATGCCCAAATAACGTATAAAAAAAGGTGATGTTACAACGTTAGTGGAAAAACACAAATATAGTGGAAATGTTAGGAAGTAAAATTGTAAAAAAAGTTTAGGCATTAATTCTATCGCTGGGTGGTGTTTAGTACAAAATTTTGGAACATATGTGCTTATTTTATTTCGAGTTAATCCATTTTGCAAGGCAAATCATAATCTATTCATCCTGAATGTTTTGCGCCATCACTGTATTTAATCCCATTGTTCATAGGCAAATACGCAAACGAATGACATACAATCCACTTGTAACAACCGGTAAAATTTCTACTTTCAAAAAAAGAGGCTAACCATTTCTGGAAAGCCTCTTTTAAAGAAATATTTTATGATTTATTTAATTCCCAACCTGGTGGTGTTGATCACATCATCAGTAACCACATTTAAAATGTAAATGCCTTTTCGATTATTTGATAAATCTATTGAGCAATTGTTAACGAATGATTTTCTTATGATTTTTTTTCCGGTAATATCGAATACATCCAGAACTGAAGAATTATTACTGCCTGTTTCTATGCTTATCATTCCATTTGAAGGATTAGGGTAAGCCATAAAACCAGTTAATAAATCATGAACTGACGATTTCGTATCAACAACAGCTGTAACATCTGCCTTAGAAGAGTTGCCAGAGTTATCGAAGCAAATAACAGTAAATTTGTATGAACCATCCGCCAAGTCTTTAATCGACAATGTATTTCCAGCTTCCAGTGCATAAATTGCTTCTTTAATTACCACACCATCTTGCTGAACATTGTACGACATAACAGCAACGTCATCTACAGGAAGAGCCCATGCCAAGTTGACGGTTGAGCTATCCACTGTAGCAGTTACTACTGGAATTTCAGGAGCAGTTGCGTCAGCAATCGATTTAAATGTACCTCCATCAACGAACTCAAGAGTTCCGAACAATGAAGCATCGTTCCAAGGCATTTGAGTTTTTGCATTCCAGGTAATCTGGTTTCTGTAATCGCTATCGTTATCGCTGGCCAAAATATCGAAACCAATCTGGGTGCCTGCAGTAGGTGTAAAACCAGCCATGAGAGAGTCCCAAGGAATATTAACCGTTATATCATAACCTCCATCTTTCATTGTAGTTGTTAAGTTTACACCTGTGACTGAAGTATTATATGTTTCCCATGCTTTTCCTGGAAGAATTCTCAATTGGAAGTCGTTAGTATCGTATGAAGTAGCAGGCCATCCAGCGTTTCTTGGCCAAGTTGGGTTCTTTGAGTTATCCATATCGAAATATAGTTCAATATTGTCATTTACATACACATCTGCTGCACCATCGTAAAGACTATCGTCGTTTATTTCAATAGCAATATAGATATTGTCGACATCCCAGCGAATATTAGCAACACATTTATAGTCGCTATCATCGGTAATCGTTCCATCAATAATATTTTCAACGAGAATTTCAGTAGTTGGCTTAACTGGCACTTCCTCAACCGGGCCAACAGCAACATAATTGATTGTTACTGGAAAAGTTGTAGGCGTTCCATCATCATATGCAAAACTCCAATGAGAAGCTCCATTATAAAACACGATGCCGCCAACCCCAACTTTTCCATCTTCAGCATATTTTTCAAGATCAATTTCCGCAGAGAAATTTGTACCTTCGGTAGGAAGTGTAAATTTCTCCAGTTTCACCTTAGCACTTCCCACGACAGAATTAACATTGAAGCGTACGGCAATCATATTACCTGCATCAGCCGAGTCAAAAGTGAGGTTGATCACCAGTTTTTTGTATTTAGAAAAATCGTAATCAGCCAAATCGCCCCATCCATTTCCTGGTCCCAAAAGTTGAGAAGTTGCAACTGCGCCTACCTCAAGCGGTGCTAATTCAAGCTCTGATTTAATTGAATAAACCGACACGTAATCTGCTGGAATTTTGGTGAAATCAATAATTTCATCTGCCAATGCAACATAGTTAATCGTTACTGGCAAAGTTGTTGGCGTTCCATCATCATATGCAAAACTCCAATGAGAAGCTCCATTATAAAACACGATGCCGCCAACCCCAACTTTTCCATCTTCAGCATATTTTTCAAGATCAATTTCCGCAGAGAAATTTGTACCTTCGGTAGGAAGTGTAAATTTCTCCAGTTTCACCTTAGCACCTCCCACGACAGAATTAACATTGAAGCGTATGGCAACCATATTACCTGCATCAGCCGGGTCAAAAGTGAGGTTGATCACCAGTTTTCTGTATTTAGAAAAATCGTAATCGGCCAAATCGCCCCATCCATTTGCAGGTCCCAAAAGTTGAGAAGTTGCAACTGCGCCAACCTCAAGCGGTGCTAATTCAAGCTCTGATTTAAGTGAATAAACCGACACGTAATCTTCCGGCATTTTGGTCAAGTCAGGTATTTCATCTCCAACGGCAACATAATTTACTGTCATAGGTAAAGAAGTCGTCGTTGCAGTTGAATCATAACTAAAACTCCAATGAGTAGCCCCATTGTACAGTATTAAACCGCCAAGCTTAAACATTCCATCTACTGCGTATGAATCAAGTGCAATTTCAGCCGAAAACTCTGTCCCACTAGTAGGAAGAGTAAATTTCTCAACTTTAACATTTGAATTTACGGCGTCAGCATTTACGTTGAAACGTAAAGCAAACTGATTACCTGCATCAGCCGGGTCAAAAGTAAGATTGATTACCAGCTTTCTGTATTTTGAAAAATCCCAGTTTGCCATATTTCCCCATCCACTTGCAGGTCCAGCCAGTTGAGAGCTTGCTTTTGCATCAACCACCAACGGTGTTTTTTCGGCTTCTCCGTTAAGAGTGTAAATCGACACGTAACCCGCGGGCATCTGATCCGCAAACAACTTACTGGAAAACAGACAAGTCACAAGCAGTAATAGTAAAGTAAATTTCATAAGTTTCATGCTTTATTCTTTTGATTTTGGTTAATGATTTATTAATTTCTAATTTAAGTTATCTTGACAAAGATTAATTTTTCCAGTCGCTAACCCTGATAAAATTGATGCACGGACTATCAAATTTGTGACAATCGGATGCTTTATTGTCCATTATTGCAAGCAAAAATGTGGAATGTAAAATACCGAAGAAACAATTATTCTGAATATAGACCATCGGTGTATAGATTCGGCGTTATTCAAAAAATATACATTTATCAAGGATAAAATCTTCTTTTAAAATGGAGGATTTGTATTTTCTCTCGTTAAACATTCGCCATCCAGATCACAAACTATTCCTAAAAATAAAATTCAGAATTCGATATCGCTTTTAAATACACTTGATAATCGAGGATATAAAAAAGCAATTGAATGGGCTAACTCTTTTAGTTTTACATCTACCTTGAAATATTTTGATGAAATGAATGAGAAAGCAATTTCATGCGAGAATGAAGATCAAATAAAACCAATAATAGAAGAACTTAAAAAGAATGGTTAACGTATAGTTTTAGGATTATAGATACCACCCGCACGGGCCTTGAATCACCATAGAATTCAAATCAAAACAAGAAGCCAGGTTCGACAAACGAATTTCGCTTAACTTCAATTTTATGAGTGGACACATGTTGTCGTTTTCAAACTATACGCTACCGGCCATACTCCCCGGTGAATTGAAAGGATACGGAACCGGACTGAAAGACTTCAACTATTACATTCCCAGCCCAAACAACGTGCGTTTGCCCGCCGTACATCACCTCGATCTGGCTTTTCATCTCGACAATAAGACGAAGGAAAAAAGTTCGTGGGTATTTAGTGTTTACAACATTTACAACCGAAAAAATGTAAGTTTTTATTTTATCCAAAAGAACAAGGTAAAAGGTGCAACGCTTATCCCCATTATGCCATCGGTAACCTGGAATTACAAATTCTAATTTATGGGCATCCCCATAAGATAGGTTCCGCTCTTTTTATTTTTGGCATTCATGGCATAGCCTTTTTCCCAGGTATACTTGGAATCTGCTTCAGGAAGCAATTCGTCGTAATCGGATAAAGTGTAGGTCCGGGGCATGGAGGCCTGGCCATCCCAGAAATAAAAAATGGGAATGATGGGGATGATGTATGTGAAAAATACTTGTTTGAAAGTTAGTGGCCGTACAAAAGGAGTCATTAGCAAAACCATGACCACCATAATAACGAATGAAAGCGGAAGAAAAATCCACCAAATTAAAGTTGGCATGGCATTGTCACTTAATTCATAAATCAACAGCGGCTGTTCGTTTTCTTGAGCTGATTTCAAAATGGCACGTGCACTGGCAGGCGGCATGTGGTGAAAACAGTTCACCATGGTTTTTAATCCTTCAGGAGCAGTGTTCAGTTGAACAGCATTGACCGGTTTGGCTGAATAGGAGATTGCAGGCTGTAGATTTGAATTAAAATGTTCCACATTTTCAGAACTCGGATACAAGTCGGTTAAAATCAACTTTAATTCCTGATGCCCGTATTTTTCTTGAAGGTCTTTCAGTACTGCAGGCATAGCGCCTCCTGAACCCGAACCAAGGTCGACAATTTGCCTGGTTTCTATTTTGCTTAAAATGGAGTCGATCAAGGTTGCGACCACTTCATTTACGCCCATCACTTTATTGAGCACCACAATGAGGCGTGTTATGGATGTTCTGATCCAATTCGGGAACCAGGCTTGATCTTCAAATTCAAACAACTGAATGCGTTTCATTGTCAATAATTTTCTATTGAAACAGATCAGCCGCTGATTGGTTTATTTTTTTCCCGCAAAGAGCGCAAAGGCTGATGGCTAATGGCTATTGGCTAATGGCTGAGAGTAAAGAAAATAAATATGACAGACAGGTGAACACTGCTCTCCGATAAATATAAATTAAGCCAGTAAAAGTGAAGTAATTTTGAAAACAGCAGTTGTAATTAATACGCTGTAGACGCTTTGAATTACTTGGTAAAAACTGAGATTCAGTCCCTTCAATTTGCATGAACAATGACTTTATCAACATTGCTGGTAATTTCGATTTGAAACCCCTATTTTAGCGACTTAAAATAAACTGGAATGACCAAATACAAGCACCTTTTTTTCGACCTCGACAACACCCTGTACGACTTTGATGCCAATGCCTATCTGGCCATGGAAGAGGCGTTTAAACAACTTGGTCTGCATCAACAACTGGAATCATTTGAGGCTTATTTTAAGGTTTACATTCCCATCAATCATGCGCTTTGGGCCTTGTACCGCGATAAAAAAATGGCCAAGGATGTATTAAGGGGAAAACGTCATGCCGATAGTTTGGCCGCCTTTGGTATTGTCCCACCGGTTGAACCCTTAGCCATCGACGACCTCTACCTGAAAATAATGAGTACCCAAACCGAACTATTTCCCGGAACCATTGAGGTGCTGACTAATTTGCAGGATAAAGGCTACAAACTGCACATCATTACAAATGGTTTTAAGGAGGTTCAGCACGATAAACTGAACAACACCGGGCTGCAAAAATTCTTCACCGATGTATACATTTCGGAAGATATTAAAGCACCTAAACCATCACGGGCCATTTTTGAACATGCCATTAAAAGCAGCAACGCCCGCAAAAAGGAAAGCATCATGATTGGCGACTCTTGGGAAAGCGACATTGTTGGGGCCATGAATTTCGGCATCGATCAGGTGTTCTTCAATTTGTACAAGGAAAAAGCTGTAAACGATGGAATGGGTATGGCAACTTATACCATTACGGATTTGAAAGAATTGCTTGAAATTCTTTAAGAAACCACTGGAAGCAGGATATTTGATACTGGATAATAGATAAAATAAAGATTAAAGGAAATGAAGAAACTGATTCGTTTTGTAGTAGTTATTTTAATTTTAGTAGGGGCTCTGGCATTTTTCAAACCAAGTGCAAGTAATTTTGAAACATGGCTCAAAAAAGAAGCCGCGCACGATCGGGAAGAAGCCAAAGGCGATAACATCGTAGAAAAATTGGTCGACAAAGGTCTGACCACTGCGACACAACTTCAAATTTTAGCCACCTACCAATACAGCGATCATAAAATTGCCGCCATTGTTGAGGCCAATGCCAATGGTGAAAAGTTAAAATTTTTGGGAGTTGCTACTTTTTGGATCCCACTGCCTTAACAAGGGGTAAAGGCAGAGTATAAAGTTTCTTGGAAAACTGCATACTATAAACATTTAATCCATCTGGCATAGGTAAAAATTTAAGAAACAGCCGCGGCTTGTCCTATAAAAACAGGCAATCCAAAACAAGGCAGGATCTCTATCATACCTTCTCAGAAGCCATTGGCAACCAATAATTTTTGAATAGATTTTCTTCCATTTTGGTCAACCACGATAAGATAAATACCATTTTTCAATGGACTGATGAACGGAATACTTAATTCACCATCGGTGCTTGCTCCAACAGAATTGATTGTTCTTATATTCTGCCCCACATTGTCAAATACTTTAACCGTGCATGTTCCCTCATTTGTTCGCAGCCCAATTAGGTTTATATAGTTCCCATTGGATGGATTTGGGTAAACAATGAGATTCAATTCATCAGAATGTGTATTGACTCCTGTTTCCCAATTTTCACCAAATGCGATCTCGAAAAATTCCTCATCGTACGGAGTGACACTAGTCACAGAATAAGCAATGTACCATGGATTTTGGCCCTTCTTTAAATTATTCTCGATTGGAAGACCTTTGACACTATTCCAAATGTAAGCATTGGTGTGAATACTGCTAATGTTGGCTCCTAGTTCCTTGGCATCGAGATTCTCATACGCAAAAGAAAACTTATTGGACACCACCGTTCTGGTAGTAACACCATTGGTCCAACTATACGATCCGCCAAAATTAACTTTAAAAACCTCAGGTTTGCCAACATCAGCCGAGAGTTCAATTTCGTTCGTATGTGATCGGGTTACAATTGAGTCGGTTTCGGTAGCCAAATAACTGGCACTCCCTTTTGTTGCATCTTTCCAGAAAAAATTAATATTTTCGGCCGAACCTAAATTATTGTATACCCAGCTTCGTTGAGGATTATTTTTTGACCAACACCACATGGATGGTTGATTGATACTATCTTCTTCCATCAGAAAAGGTTCTTCATGCAAGGGAACATATTCGCTATAAATGGAATAATTGCTGGTGATAAACCGATATTGAACTGAACTTGCATTTTCGATCTTGAGATCCGTGATCCACCAGGCAAATGTTCCATAAGTGAGTCGTTCAAATTGCGGAACCAAATAATATCTTACGGCAACGTTTTGCATTTTTTCGTTCAATCCCAATTCAAGTGCGCTGCCTTGTATTTTTGTTACAGTATACTCTTTTTCTTTCTCCCACTTACTCGTGTACTTTATTTCACCGCTCGACACTGCTTTTTCTCCTCCCCAGCTAATCCCAATAAATGCTGAGCCCTCAGTTTCACTGGATATTCCAACAGAAGAACTTTTTTCACTATCGTAGCTAAATACCGATGGAGGAGTGGTTAGCGAATCTTTTCCATGATTTATTTTCCATTTTTCCCAATCAATTGAACAGGGTGGCGGGCCTTCAATTATTCCAAATAAAATCCAGGAATCTTTTACTTCTTCGCCATAAGCTGCAACATTATCCAAATCGTCGGAAACAACATCACTGCCAGGTATAAACCGCCAGGTATCAGAATTAAATTTACACCCTCTGATGTCGCCATCTTTATCGGTGTAAAACATCCATATTTTCTGATGATATTTGGTCCCTGCATCGGGATGATTCGAATCGGTGCTTGCTTCAAGCATGTAATCCACATCAAGATTCATGCGATTCCATTCATCAGGATGATAATCCTCGAAGCCCAGTCTAATTTTACTCTTCTCTACGAATTTGTATTGGCCATCCTCTTTTACCTCATAAGTGCGACAGACAAACTGACCACAATCAGGCACAAAATTAAATCCGTCCCAGTGGCTATCTTCGAAATGATTGGTAATTACCTGTATTCGATTTGTTGCTGTTTTATTGCCAGCCGGGCTAGTCCTTTTACCTTGCAGGCTACCATGAATTGCTCTTACAGAGAAGGCATCGTTGTATGTTCCTTCATCTTCATCATCAACACTATTTCTATCCTCAAAAATGGAAACATGTTTACCGGATATTGGATTAAAAGCGATGACGCCTCCTCCGTAATTTTCCTTTTCTTTGGTTCTTTCATTTGAATAAGAGATTAGTATCCGTGGATCTCCATCGGGATGAATAAAAACTTCGGCGGCATATGGATGGTAATAATATTTATCCAATACGTTATTAAGCTCGTAGGTTTCATGAATAATCAAATGATGATTTGTATCCATTGAACATTTCACAATCCGAATGTCATTTTCATGCGTTTTGAAATCGTTATCTTCGATGTATGAATTATAAATCAAATAGACATAATCTCCAATGGTGCAGGCTGCCGTATACACCCTAAAATCATCATCGTGACCGCTAATGTCCGCGTCCTTCTTCCATGGTTTACCATTGTCGATATCGCCGGTGTGAAATTGCAAAAAATGATAACCGTAAGATAGGTTCTGACCTTCATATTCGAACAAATATACATTCCCTGCATATTCAAAAATTAATGGATTGGCCCTTTGAATCGGATAATAATCGGGTGCCCCAGATTCTCCTTCGTGAATTAAATTTTTAAGGTGAAATTTATTAGCCTCAGCATCGAATTTGTAAGAATAGCTTTCTCCACGTGTTGATCGTATGGCATACAAATTGCCAACGATGGTGTAAAACTGAAATATATCGCAATCGTCCCAATTGTCCCACGGGTTCCATTCCGGCTTATCGTAATTGTCCCAAAAAAAGGATTTATCGGCATAAATATCATCGCCATAACCCGCTGCAAGTGCAATAAACTGATTTAAAAACAAGAAGATTATTAAAAGGAATGGTGTAGCCTTTTTCATGATAATAAGCTTAAAAATTAAACGACAACATGGTTTTTACCGTACAATAGGTGTTGTAATCGATGATAGCAGTCAGCTCCCAATTTTCAAAAAGTGCATAAGAACAACCAGCATGTAATGTTAGTGGGAGCAAATTACGATATCCATATTTAATAATCTCTTCGGTATTTTCATCCCAGTCTAAATCTGTAACAACTCGGTTTATATCATAAACAATATTGGAATAATGATAAGCCGGTCCCAGCCATCCCTGCCATTTTTCGTACCGGTATCCTCCTTGCAAGGTGGCATATATATTGAAAATACTAAACTCATTATTGTGTTTTTCAACAAACGAGGGATGATCAAAGCCAAAATTAGCATCTGTCACCTTGTTGGCTACACCTGTCATGAACCAACTGCCACCGGAAGCTTCAATGAACCAGGTTTCAGTAAGCGAATACGTAAAACTAAGCGTCACAAATGCAAACCACCCGGGTTCTGAGGCTTCATAACTTAAAAAACCTGTATTCCCGGTGCCCGAACCATGTAGCAAACTGGAATGATGCAGTCCTCCACCTACACCATATAAAAAACAAGTTGGTAGTTTCCGGGTAAAAGGAATTAATGAATTGAAACCCACACCAAAATATTGCGACTTTAATTTTGTTTCAACTTCACTATTATAAATGCTCAACAATGAATCGGAAACGATTTCTGTGCTCTCTCTAACATCTGCATGAAACAACTCCCTTTCCTCCAATACCCTGTTCAATGCTGTTGCTGAATTGGAATACATCATTTCGATCGCATGTTTACGTTGCCCAAAAAGAGAAAAGTTTAACAAACCGAAGACTACAATAAGACAGATACGCATAATAATTACTTTTTATGAATGAAAATTATAACGGACGGGCAAAAATGATCCCTTCCAGTCGGTCGTAATTGGAACCTTCCGAGATATCGTCACCAGTATATAAATTATACCACTTCGATTTTGAATTTTTCAGGCTCCAGGTATAGGCGTATGGACGTCGATGCTCATTGTTACTTATTTTATAGGTCATTTTTCCAAATCCAATACCACTGTTATGGCATTCTCCATTAGAACCTTTAATTTTCTCAGCCACAGGATGTTTCCAAGAACTACGGGTATCGATGGCTGAAGTATGACCACTGGAAGTAGCGTCCATCACTTGAATGTTTACTTCATTGAGACTATTTACCGAAGCAATTTCCCAGGCAATCATTACATGACCTGTGGTATTGTTTTTTTGCTTTACCCTCCAATTGTCATTGTATCTGGCAATAATAAGATCGCCTCTTTCCAGTGAGTCAATTGTGGTAAACACTTTCCAATATTGGTTCGTCTTTACCAGATTATCGGGATCCATAAGAATAGTATCCCTGAAGTAATCGTACATACTGCCAGCCAATGGCCTTGTTATGTGTAAATTCGAGATCCCAGAGGTATCAACAATGGTTCCGCGATGCTTATCCAAATCATCAAAGTGATCGGGCAAAACTGTTTTTATAACAATTTCTCCAGCAAATCCGCTACAGTCAAATTTATAAACGCCTGATTTTATCACTTTATCCTTCGCATGAACATACTTGGTTGTGTCCATATCGTTCCATACATCAATGCAACGATTGACCATTTTTGTTCGGGCAAAATCTGCGTCAATTTTTTCAAGATTAATAGCCATGCTACCCGCCATAAGTAATAAGGAATCCGTTTCCTCTTCAATCAATTCATAATCGGTAGAAAAAGTCGTGGCAGGCTTAATTTCTTCGGAAGAACATCCGCTATCAAGTATAAGAAGCAATAGAAAAATAAGCTTGAAAACATTGATTAAATGTATTCTATCAAAGTTAGAACAACGTGTATTCATTTTGATTGGTTGATTTGGTTTACCCAAATTTAACCAAAGGATAATTAAATTGGCATAATAAACCTAGGACAAATGGTAGGACATTTCAATTCAACTGCTCGTTTTTCAATAAACAAATTGACCGCAGGTATTCAATCAAATCTTTTTCGCCACTCAGCTCAAGTTTTTTTCGCAAACGTTGTCTTCCTTTATTTACAGCAGCCACCGAAACTGATAGCATTTGTGCAATTTCCAATGAAGTCATTTTCAATTGTAACAGAATACAAAGTTTTATATCGTTTTGCGATAGGTTGGGATGTTCTGCACTAAGACGAACCGTAAAATTGGGGTATAACTCATTAAAATCCAACAGTACCTTTTTCCAATTTTGCTCCGTATCGATATTCACATTTAGCAGTTGTAAAAATTCATGTTGGTCAATGCCTGAGGACAATTCCTTTTTCAGTTGACGAAGGATTCTGTTTTTTTCAATATTATTGGCCAACAACCGAGACAATTCCAGATTTCTGTTTTCCAGCAACATCTTCATTTTTTCCTTGCTTATCCGGTCTATCTGATACCTATGTTCCAATTGGTGTTTCCTATGCGACAAGATTAATAAGAACGAAGCTAAAACCAAAAACGATACTATAAATATCAACACTAGATATTTAATCCGATCTTTTTGCTGATCAATCTTTTGTTGTTGTTGTAAGATACTTGCCTCTTTGACCGCCAAATTGTATTTTGCCGACAACTCACTAATTTGCAGATGCATGTTTGCCTGAAATGTTTTTTCCTGCAACAATCGGCCTACTGAAAGAAATTCGTATGCCTCTCGGTATTGATGAAGTAATTCATATATTTTGGCCATCTGCAAATAAATTCTTAGAAACAAATCTTCGTTGCCAGAAAACAGCAATAAATCGTGCATTTGCTCTATAGGGTTCAAGGCATTTTTTATGTTTCCCCGTCGAATTAAGATATCACTCAAAATAATTGAATTATTCATTGCGGAGCGTAAAGCCCCATCATTAATAAAATTATGGAAAGCCAGGTCGGCGTAATATTGCGCGCTATCCAAATCGCGAGAATCCAATCGATAAATTGATGCTAACTGATTTTGACAAGCCGCTACTATTCCGGTTAAATCATTTTCCTCAGCAATTTCAAGGCTCTTTAATGAATATTTTTTCACCGAATCAAAACGTTCCGCATAGGTCAAATTTTGCATATTGTCATAAACTTCAGCCATTCCTTTAAACGCTAAAGCTACATAGTAAGGTTTGGGATTGGGACGTCGGATAATACTAGCGTAATGTTCCATAGCTTTTGAGTACTCCAAATTTAAACTAAGCCCGTAAGCAACGTTGAGTTCAACATAGCACAAAATACTATCTGATAAAGCAGGATTGTTTCCTTTCAAAATATCGTACAATGCAGATAACCCCTCTTCAACTTCTCCTGTGTTGACCAACCGAACACCACGCTGCCATTCGGTCTCCACATTTTTTACGTTAACAGCCTCCACATTATGAATACTACTTTGGTTGTTGCCTCCTAACTGCAATTCCTTTTGACCAATTTTATATATCAGGTAATTCAGATGGGCTTTATCGACATAACTCAAATTTGAGATTTCACTTATTTGCTGAGCACAATTCTTTGAAAGTTGTAAATCGAAGCTTGTTTTTGAAATCCCCAAATGATAAAGCGAGTCGACGAAAGAAATGTTACTTGCTACAGCAGGCAAAATACCACTGCTAATAAAAAGTATTAAAAAAAAGAAAACTATTTTCATTCCAACCTTTTAATTATAATATTTCTCAAAATAAGAAATAATATGTATTGAAACAAGGTCGAATTAGGTCTTTTGCTTCTTCTTTTTGGCCGCAGGGAACAATACATTGTTCAGGATAAGACGGTATCCCGGAGAGTTGGGATACAAATTTAAATCGGTTGGAGGATCACCCACAGCATGACGATAATCTTCGGGATCGTGGCCACCATAGAAGGTCCAGGTGCCATTCCCGTATTCGCTGTGAATGTATCTTGCTTCGTTACCTGCTTTATTTTCGCCCATAACCAATACCTCCGGCTTTAGAAAATCTTTATTGTAAGCCGTTGTTTGCCCCATAAAACCTTTAATCACACGGGTATGATTTTGGCAAAGCATGGTGGGCACAGGATCCCATTTGGCCGAATAATCGAACAAGGTAAAATAGTCCGATGTCATAGATATTTTTCGTGTTTCCGTTACATCAATGTCGGAAAACTCATATTTGTAAGGATCCTTTTCAACGTGGAAATTTTGAAAGGCAAAAGTGCGTGAAAAATCGAGATGGTCATTCATGTCCGGATCAGCAGGATCGCCATCGTACATCGATTCACAAATGTCAGTACCTTGAGCAGCAAGAGCAATATCGTAAGTGTCAGTAGCTGCACACATGGCAAATAAAAAACCACCGTTGGCCACAAACGACTGAATGGTTTTCGATACCACCAGTTTCATTTCCGATACTTTTAAAAAGCCAAGGCTATGCGCCATGTCTTCGTTGGTGCGCACTTCTTCCTGATACCAAGGCATGTGTTGATAGTTTCGGTAGAATTTTCCAAACTGCCCGGTAAAATCTTCATGATGAAGATGTAACCAGTCGTATTGAGTCAGTTCACCATTGATAATCTCCGCATCGTAAATCGTTTCGTAAGGAATTTCGGCATATTTCAGCACCATGGTAACTGCATCGTCCCATGGTTGTTTGTTGGGCGGAGTATAGACGGCAATTTTAGGGGCTTTTTGCATGGGAACAACGTCCATGTTTTGCGACGGACTTGAAATATCGTTGATGATCAGGTTTACTTTTCCATCGGCAAGCACTTCAAATGAGACCCCCCTTATCAGGCATTCACTTTCAATTTCTTTTACATACGGAATCAAAAAACTACCTCCCCTGTAATTCAACAACCATTTGACTTCCACCCCTCTTTCAAGGGTCCAGAAAGCAATCCCATAGGATTTTAAATGATTTTTTTGCGTTTCATCCATCGGAATTAAAAGCGATGAAGAAAAAGCCGTCAATTTAAAACTTACTAAAAGTAGAATAATCAATAAATGTTTCATTTTTCTAAAATGGCGTATCGTTATGAGATGGAAAATCACCAAAGGGATTTCCTAATGGTGGAGTCATAACCGGCGACCCCGTATCCTGGTTCATTTTTGAACTAAAAGTCATGCCAGCTCCGGCATCAAAGTCGCCAGGATATTCTTCCATATCCATGAACTTGGCCAATTCCTTGCGGAAGGTAAGTTTTACATCACCAACGGCACCGTTACGGTGTTTGGCAATGATCAATTCAGCCACATTGCGTAGGGAATTACCTTCTTCATCCTCAGTAATTCCATAATACTCCGGACGGTGAATAAAACAAACCATATCTGCATCCTGTTCAATCGCACCCGATTCACGCAAGTCGGACAATTGCGGACGTTTACCCTCACGCGATTCAACTGATCGGTTCAACTGCGACAAAGCAATAATGGGCACATCCAACTCTTTGGCGATGGCCTTCAAGGAACGCGAAATTAAACTGACTTCCTGCTCACGACTCCCTTTATTGTCGCTTCCTGCTGTCATCAGCTGAAGGTAGTCAACAAGGATAATGCCGATATCGTGTTGCATTTTTAACCTACGGGTTTTGGCCCGGAATTCGAAAATGGATAAAGCCGGGGTGTCATCGACAAAAATGGGTGCTTCGTCCAATATCTGAATCGCAGCATTTAAACGGTCCCAATCGTCACCGACCAAACTACCTTTTTTGATTTTATCGGAACCTAATTCCGATTCGGCAGCAATTAAACGGTTGACAAGCTGAATGGATGACATCTCAAGGGAAAACATGGCTACCCCTTTTTTCCAGTCAACCGCCATGTTCCGCATCATTGATAATACGAAAGCTGTTTTACCCATGGCAGGACGGGCGGCAATAATTACCAGGTCGGTTTTTTGCCAACCTGAGGTAATGCGGTCCACTTTGGTAAAGCCTGATGGAATACCAGATAAACCATCGTCGCGCTTACTGGCTTCTTCAATCAATAGAACAGCTTCCTTCAAAATGGGTTTGATGGGCTGTGTTTCTTTCTTAATGTTTCCTTCCGAAATTTTGAAGATGGCCGATTCCGCTTCATTGATCAGCTCATCAACATCTTTGGTATCGTCGTAGGCATTGGCTTGAATTTCGGAACATGAACGAATCAATTCACGTTGAATGTATTTTTGAGCAATGATTCTGGCATGAAATTCCAGGTGAGCTGCCGATGCAACTTTGCTGGTCAACTGGGTAATGTAGAGTGGTCCACCAACGGCTTCGAGCAAATCACGATTTTTCAATTCCTGTGTCACAATGAGCAAATCGACAGGATGATCCTGCATGGACAGTTCTTTGATGACTTTAAAAATCTGACGATGTTCTTCCTTGTAGAAGCAGTCTTCATTCAATACGTCGGCCACACCAATGAAGGCATCACGTTCGAGCATTAATGCACCTAAAACAGCTTCTTCAACATCGACAGCCTGAGGCGGAATTTTCCCATACTGAACATTCAACTGATCGATGGTGGAAGGTGCTTTACGTTTGTAATTGGTGGCCATGAACTTAAACTATTTACACTATTTTAAAAATGGAACATCAAATTTATAAAAAATGACAAAGGATGTGGGGTGCTCAAACAATAAGTTATTAATTAATTTGAAGATCATTTTCAATGAGCTGTGAAACAACATCTTTAAGGTTTAATCCCATGGCATTTAATTGCTGAGGAATAAAACTGGTATGGGTCATCCCAGGGATAGTATTGACTTCCAGGAAATAAAACTCCTCATTTTTCAAAATGAAATCAACGCGCGCTATACCATGGCATCCAATGAGTTGATACAACTTAACCGTTAAGTCCTGGCAGGCTTTCAATTGATATTCAGAAATCCTTGCCGGTGTAATTTCCGTAGCGCCACCCACATCGTATTTCGAGTTGTAATCGAAAAATTCGCCTTTGGGAATCACTTCGGTGGGCAAAAAAGGAACAATTTTTCCGTTCAACCTGCAAGCCCCAACAGCCAATTCCATTCCTTCGATAAATTCTTCCACCAGGCAATCATCACTTTCATTATAAGCAGCCTCAACCGCCGCCAAAATGTCTTCTTCCTTTTTCACTTTACTCACCCCAAAACTAGAGCCACCACAACTTGGTTTAATGAACATGGGTAAGCCAATTTCGGCCACCAACGCTGTTGTGTTGATTTCATCCCCTCGCTGAAAATAGACCGATTTGGCCATCTTAATATTGAACGCACGCAAAAAATTATCGCAATAAAATTTATGAAAAGTCAATGCCGAAGCGTAAACCCCGGTGCCTGAATACGGAATTTTCAACATGTCGAAATAGCCTTGTAAAACGCCGTCTTCACCGGGAGTACCATGAATCATGATGTAAGCGTAGTCGGGTTTTATTTTTTGTCCATTAATGGTAAAGCTGAAATCGGCTTTATCCACTTCAGCTAACACCCGATCACCATTCATCACCATCCATTCGTCGAAACGCATGCGTATCAACCAGGGAGTAAATTTTTCGGTGTCGATATTACCTAGGATATTGGCGCTGCTTTTAATGCTTACCACATATTCCGACGAATCGCCACCACCTATAACTGCGATGTTCTTTTTAATCATAAGCTCATTGATTTCACAAGGATTATTTAGCGCAAAAATATGAAAAAGGTAAACAGAATTGGCCTTGCCAATTGAAACAATTGGTATTTTTCTCACGAAAAAATAAGTACCATCAAGCTAAAGGCAAACTGGTCTGCACTATTTATTCAATCGCTTCCGTTCTATTTTCAACATAGGCTCGCCATTTATCAATCAATTGTTGCATATCGGTAGCCAGGTCAGATTCAAAAAACAATTCTTCACCACTTACCGGATGCACAAAACCTAAGGATTTAGCATGCAAGGCCTGGCGCGGGCATATGTTAAAACAATTATTTACAAACTGTTTATATTTTGTAAAAGTTGTTCCGCGCAGAATTACATCACCGCCATAATTTGAATCACTAAACAAAGGATGGTTGATGTGTTTCATGTGTACACGAATCTGATGTGTCCGTCCTGTTTCGAGACGGCATTCCACCAAACTTACATAACCAAAATCTTCTAAAACTTTATAATGTGTTACGGCATGTTTACCAAAATCAGCTTCAGGAAATACGGTAAAAACCTGACGGTTTTTCAAACTACGTCCAATGTTTCCGGTAATGGTTCCTTCTTCTTCCTTTGGACAACCCCAAACGAGGGCCTGGTAAGTTCGTTTCGATGTTTTATGAAAAAACTGTTTTGACAGATGGACTTTAGCCCGTTCGGTTTTAGCCACTACCAATAAACCTGAGGTGTCTTTATCGATCCGGTGAACCAAACCTGGTCGAGGATCCTCCGAATCGAACATCGGTAAATCCTTAAATCGAAAAGCAAGGGCATTCACCAATGTTCCGCTGTAATTGCCATGACCGGGATGTACCACCAAACCTGCTGGTTTATTAATCACCATGAGTTCATCGTCTTCATAAACCACATTGAGTGGAATATCTTCGGCAATTATTTTAAGCTCACGTCGCGGATAATCGAGCATAATGGCTACCACATCTTTGGGTTTCACCTTATAATTCGACTTTACTACTTCTCCATTGACCAGAATACTGCCCGCATCGGCAGCCAACTGAATACGATTTCTGGAGGTACCCTCCATTCGATCGACCAAAAATTTATCGATCCGCATCATTTTTTGACCGGCATCTACCTCGTATCTGAAATGCTCGTACAAGCCTCCCTCTTCTATTTCCTCAAAATCATCTGGCTTTGCCTGCATTTTAAAATATGTTTTCGTTTTCAGTATCCGGAATTATTTCTTCAGGCTCAACATACAATTTTTCCTCGTCCACTGTTAGCCAAATATCAACTGAAGTGCCTAATTCCCGGTAGCTTCCAGCCTCAAAACGAGGATTTTGTTTCCACACACGGGCACGGATACTATCGTCGTAACTATAACATGAATTATCATAAATAAGCGCTCCCAGGTTCAAACCGACAGCATACAAAGCCAATTTCGCATCTTTAATGGCGTAAGAAAACAAGTCCGGAATTTGGGTCACTTCGTTACTTAAACCTTTTCCTACTACCAAATCAACAGAAGTTCCTTTTATCAACATCGTATCATCGGGAAGTGGCATTCCATGTAAACTTTTATCCATTACCAGCATTCGATATTCATTGGGACGGTACTCTAAACGGCCCAATTGAAGGCCCGCATTGACCAACCGACTTTCTGCTTCACGCAAAGAAACATTTACCACATGAGGCAACATCACCTTTTCGGGTTGAATGGCCGACATGGTTAAATAAATGGTTCGTTTTTGTTTTACCCGATATCCTCGCTCAGGATATTGAACAATGACCGTTCCCGGAATGGCTTCAGGTACAAATACAGAATCATATACTTCGTAGCGCAACTTTTTCTGTTTGGCAACAGTTGAAGCATCAGCTTCGGTTAAACCAATAAAATTAGGAACTTCAAAAGATTTTCCATGATGCGTGTACACCTTTAACATCAACAATGTTAAATAGGTAATTATAGCGAACGCCACAATTATCAAAGATAAATGCATTAAGAATGCCTTACTTTTCAGGAATGCTTTAAGACTCATAACCGCGTTGTATGGTTTGAAACAAAAATAACTTAGAAAATTGGCTTAAACCCATCTTTCATCAAAAATATTGCCGGCTCAGCACTATAACTGAAAATTAATTTGGATTATTTTTCTGAATGACGAAAAACAATCCAATTTAATCATCCTAAACAACTGCCATCTACAAACACAAAAAGGCAAAGAAATTTTATTCTTCACCTTGCCGTGCAAACTCGTAAGCAGTTTAAAACTAACTCTTATGACGAGGCTCGTCGGAAACAGTTAATCTCTTTCTACCTTTAGCCCTACGTGACTTTAACACTTTGCGGCCGTTTACAGTCGACATTCTCTCACGGAAACCGTGCTTATTTCTTCTTTTCCTATTGGAAGGTTGAAAGGTCCTTTTCATCAGAAATATATTTTAAATCTTGTAATTATCTGTTTTTAAAATCGGAGTGCAAAAATAATCGTTTTTTTATCCGAAAGAAATTATTTCACATCTATTTTTAAGTTCATCAATTTTATTTTTTTCAAAACAAACCCCTACATCCTTCTAAAGAGGCAAGTAGATCACTTTTTTGGTCTCAAAAAAAGATTCTTTAAAAAAGTCGGAAATCTCAAAAACCTCGATTTTATTTCGAAAAGGAGCAATATCAGCAGAAAACTCACCACCTTTTAAATAAATTATCCCGTTGGGAATTGCATTGATTTGTTTGTGAGAAAGCAGTTTTTGGGTTAAGGCAACAAATTTGGGAAAGGCGGTCACTGCACGACTCACAATAAAGTCGAATCGTTCATTAAGTTTTTCAGCGCGTTCGTTCTTCCCAATTACATTTTTTAAACCTAAAGCACCTGCGACTTCGTTCACCACTAAAATTTTTTTTCCAATGGAATCGACCAGTGTAAACTGAACTTCCGGAAAAAGAATAGCTAAAGGGATACCAGGGAAACCTCCCCCACAACCAACATCCAATACTTTTGTTCCCGGAGCAAATTTAATCACCTTCGCAATAGCCAATGAATGCAATACATGGCGCGTGTACAATTCATCAATGTCCTTTCGCGATATAACATTAATGCGTGCGTTCCAGTCTTTGTATAAAGATTCGAGAGCACCAAACTGAGCAATTTGTTCAGGTGTGAGTTGTTTGAAATAATTAAGTATGCTATCCACTGTTAATCGTTTAAACCTGCTTTTCCAATTAAATCGAACAGTTTTTTTCGAGCTCTGAAAAGCTGAACTTTAACTGTTCCCAGCGGCAAAGCTAATTCTTTTGCAATTTCTTCGTACGAAAATTCTTTGAAATATCGCAAATCAATGAGCAAATGGTATCGCGGATTTAATTTTTCAACAAAGCCATGCAGCATTTTCTCCCGTTGCATAATAATCATATTTTCTTCGGGATTAGGAACCATTGATTTTAAGCGAAACCCGGCGGTATCCATTTCAGTCTCTTGATTTTGATCGATGGAAATATGAAGTCCTTTTTGTTTCCGTAAAAAATCGATGCAATTGTTGGTTGCAATTCGATACAACCAGGTACTAAAGGCAAATTCCCTGGAATAAATATGCAAATTGGCAAAAGCTTTCCCAAAAGCCTCGAAGGTAAGGTCCTCAGCATCTGTCTTATTTTTTACCATTTTGAGCAACATGTAATAAATGGGATCGCGGTATTTGAGAAACAGGTATGAAAAAGCCTTCTCCTTTCCGTTTAAAGCTTGCTCAATCATCTCCTGGTCCATTAAAGCGGTTTCCGAATGCTCCTCTCTTTCCTTCATTTTCTTATTCCTGGTAGTTCGCTAGTAAAATACAAATAAATATCACGTGAATATCCCATATCCTTTACAATCATAGTTAAATATTAAACAATTTGAACGACCATTTGACGCATTATTGTACCGATATTATTTTTTTGTGGTTCTAAATGTAGCGAACAGGTTTTAAGCGTGGTAATAATTTCTAATTTTGTGAGTTTTAAATTTAGCGATAAAAGAAAGCGAGAACAAGCATGGATTTCACACTTGAACATACTTCATCCAATTCGAAAGCACGAGCAGGCTTATTCAATACCGATCATGGCGACATCGAAACGCCCATATTTATGCCGGTAGGTACAGCAGGGGCCGTTAAAGGTGTTCATATGAAAGAACTGGACGAGGACATCAAAGCACAGATCATTTTAGGAAATACCTACCATTTGTACTTACGACCGGGCATGAACGTGATGGAAGAAGCTGGCGGGTTGCACAAATTCAACAGTTGGAACAAACCTATTTTAACCGACAGTGGGGGTTTCCAGGTCTTCTCGTTAGGCGATATTCGTAAATTGACAGAAGAAGGGGTACGTTTTCAGTCGCACATCGATGGATCGAAACACATGTTTAGTCCCGAGAATTCCATCAACATACAACGCACCATTGGTGCCGACATCATTATGGCATTCGATGAATGTACGCCCGGCGATGCACCTTACGATTATGCCAAAAAATCATTGGAGCTTACGCAACGCTGGCTCGACCGGTGCATGATCCAATTCGATAAAACCGAAGCAAAATATGGTTATCGACAATCCTTATTCCCCATTGTACAAGGCTGTGTATATCCCGATTTGCGCGAAAAGGCTGCTACTCAAATTCAGGAATGCAATGCCGACGGATACGCCATTGGGGGATTAGCTGTTGGCGAGGAAGAAAGTGTGATGTATTCAATGATTGAAATAACCAACAGCATACTTCCAGAGAACAAACCGCGTTATTTAATGGGCGTAGGTACTCCCATAAATATTCTTGAGGCCATTGATCGTGGTGTTGACATGTTCGATTGCGTCATGCCAACCCGAAACGGCCGCAATGGAATGTTGTTTACCAGCAAAGGAACCATCAATATTCGCAATCAAAAATGGAGCAACGATTTCACCAAAGTCGATCCGGATGGGACCTCCTATGTTGACAGAACCTATAGCCGGGCCTATTTGAGACATTTAATTATTTCGAAAGAAATGTTGGGTGCTCAAATTGCCAGCATACACAACCTGGCTTTTTACATGTGGCTGGTTGGCGAAGCGCGTGTGCAAATTAAAAAAGACAATTTCAAAAACTGGAAAGAACAGATGGTACAACAACTTTCTGTACGATTATAAACAACTGAAAAAAATGGAATTTCGTTTACTCAAAAAAATTGATCTTTATATCATCAGTAAATTTCTTGGCACCTTTATTTATGCCATTTCACTGATAATTAGCATCGTAATTGTTTTTGATTTAAGCGAAAACATTGAAGAATTTATTGAGAATGAAGCTCCATTCAGGGCCATTATTTTTGATTATTACCTGAACTTTATCCCCTATTTTGCGAATCTTTTTAGTGGTCTTTTTGCATTCATTGCTGTGATCTTCTTTACTTCCAAAATGGCCTTTAATTCCGAAATCATAGCCATATTGAGCAGTGGTGTCAGTTACCGCAGATTTGTTAGGCCCTACCTCATCTCGGCCATGGTGATTGCTACTTTTTCCTATGCATTGGGAAATTTTATTATTCCTGCAGCCAATAAAAAAATGATTGAATTCAAGTACCAGTACATTAAGAAAAAAGCGCCTAACCGCGATCAGGACATCCACCGACAAATTGAACCGGGTGTTTATATCTACATGCAACAATTTGATGCCAACAACGATTTTGGACGCAAATTCACCATTGAGAAATTCGAAGATAGAAAATTGGTATCCAAACTTACCGCTGACTACATTCGGTGGGACCGCGAACGAAAAGTCTGGACTTTAAACAAATATGTGATTCGAGACATAAACGGATACGAAGAAAAAATCACCAAAGGAGAAAAACTTGACACCGCATTAATTATTCTTCCCGATGAATTTAAAGGCAAGGAAGAGGATATAGGAACAATGAACTTCATAGATCTTTTGGCCTTTATCAAACAACAAAAACTTCGAGGAGTTGACGCTATTGAGCAATATGAAATCGAACGCCACCGAAGGGCTGCAAGTCCATTTTCGGCAGTAATTCTTGCCTTTATTGGGGTAGCTATGTCCTCTCGTAAAATCAGAGGTGGCTTGGGAATGCATCTTGGTCTGGGGATCTTATTGTGCTTTACCTACATTATGTTTCTTCAAGTAACTAAAACATTTGCCATGAGTGGAGCCTTAACTCCCATACTGGCCATGTGGCTGCCCAATATCATATTCGCCATAGTTGCTTTCTTCCTGCACAGGTGGGCATCTCGTTAATATGTTTTACAACAGGTTCTACTATCTGACTACCTGACAAAGTTTTATAAGCACTTTCACTGTTCACCTTAAAACTATTTTCACTTAAATTGCAAAAATTTAGAGCCGGACAAATAAAGTTTATAATTTTAACCCTGCAAATTATACCTGTACCGAACGGATTTTTCTATGAATTTAAAGGTTATTAAAACTTAATCTTATGTCACTTAAAAGAAACATTCAAGATCTTCGTAAAAGAAAAATTGAGGTACAAAAAGGAGGCGGCGACAAAGCTATTGAGAAACAAGCAGCCATGGGGAAACTCACTGCTCGTGAACGCATTATAGCTATCGTCGATGAAAACTCATTCCATGAATACGATTTGTTTGTGGAGCATTTAGCCCGCGACTTCGATATGGAGAAAAAAACACTTCATGGCGATGGCGTAATTACAGGAACCGGTACAGTACATGGTAAACCCATCTGCATATACGCACAGGATTTCACTGTGGCCGGTGGTTCCTTAGGCTTAATGCACGCCCGTAAAATTACCAAGATAATGGATCATGCCTTAAAAATGCGTGTTCCACTAATAGGTATTAATGACTCAGGTGGAGCTCGAATTCAGGAAGGAGTGAACTCCTTAGCAGGTTATGGTGAGATTTTCTTCCGCAACACACTAGCATCAGGTGTCATTCCTCAACTATCGGTCATTCTTGGACCATGTGCAGGAGGTGCTGTTTATTCACCGGCATTAACGGATTTCGTTTTTGTAGTTGAAAATATTTCGAAAATGTTCATTACCGGCCCCAGCGTTATTAAAAGTGTTTTGGGCGAAGAAATTTCAATGGAAGAATTGGGTGGTGCCAGAGTTCATAGTGAAATTACCGGAAACGCTCATTTCTTTGCACTAACTGAATTGCAATGCTTTGAACAGATTAAAAAGCTAATTGAACTCATTCCTCATAGCAATACCGATAAAGCACCTGTCATTCCTGCAAAAGAACCACTCAAAAAGTACAAAATTGATAAAATCGTTCCAAGCAATGCACGTTTGCCTTACGATATTTTAGACATCATCAAATCCATAGTCGATTCATCTGAATTCTTCGAAGTGATGGAGATGTATGCCAGAAATATTGTTATCGGGTTTGGTAGAATGGATGGTCAAACTTGTGGTTTTGTGGCCAATCAGCCCAAAGTACTTGCCGGTGTATTAGATTGTGACAGCTCAGATAAAGCGGCTCGTTTTATCCGCTATTGCGATGCCTTCAATATTCCAATTATTACACTGGAAGACATGCCGGGCTACTTGCCGGGAGCCGATCAGGAACACATGGGCGTAATACGTCACGGAGCAAAAATTCTTTATGCCTACAGCGAAGCTACTGTTCCAAAAATAACCATCATCATTCGTAAAGCATATGGTGGCGGTTACATCGCAATGAACTCACGCCACTTGCGTGCCGATTTCGTATTTGCATGGCCAACTGCTGAAATTGCAGTAATGGGCCCAGAAGGTGCTGCCAACATCGTTTTCCGCAAGGAAATTGATGAAGCAGAGAATCCTGAAGCTATGCGCAAACAAAAGATTGAAGAATACAAAGAAAAATTCGCCAATCCATATGTTGCTGCTGCCAAAGGTTATGTCGACCAGGTAATTGAGCCACTTGAAACTCGTTCCATGCTGCTTCATGCCTTAAGTGTTTCGGCAAATAAATCTGTATCAATGCCACGGAAAAAACATGGTATTCCACCATTTTAACCAATAAGATAAACGAAATGGACGAAAAAGAATTTGGAGAATACCCTACCTTATCAATTGGTAGTGGTTTGTATAAAACCGAACTTACTCAGAAATTTATCAATCGTAAAAAGTGGGTAGCACCGGATCTAAAAAAGATATATTCAGTTATACCCGGAACCATTCTGGATGTATATGTAAAACCCGGACAAGAAGTTAAAAAGGGCGAAACCATATTAATTCTGGAAGCAATGAAAATGCAAAACCAGATTTTAATGCCATTTAATGGCAAAATCAAAAAAGTATACATTGCTCCTGATGAAATCATCAGAAAATCGGTTTTAATGATTGAAATAGCATAATTTATGGCTGCCTGAAAAGGCGGCCATTTTTTTTACTTCATTTCAGCTCTTCCATCCAACTAAAATAGTTCGTAAGGGCCAAGGGAATTTGCCTTGGTTTTTCGTTGAAAATACCATACACCGAAGAACCACTTCCAGACATGGAAGCATAAAGAGCCCGCATTTCATAAAGCGTTTCTTTAATAGATTGAACCTCCGGATAAAATTGAAATACACTAGATTCGAAGCTATTGACCACATTGTTCCTCCAGTTTTCCTTGCCTTTACTTAATCGTTGCATTAACGAAACGACAGGAGCGACAGGAGTAATATTTGAATACGCGACAGCGGTTGGCACATGCACATTTGGTTTTATCAATGCAAGGTGGTAACCCTCCAGTGAAATCGATGTATGTGTAAATTCATTTCCTTTCCCTTCAGCAAAAATGGGCTTATTTTGAATAAAAAAAGGACAATCACTGCCCAATAGTGATGCAAATCCTTCAAGTTGCTTATTCGTCAAATTCAAATGAAACAATTGATTTAGTCCTTTTAAGGCAAAAGCAGCATCGGAGGACCCTCCACCCAAACCTGCCCCAAAAGGAATAATTTTATGCAAGTGGATTTGAACAGGCAACAAATTGAACTCATTTTTCAGCAAACGATAAGCTTTTACCACCAAATTATTCTCTGCCTCACCATCAATACTTATTCCTGATTGAGAAAAAGCAAACTTCTCTGACAAATTAATTTCGAGAACATCGCTCAATTGGATAGGGTAAAATACAGTTTCAATGTCGTGAAATCCATCGTTTCTCTTACGCAGCACATCGAGACCTAAATTTATTTTTGCATTGGGAAATAGAATCATATACTTCGAGTTCTTCCTTGTTAAACAAGGTGAAGTAACAAAAAATAGGGACAAAAAAAAAGCCTCAAAAATTGAGGCTAATATTTTATAATTTTTTGCTTAAACCAAAATCTGAATCAATCAAACCTGATCGCTTTTTCTTGATTCATTTAAAAATGCTACTCCAACCGCCATTAAAAAAATTCCGAATGCAATTAGTAAGTATAACATAACTTTAGATTGTTTGGTGACTAACAGCAAATTTAAACCCTTATGACAATATTACCCTACATAAAGCTTCAATTTTTACCAATGGACAATATATGGTGACCAAACGACAATTACTTTACCTGAAAAGGACAATTTATCTTTTAACATTCTATATATGTATTTACATTGTGTTGTCAGCGAATAAGAATAACACAAGAAACAGCATGAAAATGAAAGCAAAATAAGTCGATTCATAAAAAATGTATCGCAAAGTCTCAAAAATGACTATATTTCGACGTTTTTTATTCCAATTTAAATTCGATGAATACAATAAATATTGCCCTTTTAGGATGTGGAACTGTTGGAGGTGGAGTTGCACAAATCATAGCAGAGATTAACCAAGAATTGAACCTGCGCGCCAACGCTCAACTGGTTCTAAAAAAGATTGTTGAGTTGACTCCATCCGTTGCCTCAACACGATTCAATATTCCTATTAATTTGTTTTGTGGCGGAGGCAAAGATTTAAGCGGTGCTGAAGCAACAAGTTACATTGATGAAATTCTGGTCTCATCCGATATCGATTTGGTGGTAGAGACCATTGGAGGTACCAGTGACTTTGTCTATAACATTTGCCTTCGGACGGTACAATCGGGCAAACATTTGGTCACAGCCAACAAAGCGCTACTGGCTGAAAGAGGCAAAGCAATTTTTGATAGTGCCGAACAAATGGGGGTAAAAATAGGATTTGAAGCTGCCGTTTGTGGCGCCATTCCAATTGTTAAAACCATCAAAGAAAATTTCACCGGCGATAAAATATTATCCATTTCAGGAATTATGAATGGTACCAGCAATTATATTTTGAGTCAAATGCAGAATGAAAACCTGGAGTTTGATACCGCTCTGAAACTGGCACAGGAAAATGGCTATGCCGAAGCTGATCCCACCCTCGACATCAACGGTGGTGACGCCGGTCATAAAATTATTCTGCTCATTAAATTGGCTTACGGAATAGATGTATCGATGGATGACTTATCTATGATCGGAATTGAAAACATCAGTAAAGAAGACATTGATTTTGCCAACGAGATTAATGCGAAAATCAAATTGATTTGTTACGCTAAAAAAATCAATGGTGACATTTATGCTACCGTACGTCCAATGATGGTTAAAAACAGCAATTTCCTTTCAGAAGTCAACGGTGCCACCAATGCGGTACGTGTAAATAACAAATATTCAGGAATACATTTTTTGGTTGGTAAAGGTGCAGGATCAAGCGAAACGGCCATGTCGATCGTTTCCGACATTGTATTTATTGCCCGTTATGGCGATAAAATAAGAAATACTGCTGAAAAACAAGAGCGCAACTTTGCCGATGCCAAACATTTTGTGTTTCCATACCTGATTACTTTCCATACTGCTGACATTCCGGGAACAACAGGATTTATCACCACAGCAATCGGAACACAAAATATTAATATCGACACAGTGAGCCACAACCGCCACAGTGGCGAAAAAGCCATGTTCTCCGTAGCGACCATGCCCAGCACGCTGGAAAAAATTGAAGCTGCAGTAGAATATATCAAAAAAGAACGACCAGGCATGTTGCTCAGTGATCCTAAAATAATGCCCATACTTTATTAAAGGAAAAAGTAATTGGCCAATGAGTCAATAGAAATTGGATGCTGAAAACTATTCCCGGTGATTTAAGTTCATGTTTCCCCGGACGAGTTATTAAAAAATAAATAACTGTTTGAGTTCTAACAAAAACCCCCAATATCTTCTGATTTTAGGGGTTTTTCTTTGCCCAAATCCACTATTCCCATTCTACCGAATATTTTTCTTCCAACGATTTCAATTTTGCCTGCTTGCACTTAAAGTGAATGTAGGGGTTTAAATTCACCTTTCATGACGGAATTTTCCATAAAACCGGAGATTTGCAAACAACAGAAAGGAATTCTCTACTTGTGCTTTATACGAATCAGATTTTTATCATAACTATCATTTACATCAACATCATGTCCATTTATCAATAAATTCCCTTCATTCGTCAATGAATTAAAAAGTATTTAGATTTTCAGGGTAACCTTTTGATCGTTTTAAGCATTAACAGTTGAAAGTATATTTTTTATTTACCAACTTAAAATTAACGAACATGAAGAAATTGTTTAAATTCAAAAATCAATCAATCAATCAATCAATCAATCAATCAATCAATCAATCAATCAATCAATTAAAAAATTATCGCTGATTATTTCTATTTTGATAATTGTATTTAGTGCAAATGCACAGATCAGAGTTGACGCCTCTGGCAACATCGGGCTTGGGATAACAAGCCCTTCAAACGAAATTGACATTTATGGATATACAACCATCAATCCAAATTCTTGGACTGGTGGTTTCTTATTCGATAAATCAGGAAGCAGTGATATGCCTACCTTAAAGCCAAACTCTCCATGGTGGGGTTCACTGGGTACTTCTTCAAATTACTTTGGATACAGCTACATTAAGCAAATGAGTTCGCAAACTTGTTTGACTGAAACGCTTCGATCAAACACTCACATCAACAACTATGGCTATGTTTTTTCCGACCAAAGAATTAAAACCAATATTAACAAAATTGAAAGTCCATTTGAACTACTTTTAAAATTGGATGGTAAAAAATACAACATGCTTCCTCCAAATCAAGGACTGGAACTAAAAAAGGAGAAGACAGAGAAAAAAGATGAATATGGCTTTATTGCACAAGACTTTATGGGTATTTTACCTGAATTGGTGATGCTCGACACCATTACCGATTTGTATGCCATTAACTACATTGGGCTTATTCCAATAATTGTTGAAGCCTTAAAAGAACAATACGTAATCAACAACTCACTTCTTGAGCAAATTGAAAAACTAAAAGGAAATACAAAAGAAAAGTCTGCTTTCATCAATCAAGAACCCAATACTCTTTTTGAAAATGCAAAGCTAAACCAAAACATTCCCAACCCATTTAGCACATCTACCCGTATTGAAATGTTTTTACCCGATGCCATTTCAAATGCAACTTTGTGCATTTACAATATGCAAGGAATACAAATTCAAGAATATACCATACAGGAACGTGAAAACACTAATGTAACTATTGACGGATTTACACTTAACGCAGGCATTTACCTTTACACCCTTATTGCCGATGGTAAAGAAGTGGATACCAAAAAAATGATTTTAACTAAATAAAATAATCAAATGAAAATAATAGCTATATGCTTTACCCTTTTATTTACAATTCAATTGTTTTCACAAGATGCAATTATCGATTTTGAGAATAACAGACTATGGCATGGTGACGAAATTAATTGGTTAGATATTGAAGATAGTGCTGAGAATATATGGCAAATTGGAACTCCTCAAAAAAGTAAATTTGCTAGTGCATATTCTTTACCAAATGTGATAATCACCGACACAGTCGAACCCTATACGGCAAATAACAATTCTGCTTTTGTCGTAAAAATACCTATTTATGATCCGGAAATTTTTTATGGTTTCTCATTTAATTTTGATCATAAATGCCAAACAGATAAAAACAAAGACGGTGGCTATATCGAAATCTCATATGACTACGGAACAACATGGACTAATATCGTATACGACACCTTGTATTGCAATCGCATAGAACCCTGTGTAGGAGATAAAGATTGCCTGGAAGGGTATAGTTTTGTTTATGGATATACTATAGATGATACCATAAAAGGAGGAATACCTGCATTTTCAGGATCAATCCCAGATTGGGTTAATCCTGGATACGAGCATAATTTTAATAAAAATTTTATTTGCCCTGATAGTTTGTTTTTAAAATTCAGTTTCAAAAGTGATGAAATTCAAGACACACTTGATGGGTGGATGATTGACAACTTAGCAACTTATATACATTTGGGACCAATTGGCATTGATGAAAAAACAAGCAACGAATATCCTTTTATCTACCCAAATCCAATAACTGCCAATTCGGTATTAAAACTGAATAATTCTATTGTGAAATCCTCAAGAATTGAAATTATTTCTCTTTGCGGAGAAAAAATATATTCTGAAATATTCAATAACAACGAATTTAATATTGGAAAATTAAATCTGAAAAATGGTATTTATTACTGTCGAATACTGAATAGCAACACTAGCTATGTTTTAAAATTTATTGTTAACAATTAAACAGGTACAAATATGAATAACTATCGAAAAATTATATTTTTATTCTTACTCGGAATATTTTGTACAGAATATATTTATAGCCAAACCACTGATGAAAAAGCGGAACTCGAAACTCAACTCGAATCACTTGAAGGTGATCAACTAAGAGAAGATAAATCAGATAAAGTACAAGAAAAATGGTTTGCCAGTACCAGATACACTAAAAACAATGGCTACAAAAAGGTTGGAAAAACAATGCTAGATTATATTATTAAACAATCGATTGTTCAAAATCAACCTTCTTTAAAATCAGTGTCATTAGTAACCAGTAACGTTAATCCATGGTTACCTTTAGGTCCTACAACTATGCCAATTGCTGCTGGCTCAGTATCTTCTACTGGTTCTCCCTCCGGAATTGGTCTTGTTCAATCAGTATGGGCAGATCCAACAATAACCAGCACTATTTATGCAGGTGGCATGAATGGTGGTTTGTGGAAAAAAGAATTGGGAGGTAATTGGGAAAATCTAACCGACCAACTTTATTCCTTTGGCGTTTTGGATATTGCTGTTGATCCCGGAAATCCTCAAAAAATTTACATTGCATGTGGATGCTTTGTAGCCAACGGGGGTTCCATAAACAACGGAGGCTATGGACTAGGTGTAATCTTCACAGAAGATGGTGGAAACACATGGAAAGCTGATAAGATGACATCATTGCCAACTGAAGATTTATTTATGGTGAAAGTTATAATTGATCCCAATAACTCAAATACAATATATGCACTTTCAAAAACTTCGGTTTATAAATCGACTAATGGTGGATACAACTGGACAAATACATCACCCCCTTCAAGTAGTACTACTGAATTTATCGACCTAGTAATTAAGCCCAACAATAGCGATACAATTTTCATTTGCGCAGAAACAAACGAGATTTATCGATCAACAAATGCAGCAGCTTCCTGGGAAACAACAAACTTAGCAAATAACTTAAGTAACACAGGAACAAAAACAAGAATGGGAATTGCGGCTTCAGCTGCTGAGCCAAATTCTCTTTTTTCTATTTATACAATGAACAATACTTATGCAACATTAGAGAAATCCACAGATAATGGAGATACATGGAACCCAATTGCCACCAATAAGAAAATCTCTTGCGGAAACTATACCCCTCTAAGATTAAGTATATCTCCCACAAATATTGACAATATTTACGTTGGCGGTATCAAATTTTACAAATACGATGTTGCGAATATTAAATTTGTGGAAATGGCTTCACCAAAATTAACTCCTTTAAATGAACGTTTACACGACGATATGAGAGATATTCTAATCGTGGACAATGGTGGAACAGACGTCGTTTATGTAGGACATGATGGTGGTTTATCAAGATCAGATGACGAGGCATCAACCTGGACTGCAATTGATGATGGTCTACAAATTGGATTATTTTATAGCATCTCAAGTTGTGATGCCAGCCCTGGAGTGTTAATTGGAGGTGCTCATGATTGTAGTTCTCACATATATGATGGAGGCATTTGGTACAATACAAGTAACATGTTTTCTGATGGCGGTAGTGCTTTGGTGGATGATACTAATGAAGATATTATGTATGCTCTTTATAGTAGCTATTTTTATCGATCGGATACAAAAGGAGTAACATGGAATAAAACCCTTTTCAAGAAAATTGAATATGATGCCCCATTACTACAACACCCAACAAATAACCAAACCATCTACTTTGGAGAATTAACCCCTAAAGTGTCTTTTGACAAAGGGGCGAATATCCAAAACTTAACAACCATTGGAAACATAGGTGGGAATGGAAGTCAACGTGTTACAAATATGGATATTTGCCGTTCGAATCTAAATGTTTTCTACTTTGCCAGAGCAAACTACACATATACTCCAATTACCTTTACCGGTTCTACTTTATATAGAAGATCAGACGATGGAAGTACTTGGTCTGAATTGACGTATGGTATAGGAACCATTTTAAATGATGTGCGAATAACAGGCATAAAAATTCATCCAACTTGTCCCGATACTGTTTGGGTTACTGTTGGAGGTCTGGTAAATGGTAAAAAAATATATCAAACAAAAGATGGAGGCAGCTCTTGGCAAAACATTTCATATAACCTAGAAAACTTCCCAGTACAGTGCATTGATTTTGATGAATACAATCGCAACATTTATATTGGAACCGACTTAGGTGTTATGTATAAAAATATTGATGAAACCGTTTGGCACGATTATGATGATTTCCCACATGTCCTGGTTAGTGATTTAGATATTAATAAAACAACAGGAAAACTTTACGCATCAACTTTTGGCCGAGGGGTATGGGTGATGGAAATTCCTGGACTCTGTTACTCTGGAAATACAACCTATATTAATTCAAGCACAACTTGGTATTCAGATAGAGATATTTGTGATAACCTTACAATTAATTCCGGAATACTTACAATTAAAGCTGATGTCTTAATGTCTTACAAATCTACAATAACAATAAAATCAGGAGCAACCCTAACTATCGATGCAGGTAAAATCATAAATGCCAATATTATTGCAGAAAGTGGAAGTAACCTAATTCTAAAAAACAATGCTGAAATTGAAATCAAAAGAAACGACAAATTGGACATTAATGCTAATGCAGTATTTGATTTTTCATATGGATTTGTAAATATTTTATCTAATTAATATTTTATCTATTATTGTTTTAGTGAATGCCATTACTTCATAATAATTATTCCATTACTAAAAATAAAAGTCCCTGCCTGATCTATTGACCAGACAGGGATTTTATATCCACAATTACCTCTAATTGTCAACTCCTTACTACACATACACCTCAATGTGAGCACAAGCGTAAACCAGGTTCCGATCACCATAGGCATCGTCAAGCAAACCTTACCTTACTTGTAAATCAAATTTAAATGTTTTACCAGATTCCATTGCTCCATTTATCATTAAAGCCTATCCAGTATTCTGCTCTATATCGTTTTTTATAAGCCTATCAATTCTTTCCATCGTTAATAATTTGATCATCCTAAAGCTATTAATTAAATAACTTCAACTAAAAATGTTTAATTTTGTTTGACTATTAAAGAATTAAAACATGACATTAGATGCACGTAAAATGCAACTTATCAACTGGCTTTCTCAATTGAACGATGAGAAAACGGTCGCCAGAATTGAGGAATTCCAATCACAAACAGACTGGTGGCTTACCATTAGCGATGAAGAACGTTCCGAGATTGAAGATGGCATTCTTCAGGCTGACCGAGGTGAAGTAAGATCAAATGAAGAGGTTTTCAAAAAATACCAGAAATGGCTTTAACCATTGTTTGGACCCGAAGAGCAGAAGAAGGTTTTGACCGAATTGTTGAGCACCTTAAGCAAAACTGGACTGAACGTGAAATTCGTAATTTCATCCGTGATACATACGATTTTCTGGAACTTCTCAAATTAAATCCCCACTTACTTGAACAGTCTCATACAAAGAAACACATACACCGAGGACCACTAACCAGACTTACCATTCTAACTTACCGTATCAAGCCAAGAAAGGGAATTATTGAATTGCTGAACATCAGAAGTTCAAGACAAAAACCTTTGCAATAAAGCAAAAGCCCCACCTGATTTCTCAAGCGAGGCTTCCTATTTTCTATTGACTACTGACCATTTACATTTTCCTTACATATACTCCTCAATGGGAGCACACGTGCAAACCAGGTTCCTATCGCCAAAGGCATCATCAACACGGGTGACATAAGGCCAAAATTTGTTCTCACGAATCCAGTTGAGCGGGAAGGCGGCTTTTGTTCTCAAATAGGAATGATTCCATTCATCGCTGACCACCATGCCTTCGGTATGTGGTGCATTTTTTAACACGTTATCTAATTTATCGGCTTCACCATTCTCCACCTCTTTGATCTCGGCAAAAATACTGTTCATGGTTTCGATAAAACGGTCGAGTTCGTATTTGGATTCACTTTCGGTAGGTTCCACCATCAGGGTTCCATGAACCGGGAACGATAGGGTTGGAGCATGAAAGCCATAATCCATTAGACGTTTGGCAATGTCCGATTCAGAAATCCCTGAAGACTGTTTTAAATGGCGACACTCCAAAATCATTTCGTGCGCCACAAAACCATTCACGCCGGTGTATACTATACCGTAATTGTCTTTTAAATGATGGGCAATGTAGTTCGCGTTCAGAATGGCCACTTCAGTTGCTTTTCGTAAACCATCGCCACCTAACATTTTTATGTATCCATAGGTAATTGGCAACACCGATGCACTTCCCCAGGGAGCTGCAGAAACAGCGTGTAAGCCCACATGGCCATTGTTCATTACCGGGTGTGAAGGCAAAAACTCCACCAAATGTTCGGCCACTGCAATAGGACCTACACCAGGACCTCCACCTCCGTGTGGAATGGCAAAAGTCTTGTGCAGGTTCAGGTGGCATACATCGGCACCAATCATTCCCGGATTGGTGATGCCTACCTGGGCGTTCATGTTGGCGCCATCCATGTAAACCTGACCGCCAAACCGGTGAATCGTATTGCATACATCCACTACCGATTCTTCAAATACTCCGTGAGTAGAAGGATAAGTAATCATCAAAGCGGCCAAATCATCTTTATGTTCTTCGGCTTTTTTTCGTAAGGTTTCTACATCGATATTGCCACGTTCGTCGCAAGGAGTGACCACCACATCCATGCCGGCCATTACAGCACTTGCAGGGTTTGTTCCGTGAGCAGACGAAGGAATCAGACAAACCTTGCGGTGTCCCTCTCCCCTACTTTTGTGGTATTCCATTATGACCATCAAACCGGCGTATTCTCCGGCGGCGCCTGAATTTGGCATCAAACTCACATCGTGCAATCCCGTAATTTTGGCCAAATCCTGTTTCATTTCCTCAATCATCACCTGGTAACCTTTCGCCTGATTTTTAGGAACAAAAGGATGAATGCCATTAAATTCAATCCAACTTAAGGGAAGCATTTCGGTAGCAGCATTCAATTTCATGGTACACGATCCCAAGGAAATCATGGAATGTGTTAAGGATATGTCGCGATGTTCCAACCTTTTAATGTAGCGCACCATTTCAGTTTCGGAACGGTAACGGTTAAAAACCTCCTGTTGAAGGAAAGGGCTGTTACGAGCAAATTTTGGATCAACCAACTTTTCAGAGGGATAAGTTGTGTAGCCCGGAACTTTTCGATTGGCTGCTTTGGCAAATACTTCCACAATCCAGTTGATGTCTTCAACATTGGTAGTTTCATCAATGCTTAAGCCAACTTCACCACTTTCGAAATATCTGAAATTCATTTTTAAGTCGATCGATAACCATTCAATGTCCTCCATTTTCACGTGACGTGGCAAACTGAAACGAATGGTATCGAAAAAATAAGGATTCAATTGTTTGTATCCCAGTTTTTCAATTTCTAGCGCCAGCATATCGGCAATGGAGTGAATTCTGGCAGCAATGGAATAAATTCCTCGTGGTCCGTGATAAACCGCATAAAATCCGGCCATGTTTGAAAGCAAAGCCTGGGCAGTACAGATGTTTGAAGTAGCTTTTTCCCTTTTAATGTGCTGTTCCCGGGTTTGCAAAGCCATACGCAAGGCTCTATTTCCGTTGGCATCCTTGGTTACACCAATGATACGACCCGGCATGTTCCGCTTAAAATCATCCTTTGCAGCAAAAAAAGCTGCGTGAGGTCCGCCATAGCCCATAGGTACTCCAAATCGCTGGGTACTACCAAAACAAATATCGGCATCCCACTCGCCCGGAGGAACAAGTAAGGCAAGACTTAAGAGATCGGCAGCCACTGCCACACGACACTCGTTTTTATGAGCTGTTTCAACCAGTGTTTTATAATCTTCGATGTTTCCATCGGAATTCGGGTATTGAATGATCACCCCAAAAAGCTGATCGTTAAAACCAAATTCTTTATACGATTGTACTTTTATTTCTATCCCAAGAGGCTCAGCACGTGTAATTAAAACATCGAGCGTTTGTGGCCATATTTTATCATCGATCAATACGACATTGGCGTTGTTCTTTTTTTGATCACGCGTACGGGTATTGAACATCATGACCATGGCTTCAGCTGCGGCTGTTGCCTCGTCGAGCAAGGATGCATTCGCCAATGGCAAGGCTGTAAAATCGCACACCATGGTTTGGAAATTCAGTAAAGCTTCCAATCGTCCCTGGGAGATTTCGGCCTGATAAGGTGTATATGAAGTATACCAAACGGGGTTTTCCAAAACGTTGCGTAGGATTACTGCAGGAGTAATGGTGTCGTAATACCCCATGCCAATGTAGGTATTGTATACTTTGTTCATATTCGCCAAATCGTGAATCTTACGATAATATTGACGTTCAGTTAAACCTGGGCCTAATTTCAGAGGCTCCTTCAACCTGATGTTCTGAGGAACAGTTTTATCGATTAATTCCTCCATTGATTTCACACCAATGGTTTTGAGCATTTCATCAATTTCGTTTGCGCGGGGGCCAATGTGGCGCCATCCGAATTTATCGTTTTTTATCACGTGGTGAGAATTTTATGTTATCAATTATGTTGCAAAGATAAATCAAAAGTGAGTGAAAAAAATGATTTTCATTTTGTTCAGAAATTTGAGTTGGTGTTAATTTAGGTATCCAATTGAATCAATGAACACCACCTCATTAAAGATCAATCTAAAATGATTTTCCGTTGGTTATAGCATGTTATCAGTTAGGAATTTAGTCGGACAAGAATGTCCGACCTACGTCCGACCTACTGCAAGAAAGGATTATTGGCTTTTTCGTAAGCAATGGTGGTGGAAGGGCCATGTCCCGGGTAAACGATTACATCATCGGGCAAAGTCATCAGCTTTTCTTCAATACCATTGATTAAAGTGTCGTAATCGCCCTGAGGCAAATCAGTTCGACCAATGCTCCCCCGGAACAATACGTCACCAGCAATAAGTGTTTTACTTTCTTCATTATACAAACAAATGCTTCCGGGAGAATGACCCGGTACATGAATGGCTTTCAATGAAACCTTGCCAAAAGAGATTTCCGAATTTTCATCCAGGTGTATATCGGCTGGCATGATCGGTTCAATTTTAATCCCAAACATAGCAGCCTGAGCTGTGGCAGCTTCGACTAAAAAAGAATCGCCCGCATGTGCCTCCCACTTCAGATTCCATTCGGTCCTACAGCGTTCCACGCCAAAAATGTGGTCGAAATGACAATGGGTGTTGATCAACTTCACAGGCTTTAAATTGTTTGCCAATATGAATCCTTTCAGCAGCTCGAATTCCGCATTGTTATAGCAACCCGGATCAATGATGGCGCACTCACCGCTACTTTGATCGAAAAGAACAAAAGTGTTTTCCTGAACAGGGTTGAAAGTAAAAACTTCAGTTTTCATAGTTTCATTTTTAATCCATTTTCAACATCGAATTATCAATATTGAATTTTTAATTTTGTGAAATAATCAAATTAGTTAGTTCCTTTTAACAAGGGAACGAAAGCAAAGTTTCCATAATCCTGCTCATCGTATTCATTTTCTGAAATTCGCTCAATCACTTTCATGATCTGATGGTCGCCCTGATTAACCGGAATGACCAGTCGAGCACCTATTTTGAGTTGTGTTTTCAAATCTTCGGGAATAAATGGTGCACCTGCGGTTACAATAATTCCATCGAAAGGACCATAAGTGGGCAGGCCCTTGTAGCCATCGCCATAAAAAAACCGGGGATGATACCCCAATGATGGCAACAGCTGCTGCACTTTAACATACAATTCACGTTGCCGTTCAACGGTATAAACCTGGGCACCCAATTCAATTAAAACAGCGGCCTGATACCCCGATCCGGTTCCAACTTCCAAAATTTTGTCGTTCAATTTAACATTTAGTAATTCCGATTGCCGCGCAACGGTGTAGGGCTGTGATATGGTTTGTCCGGCACCTATGGGGAAGGCCTGATCCTTATAAGCAAATTTCACAAAACCACTTTCCATGAACAGATGCCGTGGGATTTTTCCTATTGCATCAATGACCAACTGGTTTTCAATTCCATTTTCCCGGATCGTTTTTACCAGTAATTTTCGCATTCCCTGATGTTGCAATGTATCGTGAATCATTTTAAGACTGTTTGTTCAAAAATAGTAGATTGCTTTATAAATTAGGAATTCCTGATGATTTAATTAAAAAATAAGCTTTTGATAGCGTAAAAATCACTGATTTTTACGAATTTGGATGAATGATTCAGAGTTTAATCATCGGGAATGAAGTCGATATAGCACTTTATTCAGGTATAATTGCCCAGTCCAGTTACTTTGGGCAACTGAATAGCCTTCAATTGGTGAACAACAGGTTAATTGAAAACAACCTGCCAGAGCAGCGCTTTGATGCTCTTTTCCTTGTTAGTCAACTAGAAGAACCATATCCTATTTTTGAACAAAGCATTAAATCAAAAAGCAATATCTATTTTGTGGATCAACCATTCCTATCCGATAAGGACCTGGTGGTGCTTGACCAGTTGAATGTAGAATCCGGTAATTTGCTTTTTACCGAAGTGCTTGAATTGGAGCATCCGTTGGTACAGGAATTCATTTCAACTCGGGGAAACTATTTAATGTTTCGATACAACAAATCAATTGCAAGTAAAAAACACATTCGCAAAAACCTATTATCCGCTTTGTGCTTTTTATCTATTTTATCGCCCATGCAAGTGAAAAAAATTAATGTCAATTCCATGGAAACCTCAGAACGCGGACATCCAACGTTAAAAATTCGCCTTAAAATGTACGATAGCTCAATTGCATATATTTTTCTTGATTTTGAGACCACTGAAGAACACAATATCATGATTGAATCTCAAAAAGGGACCTTCCAGTTCAATCTTAGCCAAAACTTTTTAGAGAATATCCATGGGGTACATTTTAAATCTTCCCCCATAAGCAACGACGAATTGTTATTAAAAACAATTGAATCTTTTGGACTTCACATCATCATGAATACTCCCTCCAAATTTAGCTTTCACCACTATTGTCTATCTATCAATACATTAGATAAGATTTTAAACATTTTACAAAATAGCTTCTGAAAAATTTATAAAAAAAAGTAGTTTTGCGCACAATATCGATACAATGGGTGCGTTTCATAACTGCAATAGAAGGAATCTTATCAGTTGACCAAAATTTTAACCTGCATGAATAAGTATAAACAGGTAGCCAAATACATGATATTTGATGCTTTGTCAGCAGCCCTGGCATGGTCATTATTTTATATCTTCCGTAAGTTATATCTAGAAAAAGGTACCTATCAAGGACTTGCAAAACTCCAGCTCGACACAAATTTCTGGGTCGCATTGTTTGTGATACCCGCGTTCTGGTTAATTTTTTATTATACCACCGGATTTTACAAAGACATATACCGTCGCTCACGATTAATTGACCTAGGACAAACCGCTTTTACCACGCTGATTGGAGTCACCATTATATTCTTCACTTTATTGCTTGACGATACCATTTCTTCGTATCGAAATTACTATCATTCTTTTTTCGCTTTATTGTTGTTGCATTTCATTTTGACCTTTTTACCGCGCTTAATTTTATCGACGCGAACCATCCATAAGGTACACAACCGAATTATCGGTTTTAACACCTTGATTATAGGCAGCAATGAACAGGCGGTAAGACTTTACAAAGAAATGACATCCAGCAATCGCACTACCGGTAATATTTTCCTCGGTTTTGTGAAGATTGACAATAAAAATGAGTTACTACTTGAAAAACACCTGCCCCTCTTAGGAAACCTTAAGGATGTGCCAAAATTGATTGATGACAATCATATTGAGGAAATCATCATCGCCATAGAAACATCTGAGCACAATAAAATTCAAGAAATTGTTTCAACGCTCGATTACCGAAACGTCACTGTTAAAGCCATTCCCGATATGTTTGATATTTTAGCCGGAACCGTTAAAATGAGTACCATTTACACCAGTCCATTGGTGAAAATTTCGAATGGCATTATGGCTGCCTGGCAGGAAAACCTAAAAAGGGTCATCGATGTTGTTTTTTCTATGCTCGCTCTGATGGTGTTTATTCCCTTCTTCCCATTCGTATTGATCGGCATTCGGTCCTCTTCGAAAGGGTCCATCATCTATTCGCAAAAAAGGGTTGGAAAATTCGGAAAGGAATTTACCATATACAAATTCAGAAGTATGGTTTCAGATGCTGAATCAAACGGACCGGCACTTTCTTCGTATGACGATCCCCGGATTACGAAATTTGGGCAGTTTTTACGCCGTACACACGTCGATGAAATACCTCAATTTTACAATGTAATTATCGGCGATATGTCACTTGTTGGTCCGCGTCCTGAACGTAAATTCTACATTGATGAGATCAAAAAAGTTGCCCCTCATTATATGCAACTACAACGCATTAGACCGGGAATAACATCCTGGGGACAGGTAAAATACGGATATGCTTCAAATGTGGATCAAATGGTAGAACGAATCCCATATGACATCATTTATTTAAAGAATATCTCACTCTACCTCGATTTCAAGATTCTAATTTACACCTTACTCAACTGCTTTCAGGGTAAGGGGAAATAATTCTTTTTTTGTTGGTCTTTTTGCTGCTGTTTTTGTTTCTTTTGAGCATCTTCTGCTTCAATCATTAACACAATTTGTTCTATCATGTAATGGTTATAAATCGGGTCGTATTCTTTTTTCAAATCATTGTTAAATATTTTAGCAATCCCTTGCCAAAAGAGTGCAGGTACGCCTCCTTTCAACTCCTTGATAATTGAATATGAACTATTCCCTGTTTCACGATCGATCAACAACATCAAGTATTGCCCCTCGCTAATGGTAAATCGTTTTAATTCATCTTCATGCCTGGCAAACAAATCCTTTTCAATGTGCCTCACATATTTACGCTTTTCGCGTTCCGTTGTGGAGTTTTCAAATTTTTCATTGTATACGGCTAATTCGATAGCAGCCTCTTTGGCAAAAGGATATACCTTGCGAATTTTAGCCACGATACGTGAATAGCGCCTATAATTCATGTTCCTCCCTTTTTGAGGAAAAACATCAATCTGTTCCAATCTCCGGTAAACAATAGAATCATTCGATGAAGGCTGAATAGGCTCCACAATATCTTTTGTCTTTTTTTGTCCACTGGAACTAACGGCTAAAAATATCAGAACAAGAAATAGCGTTAATTTTATCATTTTAAGCATTTGCCAAAATTAATCAATTGAATTGAACTTAAATTCTACACTTTCACTAAATAACGTGATAACATTCAGTTTTCATATTTAAGCTCATCAGAAATAAATCCCTAAATTAGACCACCAATAATACAAAAAGCATGCAAAACTTAAATGTCAGTTCAGAAATAGGAATTTTAGAAGGAGTTATCGTCCATACACCCGGTCAGGAAGTGGAAAAAATGACACCTGAGAATGCCGAACGTGCATTGTATAGCGATATCCTTAACCTGTCGGTTGCCAAAGAGGAATACCAACAATTTAAAGGCATACTGGCAAAACATTGCCAAACCTACGAAGTGCAGGATTTACTCAGTGACATTCTGATTGTGGATGATGTAAAGCAAAATTTGCTCAACACCATATGCCAAACCGAGGGAGCACCTGAATTAAGCAAATTTCTGGCAACGTTGGATCATAAAGAAGCCGCACGACAATTAATCGAAGGAGTTGATATTCGCCGAGACAATCTGACCAAGTACCTCAGCAACGAGCGATACAGTTTAAGGCCACTACATAATTTCTTATTTACCCGCGATGCATCAATTAGTATGTACGACAAGGTATTGATCGGAAAAATGGCCAGTGGTGTGCGTGAACGGGAGTCAACCATTATGGATTTTATATTCCGATACCATCCCAATTTTCAGGTAACTACTTTAAACGCGGCAAATCTGGATAAAAAAATACTTGGTGATATCAGGATCGAAGGTGGTGATGTTCTCATTGCGCGCGAAGATGTGTTGGTAATCGGAACAGGTTTACGAACCTCTACTCAGGGTATTGATTATATTATTGAAGCAATCAAGGACCAGAAAAAAGGCATTCATCACATACTGGTGCAAGAATTACCCGAAACTCCGGAATCATTCATACACCTCGACATGGTATTTACTTTTATTGATAAGGATACCTGTATGGTTTACGAACCCCTGATACTTCAACACAATAGGTATCGTACCATCCATATCACCATTGATCATGGCAAAGTGCAATCAATCAATACCGAGCCAAATTTATTAATCGCTTTGAATTCATTGGGATTCAATCTGAAACCGGTATTTTGTGGTGGAGATGATGCCTGGCATCAGGAACGGGAACAATGGCATAGCGGAGCCAATTTCTTTGCACTTTCACCAGGCGTTGTAATTGGATACGAACGAAATGTGTATACGGTTGAAGCGCTTAGCAAAGCCGGTTATACCATCATCAAATCGAAAGATCTTCTTAAACAAAATACTGCAATTCCTACGCACAAAACTGTCATTACCATTGCCGGAGCAGAACTGGCTCGCGGAGGTGGCGGCGCACGTTGTATGAGCATGCCCGTAAAAAGGAAACCCGTTAATTGGTAAAATAGTCTATTTTTGCCTTTTCTAAAAAAACAGAGTTCATGCGCAAATTAAAAAACAGCGAACTAAATCGGATTGCAATTGATGAGTTCAAAAAAACAGTTAAAACACCGGTATTGGTCGTTTTAGATAATATTCGAAGCTGCAATAACATTGGTTCAGTTTTCAGAACCTCGGATGCCTTATTAATCGAGGCCATTTATTTGTGTGGTTTTACCGCTACTCCGCCCAACAAAGAAATTCACAAAACGGCCCTTGATGCCGAAAATTCAGTTGAATGGAAATACTATACGGAAACGTCTGAAGCGGTTCTTGAATTGAAGGCTAATGGATATAAAGTTTACGCCATTGAACAAGTCGAAAACAGTATTATGTTACCGGAATTCATTCCTGCAAAAGGAGAAAAACTTGCCTTGATTTTTGGAAACGAAGTGAAAGGTGTTCAACAAAAAGTGGTGAACCTGTGCGATGGATCCATTGAAATTCCGCAATATGGGACAAAACATTCCTTTAACATCTCGGTGAGTGCAGGTATTGTACTGTGGGACATCTTCAATAAAATAAATATTATGTAGCTGAAAAACAGCAATAACCATCTTGCGTTTTATCAATATGTATATAGTATTATTCATGGGAATGTGCTAACTTGCACAAAAACCACTTACCATGAAGCACTCTACACTACAAGCCCATTTAAGGAAAGTTGTCCTCATCGCACTCCTTTTCACTTTTTATTTTTCAGGATTACATGCCTATTCACAGGAAAACGAAGAACTTGAAGATAAAACCATTTCACCGTTTTTCTACGTCGAATGTACTGATTCTACAATTGATGCCCTACCTCTAAAATCAACCAAGGTAAAGGTGAACATTAGCGGCATTATAGCAGATGCCACCATCATGCAACGATATGTTAACTCAGGAACAAAAACACTGGAAGCGACTTACGTGTTTCCGCTCTCGACAAAAGCCGCTGTATATTATTTGAAAATGTACATCGGTGACCGAATAATTACCGCCGTGGTGAAAGAAAAGGAACAAGCACAGCAGGAATACGAAGAAGCCATTGCTCAAGGCCGCACGGCAACACTACTGGAACAACAACGCCCAAATGTGGTCCAAATGAAGGTGGGGAATATACTGCCAGCCGACACCATCGAAATTGAAATTAAATACACCGAATTAATTACACCAGTAGACGGAATTTATGAATTTGTCTATCCCACAGTTGTGGGTCCACGATATTTTAGTCAAGCTCACTCTGACCCCAATGATAGTAGCTGGGTGGAAATTCCGTACACCCACGAAGGAGAAAATCCCTTGAGTACTTTTCACATCCAGGTTTTAGTTAATGGCGGCATGCCAATAGCAGGAATTTTGTGCCCTTCACATGATTCCATCGACATCAATTTTTTAAATGAATCACAGGCCAAATGCCAATTAACTGAAGGTGATTCTCTTTCGGGGAATAAAGATTTCATTTTGGATTATATCCTTTCAGGTGACGAGCATAAAACCGGAATCTTATTGTACGAAGGTGAAGATGAGAATTTTTTCTTGTCGATGATACAACCTCCTCAAAATACGCAGACGGATCAAATACCTCCACGAGAATATGTTTTTATCCTCGACATTTCAGGATCTATGTCGGGTTTTCCCATGGAAACTTCCAAGAGCTTAATCACATCGATTTTACAGGGCCTGAACGTCTTCGACAAATTTAATATCCTCTGTTTTGCCGGAGGCTCTGCATTCCTGTTTGACGAATCAAAAGAAGCAAATGCTGAAAATATTGCCGCTGCCAATGAATTTATTGCATCCATAAGTGCCGGTGGAGGAACAGAGCTCTTACCTGCCTTACAGAAGGCTTTGGCCTATCCAACAGATCATTCGTATTCCAGAACCTTTGTCATTGCCACAGACGGTTACGTTACCGTTGAAAATCAAGCATTCGATCTAATCAGGAATAACTTAAACAAGGCCAATTTTTTTGCTTTTGGCATAGGAAGTGCGGTTAACCGTTTTATTATTGAAGGGATTGCACATGTTGGCATGGGTGAACCATTCGTTGTAACGAAGCCCGAAGAAGCACAAAATAAAGCCGCTTTGTTCCGAAAGTACATCGAAGCACCTGTACTTACGAACATCAGTTCATCCTTTACCGGATTCGAAACCTACGATGTTGAACCATTGAGCATTCCCGATGTTTTTGCTGAACGACCTGTAATTGTATTCGGAAAATGGAATGCTCCAAAAGCCGGTCAGCTTCAAGTGGATGGGATTTCAGGCTACAACAACTTTTCCAAAACTTTAAACCTCGATGATTATTCATCTTCGGACCAAAACATTGCACTTCGCTATTTATGGGCCAGGTATCGAATACAATTGCTTGATGATTATGGACAGGGCAGTGCAAATAACCCCAATAAAGATCAGATTGTGGCTTTAGGCCTTAAATACAACTTACTCACTCAATATACTTCCTTCATTGCCATTGATTCAATGATTAGAAATGAAAATGGAGAATTAACTACAGTTACTGTACCCAATCCCATGCCGAATGGGGTTTCCGACGCGGCGGTAGGCAATTGGATAACAACCGACATCACAGATTGTTTGGAATATCAACCAACAGAATCAAGGATATCCTATTTATACCCCAATCCGTTCATTGACAACACAACGCTTATTGTCAGTCTTTTACCCTCAGATTTCGACAAAGAAAAGCACCTCGAAATTTTTGATGAAACTGGAAGGTTTATCACTAGAATTGATATCAGTTCTCTAAATAGAAGAACGAATAAAATAACACTGCCCAATGCTCAGCAATTACATAAAGGGATCTACATTATTACCTTAAGAATTAATGGTGCGAAGGTGAGTACAAGCAAATTTATAAAGGTTTAAAAAGTTGCCAAACAATTAAAAATAAAGGGTAATTAAATTTAACTATTCGCAATTGGATAGTTCAGTATGCTTTGGCCTGATGAGCCTTTCCTTTTTTTTCCACACTCTTCAAAAATGCCTCTGAAGAACTTGATCATATTGGGATGAAAATTAGTATGGGTTTCCCATTCCAAATTACGAACCTATTTTTGGGAAAAATGCTAAATTAAACAGGCAGTACTTCGGTTCAAATTATTGTTAGCGATGCTAACAAATCAAACATTGAAAGAATAGCAAAGAACCGTTGCCTCTTATAATTTTGTAAGGATGGACTTTACCATTTGTCTGAGAATACCCCAATCAAAGAGAGCCGTAATCAGGGCTCTATCAACTTTGCCTGATTACAGTCTCTGCAATTTATAACACAAAAAAAAGGCAACCGTTTCCGATTGCCTTTTCTATATTGTTTGAATGACTTATTCTACAATTGCAATAAATTTTGGATTTGCAAAATATTTTGCAAATTCCAAATCAGTTTTAGCTGCGGCTTTCATTTTAGGTTCTATTTTAACTGCTGCAGTTAAACTTTCAAGTAATAAATTCTCTTTAGCTGTGCGTGCACCAACTACTGCTTTTAAATATTCAATCATATAGCAGTCTTTCATGGTACAAGCTTCCAAAGATTTTAAAGCTCCGTTGTTGTCGCCAGCCAATATTTTGGCCAAAGCAGCATTTGGTTTATTGGATTCACCAAAGTATTTCACAGCCTTGTCGTATTCAGCACGTAAAATGCTTACAATACCCATGTTGTAATCTACTTCTTTACCAATACCCGATGCAGCTGCAAACAATTCTTTAGCTTTAGCAGTTTCGCCATTTTTCAATTCAATAACACCAAGGTTATTTTGAACGATTGGATTTTTCTCATCCAATTTGTCAGCCTTATCAAAATTGGTTGATGCTGCTTCAAAATCGCCTTCCCAAACTTGAACCATACCCAAATTATTGTAACCTCTCCAGTCATCTTCGAATTGTTTTACGAATGATTTATAGAAAGCCATTTTCATGGCGTTATCTTCGGTTAAAGTTGCAGCGTAAAGCAATTCTGCCTGATTCAAGGTAGCTGGTTCATTTTGAGCAGCAGCCAAAAGTTCTTCGTCAGTTTTGCCGATCAAATCAACAGAAGCAAGAAATTTAGCACGACGTAATTGTGGTAAAATTTCACTGGCAACAGAAGTAAATGCTTCAGAAAGATTTTTAATTTCTTTCTCACGAACTTCAGGATCGCTATACATAGTCAGTACACGAAGAATCAATTCTTTATCTTGAATCGTGGATTTTTCCATTAATTTTTGGAAACCTTCCCAGTCTTCAGCAGTGTACTTTGCTTTAAGGTTAGCAGTAATAGCGTCGTCTTTAACTGCTTTTTTGAAATAATCAGTAGCAGTACCTTCACGTTTTTGTGAAAGTTTATCGTTCAAACTCAACTCACCGTCAGGTGAAGCGTAAGCTGAAATTTCAATTCCTTTCAACTCTTTACGTTGATCTTCAGCGGCTGCTTTTGTATAAGCTTTAAAAGCTTCGATATCTTCAGCGGTAATTTCTTCTTTACGAACAAATGAACTGTTAATCAAGTAATGAATATCAGCCACTAATTCATCTGGCACAATCCGTTGGAATGCATCAATGGTAGGATCATATTTTCCGGTTGTGTTTTTCTTTTTAACAACACCAACAACTGGCATTCCATTTTTAGAAACCAATTCGGAGGTTGCAATAACACCATCGGCGATTTTAATAGGAGTAAAATCCAGGGCGGCAGCACCTTTTTCAGCAGTTATGCGAACTTCCAGTTTCGACATTTTCATGGCTGCATCATAAGGTATAGCACCTTCCACTTTAAAATTGCCACCAGTTGTGAAGGAAATTACAGCATTGTTAGCTGTTACTTTTTCACCTTGCAACTTTACCACAGGATAGGCAGCTTCACCACCTTCATATATAACAACCGGAGTAGCTGTTAAAGTTGCTTTTTTCACAAAGTACTTTTCAGGAATTTGACCTTCAACGGCTACTTTTACCTGGCCAGCATGCGCTTCAAGAACTTCAGGCGTTACATCCCATTTAATTAGGTCTGCATTTTTTTTCATTTTTTTGATACTGGCACAACTACTCAGCAACAAAGTTGACAATGCCAGAATAGCAAAAAATTTCAAGTTAGTTTTCTTCATGATGGACACATTATGTTATTATTCTTATAATTTTCACACTTGATACAAAAATAGCAATGTTTTTCGAACAAGAAAGCTAAAATGTTAAAATTTTATCATAATATAACCCTTGATATACCAGCAGAATAGCTATTTTGGAAGATTACCTCGCAAAGTTTATTATAATCCGTCCTGTTTCCTACAAAATCGATATTGTTAGTATCAATTATAACTACAGGAAACTCGGATTGCTGTTTAAAATACTGAAAATAAGCATTCGAAATATTTTCCAGATAATTCACCTGAATGTCTTGCTCATAGGATCTTCCACGCTTTTCAATTTGCGTTTTTAAATTTGGCGGAGATTTATGCAAATAAACGTATAGGTCGGGACGAGGTAAACGGGAATAAATGATGTCAAAAAACTTACGATACAAGTTATATTCATCATTTGTTAAGGTTACACTCGAAAAAATCAGCGATTTCATGAAGTAATAATCGGCTACGGCAAAATCTTTAAACAGATCGCGATTTTGCAATTCAGTCATCAATTGAGAATATCGTTCAGCCATAAACGACATTTCAAGGGTAAACGCGTAACTTTCGGGTGCCTTATAAAATTTTTCCAGGAAAGGATTATCAGCAAATGTTTCACCAACGAACTGAGCATTGTAATCATTGCTGATCATTTTTGCCAATGTTGTTTTACCTACCCCGATGTTTCCTTCTATTACCAAAAAGTTCATTCAAAATCAGCTTAGAATGGGTGAATTAATTTTGTGTATAATAAAAAACAAAAGCAAAGAGGTCGGTATATTCTTCAATAACTTTCGCTGTAGGTTTTCCTGCACCATGTCCGGCATTTACATCAATGCGGATGAGCGTTGGCAATTTACCTGTGTTGAGCTCCTGTATGCTCGAAATGTATTTAAAGGAATGCGCAGGAACTACCCGATCGTCATGGTCGGCAGTAGTTACCAAAATGGCAGGGTAGTCTTGTTCCACAACATTATGAACAGGAGAATAGCCCAGCAGGTACTCAAACATTTCCTCACTATCGGCAGCAGTTCCATAATCTGTAGCCCAGGCATAACCAATGGTGAATTTCTGATAACGAAGCATATCCATCACGCCTACAGCCGGTAGAGCTACTTTGAATAAATCGGGGCGTTGATTGGTCACTGCGCCAACCAGCAGGCCACCGTTTGAACCTCCCCGAATGGCCAATTGATCGGAATTGGTATATCCTGCTTCAATTAAATATTCAGCACCAGCAATAAAATCATCGAAAACATTCTGCTTGTTGGTCAATACACCTGCTTTGTGCCAATCTTCACCATATTCTCCTCCTCCACGCAAATTGGCAATGGCATAAACGCCACCTGCTTCTACATAATACAAAACGGTAGTTGAAAATGAAGGATTTAAGCTAATGTTAAAACCACCATAACCGTATAATATTGCCGGATTTTTCCCATTCAATTGAATACCCTTTTTATGTATAATGAACATGGGGATTTTTGTTCCATCCTTGCTCGTATAAAATTCCTGCTTCACTTCTATTTCATCAGGATTGAATTTTAGGTTGGGTTTAAAATACACCGAAGATTTTTCTGTTTGAGTATGGATACGAATTACAGTTTCAGGAGTGTTATACGAACTGTATGAATAAAATGCATCAAATCCACTCTTTGTTCCATGCAAATCACCTAAACTGCATATTCCCGGTAATTGGACATTAGACAGCCTTTCACCATTGGCAGAATAAATTTCGAGTTGGCTTTTGGCATCTACCATGTATTCTACAAACAATTTATTCCCACATAAGGAGACATTTTGCAAGGTGTTTTCAGTTTCAGGAAGTATGTCTATCCAATTTTCTTCATCAGGAAAGTTGGGATTAATAGCAATCACTCGATACTTTGGTGCTTTATAATTGGTTAAAATGAATACCATTCCATTTACGACTTCAATGGGGCTAAAATCATTTTCAAATCCTGCAGCCAAATGTATCAATTCGGCCTTTTTATCCTTTAATGATTTCACATATAATCCATTTCCACTGGTAGATTCCGTTTCACTAATGAACAAATGTTCTTTATCCTGATCAATTGATGCCTGATACATGCGCTTTGCATCGTTTTTGTTAGCATAAATCAATTTATCGTTGGATTGCTTTTCCCCGAAGCGATGGAAATAAATTTTCTGGCTCTGGTTGGTTTTCGAAAGTTCGTTTCCTTTCTCTGGTTGATCGTAAGCACTATAAAAAAAACCATCGTTAAAGCAGGCGAGATTTGAAAACTTCACCCAAAAAAGATGATCATCCAATAATTCTCCACTTTCAATATCTTTCACAAATATTTCGTTCCAATCGGAACCCGAACGGGCAATTTTATACACCAAATATTTCCCATCGACCGAAACATCCATCCCTGCAAATGCAACAGTACCGTCAGTGCTTAATTTATTTGGATCGAGCAAAATATAGGGTTCACTTTCCAAATCATTCATGGTAAACAACACATCCTGATTTTGAAGTCCGTCGTTTTTGAAAACAAACCACCTGTTCGAAACATTAAACGGCGCATGTACTTTAGGATAATCCCATAATTCGGTCAATCGATTTTTAATCGTTTCGCGATTGGGTAGCGTCTCCAGAAAATCGAAAGTGACCTTATTTTGAGCATCCACCCAAGATGCAGTTTCTTCCGAATTATCGTCTTCGAGCCAACGATAAGGGTCAGCAAGTACTTTGTTGTAAAAAGTATCAACAACTTGATCCTTCCTTGTTTCAGGGTATATTATTGAATGTTGATTGCAGCTACATGCCATAAGAATAATTGCAATTGGTATTAGTTTTTTCATGCTAAAGAAAATAATGTGTCTTCCAATTTATGAAATGCTGAAATTGCACTGGCCGTTTGGCTTGGGAAGTGCTGAATTCACTTTTTCAATAATTAATTGACTGGATTCGAGTAGCGTTAAAAGTACGATTATTTGACCACCATTAAAAAACTTAAATGATTTTTTTCGCCTTTCTAAATTTGCCATCTTTAAGCGATCCCCATACATATCCAAGAACAAGACCAACTGCCGCTCCGGCCAGTAATGGATCAAGTTCCACAGGTCTTTTTACCAGCAATAACCATACAATTACAGGTGCAATACCGGCAGAAATACCAATCAATGTCCATATTGTGGTGAATTGATAGGGCTGTACGAATCCGTGTTTTTTATGGAAATGGGTACGAATAGCATTAAATTTCTTTTCGTAGGGCGAACGATGATCGATCAAATCGAGGTGTGGTATTTCTTCTATCATATCTTGCAAAACAGGTAGATTCGTCTTACAGGTTTCGCAGTTTGAAGCATTCTTAAACGATTCATCGACTAATCGTTTTAGAAAGCTAATTTTTAAGAGGTTATATTTCGAGAACGACAACTTGTCGGTTAATTCTTCAATACGAAGGAACTTCTCGTTGACCCAATCAGTTTTATTATCCATATGAAACTTCTGTTGAATAAAAAGTCATAAAAAAGGGTGACCATGGCCACCCTCTATTTTCGTTCTAATATTAGTCATCTGTTCTACGCGGTGGGCGACGATCTCTGTCCCCTCCACGTGAATCACGGTCGCCACCACTTCTACGGTCACGGTCGCCACCACGGCTATCTCTTGAATTTCGGTCGAAACGACCTCCACCACTACCACCACGACTGCGGTCACCACGATCACCACGGTCACCACGATCTTCACGTTTTGGCGGCTCAACATAACCTTCAGGTTTTGGAAGCAAAGCCTTACGCGATAATTTCAATTTACCTGTTTTCTCATCAACGGCAATCAGTTTCACTTCAACCATGTCGCCTTCTTTAAGAACCTCATCAACAGTCTCGTGGCGCTCGTAATCAATTTCGGATATGTGCAGCAAGCCATCTTTCCCAGGAATTATTTCGATAAATGCACCAAATGCGACAATCGATTTTACTTTTCCTTTATAGATTTCACCAATTTCAGGAACAGCTACAATTGCCTTAATTTGAGCCAAAGCAGCATTAATTCCATCCTTATTTGCAGAAGCAATCTGGATGACCCCTTTATCGTCAATTTCTTCAATAACAATAACGGTTTTTGTTTCTTCCTGAATTCTTTGGATAATTTTACCTCCAGGTCCAATGATCGCACCAATCATATCTTTCGGTATAGTGATGGTTTCCAGACGAGGTACATTTTCCTTATAATCGGCACGTGGTTCGGCAATCACTTCCTTAATTTTGTCCAGTATATGTAAACGTCCCTGACGGGCTTGTTCCAATGCCTGTTTCAAAACTTCATATGACAAACCATCCACTTTAATATCCATTTGGGTAGCAGTAATTCCGTCACGAGTTCCGGTTACTTTAAAGTCCATGTCACCCAGGTGATCTTCATCGCCAAGGATATCAGACAATACCGCAAATTTATCGGATTGGCTATCGGTAATTAAACCCATGGCAATACCTGAAACCGGTTTCTTCATATTCACACCGGCATCCAGCATACACATGGTACCTGCACAAACAGTGGCCATTGAAGATGAACCATTAGATTCAAGGATGTCAGACATTATCCGAATGGCATATGGAAAATCAGTAGGAATCATGTTTTTTAATGCACGTAATGCAAGGTTTCCATGTCCAATTTCACGACGACCAATTCCGCGTGGAGTTTTAGCATCACCAACACTGAAAGGAGGGAAATTATAATGAAGCATGAATTTTTCTTCACCTTGTACCGTTACACTATCGATTCTCTTCACATCCATTTTAGTCCCTAAGGTAATGGATGAAAGTGATTGTGTTTCACCACGAGTAAAGATGGCTGAACCATGAGCACCCGGCAAATAATCCACTTCACCCCAAATAGGACGAATCTCATTGGTTTTGCGGCCATCCAAACGAATTCCATCGTCTAAAATCATTCGACGCATGGCTTCGCCTTCCACTTTGTGATAATATTTTTTGATCAGTTTTTCATGCACGTCAAGATCGATTTCATCGTTATCGGCATTTGCTGCCTTATAAGTTTCGATGTAATCTTCCTGAATTTTATGAAATCCTTCAATACGAGCTTGTTTGTCAGCAATTTGCAGTTTAGCGAAATCATAGCATGGTTTCAACAAATCGGCAAATACTTTTTCTTTTACCGCCTCATCGTTCACTTCATGGCAATAAGCGCGCTTTGCTTTTCCAACTTCAGCAGCCAGTTCGTCCTGAACCTTGCAGTGAACTTTAATGGCATCGTGAGCAACTTTAATGGCATCCAGCATCACTTCTTCTGAGACTTCCTGCATTTCGCCTTCAACCATCATAATGTTGTCGTAAGTAGCGGCAACCATGATGTCGAGATCAGCAGTTTTTAGTTCAGGCAATGAAGGATTAACTTTGAATTCACCATTGATACGGGCTACCCGTACTTCAGAAATAGTGGCTTCAAATGGCACATCTGAAACAGCAATAGCAGCAGAAGCAGCAAGGCCAGCCAGTGAATCGGGCATAACATTACCATCTGCAGAGATCAAAGCAATCATCACTGCAGTTTCGGCGTGATAATCGGCAGGGAACAGTGGGCGAAGTGCTCTGTCAACCAAGCGAGAAACCAAGATTTCATCGTCACTTGGACGACTTTCACGTTTAAGGAATCCGCCGGGGAAACGACCAGCAGCAGAGAATTTCTCACGATAGTCGACAGAAACAGGCATGAAATCCACGTCTTCTTTTGCCTCTTTAGCAGAAACAACTGTTGCTAACAGCATCGTGTCGCCACAACGGACAACAACTGAGCCATCGGCTTGTTTTGCTAATTTACCTGTTTCGATAGTGATTGTGCGTCCATCGCCCAGGTCAATAACCTTTGTAATAACATTCATAATGTGTGTCAAATTTTTTTAACTGAAATAACAATAAATTGGGCGGGGCTTGAAAAAAAGAAAAGAAGGCAATTCATTGCAAATTGCCTTCTTCGGTAATTATTTACGTAAACCAAGTTCTTTGATAATTGCACGGTAGCGTTCAATCTCACGATCTTTCAAATAATCGAGCAAACGACGACGTTTTCCAACCAGGTTAATCAGTGCGCGTTGGGTACCGTAATCTTTGCGATTTTTCTTCAGATGCTCAGTAAGGTGTAAAATACGAAATGAAAACAGGGCAATTTGACCTTCAGCACTTCCGGTATCGATATCGCTTTTACCGTGTTTTGCAAAAATTTCTTTTTTCTTTACAGAATCTAAATACATAATTTGTTTTGTTTTAAAAAGTTAAACCATTCGATTGTGGCCCAGCAGCATTCGAGTTCGATAACAACTGCGCCATATTAAAGTTTGACCTTACGCCAAATTTTCGCAAAAGTAATGAAATTTCTTTATCCAATACATAAAAGAACTGATTTTTAACAAATTTGAGCTGAGCCAGCCCTACGCCATTTGATCGAGCTCAGCAATCCTTTGTTGTATTTCGATGGAAAAATCATCACCTTTTTCATCTATACTTTTAAAAAGTAGAAGTGATATTTTTGAAGTTGCTATGGCTTCTTCCATTTTATTCATTGCTCTCAGGTTGATTGTTTTTTGATACAACAATTCTGCAATCGACCTTGCTTTTTCCATTTTTTGGTCCGGTGTATTCATCACCATCTCATTTAATTCAAGTGCTGATTTGCCATCCAATTCATCAAGGGACAAGGCAAACCAGGTATCCAATACCTGATTGATTTCATCAATGGCTTGTTGATATTTTTTCTTTTCATACAAGCCCATTAAAGCAGCAAGCACTTTAGCCAGCTGCTGAAAATATCTGGTTAGGTAATCGTCAGAACTCATTGGTATCTTCTAATATTTTACGAAACATGCGCAATTGCTCAGGTGCACCAAGCACAAATAACTGATCTTCGACATCGAGAATATATTCCGATCCGGGATTAAACATGTAACGTCCATTGCGATCTTTAATTCCTATAATATTTGCTCCTGATATTTCGCGTTGCTTAAAGTGTGACAGTCGTTTACCAATGAAGCTTTCCGACAAATTCACGCAGGAAATTTCCTCTAATGATACGTCAACAGCGTCCTGCAATAATATATATTCAACAAACTCAACCACATCGGGTTGAGCCACAAGCTTTGCCATTCGTTGACCTCCGATAAGTTCAGGCATAATGACATTATCGGCACCGGCCCTTTTTAGTTTATCCTCTGAATTGTAATCGATTGCCCGACTAATAATTTTCATTTTGGGATTAAGACTTCGCGCCGACAGCACTACAAAAACATTATCGGCGTCGCTGGGAGTTGTCGCAATAAGCGCTTTAGCTCGTTGAACGCCTGCCCTAATCAAAACATCTTCGTGTGTGGCATCCCCATTTACATACATCAACTCAGGATTGTCATGCATAATCCGGTTAAGCACATTTTCTCTGTTCTCAATTACAACAAAAGGTGTATTATGGCTGGCCAGTTCTTTTCCAACCTGTTCACCGTTTCTACCATAACCGCATATAATCACATGATTATACAATCTATTAATTCGTTTTTCCACCCTGTAATATTTGTAATATTTCAAAAAATCGCCGTCGAAAAAAAATCGTGCCAGATAACCAACATAGGCAATACTACCTAAGCTAAAAAAAATCAAAATTGAGGTAAACAACTTGCCATGGTCCGTTAAAGGTTGTACTTCGCGGAAACCAACAGTCGAGATGGTTATCACCGTCATGTAAAAAGAATCGATCCAATTGAAATGTTCAATTAACCGATATCCCATAGATCCTCCAACAACCATGGTCAGCAATAGCAAAACACCACTCCGTATGGTTTTTGAAGATTGTTCCTGAATAATATTCACCGATTAATCACTTTTGTTCCAATTTGACACTGCAAACATTTTTTATAGTCACAATATACATTTTTTAGTTGAATTAATGCTTGCGAGTCATAGGCATTGCTTGAATTTATTCCCAATTCAGTCCAACGGGCAATTATTTGATTTTGTTCGGAAGGAATGCGTTCCAGAAGTTCAAATGCTCTATCTTTTAATTGCGGCTTATTGTTCCGATCGCCGTAAGAATATAGAAATGGTACTACTGTATTGATCAGCAAATTATTCTGAGACAAACGACCAAGCCACTTGACCTTTTTTTTAGAAGCTACGTTAAAACGATAGTGCGAGTCCCAATATTCTGAAGCCTTAATTTCAAAGAAATTCTGAATTTTATCGAGGTCATTAGTATCCAACATTTTTGAAAAAAGGGCCTGTGACTGATGCAAAAGTGCCGCAAATTGTGAAATTCGAATTGTTGGAAAGTTTGCCGGACGCAGGCGCATGAACTTCCACACATGACCTTCCATCCCTTTTAAACCGTACTTATTGGCCAGATAACTGTATTCTTTCCGGAGCGTCAAGAAGTAATCATCGCCCAAAAGTTCCTCGTTTAATAAACCCGATTGACCAAACAGCATGGCTTCCAGCTGCGATAGACTTTTAGTATGATGAACTAAAATGTTTAAAGGCAAGGACCGGGCAAGCATTTCAAATGGCAGTGCATTTGTTTTAAAACCAAAATTCATGGAAAGATGTTGATAAAAAGTCTCATTCCAGTTGCCATGATTCAGTTGCAAAGTGCGCTCGATTATTTTGGTTTTTGCTTCAATTCGCTCCACCAACATGGAATTGATGGCGGCTTGAATATAAATGGGATCCACTTCCCCAATGGTTTGGTGACAAGCAGGTTTACCTTCTTCAGCAATTAAATGCAGGTAGTTGCTTCGGATTTCATCTTCCAACCTGATCACCAAAGTAGGCAAGTCTTGTCCGTTGGGCAATGACACTTCCTGATCGGCCATTTCTACAACATGTAATATAACGTTATTGTAAGCATCATTGGTATGGTGATTGTGTTTCATCCAATCTGACGATTTAGTATGCACTTCCACATTACCTGCCCAAAGTGTATCCCCAATTTTGATACTCGCATTAAAAAAATCGGGACCGGAATCTAAATTCCACCGTCCTGGATTGATCACACGAATACGCTCTCCGCTTGTTGTTTCAAGATTTTCTTTTTGAAAAAGCTGATATTTCCATGAATATTGAAGGAATTCCTCATTCATCATAATTTCAGATTGGGTTACGAAGTATAAAATTATAAAAATATTGGTTGTTCTACAACTCCACCGGTTTTATATTGCCCTATTTTAATGCTGTTTACGATGAAGAATATCGATAAAAAATACTTTATTAAAAAAAATGGCATTTGATCATCATTTCTAATCCATATATAAAAACAACATTAGCTATTTTATTGGAATCCTCAAATTGTTAATGTTTGAATTGACTATAATAGAAATAATTCACATCAATCAAACGAGTATGTGGTATAGAATCCTTCTGTATCGGCCAATACCACCTCCTATATTAACGTTACCGTGCCTTCGGTAATTGGCGTGCGAAATGCAAGCATTACATTGAATGGAACGAGTTCAATTGTTCAGTATGCTATCGCTCTTTCCATCACCATACCATGCGTCAATGTTCAGGTGAACGATCCTTTGGTTTGTGGTGCTGTCCTTAATTTGGATGAAGCCATTACTGCGGATAACTGCACCTACCGTGGCTTCTGTAGTGAACGACGGAGTTTAAACTATCAATCTGATTATTGAAGACGCATGCGGCGCAACCACTTCAATGACTTACACCTACGTAGTGATATGGAGTAATTGTGAAGGTAAACTCACTGCCGGTGGTTGGTTCAACTTTAGGCTGGAAACAGGATTGAGCAAGCAGGACTTTCAGGTAAAGCCAAATTCGAGATCGTAGCGCAGTACCAGAAAAAAGGAGGTTTGGAAGGTAAATTCCAATCCATAAAGAAAAGGAAGCAAATATTCCTCCAAACAAAAAATGGAGCTAACCGTGGAAACGGGAAAACAAAAGTGAATTTATACAAACTCAAAAAAGGAACCTACATCATTTCCATTCAGGATAAAGATGGCGCTGCAGCTCATAGCTTACAGTTCATTAAAAAATTATCCTAAATCTATTTGAACATTAAAACCATCTGTCATACTCTAGTATTATATATGTTTTCATTATAGTGTATTAACCACTAATTACATTAATGCTAAATTGTTTGTTTATTCAAGTACAACCCATTGCAATTTATCAAAACAATTAACTCGTTCATCATTCAAAATAGAACATTAATAAAAATCAAATCTGCCCCTATAATCGTAATAATAAAATGTTTAACCAGCTGGAAATCCTTGATTAATGCTACTTTAATAGTAGGGATTAGTAAAAAAACTACGTAATCCAAAAAATGAGCTTGTCAAATTTATTTAACCACCTGATGTCCTTTAATGTTATTTAAGATATTTTTATCTTTATTTATTAGGTTTAAATTAATCCAATATTTTATGGCAGACAAAGGTCATATTTCAACCAATTTTAACGCTGATCAAATTATAGGAAAACACTATATAAAATTTATATACAATCCTCTCTTATTCGCTTTTAAACAAAAATTTAATCTTTACCCGATGAAAAAATTCTCTCTTCATTTAGCGATTTTTTTGCTAATAATATTGGGCTCAAATCAGCTTTGGGCTCAATCGGATCATGATCTTGATGGTGTTCCGGATTTGACAGATATGGATGACGATAACGACGGAATTCTGGATGTGAACGAATGTACTACTTCCAATTTCTATTGGTCGAATGCACCAACGATAAGTGGAAAAACAGCCACCGGAACAATTAATGGCATTGCGTACACCTACACATCAACTGTGAACGTAAGATCAACACCTTCTGTATTTGCCTATTCAACATTCCCGGCATCATACAATATACCAAATGCCAATCCAACCATTCAAAACATAGAGGCAAGTTCAAATACCCTATCTTTTGCCAGCCCTATGAACAATCCTGTATTGGTATTTTCATCAATTGGCGGTGGCCCTATAATAGTGCCAATTAACTTTAGTGCTCCTGTTGAGATTTTATGGTCTAATAATACAGTACATCAAACTTCACCTACACAAATTACGGGTCAGGAGGGTTATGCCATTGTAAGAATGAACGGAATATTCTCAAGTATATCCTTTGATTATTTAGTTTATGAGAACTATGTCAACTTTGCTTTCGGTGCTGACTTTTTCACCTACTGCGATTCAGACAATGATGGAATTGCAGACAACATTGATTTAGATAGTGACAACGATGGTTGTTACGATGCCATTGAAGGCAGTGCTGGATTTAGCCCGGATCAAGCTCCAAATGGAGTACTTACAGGCGGAGTCGACACCAATGGTGTTCCGCTGGCTGCCGGAAGTCAGGGACAAGCAGTCGGATCCAGCAATACTTCTTCTATTACTTGTTTCTGTGATTTAGGGATTGATGACACAGACCCTGTTGTTCTTACCAAAGATTTTACTGTAGAATTAAATGCAAATGGCGATGCCAGCATTTCAGTCAACGATATTGACAATGGTTCATACGATAATTGTGGAAATTTGACACTAAGCTTGGACGATAATACTTTTAACTGCGATGATTTGAATGCCAAAAACGTAGCAACAATCGTATCGGATAATACCTGGACACAATCAACTTCTGAATTGTATACTCCGAGTCAATATGTTTCTGTGCTCAATCAATTGCCTGCTTTAAGCACATATACTTTACCGGCAAGCAATGCATGGCCGTATGGTACCGTGAATTTCTTCTCACCTGCAATTCCCGGAGCTATGCCAATTTACGCAAACGGAGGCACCAAGTTCTACCGAAATGAATTTATGTTGACTGGAAGGCCGCAATCATTAAGGATACGAGCCAGAGTAGACAACATTATGGAAATTTTCGTCAATGGTGTATCAATTGGTGTAGAAGATGATATTGATGTTGCTAACTTTAGTAACACGGTTTATCATGATGTATTTATCGACGACAGCGGTGTCCAGAATGGTTATCAAGGCGGTATGCAATTTGATGTTGTCACGTCTCAATCTATTCTAGACTTACTTCACGAAGGGTCAAATGAAATTGTTTTTGCAATAGCCAATAGCAATGGTACCGACCAGGGTGGTTTTATGGTGCGAATGGATGCCGTTGCAGATGGCGTTCCGGTACAGTTAACTGCAGTCGATGCCAATGGCAATAGTTCAACTAAACAGGCTTTTGTGGTAGTTAAAGATAACCTGCCTCCAAACATCAGTCTCAATGGAAATGCTACAGTTTATCACAATGCCAACACACCATATAATGACCTTGGGGCAACAGTTTCGGATAACTGTTCTACAACCCTGTCAACCAACAATCCGGTTGATGCAAATGAATTGGGAACCTACACCGTTACTTATACCGCTACCGATGGCAGCGATAACACAACCACTGCAACAAGAACAGTTATTGTTCAGGACGCAACTCCACCCGTCGTTATGGTAAAAAATGCGACCATTTACATAAACATTGCAGGAAATGCCACATTAACCATACAAGACATTGATAATGGAACCTATGATACTTCAGGACCAGTTAGTTTAAGTATCGATAAAACAACATTCGATTGCTCCAATTTAGGAGCAAATACGGTGATGCTCTCAGCAACTGATATATATAACAACAGTGCTTCGGCCAATGCAATTGCCACTGTAGTTGACGCAATTGCACCTAATGCCTTGACTAACAACATCACTATTCAACTTGACATTAACAATAATGCAAGTATAACTGTATCAGAGATTGATGGCGGTTCAACTGATAATTGTGGAATCATTAATTCCACCATATCAAAATCGGAATTCAATTGTGCTGATATTGGTGATAATACAGTGACACTTACAGTACTCGATGCAAGTGGAAATATTGGACAGGCAACGGCTACTGTAACTGTGCTTGCCGCCCCTCTGCCTGAAGCTAGCGATGACGAATTCAATGCTGAAGCTTGTCAAAGTTTTACTTTCTCAGATAATGATCTTTTATCAAACGATACAGATCCTGCAGGACAAGTCTTAAAAGTTGATTTTGTAAGTCAGCCGTCATCAGGTACATTAGTTGATAATGGAGATGGAACATTCACCTATACACCAGCTTCAAATCTCGACCATTCCGTAGCTTTAAGTTATACCATTAAACGAAATGATGGAACTACAGTATTTACTGGAAATGGTCATTATTATGAGTTTATTTCGGCACCTGGAATTACTTGGACCAATGCGAAAATTGCAGCAGAAACTCATTATTATCAAGGTTTGCAAGGATATCTGGCAACAATAATATCAGAAGAAGAAAATTCATTTGCTGCAGCAAAGCTGAATGGTTCCGGATGGATTGGTGCTTCTGATAGTGAACAGGAAGGCATTTGGAAGTGGGTTACCGGTCCGGAAGCAGGTCTATATTTTTCAGATCAGTACAAAACCGGATCGTGTTCAGCAACTACAGCCTATGGAATTAATGGGAATTATGCACATTGGTATCCAGGTGAGCCAAATGATTGCGGTTATAATGAAGATTATGCTCACTTTTATAGCAGTGGCTTGTGGAACGATTATCCCAATAATGCCGGAAATAACATTGCCGGATATGTGGTTGAATATGGTGGCTACTCAGACGATTGCAATATCAATGTGACTGCCGATGCTACTATTACAATCAATTTAACTGACAATACACCACCGCTTGTAGCTTCTCAAAATGTTAGCGTTTTGCTTGATGCAAACGGACAAGTTAGCATTACGCCTGAACAGATCAACGACAACAGTTTTGACAATTGTGGTATATACTCAATGTCACTTGACATTTCTCACTTCGATTGTACTTCAATTGGCAACAATGTGGTAACCTTAACCGTCACCGACGTAAACGGCAACAGTGCTTCCACAAATGCCACAGTTACTGTTTCTGATAATATTGCTCCGGTAATCACCAGCTGCCCGGGCACCATTCAGGTGAATAATATACCATCGGTATGTGGAGCAAATGTTAACTTCCAGGCACAGGCAACGGACAATTGTTCTGCTGCAATAACTTACAGTATTGATCCAGGAAGCTTGTTCCCGGTTGGCTTAACAACTGTTTTGGTAACAGCTACCGATCCAAGTGGCAACAGTACTACATGCTCATTCGATGTGGAAGTAATTGACGTTGAATTGCCAAATATTTCATGCCCATTTGATATTGTTGTTAACAATGATCCCGACATCTGCGGTGCTCTTGTAAATTACCAAACACCTTCAGGAACGGATAATTGTGGTACTACTGCACCTCCAACCAGTTTGGCAGGTCATACCTATAAAGGAACCTTTAACGGACATTCCTATTTCTTATCGAATAGTGCGGTGCCACCAGAAACAGCTCATGCTACTGCTTTGGCCTCAGGTGGTCATTTAGCTACAATTTCAAGTTATGCCGAAAACCAATTCATTGCCGGTTTATATCCTGACAGAATGTGGATTGGATATACCGACCGTGATGTGGAAGGCACCTGGAAATGGATTACCAGTGAACCTGTTGCCTATACTAACTGGTCGAATGGTGAACCAAACAATGCAGGTGGGAATGAAGACTGGGCAGTAATTAACTGGTCAGGATCAACCTGGAACGACTGGTATTATACACAACCAGCTTATTATGTAATTGAATTTGATGGTGGAACAATACCTGCTAATTTGGTAGCTGGTTTGCAATCAGGAAGTCTCTTCCCGGTTGGAACCTCAACAGTGACATATGAGGTAGTTGATCCATCGGGAAACAGGGTAGAATGTTCATTTAACGTAACGGTGAATGACAATCAACCACCGGTAGCACTTGCACAAAACATAGTTGTCCAACTTGATGAGAATGGTTCAACATCCATAACTGCTGATCAAATCGACAATGGTTCAAGCGACAATTGTGGAATTGCAGGCATTTCCATATCAAAGTCAACTTTTGATTGTTCAAATGTTGGACCAAATACAGTGACCTTAACAGTGACTGATCATAACGGCAATGTTTCAACAATTGATGCAATAGTTACTGTTGAAGACAATGTGGCTCCGGTCGCTTTGGCTCAGAACGTAACTGTTCAGTTGGATGCTTTAGGTGCCGGCTTTACAACAGCCGATATAGTGGACAATGGTTCAAACGACGCTTGTGGAATTGCTTCTTTAGTGCTTTCTCAAACTGAGTTTGACTGTTCAAACGTAGGTGTCAATACAGTTACTTTGACCGTAACTGATAAAAACGGAAACGCTTCAAGCATTGATGCTATTGTGACTGTAAAAGATGAGGTGGCTCCTGTGGCTATTGCTCAGGACATCGCCATCCAACTCGATGATTCGGGTACGGCTTCAATTAACACAGCTCAAATCAACAATGGTTCAACAGATGCTTGTGGTATTGCAACTCTTGATTTAGATGTTACGTCATTCACTTGTGCAAATGTTGGTCCGAACCCGGTTGTATTAAAAGTTACCGATGTAAACGGAAACGCGTCAAGCATTAATGCTATTGTGACAGTAGAAGATGAAGTGGCTCCTTTGGCTATTGCTCAGGACATCACCATCCAACTCGATGATTCGGGTGCGGCTTCCATTAACACAGCTCAAATCGACAATGGTTCAAACGACGCTTGTGGAATTGCTTCTTTAGTGCTTTCACAAACCGACTTCAATTGTTCTGAAGTTGGACCAAACACAGTTACCTTAACTGTTACCGATAACAACAGGAATGTTTCAACGATAGATGCCGTAGTTACCGTTGAAGACCATGTGGCTCCAGTGGCTATTGCTCAAAACGTCACTGTTCAGTTGGATGCTAACGGTGCCGGTTCAACAACTGCCGCTTTGGTGGACAACGGATCAAATGATGCTTGTGGAATTGCTTCCTTAGTGCTTTCACAAACCGACTTCAATTGTTCTGAAGTTGGACCAAACACAGTGACCTTAACCGTGACCGATGTTCATGGAAACGTTTCAACGACCGACGCAGTTGTAACGGTAGAAGATAACATTGCTCCAATAACAATAGCCCAAAACATTACAGTGCAATTGAATGAATTTGGCTTAGGTGCAATCACAGCGGATCAAATTGACAATGGATCAACTGACGCATGTGGCATTGCCAAATTAGAAGTTTCCCAAATTGATATCGATTGTAATCATGTTGGAGAGAATACCATCACCTTAACGGCAACCGACAACAATGGAAATTCATCAACTGTCGACGCGATCTTAACAATCGAAGACAACGTAGCACCAATTGCTTTGGCTCAGAACGTCACTATTCAACTCGATGCAACTGGAAATGCCTCAACTACTTCCGATGCTGTGAATAATGGTTCGAATGATGCTTGTGGAATTGCTTCCTTAGTGCTTTCACAAACTGACTTCGATTGTTCAAACGTTGGACCAAACACCGTCACTTTAACCGTGACCGATGCTCATGGAAATGTTTCAACCGTTGATGTAACGGTTACTGTTCAGGATAACATTGCTCCTTCGATTACCGTGCCTGCTGACATTGCCCAAGTGAACGACCCGCTGGTTTGTGGCGCTGCTCTTGATTTGGGTGAAGCCATTACTGCCGACAACTGTACGGTTGCTTCTGTAGTGAACGATACTCCCGGATTCTTCCCTGTAGGTTCAACAACAGTAACATGGATGGTGACGGATGTGAATGGAAACAGCACTTCGGCTACTCAACAGGTGATCATTACCAACGATCTGCCGGTGATTGATGAACTTATCGTAGATACCAACATCGCACAAGATGAAGTGGTAACTGCTTCTGCAAGCTTCACCGATAACAACGTACTGTATGCTACATTTGAATGGGGCGACGGAACAACTTCAGAGGGTACAATCAGTGGTCAATCCATTGCAGGAGATCATGTGTATACTGCAACAGGTTTGTATACAGTCAATCTCATCATTGAAGATGCTTGTGGTGAAATCACTTCACAAACCTACTACTACGTTGTGATATGGAGTGCCTGTGAAGGTAAACTCACTGCCGGTGGTTGGTTCAATTATGAGTTGGGGAACTGGATTCCACAACCTGAATCGTCAGGAAAAGCCACTTTTGAAATCGAAGCGCAATACAAAAAGAAAGGTGGATTAGAGGGCAAATTCCAATTCAAAATCAAAACTCGTGGTGAAGATTTAGAATTGAAATCGACTGCCTTAGATTGGCTCATGATTAGTGGTGACCAGGCAGTGATCGCAGGTAGTGCAAAAGTAGGCCGCGACTATGGATATACCTTCTGGGTAACTACAGTTGACGGAGGAAATGGTAAACATAGCAAGTCTCCCGATTACATCCGCGTGGTGATTTGGGATCCTTCCGGTATCGTCATCTTCGACAATGAACAAGGCGCTGCCCTTGACCAGTTGGCTTCGGCCAGTGAAATCAAAGGCTCCATTCAAATTCACAAAGAAAAAGATGATTGTCGTGAAAAAGAATATGCCAATAACGATAAAGACAAGGACAAAGAGGACGATGACAAGCAGGACAACAAGGCAAAGGAAAAATCAACTGAAGATTACCTGAAAAGTTGTACCCTTTATCCAAACCCTGTGGAAGACGACCTGAACCTTAAATTCGACGGTTTGGAAGATGAAGATTGTGTTTACTTTACCATTACTGATGCCAAAGGAAGCAAATACGCTTCCAAGCAAAAAATGGAGTTGAACCGTGGAAACGGGAAAACAAAAGTGAATTCATATAAACTCAAAAAAGGGACCTACATCATTACCGTTCAGGATAAAGATGGCGCTGCTGCTCATAGCTTACAGTTCATTAAAAAATAGAAACAAATAATTTTACGATAGCGAAAAAGAGAACCTTACACGGGTTCTCTTTTTTTATTTAGGCTCTGGTTATTAAGGTTTGTTTCATGGAATCGGAATGAAAACAAAATACATTTTTACAAAAAAAATACTTTTAAATGAACACGTAAATCTATTTTTGTTGAAATTACCCTTATAGCAAATCAGCCTCCAATAAAAGTTCCTCCATTTCGATCTGAACATTTTCTGCTTCCTCGCGGGCTTTTTCCGCAAAATCTTGACCATCACTGGCATAAATGATGGCACGCGACGAATTCACCAATAATCCACACTGGTCGTTCATGCCATATTTTGCCACTTCCTGCAAACTACCCCCTTGCGCGCCAACACCAGGTACCAATAAAAAATGATCGGGAACAATGCTCCTGATTTCTTCTAATTTTTCAGCCTTTGTAGCCCCAACTACATACATGATATTATCAGTGGTTCCCCAGGTTTGCGAGGTTTTCAAAACAGTTTCAAACAGTTTATCGCCACTGCTTTTATCTTCCAGATATTGAAAATCGAATGCACCTTTATTCGAAGTCAAAGCCAAGAGGATCACCCATTTCCCTAAATAAGTCATAAAAGGTTTTACTGAATCTTCACCCATATATGGCGCAACAGTAACCGCATCAAAATCAAAATGATCGAAAAAAGCGCGGGCATACAAATTCGAAGTGTTTCCAATATCACCACGTTTGGCATCTGCAATGATGAACATTTCCGGACATTTTTCACGGATATATTTTACTGTTTTATCAAGACTCACCAAACCTTCAGCACCTAAAGACTCATAAAAAGCCAAATTCGGTTTATAGGCCACAGCCAAATCATGTGTATGGTCGATTATTTCTTTATTAAAAGCAAAAATTGGATCCGAGGTATCCAACAAATGTTTAGGCAACTTTTGAATATCGGTATCTAAACCGATGCATAAAAAACTTCTTTTTTGCTTTATCTGATCAAATAATTGTGCTGAGTTCATTCCAATTTCTATTTCTGTTTTACGCTACAAAAGTATACAAAATAGGCTAACTGAAAAGATAATACGTTGCCTCAATTCAATGTTCATCAGATTTCATTAAATTCATACCAAATATGCGTTCAAATGGGGACCATTAAACTTTGGATATCACTTTTTACGTTTTTATCAACGCCCGCAGTAATACAGGCTCAAACCTATACTGTTCCAATTGATAGTGTTATCTGTCGAATCACCACCAGCAGCTATCGAAGTCATTTTGATTCCATTCGAACACAGGCTCATTCCAACCGAAAAGTACAAGAAACAGCACAACAAAGCAATGACCATGATGCTTGCAGGGATTATATTTTTCGTTCCTTTCAAACCTATCTGGGTCAAGATAATTGTTACCTCAACCATTTTGAATCAGGAGATCACGGTGGATTGGCCAATGTTATCGGAGTAAAAAAAGGCAGTAATCAGAACAAGGGAATTTGGATAATTAGTGCCCACTACGATAGCAACAACAACAATCAAACCAATAAAGAACAACAAATTATTTCGCCCGGTGCTAACGACAATGGAACAGGTATTGCAACCATCCTTGAAATTGCAAGAATAATCGGCCGACTAGAAACTGAAGCCAGCATTCTTTTTGCTGCCTGGGATTTAGAAGAAGTATTTACCGATGGTTTTGGAACAGGATCCAATGAATGGCTTATGCAATTTGTCAAAAGAAGGAAGCCTACCGATTGGTCCAATTTAGGTAATCATGGTTGGGTCAACAAAAATGACATTAGAGGGAATATCAATTTCGATATGTTTGGAAATCCTCAGTTAAGCGATCAGGAGCTACCTGTATTATGGGCCTGCTACGCCATGGAAAACCAGCAGTATTTTACTGAAGATTATGCCGCTACCATAAACAAATACATCCCTGAAATCAGGGCAATTTCATATGGAAAACTAATTTGGTCGGACCATTATACTTTTGCCAGCAGAAATATTCCTGCGGTAGAAAACCTCGAATCGAACTATCAAGAGGATCCATTTTACCATACCTACGCCGACCATTTAAACAATCCGGATAACATCAATTTTGATTTTGCCACCAAGGTATGTAAAGGTGGACTAGCCTATTTACTGGAACAAGTTGTTCAAATTCAATTCAATTCAGCTGAACATAAAAAAGCCAATTTCTGTATGGCAGAGACGCCAAACTACTATGAATTGTATACCACTGTCGGCCTGGGCAATATTCAAATATACAATCAATATGGAACATTAATATGGGAAGATATTGGCCAATCAAACTATAAATTTTCACCCCCCACTAACGACTGGTACTACATAAGGACAAATTATTTAAATACTGCATATCGGCAATTTATTCATTTAAATAAAAAAGAAGGATTTTTTTGAAATCCCCCTTTTTATATATTTTGAACTGAAATTAAGGCTATTTTAATTCCCCATTTCTGAAATAAACTTTATTCGCACCATCCGAATATCACCTACAGTATATTCTTCCTCTCCTAAAATCGCAATGGCTTCTTCAATTTCTCCTTTTTTCGATTCTTCTTTGAAGAATTCATAAATATTCTCGATCATGTCCTCATCAATTGCTTCATCAATGTAATAATCAATGTTGATTTTGGTTCCTGAATTCACGATGGCCTCCAGCTCTGTAAGCAGATCGTCAAAGCCCAGTCCCAGCGAATTTGCTATTATATCAAGTGCAATTTTACGGTCGATGCTTTGGATAATGGTTACCTTATTTTTCGATTTATTTGCCACCGACTTCACCACCAAGTCCTGTGGCCGATCAATTTCGTTTTCTTCCACATACTTTTTAATCAAAGCAACAAACTCCTTACCGTATCGCATGGCCTTACCTTGTCCTACCCCCTGAATGGTTTGCAATTCCTGTATTGTTACAGGATATTGAATGGACATATCGGACAAGGATGGATCTTGAAATATAACAAAAGGAGGTAATTCTTTACTTTTTGCCACTTTCTTTCGCAAATCTTTAAGCATGGCAAAAAGCTGTGGATCTCCCGTTGCTCCTCCTGCGGGAGCATTGGTCGCCTCAACTTCCGCAGCAGCATAATCGTGATTTTTTACCATCATAAAGGAGGTGGGATGTTCCAAAAATGCCTGCCCCTTAGGGGTAATTTTTAACAGACCGTAATTTTCAATGTCTTTAGTGATCAAACCGGCAATCATCGCTTGTCGAAAAATAGCGTGCCAAAAATGAGGGTCACGATCTTTGCCTTTCCCAAAAAATTCAAGATCATCGTGTCGAAACGATTTGACAGCTGCATTTTTGAGTCCTGTCAAAATATTAGTGATGTGCTCCATTTTATACTTCTGATTCACACCCAGAATAGCAGTTAAAGCCAATACCATTTCTTTCCCGGCTTCTATTTTCTGTTTGGGATGCAGGCAATTGTCGCAGGCACCACAATTTTCACTTTCATAATTCTCACCAAAGTAATAGAGCAAAATTTTTCTTCTACACACCGATGATTCAGCATAAGAAACAGTATCCAGTAACAGTTGAGTACCAATTTCCTGCTCTGCCACAGGTTTTCCCTGCATAAACTTTTCCAATTTCTGGATATCCTTGTAACTGTAAAAAGTAATGCATTGCCCTTCGCCACCATCACGACCTGCGCGACCAGTTTCCTGGTAATAACCTTCCAGGCTTTTAGGAATATCGTAGTGAATCACATAGCGAACATCAGGTTTGTCAATACCCATACCAAAAGCAATGGTTGCAACAATCACATCCACTTCTTCCATTAAAAACATATCCTGATGCCTCGAACGCGTGGCAGCATCCATTCCGGCATGATACGCCAGGGCTTTGATGCCATTAACCTGCAGATTTTCGGCCAGGGCCTCCACTTTTTTTCTGCTTAGGCAATATATGATTCCCGATTTCCCTTGTTGACCTGAAATAAAACGAATAATCTCAGCTGTTGCTTTTACCTTGGGCCTAATTTCATAATAGAGGTTGGCCCGGTTAAACGACGATTTGTACACTACGGCATCGAGCATTCCAAGGTTTTTCTGGATATCGTGCTGAACTTTTGCAGTAGCAGTAGCAGTTAAAGCCATAACAGGAGCCGGTCCAATTTCAGCGGCAATAGGTTTTATCCTTCGGTATTCAGGCCTAAAATCGTGCCCCCATTCCGAAATGCAATGCGCTTCGTCAACTGCATAAAACGAAATATTAACTTGCTTAAGAAAATCAATATTTTCCTGCTTGGTTAAAGACTCGGGAGCCACGTAAAGCAACTTGGTTTTCCCGCTTAATACATCTTCTTTTACTGCCTGTATCGATGCTTTTGATAAAGAAGAATTTAAAAAATGAGCTATACCGTCCTCGGTTCCGAAACTTCGTATTGAATCAACCTGATTCTTCATCAAGGCGATTAACGGAGAAATAACAATGGCTGTACCATCAAGTAACAAGGCCGGCAATTGGTAACACAGCGATTTTCCACCACCAGTTGGCATTAGAACAAAGGTGTCATTCCCCTCTAAAACACTTTGAATTACGAGCTCCTGCTCCCCCTTAAAACGATCAAATCCAAAATGTTTTTGAAGTTGCTCTGTCAAAAAATGAGTATTTTCCATTTTCAGAAAATTTATCTTTCGTTTCAATAAAATTTGAACGAAAGACTAAGGTAACAATAAATACTTTTTACGGAAATGTAAATTTAGAATAAAACACATCATTTAAAATATAGTTCTTATTCCGGAATTTTAGTCCGAAGTGATTAATCTATGAAACTTCCGGGGAACAAGGTTTCAATTAAGTAGTATATTTGTCGATTGTTGATGAAAAATTATGGCAAGAAAGAAAGAAAAACAAATAGGACAAAGCGAGTTATCATTTTTAGGCCACCTTGAAGAGCTCAGGTGGCACATCGTTCGCGCTGTTTTGGGAGCGCTCATTTTTATGGTGGCAGCATTCATTAATCGTGATTTCATTTTTAACGATGTTATTTTAAAACCCAAAAGTCCAACCTTTATCACCAACCTATATTTTGCGCGATTTAGCGAATGGCTGCACGAGCTTTTAAACATCAACACCGATGCCCTTCGGATTAACGATACTCCTTTACACATTGTAAACATTGAAATGGCCGGTCAGTTTGTTTCACACATTAAAGTATCGCTTATCGCAGGTTTAATCGTTGCCAGTCCGTATATCTTTTGGGAAATATGGAGATTTGTTAAACCAGCTCTCCACCACAATGAAGCCAAACATACCCGAGGTGCAGTATTCTATACATCATTCCTGTTCATTATCGGAATTCTTTTTGGCTATTATTTGATTACTCCACTTTCCATTCATTTTTTAAGCTCTTACAATGTAAGCGCCGAAATAGCAAATACCATTAAATTAAACTCATATATTGGCACTGTTACATCTGTTACTTTCGCTTCGGGAATCATCTTTGAGTTACCTATTTTAGTGCTGTTTCTAAGCAAAGTAGGCTTACTTACCCCTCAATTTATGAGAAAATACCGTAAGCACGCCTATGTAGTATTACTAACTGTTAGTGCTATTATTACTCCACCTGACATTTTCAGTCAAGTTTTGGTTTGTGTTCCGCTTGTTCTTCTTTATGAAATAAGTGTATTCATTTCGCGTTCTGTTTATAAAAAGCGGATGAAAAAAATGAACGACGATGATGATAAAAATGAGAAAGGCCAAAAGGTAAAACCATCCATAAAAGATGAAGTTCCTTTTGAACGTACCTATATTGACGGAAGCCAGGAATAAATACCATACTGACTATGAAATTAAAAGCTGAAAATATTGTCAAAAAATACCGAAGTCGAACGGTGGTTAAAGATGTTACCATTGAATTGAACCAAGGGGAAATTGTAGGTTTGCTTGGTCCAAATGGGGCAGGAAAAACAACTTCCTTTTACATGATAGTCGGACTAATCCAACCCAATGGTGGTCGTATCTATCTCGATGATGAAGACATTACAAGACTGCCTGTATACCAACGCGCCAAACGAGGAATTGGCTATCTGGCACAGGAAGCATCAGTATTCAGACACTTAAGTGTTGAAGATAATATTCGGGCCGTACTTGAAATGACCAAACTTTCCAAAGCCGACCAAAAGGACAAATTAGAAACTTTAATTAATGAATTTGGCTTAGGCAAGGTTCGGAAAAGTAATGGAATACAGCTCTCTGGAGGTGAACGCCGAAGAACAGAAATAGCCCGCGCCCTTGCCATCAATCCTAAATTTATTCTGCTCGACGAGCCCTTTGCAGGAGTTGACCCCATTGCAGTGGAAGACATCCAGAACATTGTGTATCACCTTAAAGATAAAAATATTGGTATTTTAATTACCGATCACAATGTACACGAAACACTGGCCATTACCGATCGGTCTTATTTGCTCTTTGAAGGATCGATCCTCAAAGCTGGCAGAGCCGATGAATTAGCTGCCGACCAAATGGTAAGAAAAGTATACTTAGGCCAGAACTTTGAACTTCGTAAAAAGCGAGAACAGTTTGAGCATTTTAATAAGAAAATTTAATTCCTGCAATAATATTGTGTTTTATAAAAAATAAACATATATTTGCGCCGCTAAAATGCGGGCGTGGCGGAATTGGTAGACGCGCTAGACTTAGGATCTAGTATCTATGATGTGGGGGTTCGAGTCCCTTCGCCCGCACCAAAAAAACCTAACCGCTTGGAACCTTTTTAGGATCCTAGCGGTTTTGAATTTATACCACTCATTTATTACAAATGAGCATTTGTTTTTAAAAAATTAAGTTTCTAGCAATATGAACATTACCAGGGAGAACATCGATGAATTGAATGGTTTAATCCGCGTATCTATCGAGAAAGCCGATTATGCAAGCCAAGTGGAAGACGAACTGAACAATTACCGTAAAAAGGTGAACATGCCAGGATTTCGTCCGGGAAAAGTTCCCGCCGGATTGGTAAAGAAAATGTACGGCAAAGCGGCTTTGGTTGAAGAGGTCAACAAACTTTTAACAAAAGAACTGTCGAAATACCTGGTTGCTGAAAAACTTAATATTTTAGGAGAACCTCTTCCAAACGAAGAAAAACAAAAAAATATCGACTGGGAAAATGATACCGACTTCGAATTTTTATTCGACATTGGTTTTGCCCCTGAAGTGAAACTAAGCTTAACGAAAAAGAACAAGTTCACACAATATAAAATTGCTGTTTCCGACGAAATGATTGATGAGCAAGTAAAAACTTATGCTAATCGTTTTGGAAAAAGTGAACCAACCAACGCTGTTGATGCAACAGGTACCGTTCGTGGAAACATTGTACAACTCGATGCTGAAGGAAATGTTCTGGAAAATGGCGCCAGCGTAGAAATGGCTTTAATTTCGATTGATGTAATCAAAGACGAAGAAATTAAGCAAAATTTTGTTGGTAAAATTGTTGAGGACGAAGTAATTTTCGACATTAAAAAAGCCTATCCAAACAATACAGAAATTGGCTACTTGCTGAACATTGAACGTGAAGCTGCTGAAGCCATCCAGGGTGATTTTAAAATCACCATCAAAGAAATCAATACATTTGTTGAGGCTGAACAAAACGAAGCACTGTACAAACAAATTTATGGCGACGACACTGAAATTAACGATGAAGCCGCTTTCCGCAATAAAATAACAACCGAAATTTTAGAGGCTTATCTCCCATCAGCCGATTATAAATTTGCCAACGATACCCGTGACTTATTGGTGGAAAAAACCGAACTGGACTTCCCTGTTGATTTTCTGAAACGTTGGTTAAAAGCCACCAACAAAGAATTAACACCTGAACAAATCGATGCTGATTTTGATCTGTTTGTAACCGACCTTAAATGGCAGGTAATTAAGGAAGAAATCATTAAAGAAAATGACCTTAAGGTTGAAGAGGCCGAAGTATTGGAATTAGCCGCCGAAGTTGCCGCAGCTCAATTCCGTCAGTACGGAATGTTTAATGTTCCTGCCGAACATCTTGACGGTTTTGTTCAACAAATGATGTCGAAGGAAGAGGACCGTAATCGCCTCTACGGTAAAAAAATGGAAGACAAAATTATGGAAGCCATAAAATCGAAGGTGACCGTGGTTGACAAGGAATTATCAAAAGCCGATTTTGATCTGCTTTTCGAACAAAAATAAAATATACTTTAATCATGTAAAGCCGGATTCTTTATTGAATTCGGCTTTTCTATTTACTACTGAAGCAATACCTATTTTTTACATGCACAAAACAGCACAAGTGTATAAAACAGAGAAAATACTTATTACTATAGACTTTTTTCTACTTTTGTAAATCATTGTTGTGTGTTATTTTGTTTCTTTACAAATTCTTATCAACTCCAAATATATTTTTCAATATGGATCATAAAAACGAATTTCAAAAATATGCCACAGGGCACATGGGAATCAGCAGCTTGTCACTTCACAACTATACCTCATCGGTTTATGGAAGCTACATCTCCCCAACCATCATCGAAGAACGTCAGTTAAACATTGCCACAATGGATGTGTTTTCGCGTTTAATGATGGATCGGATCATCTTTTTAGGTGTACCCATCGACGATTATGTGGCCAACATTATTCAAGCTCAGTTATTGTTCCTCGACTCAACAGACCCTGGAAAAGACATTCAAATCTATTTCAATACTCCCGGAGGATCAGTGCATGCAGGTTTGGGAATTTACGATACCATGCAGTTTATTTCATCCGACGTGGCCACCATCTGTACAGGAATGGCCGCTTCGATGGGTGCAGTGCTGTTAACAGCCGGAGCTACCGGAAAAAGATCGGCCTTAACGCATTCACGCGTTATGATCCACCAACCAATGGGAGGTGCACAGGGACAGGCTTCCGACATTGAAATTACTGCGCGTGAAATTCAAAAACTGAAAAAAGAATTGTACGATATTATTGCCAATCATTCAGGCAATCCATATGAAAAAGTGGAAAAAGACTCCGATCGTGACTATTGGATGACAGCTGCCGAAGCCAAAGAATATGGAATGATTGATGAAGTTTTAGTTCGAATTAAAAAGTAAATCGGAAAGAATGGATAAATGCTCATTTTGCGGAAGAAATAAAGACGAAGTTGAATTATTGATAGCTGGAATGGATGGTCACATTTGTGATCGTTGCATTGAGCAGGCACATGCCATTATTGACGAAGAATTAAAAAGCAAAGGCACTTTCGATTTAAAATCGGTTGAATTGCTTAAACCCAAACAAATCAAGGAATTTTTAGATAAATACGTGATTGGGCAAGTTCATGCTAAAAAGATTCTTTCAGTAGCGGTGTATAATCACTACAAACGTTTGGGTCAAAAGGTCAGCGAAGATGAAACCGAAATTGAAAAATCGAACATCATATTAGTGGGTCCTACAGGAACCGGAAAAACCCTATTGGCACGTACCATAGCAAAAATGTTACACGTTCCGTTCACCATTGTTGATGCCACCGTATTAACCGAAGCCGGTTATGTGGGCGAAGACATTGAAAGTTTATTAACTCGCTTGTTGCAATCGGCCGATTACAATGTTGAAGCGGCTGAACGTGGCATTGTTTTCATCGACGAAATCGATAAAATTGCACGCAAAGGGGACAATCCTTCCATTACGCGTGATGTTTCCGGTGAAGGAGTACAACAGGGCCTCTTAAAATTGCTCGAAGGATCCATTGTCAACGTGCCACCACAAGGAGGCCGTAAACACCCTGAGCAAAAAATGATTCCAGTGAATACCAAAAACATACTGTTTGTTTGCGGAGGAGCTTTTGACGGAATTGAACGTAAAATTGCCCAGCGAATGAACACAAAAGTAGTGGGTTACAGCGCCATTGAAACCACAGCCCATGTCGACCGGGAAAACCTGATGCAGTACATTACACCCATGGATTTAAAATCGTTTGGGCTGATTCCTGAAATCATTGGTCGTTTACCCGTGCTGACTTACCTCGATCCACTTGATCCCGATGCCCTTCGCAGAATACTAACGGAACCTAAAAATGCCATCATTAAACAATACGAAAAATTGTTTGAACTGGACAAAATCAGGTTGGAATTCTCCGAAGAAGCCTTAAATTATGTGGTGGGCATTGCCATTGAATACAAATTAGGAGCTCGTGGATTACGTTCAATTTGCGAAACCATTATGGTGGATGCCATGTTCGAAATGCCATCGGAGGACACCAATGAATTGGTGATAAGCGAAGCATATGCCCGTAATAAAATTGAAAAATCAGGCATGAAATTATTAAAAGCAAGCTAACAGCATCATATAAAAATCAAGCGAAAGCCGAGCCTTACAGCCCGGCTTTCGTTGTTTTAACCGCACTTAACTATTGACTCTTAATTAATTAAATGTTATATTTGATAGACGCCAAAAAAACAATTCGATCTGATTCATAGCCTTGGTGAAGATTTTTGTGTTCGGGAAGTTCTTTCTTAAGTGTTTTTTTCTTTTTAATCCTTTTCATTTAATAAGAATAGGCAGCATTCTAATGCTTGCGCTGAAAAAGTCATGTTCCATATGACTCGTATTCCTATTGCCATTTAGAATTCGAAACATAAAACCTTAAAACACAACAACTATGGAAAACACGCGTCAACTCATCTTCTATTTAATGGCCCTTATTGCCATTTCTACACATGCACAAAACTTCTCAAACGTACTCGTGAACGACATTTCAACCGGGTATCAGGACACTGATGGTGGAACTGCAATTGCCTTGTATAACGACAACATTTATGTTTTATGGCAAGAGCAGGAAAGTTTATACAGCTATTTCGTTTCCAAATCAACAGATGGTGGAGAAACTTTTGGTACCGGAGCACAGGTGAATACAACCGATTTTAATCTTTATGGCTCGCTATGCATTGGATCATCCGGATCTGTACTAATTAGTTATTCGGGAATTAATGATGCACAAGATGCTATAGAAGGTGTCTACTTTACCAAATCGTCCAATGAAGCGGCTACTTTTTCTGCACCTGTGACCATATCGTCAACGGGAATCCTACCTCAAATTGCAGCCTATGGCAACAACGTTTACATTCTCTACATTTTGAAAGAAAACGCTACAGATTATGGGTACTATTTTACCTATTCAACAGATGGAGGTTCAACTTTTGCTACATCGTATGAAATCACCGATGCCACCTTTACTTCGTTAAAAAAGGATAACCCCCATTCACTTGGTGTTGATGGGAGTGGTAACATTTATGCAGTTTGGAATGATGGCCGTAACGGCACTGACAACAGCGATATTTTTCTTGATAAGTCAAGCGATAATGGCTTAAGCTTTGGAACCGATTTGCAGATCAATGCCAGCGCAACAAAGATCCGAACGGGACCCAGAATTGCAATTTCCGGAAACAATCTTTATATAGCCTGGCAACAGGCAGATGATGATAGTGGTTCCAACAGAAAAGTCATATTTTCGAAATCAAACAATGGAGGTGCATCTTTCGGGACCGAAATGGATATGGGAAATACATACAACGGTATTCCTGCTATCGCATGCGATAATTCAGGTACTATTTATCTGGTCTATCCCTATTATGGAACTCCTGAAAACTTTCCCAATGCAAGTCAAAATGGACTTTACTATCAAAAATCGACAGATGGTGGTTCCAACTTTTCCGACCGCTATTTGATCAGCGAAAGAAACGCAAATGTAAAATATCCTGCAATGGCCATTAAGCCAGACAATACGGCGTATCTGGCCTGGACCGATTCAAGATCGGGCGATAACGACATCTATTTTTCCAAAACTCACCCCATTGATCCTGTAGCACCAGCTGCCGGAGATGGTAGTTCCGGTGATCCTTATCAAATATCAACCCTTAACCAATTGTATTGGATCACTGCGGAAAATGCACGTTCTGCCAAACATTACATACAAACAACAAACATTGATGCATCATCGGTTTCAAACTGGTTTTACGGCAAAGGCTGGCCTTGCATGGGCTACTACCACGACGGGACTGATTATCTCGACTTCAGTGGCAGCTACAATGGTCAAAATTATTCCATTTCCAACCTCTTTATAAACCGACCAAGCTCCGAGCAAATTGGATTGTTTGGTTGTTCCGATGGAGCTACTCTTTCGAACATTAATGTTTCGAATGCAAACATAACCGGTTTAAACTATATAGGAAGTTTAGTTGGTCTTTATGCTTCAACTCAGGTAAACAACTGTTCTAGCTCAGGGACCATTTCCGGAAACAATTATGTAGGAGGATTGGTTGGAGCCAATGCCTATGGAAGCTCAATATCAAAAAGTAAAAGCACTGCAACTGTAACCGGCAATTTAGCCATAGGTGGGCTGGCCGGAAGTAATGGAACCTCAACAATAGCTCAAAGTTTAGCAAGCGGCAACACTACTGGCGTACAATATGTTGGTGGTTTAGTTGGGTATAATAACGGCGCATCGATTTTACAATCTTACGCCTCCGGAACTATTTCTGCAAGCAATACCGATGCCGGTGGATTAGTTGGTTCCAGCAGTAATTCAACCATTACTAATTCATATAGCAGAGGCAACGTATTGCGCACAACAGGGTCTGGCATAGACTTTGGTTCTTTCACAGGTCGACTATACAATACAAACACTGTGGAATATTCCTATGCCACTGGTTCAGTTAGCTACACCCCTGATACCAATCCAACCGACAAAGGTTTTGTTGGCACCAGTGAAGGAACACCAACGTTCACCAACAATTTTTTCAATACTCAATCAACAGCACAAAGCACAGCAACAGGTGCAACCGGAAAAACAAACAGTGAAATGAATACCCAAACTACCTTTACCGATGCGGGTTGGGACTTTATTGGTGAAAGCTCTAATGGCGATAACAATTATTGGACAATGCTTTCAACGTTTAACGACGGCTACCCTTACCATCCCTGGGAATACAACATATGGAACGGAAACGATCAATGGATCAATACAGCCAACTGGTCAAATGGCATATTGCCAACTACGAATACCAATGTGATTGTTGAAAGTGGTATGATGGAAGTGTATGATGATATAACATTAGGCAGTTTGACCATAAAACCTACAGCAACAGTGAATGTTGGCGAAGGGAAAAAAATTTCATGCCGCTCAACATTAATTCGGTCAGATGCCACCGGAACCGGGAAGTACGTTACTGACGCATCTGGCATAAGCGCCACCATGGAACAATACCTGGTCAAGGATCAATGGCACTATTTCTCACTTCCTGTTTCAGGACCTATTAATGCCAACGGTACTTTCAATAATATTTATGTCATTGGCAATACAGAATCGACCAATGCATGGAATTACCTCAATTCCAGCAACAGTCTAACAGCAGGTGCAGGCTACGGTATCCAATATAACCTTTCTACATCAAGCAACGATACCACAATTTCAATTTCAGGGACTCTAAATTCAGGCGATATTACCGTCCAGACCCAATATACCGATCATGACACCCATGGTTGGAATTTGATTGGCAACCCTTTTGCCTGCACCATCGATTGGACAGACGGAGCTTTGCTTACCAATGTTGATAATGCCATTTATTTATGGGATCCAATTGCAGGTAGCTACGACAACTTTGTGGTGGGAACGGGAAGTACCGGCGGACAGGATCAGGATATTGCTCCAATGCAAGGCTTTTTCGTCAGAGCTAATGCCCCCAATGGTTCGGTACAATTTACTTCCGGAATTAGAAAATCCAGGCCCTCGAACTTTAAAAGTACTGAAGCCAACTCCTTACTAAAATTGGAAGTTTCCGATATTGAAAATCGAAAGGATGCCACTCTTGTAAGCATCAATGATCAATCCACGTCATTGTTCGACAGCAATTACGATGCGTATAAACTGATTGCGACCACTTCTCTAACTCCGCAAATCTATACACAACTCGAAGGCATTGACTATTCAATTAATGCGATGCCTGAATCAGCTTCAAATGAATACATCACTTTGAATATTCTAGTTAAGACCACAGGCATTCATCATTTGAAATTACTGGAAAACACATTGAATTGCGAGAATAACACTGTTTCACTATTCGACTTAAATAGCAATCTCTTAGCCAACCTTAATGAAGAAAATTACTCGTTTAATGCCGAAGCGAGTGAATTAAAAACCTTCTTTCTTGAATTGAAAAGTAAGCTAGTCAGCAATCCAGAAATTCGTTCCAAAAACATTGTACTCTATTCGGAGCAAAACGAACTGGTATTGGAAAACTTAAATAATGTACCCAGTGCAATTCGGATCTTTGACCTTACCGGCCATCTGGTATATAATAAGAAGATTACAGCTCCAAATTGCAGGATTTCTGTTCTCGCGAGCGGGATTTATCTGGTCAATGTCATGCCGGAGAAAGGACCGATTTTTAATGGTAAAGTAGTCGCTAACTTCTAAACTTAGAAATCATGAAAAAAATTATACTAACATCAATAGTATTTTTGAGCTTGGTTGTTTTTGCTTTTGCTCAACCACTGCCACCCACAACCCCTTCAGGAAACCCGGTTCCAATTGGAGGTTTTCTGCTCCTCTTACTATCGTTAAGTGGCGTATTTCTTTTTCTGAAAAAAAGAAATAAAAAATAGTTTTCAAAAGCCGGGCAGAAATGTTCGGCTTTCCTATTTCACCACAGTTATGTGAAAACATTTCTCAATGCGCTCGGTCACCACAACACAACGGCCCTCGTTACGCAATTCGCCTAGGGCTTCAGAAAGGAGTTTAATGATTTTTGGATCGGCCACTTCCACCTTCATCCAAGGTAGAGGCCGTTTGATCAAGCCATCGTAGGCAATATCAAAAGTAGTTCCATATAAATGAGAAGAATTTGAAGAAGCATTTTTGTTCGATTTGCTCAAACTCTTTTGAGTTTCTGCGGTACGCAACAATGACGTGATTTGAAAGGCATAATTCCCCAAATCATTTTCGTCCAGTTTCTTTTGAAATCGCTTACCCAAATCATTTAAAAACTTTTTACCCATGGGAACCAGATAAGGATGAGAATGTGTCAGGCGCTCCACCTGATAATTTCTGCAACTTTTTATTTTTACCAATTCCCCTTTTTTCATCAAAACAGTCACCTCCTTGTGAAAATCTTTATTCTTTTTAAAGGGTTTAATTCCATTGGCTTTAGCGTATTTCAGATGAACCGGATTAAAATCTTTGTACCAATCCACCTTTATTTTTCCATAACTATTGGGATGTGTTAAATGATGGTGGTAGTTGGAAATCGGAGAATAGATGATCGAAACAAAAATTAAAATCAGCACTCCAAAGCCTATCCACTTGAAAGGTTTTCGAAACTGTTTTTTTAAACGCAAACGACTGATTCGTTGCAATAATTCGATGTTATTTTTTACCCATTCGTTCATACCTCAACCATAGAAAATTTCGCCACGAAATTAGGAAATTCAGGGCATGAAAAACCTTCAGCACTCAAATTTTGTATATTTGTGTAGTAAATAGCTTAAAAACAATAAAATGGTAGCAACAATAAAAAAAGGAGCATCGAAACAGGAGATCGAAGCAATTAATAAACGAATGCAAGAATCATCGGTATCAAAGAATAAATTTGATGCTTACAAATATTGTGGAGCAGTAATCTTCGAGGAAGATGGTTTGGAAATCCAGAAAAAGCTTCGTGATGAATGGGAATAGAATTCTTATTGATACAAACACTGCAATTTATCTATTAAATGGAGACTTTACACTTGCAGCTATTCTGGATCAAAAAAACATTAATATTTCATTTATTACTCAACTTGAGCTGTTAGGATTTAAAGGAGTTACAGAGCAATCCGAGAAAATGATCAATGATCTAATTGAAAACTGTGTTGTTATTGATATCAACAATTCAATCAAAAATGAAGTCATTAATCAGCCACTTTAGAATACTCACTAACCATTCTATCATGAGCAACACACCTTATTTCCGTTAAATCTCCATCAACCCTCCCCTTTCTCCTTTCTCCATTTTTAATTCTCCATTCTCTTCTGCTATATTTGCAAACAATTCACAGCATTACGTGTTTAACGAAACCATCTATTCTTAAGAATAGTATTAAGAACGAAAAAAATGAAAAAAGACATTAGAAAAGAGTTAGAAAAACGTGTATTGGTGCTTGACGGTGCAATGGGTTCAATGATCCAGACTTACCATCTCACCGAAGAAGATTACCGTGGCGAGCAGTTTAAAAATGAAAAACTCGACCAAAAGGGGAACAACGATCTTTTGAGCATTACCCGTCCCGATGTCATTGGCGAGATTCATGCCCAATATTTCGAAGCCGGTGCCGATATCATTGAAACCAACACCTTTAATTCGACCAGCATTTCGATGGCCGATTATGGCCTACAGGATAAGGTTTATGAAATTAACCTGGCAGCTGCAAAACTAGCAGTAGGAATCGCCGAAAAATATTCAACACCCGAACAACCTCGTTTTGTGGCCGGCTCAGTTGGACCAACCAATAAAACCTGCTCCATGAGCCCCGATGTGAACGATCCGGGCTATCGTGCCATCTCGTTTAACGAATTGAAAGAGTCGTACAAAACACAGGTGAATGGTTTGATTGACGGTGGTGTAGATTTGATCATGGTGGAAACCATCTTCGATACGCTCAACGGTAAAATTGCTCTCATCGCCATCGACGAAGTATTTGCTGAAAAAAGCATTGAATTGCCCGTAATGATTTCGGGAACCATTGTCGATGCCAGTGGACGAACCCTTTCGGGACAAACGGTTGAAGCCTTCCTAAACTCACTGGAACATGTCAAACCGCTTTCAATTGGCTTAAATTGTTCACTGGGAGCACGCGACATGAAGCCATACGTTGAAACCCTGGCCGCCAAATCATCGCTATTCATCAGCGCACATCCCAATGCTGGTTTACCTAACCAATTTGGAGAATACGATGAAACCCCCGAAATTATGGGACCGCAAATCAAAGAATTCCTCGACAAAAGTACGGTTAACATCATTGGCGGTTGTTGCGGCACTACTCCCGACCACGTGCGTGAATTTGCTCGCCTGGCAAAAGCTGCCACACCACATATCCGCAAAAAAAAGGAAAACGAAACAAAACTGAGTGGATTGGAACCACTCACCATTTCTAAAGCAAGCAACTTTGTCAACATTGGCGAGCGTTGTAACGTGTCGGGTTCCCGTAAATTTGCCCGTCTCATTCGTGAAGGGAAATACGAAGCGGCATTAACCATTGCCCGCGATCAAGTGGAGGGCGGAGCTCAGGTGATGGATGTGAACATGGACGATGCCATGCTCGATGCAAAAAAAGAGATGGTCACTTTCATGAACCTAATCATGAGCGAACCCGATATCTCGCGCTTGCCCATCATGATCGACTCTTCAAAATTTGAAGTGATTGAAGCCGGATTACAATGTTTACAGGGAAAATCAATTGTGAACAGCATCAGCATGAAAGAGGGCGAAGAAGTTTTCAAAGCTCAAGCCCGCACCGTGCTAAAATATGGAGCCGCTGTGGTGGTGATGGCTTTTGATGAAAAAGGACAGGCCGATAGCTATCAACGCCGAATCGATATTTGTAAACGCGCCTACGATATACTCACTCAGGAGCTTGGATTTCCACCTGAAGATATCATTTTCGACCCGAACGTGCTGACCATTGCTACCGGGCTTGAAGAACACAATAATTATGCAATCGACTACATCGAAGCCACCCGTTGGATCAAAAACAACCTGAAACATGCCAAAGTAAGTGGTGGAATCAGCAACGTTTCTTTTTCATTTCGTGGGAACGATGTGGTTCGCGAAGCCATGCATTCGGTATTTCTTTATTACGCCATCAAGGCAGGGCTCGACATGGGCATTGTCAATCCCGGCATGCTTCAGATTTATGACGAAATACCAAAAGATTTACTGGAATTAACCGAAGATGTGGTGCTTAATCGCCGTGCCGATGCCACCGAACGTCTGGTTGATTATGCCGAACAAATTAAGGATCCCAACATCCAACAACAGAAGAAAGATGCCTGGCGTGACGAACCCGTTTTGAAACGAATTGAACATGCACTGGTAAAAGGAATCACAGAATACATTGAAATTGATATAGAAGAAATTCTTCCGGCCTTTTCGCCCAAACTTTCAATCATTGAAGGCCCGCTAATGGATGGGATGAACATCGTTGGAGGCTTGTTTGGCGATGGAAAAATGTTCCTTCCTCAGGTGATTAAATCAGCCAGAGTGATGAAAAAAGCGGTCGCTTTTCTGTTGCCTTTTATTGAAGCCGAAAAAGATAAAAATGCGGCACCAACCCAATTAAAAAAAGTGTTAATGGCCACTGTTAAAGGCGACGTACACGACATTGGCAAAAACATTGTTGGCGTTGTACTGGCTTGCAACAACTTCGAAGTAATTGACCTGGGCGTAATGGTACCTACCGAAAAAATTATTGCAACAGCTTTAGCCGAAAAGGTTGACGTGATTGGCCTCAGTGGCTTAATTACACCTTCGTTGGAAGAAATGGTCAACTTTGCCCGCGTGATGAAAGAAAAAGGCCTTAATCTTCCAATAATGGTGGGTGGGGCAACCACATCGAAACTACATTGCGCAGTTAAAATAGCTCCGGAATACAATTATCCCATTGTGCATGTAAAAGACGCTTCGCTGAGTGCCGGAGTGGCGACTAAATTATCAAATAATGATGCAACGTTCTTCAACCATCTGAAAGAAGAATATGCCCATTTACGCGAAGTGAATGCAGGACGTAAACGCAAAGAATACATTCGATTGGATGAAGCCCGCAAAAATAAATTTACTTGCGACTGGAATAAAGTACCTATCCGTAAACCTAATTTTATTGGTGTTCGTAGCTTTTCCAATTTTGATTTGGAAGAGATTCGTGAATTCATCGATTGGACCTTCTTTATGATGGCATGGGAATTAAAAGGCACCTTCCCAAAAATACTCACTGATAAGACTCAGGGAGAAGAAGCACGCAAGTTGTTTGCTGAAGCCAATACTGTTTTAGACGAAATTATCGAAAAGAAAATGTTCCGCGCCAATGGTGTAGTGGGCTTTTGGCCTGCCAATTCTGTAGGTGACGATGTTGAACTCTACGAAGACGAAAGCCGCACAAAAGTAATTGGCAAATTTCATCACCTCCGCCAGCAAATCAAACCAAAATCAGGAAAACCCAATTACTGTTTGAGCGATTACGTCGCACCCAAGGAGACCGGCATAGCCGATTATATGGGAGGTTTTGCTGTAACTGCGGGTGTAGGAATGGCCAAATGGGTTGAAGAAGCCAAAGATGATGGCAACGACTACCGTGCCATTTTGTTGCAAACATTAAGCGACCGTCTAGCTGAAGCCTTTGCCGAAGTGATGCACACCAAAGTTCGAACAGAACTATGGGGCTATGCTGAAGAGGAAATGCTAAGCAAGGAAGAAATTTGGAAAATGAAATACAGCGGAATCCGTCCGGCACTGGGTTACCCGGCCTGCCCGGAGCACAGCGAGAAAAAAGAACTTTTCCGCTTGTTGCAAGCTACCGACAGAACAGGTATATCGTTAACCGAAAATTTTGCCATGTACCCCACCGCTTCGGTAAGTGGTGAATACTTTGCGCATCCTGATGCCTTCTACTTTGGAGTGGACAAAATTGGCCGTGACCAGGTGGAGGATTATTCCAACCGCAAAGGGATGCCATTTGACGAAGTTGAACGCTTTTTAAATGCCGATTTAAATTACAAATAGAACGCAGACGACATTGTTTTTTACGGATAATCACAGCTATTATATAAAGGCTTCACATTTTGTGGAGCCTTTTTTTTTCTGTTTTATTTTACCTAAATAATGCTTAATTTACAAGTACTTAAAAATTGAATTGAAAAAAATATTTTTCTTATGGCTTTGTGTTACAGTATTTTTGAAGGGTGATTGATCCACATATTTTTTATCACAACAAAATCAGAAATTAACAAAAACCTAAAAACGATGAAACTGCTATCTCAAATCTTAACATTGTTCTTTTTCATGCTAATGGTAATTTCCTGTAATGAGAAAGATGACGGACGAGTATATGGAACTCTTGTTTTCAAAGGCGTTTCAGAAGTACCGGCGCAAGTTGGCTTTTTAAAAAGTGAACATAAAATTGAAAAAAGTCCTGATGCCAATTACATCATGCATACCACAGACTTATGGGTATACATTGATGAAATTTGGGCCTCACAAGAAATGGTTGCAGATGGCTTAGCAGATGATTTTAAATGGTATAAAATTGGTGAAGGAGATGAAATTAAGTCGATCAGTGAATATTTTTTTACTACGGATCATTTACCCGTTGGAGACTATAAAAGTTTGAAGTTCGTTTTTAATAACCGTATCATTCGAAAGACTGTTTACAAGTCTGATTTTTCCAAAGAGGTCGATATGGAAGGTTCCTTAACCGAGGAAGATTGCGGGAATAATGAAAAGATTACCCAATGTTTTTCTAAAAATGGGAGTTTTTCTTTGGATAAAACGTTTCAACTCATGAGTAAGGGAGAAAATATAAGAGGGTTTAAAATCAAAGAAAATGAGGTCACCACAGTATACTGGCAATTGGGCTCACCCGGTTTTCATTTTACTGACTGTTGGTTTACCTGGACTGACGCGAATAATAATCAAGTATACGACTGTGGTGTTGATGGTACCAGTGATTTTGATTGCAGCAAAGATGGCCCCATGTGGACATTTGGCGTTGACGATGGAGAGGAAGCAGAAGAAGCTGAGGCAAACACTTTTTTCCCAAATGCAGTTACCGATATCGATGGGAATTCGTACAATGCCACTCAAATTGGAGATCAAACCTGGCTCGCAGAGAATTTAAAGACGACGCAGCTGAACGATGGATCTGCTCTTCAAACAGAACAGGATTATTGGCAAAACTGTATAAAAACAGGAGTATTCCCAACTTCTGAAGAATTACCCCCACCATTGTATCAATACCGGAACTACCAGGCAGAATTCATCGACATTTATGGACTGACCTACAACTGGAAGGCTGTAGAATCGGGCAAACTTTGCCCACAAGGCTGGCACGTTCCTACTCTTGCTGAATGGAATCAATTGATCGATTTTTTGGGTGAGAATGGTGGTGGAAAATTAAAAGTTGTGCAGTTTGATCCCAACTACAACTGGCAGCCCAATATTGGGGCTACCAACGAAACCAACTTTTCAGCACTACCCGGAGGCGGATACATAGGTCCGTCGACACCTACAAATTTAGATTTCGGTAATAATATTGCTCTTTTTATTAGTTCAAGCAATGAAGGACAAGCTTTGACTCCAATTGTTCCCTTTATAGTCATAAGTGGATCATCTTCCGAGATTACAATTGCCCGGGCAAGCTATGATAGTTTCTTCAGTTGCCGATGCCTTAAGGATAAATAGTGATTATGCAAGCTCTCGTTTTAAAAAACCGTCCTTCTAAACCGTCCATTAGACCAACATTATTCAACATTACTTCAGAATCATGTCAACCCACGTTGTGCTCAGCTATATCACGACAAAAAGGCAATTAATTTAATCTTTATTGTGTCAACACATAACAATGGGAGGTCAACTAATTGACCTCCCATTGTTTATTTTATACCTTAATTGATCTAAATCGGTACACGCTTCATCAAAAACCCCTATTCCTTAATTATTTTTTTAAAGAAAGTAGCACCATTGCTGCTTATTTTTATACCGTAAACACCATTTGAATAAGCCGATAAATCAATGGTGGAACTAGCTTCTTGTAACGAGATGACTTTCATTAATTTGCCATTTAGATTAAATACTTCAAGTATGGCATTTCTCATCAGGTCGCTTGTTTCAAAGGTTAAACGACCAGATGTAGGATTCGGGTAGATTTTGTAATCGAACTGATCAAATTGATGAAACCCTGTTCGATTGGAAATGGTAATTTGAAGGGTATCGGCCTCCGATTCCAATTCGCCGTCGGTGACAATTAATATAAAGGTTAGCGTTGAATCAGCATCCACATTTGGGGCAGTAAATGTTGGATTTTCTGCAGTTGCGGAGCTGAGAACGATCCCCTCAGGAGCCACCCAGTTATATGACAGAACATCTCCGTCAGGATCGGAAGAAGCACTTCCATCAAGGCTTACCAAAGCATTTTCTTCAACCGTTTGATCGATACCGGCATTGGCTACAGGTGCTTTATTTATTTGCTTTACTGTCACTATTACTTCATCGGAAATTGAATTGCCCAAACCGTCATTAACGATCAATGAAAAAGTGTATTCGGTATCGATGGTCACTTCGGGTGCGGTGAAAGATGGTTTTGCAACACTGGTTGAACTCAGGGTAATACCATTCGGAGCAGTCCATGTGTAGATCAATTCGTCGCTATCGACATCAGAAGAAGCACTGGCATTGAGTATTACCAAAGTTCCTTCAACCACCGTTTGATCTTTTCCTGCATTGGCCACAGGTGCTTTGTTCATTTGTTTAACCAACACCTTTACCTCGTCGGCAATGGAATTGACCAAGCCGTCATTAACAATTAATAAAAAGTTATATTCCGTATCCACCGTGACTTCAGGAGTAGTGAAAGTTGGTTTTATAGCACTTGGTGAACTCAGGGTAATGCCGTTCGGTGCGGTCCATGTGTAGATTAAATCGTCGCCGTCAGCATCAGAAGAAGCACTTCCATCAAGGGTGACCTTCGATATCACAACCACCGTTTGATCTGTTCCTGCATTGGCTATCGGAGCTTTGTTAATCTGTTTTACCGTCACCTTGACTTCGTCGGAAATTGAATTCGCCAAACCGTCGTTCACAATAAGGGAGAAAGTGTATTCGGTATCTGTTAAAACTTCAGGGGCAGTGAAAGTTGGTTTTGCATCGCTGGTTGAACTCAGTGCAATTCCATTTGGTGCGGTCCATGAATAGGTCAGATCGTCGCCTTCAGCATCAGAAGATGCACTTCCGTCGAGTGTGACCAGTGTAACTTCATCAAGCGTTTGATCTGTCCCGGCATTTGCCACAGGTGCTTTGTTCACTTGTTTTACCATCACCTTGACTTCGTCGGCAATTGAATTGACCAAGCCGTCATTCACGATCAATGAAAAAGTATATTCGGTATCAATTAAAACTTCAGGAGCAGTGAAAGTTGGTTTTGCATCGCTGGTTGAACTCAGTGTAATTCCATTTGGTGCGGTCCATGTGTAGGTCAGATCGTCGCCTTCAACATCAGAAGATGCAATTCCGTCGAGTGTGACCAGTGTAACTTCATCAAGCGTTTGATCTGTCCCAGCATTGGCCACAGGTGCTTTGTTCACTTGTTTTACTGTCACCTTTACTTCGTCGCCAATTGAATTGACCAAG
>JBGUEP010000026.1:0-34951 GCA_041821245.1 Prolixibacteraceae bacterium
ATCACGACCCGACTGGCAAAAATTTTAAGGCCAGTCCGCCATTGCGTAAATCTAAATATTAGATGAAGAATAGGTCAAAGGTATTCGCCCAATTTCGCGAAGCGAAAAAGCGTGAGGGCCGTTAAAATGGCGGGCCGGCGGTGAGAGCGACGAAAACGAGGGCGTTGCGGAGGGGTTGTGCGTAGGATGGAATCGTTGAGGAGGTGGGATGGATAGCTTCATTTTAACGAGATCTTTGCTTCCTTTCCATCGATTGGGAAAGGAAGGGCCCATCCGGCCTAAGGATAAGGATAGTGAAGTATTCGATTTAATATTGAATTGTCCACCCCATGTTGATTTGATCCAAAGTATCCCCCAGAAAAATGAAGTGATCCTTTATCTTGCATCGAATTACGTTTTGATCAAAAATAGTAATTTTAAGAATAGGAGCTGTAAGTGTGTGATTGCCAAACTTATCGAGCCCGGATCTACAGTTTAGGAAACTGCTATTCCCCGTCCGACCGGGTCATCCGGGCGGATATCCGTTGAACTATGAAACCATTTTTAATGCTGCAAAAAAAGATAAATTGTGTAGCTACGCAAAATCATTCTGAAAAGATGATGTAGTCTGATTTTATTTATTGTCAACCAATGCAAAATCAATTGATACTTGTGGCCGTTTTATTACGGTAGATCTTCAATTCGCTGTTGTAAAAGCGATCGAATTTAACAGGTGATTTCTCAAACAGAGGAGCCTTAACTCCTGATCCAAAGCACAATTGACCGGTATAAACGTGTGCTTCGTCCCACAGTTCCCGATCGATAAAACTTTGTAACATCTTGGGACCACCCTCCACAATAACCGACAAAATACCTTCGGTATACAAATGCCGGAGTAAGGTGTCAATTACCTTTTCGTCATCGTTAACCTGTAGAATTTGCGTTGAGCGTCCATCTGGATACTCACTTCGTGAAAGTGTAAGTGTTGGTGACTTCTGATCGAATAAGGAGAGTTCCTTTGGAAGGCGTTGATTAAGGTCGGGGACAATGCGCAAAGGCTGTTTGCCATACCAGTCGCGAACGGTCAGCGAGGGATTGTCCGATAAAGCGGTATCGGTACCGATTAAGATGGCCGATTCGGTTGAACGTTGTTTATGGACAGCTATACGTGCCATTTCGTTCGTGATCCATGTGGGTTGACCCAACTGCTCTGAATTGCGATCAATATCAACAAAACCATCGGCTGTTTGCGCCCATTTTAGTATAATGTATGGTCGTTGCGCTTTGTGAAAAGTAAAAAAACGGCGGTTGAGCTCAAGACATTCTTTCGTTAAAAAACCGACCTGTACATCAATTCCTGCAGCCTGCATTTTTTCAATACCCTTTCCTGCTACTTCAGCATACGGATCAATGGTTCCGATCACTACGCGTGGTATTTTCTTTTCTATGATTAAATCGGAGCAAGGTGGTGTTTTTCCAAAATGGGCACAAGGTTCAAGATTTACATAGAGGGTTGAATCTTGTAATAAATGTTGATCCTTAACTGAATTTATGGCATTTACTTCGGCATGTGGTCCGCCAAATAGCTGATGATATCCTTCCCCAATAATTTTAGCATTCGATACAATTACACATCCTACCATGGGGTTTGGCGCCACCCGGCGTTCGCCTAATTTCGCCAGTTCGAGGCAACGTCCAATATATTGGTCAATTGAAGCATCCATCATCAAATAATTAGTCAGCTACAAATGTAAAAAAATGAAGCAGGCCTTTTGTACTGAAAACATAAAAAAGAACTTGCCCAATGGGGAAGTTCTTTTCTTACAACTAAAATCCCAATTAATAATGATAATTACAAATCGATTCTGCAATAAAGTCACATTGATTGTTATATGCTATTACTTTAATAATCATGCCTTTTTCGGCATTTAGATTAACAATTTCAGTTCTAAATTTTACTTCTTCACCTGTAAAAACTAACTGTCTGGCATGTAGTTCTGCGTTTGAAATGAAGTATTTATTTTTCGCATTCGGATTTAAATGCATAAAATGCAAACCTCCAATTTTCCCCATGGAAGTCCCCATTCGAGCTACCGGAAGTGCCGGAAAATTATTGAAATGCCCCGGACAATCTTCTTTTTTCACCACTCCGATGGAAGCGCTACAAGTTTCCATGCTTAGTTTTAAATCAATAAATGGTGAGTCGTGGGTATATGGATTAAAGGAAGGATCAAATTGAGTTTCAACGCGGTGATCGGCAAACATTCGTTCAAAAATAGCTTGACCTAACACCATGTAAATGACCTCAATTGTATACAACAGAGTACCGTCTTGCTCGAAAACTTCACCGCTTATGACTCCTTTTTTACGGTTCATCGACACCAGTTTTGCGCGACATCTGAATGTGTTATTATTTGATGTTTTTGTAGTGCAGCGAGTAATCACGGCGTCGGTAGCCAAATAATGGTGTTTTTCTTTTTTCGGATTTTCTTTCGATAACACCAGTGAACCTAATATGGCCATATGTCGGCCAACCTCAGCACTGCTTATTTTACCTACTTCATCAATGTTCATCAATTCTGTGGTAAAATCAGCACAAAAATACTCGTCAATGCTTCTTAAGTCTTTTAAAGCAAAATATGGTTTTGTTACAGAAATGTTTGCTAAAATAGCAGCATCGAAGGTGTTTTCAAGTTCACTAATTCTGATTGGTTTGGTGTGAAAAAGTTGAATAGTCATAAACGTGAGAATTAAAAGGGTTAATATTGTTGGTTTATTAAAGGCAATTTTTTTGTTTTTAGTCTGGGCTGCTGGTAAAAATTGTATTTATATCTCTTTATTGTCATTTTTTGAAAAAGGTTACCCTTGTTTTGTAAATTTTTTATTTTTGATTTATGAAAATAACTTTATCATATATTCGTAAGACTTTGATTAGTTGTTATTCACAACAAGAAATTGAGGCATTTATTTCAATAATATTTAAGCATATTTATAATTATTCTAAAAATGACCTTATCCTAAATGCATATTCTACTTTACCTGAAAAAGATTGCTTACGAATAGCCGAGATTGTTGAGAACTTGATGTCGCATCATCCAATTCAGTACATATTAGGCGAAACAGAGTTTTATGATTTAACTTTTAAAGTAAACTCCGATGTACTGATTCCAAGAAATGAAACCGAAGAATTGGTCCATCTTATTCTAAAAAATTATGCAAATAGGAATTTAAAAATTTTGGATATAGGAACGGGAAGCGGATGTATTCCGATTAGCCTTAAAAAGAATCGTCCCGATTTTGAGGTATTTAGTTGTGATATATCAAAGAAGGCCTTGGCACTAGCAAGAAAAAATGCCAGTTTAAATAATGTAGTTGTTCAGTTTCATTATTTCGATGTTTTATCCAACGAAGCGTTTTTCGTTACCGGTTTTGATATCATAGTCAGTAATCCTCCTTATGTGACTGAAAAGGAAAAGAAGTTAATGGAAGCTAATGTACTTGATCATGAGCCGCATTTGGCCCTTTTTGTTCCTGATCAGGATCCATTGTTGTTCTATAAGGCAATTTCGAAAAGAGCAGCAAGTCTTTTAACACCAGATGGAGAAATTTATTTTGAAATCAATGAAGCGTATGGCCAAGAGGTGGTTCAATTACTGCAAAATTCCGGATTACGTGCAACTGTAATCAAAGACATCAATGGGAAGGACAGAATAGTTGTTGGAAGTAGAAAATAAAAAAAGCACCTTCGGTTTACGAAAGTGCTTTCCATCTGCTAATATTAGATATTTTCTAAAAACGTGAGCTGATTAAGCTTCAGTTTCTTTGCTTTTTTCTTCAGTAGCAGGTGCTTCTACAGTAGCAGGTGCTTCTACAGCAGCAGGAGCTTCAGCAACAGGAGCTTCAGCAACAGGAGCCTCAACAACAACTTCTTCTACAACAGGAGCTTCAGCAACAACTTCTTCTACAGGTGCATTGGCACGGGCAGCTTCAGCGGCTAATTCCGAATTTCTTTTGGCAATTTCAGCAGCGCGGGCTGCATTCACTTTTTTCTCACCTTCCATGCGTTCATTTACTTCCGCATCGGCCTGAGTAGCCAATTTTTCAACTTTTGACTGAATTTTAGCATCTTTCGATTGCAACCAAGCTGCATAACGTTTTTCTGCTTCGGCTTCATCAAATGCACCTTTTTTCACACCTTCCAACAAGTGTTTTTTCATCAATACTCCTTTGTACGATAAAATTGCACGAGTGGTATCAGTTGGTTGTGCACCTTTTGATAACCATTCTAAGGCTTTGTCAAAGTCCAGTTCGATGGTAGCAGGATTAGTGTTTGGATTATACGATCCAATCCTTTCAACATAGTTACCATCTCGTGGTGCCCTGCTATCTGCAACTACAATGTGGTAGTATGCAAATCTCTTTCGGCCGTGTCTGGCCAAACGAATTTTAACTGGCATAATTGTTAATTTTTATTTATTATTACTCAATTTTGAGAGCGCAAAAGTACAATAATATTTTCTTTTTCAAACTCTTTACTGTAATTTCAAACTAATATTTGAAATATTTTTATCAAAGTATTCAAATAAACGCAACCAATTTGAATTTCACTGCTCTTTGCAATACTTATAAACGGAATAAAATGATGAAAGGTAGAACTATTTTTTCCACAATGGTACTGATTCTTACAGCACTTTTTGTGACATCGTGCATGAATACTGATTATACCGGACAATCGGCTTATGGTGATGCCTTCATTAAATCGGTGATGGTGAACGATTCAGTAATTGCCTACAATCTGCAGCTTTATACCTATTCGTGGAGCGAAATGAAAGCAGTTAATGTTTATTCTGGTGCCGATGCATTACAGATACGGCTCGATACCATAGATTATAAATACACCTTTGCTAAAATAACTGACGGTGAGGTCTACTTCCCGGAGCCGCCAATTGAAGATACTTATTATTTTACAGTAACTTTCGATAACGATGAACAAATTGTTGTGACGGATGATCTAACGGCATTATTCATCAATCCGCCTCAAATTATATTACTGGAATGGGATAATGTGGACAAACAAATTAAATTAAAATGGGAACCGATCGAGAAGGCTCAATTTTACAGCATTGCTCTGTTGGCTACTGACGGGCAAGTGGCATTTGAGACTGAAATGCTTGATAACACCGAGACTGAAAAATGGATCAATAAATATACTTATGGTTGGCACAATAATTCAAAACCAGAGGAAACCACTACGTATAAAATCATTCTCAGGGCCTTTCTTTTTGAACCCATAGCATCAACGTTTGATATTCAAAGTATGTCGGTGAATGACCTGAATTCAATTGAATGGAAAATGGAATAATCCAATTGTTGGTAACTTTTCTAAACCCTAAATTCGCTTTTCTGTTGTCGTTAAATTAACGTTTAGTGATCTGTGCCTGTCCATTTGATGGACTTATTAACATCCATTAGCATGGGCCAATTTAATCGTTAAATTTACGATTCGACATTAAAAACGGTGTTGTTTTTTTATACCCTGACAACGAAAAAGTTACTGAATGAAACCCTTTAACCATTTACACGTTCACTCACAATATTCGATTCTCGACGGCCAGGCCAGCGTAAAAGGTCTCGTAAATAAGGCACATTCCAACGGAATGAAAGCCCTGGCTTTAACTGATCATGGAACCATGTTCGGAATTAAAGAATTCTGGAATGCCTGTAAATCGGAAAATTATGGAAATCCGGAAATGAAAAAAGAGGATTGGTTTAAGGTGAAACCAATTTTAGGATGTGAAACCTATGTGGCTGCCCGCGGAATCGATAATAAAGTGGGCAAAGAAGACCGTTCAGGACATCACCTGATTGTTTTGGCCAAGAACCACCAAGGTTATAAGAATCTGCTCAAGATGATATCCATTGCCAGCACTCAGGGCTTTTATTACAAACCTCGTATTGATAAATCACTGCTCGAAAAATACCATGAGGGAATTATTGTGACCAGTGCCTGTTTGGGAGGCGAGGTGCCTCAAAAAATTATGGAAGGGGATATTGAGGGAGCCGAAGAAACCATCAAGTGGTTTAAAAATCTTTTTGGAGGGGATTATTACCTTGAGTTGCAACGTCACCCGGCCGAAGCTTTTAGAGAAAGGCAGGAGGTTTATGAAAATCAAGTTAAAGTAAATGCTGTTTTAAAAGAACTCTCAAAAAAAATGGGAGTCAAACTCATTGCGGCGAACGATGTCCACTTTACCAATGAAAATGATGCCGATGCACACGATATTCTGATCTGTTTGAATACCGGAAAGAATTTTTTGGATGACAATCGAATGCATTATACCAAACAGGAATGGTTTAAAACCAAAGAAGAGATGAATGAGCTCTTTTCCGATATTCCGGAAGCCTTGGAAAATACGCAGGAAGTTGCCGATAAGGTTGAAGTGTATGAGTTGGATTCGGCACCAATTATGCCGGAGTTCCCTATTCCAAGAACCTTTGCAACCTGGGAAGATTATCAGGGAAAATATACCGAAGAAGAACTTAAGCTTGAGTTTGATCGCTACCCGACTATGGGCGGTTATGAAAAAGTTTTGAGAATTAAGTTTGAAGCCGATTACCTGAAACACCTGGTTTATGAAGGAGCCAAAATACGCTATCCCGATAATCTTGATGAGTGCATGGAGCGCATCGACTTTGAACTGGATACCATCAAGCAGATGGGTTTTCCCGGCTATTTTCTAATCGTAGCCGATTTTATTCAGGCCGCCCGTGATATGGGTGTAATTGTAGGTCCGGGACGCGGATCGGCTGCCGGATCGGTTGTGGCCTACAGTATAAAAATTACCAATGTTGATCCCATTGCATACGATTTACTCTTTGAACGTTTCCTGAATCCAGATCGTGTTTCCATGCCCGATATTGACATTGATTTTGATGATGACGGACGGCAAATGGTATTGGATTGGGTGACCGAAAAATATGGAAAAGATAAAGTAGCACACATTTGTACTTTTGGTACTATGGCTGCAAAAATGGCCATTCGGGATGTTGCCCGGGTACTTCAGCTTCCCTTGTCTGAAGCAGATCGCCTGGCAAAAATGGTACCTGAAACGCCAAAAATTACTCTTGCAAAAGCGTTTAAGGAAAATCCGGAATTGGAACTTGAAAAAAATTCAAGCAATTCTTTAATATCTGACACCATTCGTTTGGCTGAAGCTTTGGAAGGCTCGGTACGTCAAACCGGAGTTCATGCTTGTGGAATTTTAATTGGGCGCGATCCCCTGAGCGAAAACATTCCATTAATGCCAACGAAAGACGAGGTCTTGCTTACAACTCAATACGATGGCCGTTTTGTGGAGGATATTGGCTTATTAAAAATGGACTTTTTAGGCTTAAAAACGCTTTCAATCATCAAAGAATGTTTGGATAATATAAAACTTTCGAAGAAGATTGTCATCGACATTGATACCATTCCAATGGATGATGCATTAACTTACGAATTATTCAGCCGTGGGGATACAACGGCCATTTTCCAGTTTGAATCGCCCGGAATGAAAAAGTGGTTGCGTTTGCTTCAACCCAACCGATTTGAAGATTTGGTGGCTATGAATGCCTTGTACCGCCCGGGTCCAATGGAATACATTCCCAATTATGTGAACCGAAAACATGGCAAAGAGGAGATCGTTTATGATCATCCCATGATGGAAGATTACCTGGATGACACTTATGGTATTACTGTTTTCCAGGAACAGGTGATGTTACAGTCGAGAGCATTGGGCGGTTTTACACGTGGCCAATCTGATACCTTGCGGAAAGCAATGGGTAAAAAGAATCGCGCTTTGATGGACAAATTGAAGGTTAAATTTATCGACGGGTGTAAAGCCAATCCTAAATTTGTAGACGGTTTCGATGTGGCCAAATCGAAATACAAAAGTATCGACGATGCCATTGTTGGTATTTGGAAAGACTGGGAAGCCTTTGCTCAATATGCATTCAATAAATCGCACTCGGTTTGTTATGCCTACATTGCTTATCAAACTGGATTTCTAAAAGCACATTATCCAGCCGAATTTATGGCTGCTGTCCTTAGTCGAAATCTATCGAATATCGAACGGATTTCCCTGTTTATGGATGAATGCCACCATTTAGGCATTAATGTTTTAGGCCCCGATGTAAACGAATCGTACCATAAATTTACCGTAAATAAGAAAGGTGAAATTCGTTTTGGGATGTCGGGTGTTAAAGGGGTTGGTGCAGGTGCAGTAGCCGATATTATTAAGGAGCGCGAAAAAAATGGTGAATTTAAAGACTTGTATGATTTTTCCGAACGGGTGAATTTGTCATCGTGCAGCAAAAAAAACTGGGAAGCATTAGCCTACTCTGGTGGATTCGATACCCTTTCGGACTGTAATCGTTCGCAATTTTTTATTGCCGATAAAAATGAACTATCCTACATCGAAAATCTAATTCGATACGGAAACCTCATGCAAAACGAACGTAACATGGCACAACAGTCCTTGTTTGGCGGTGCACAAGAAATATCGATACAACGACCAAAGCCGGTTATGAGCGAGGAATGGCCAAGTGTTGTGAAGTTGGAACACGAAAAAAATCTAATTGGGATGTACCTCACCGCACATCCCTTGGACGATTACCGCTTGGAAATTGATTCCTTTTGCACCAAGGGTGTAAATTTTGGCCAGTTGGAGCAAGATTTAGTTGCTTTTAAGGGCAGGGAGCTCAATTTGGCCGGAATGGTCACGGAAGCCTATGAGGGAATGAATAAAAATGGGAAAATGTATTCCAATATGACCATAACTGATTATGAAGGTTCGCTTAAGATTTTCTTTTTTGGTCAGAATTACATCGACTTTGGAAAATACTGTAAAAAAGGATTGTTCCTGATGATAAAAGGAAAAGTACTCCCTCGCTTCAGACCAAAAGACAATGGCCCCGAAATGTTGGAGTTTAAGCTGACTACCGCAGAGTTATTGCAGGAAATCAGGCAAAGTAGGGTGAAGAAAATCGCAGTGGATGTTCCCTTGTATGTGATTACCGAACAATTTATTGCAGAACTGATAACACATTGTGAAGATAACAAAGGCAGCACCCAATTGGAATTTAATATCCTTGACCCGGAAACAAAAACCACTATTCAGCTGTTTTCCAGAAATATTAAAGTAAACCCTGCTGATGAATTTATCGATTATTTAAAAAGTAAAGAAGGAATTCTGTTTAAAATCAACTAAATTTGTCACTTCATTTTTTATACGACATAAAAAATTAAAAACGTTATAATTATGACAATAGAAGTAAACGACGCAAATTTTGAAGAGCTTGTTCTTCAATCAGACATGCCTGTTCTGGTTGATTTTTGGGCTGAATGGTGTGGCCCTTGTCGGATGGTTGGACCTTTAGTTGAAGAATTATCAGTTGAGTATGAGGGAAAAGCATTGATCACAAAAATGGATGTGGATAGTAATCCTGCAATTCCTGCAAAATTTGGAATTCGCAACATCCCAACACTATTATTTTTTAAAGGTGGAGAAGTGGTTGATAAGCAAGTAGGAGCAGTTCCAAAAACGGTATTGGCTCAAAAAATTGACGCTTTATTGTAAGACGATATTTTCACTTATAGAAGAAGCCCTGCCATTCGCAGGGCTTCTTCTGTTTTAAACCCTGGTCTTGAAAAAAGTTAATGATAAATTCATTTTTACTTTTTGATAAGTAGAATAGCTTCATTACTTTTAAGCAAAATTTGATTCCTATGGGTTTATTTAACAAAATAAAAGGCGAATTTATTGACATTATTGAATGGCTCGATGATTCGAATGACACCATGGTTTACCGCTTTGAACGTTTTCAAAACGAAATTAAAAATGGTGCGAAACTGACCGTTCGTGAAGGCCAGCTGGCCGTTTTTATCAATGAAGGCCAACTGGCCGATGTTTTTTCCCCGGGAATGTATAGCCTTACAACTGAAAACCTTCCCATATTATCAACACTCAAGGGATGGAAATACGGATTCAATAGCCCCTTTAAGGCCGAAATATACTTTGTGAGCACCCGTAACATTACGGCGCAAAAGTGGGGAACCAGAAATCCAATTACACTTTCCGATCAGCGATTTGGCATGCTTGAAATCAGAGCATTTGGAACGTATGTGATTCGGGTAAAAGATGCACCGGTTTTTATCAAAGAAATTGTAGGTACCGATGGCCATTTTACTACAGGAGAAATTGCAGAACAATTGCGCTCAATGATTGTAACACGTTTTACCGATGCCGTGGGTGAAGCTAAACTTCCAATTGAAAATTATGCTTCCAATGTAAATGAGATTTCGGAATATGTTCATTCAGTAATTGGTCCCGAATTCGAAAAATACGGAATTGAAGTCACTAAATTTCTGATCGAAAATGTTTCGATGCCGGAAGAAATTAAAAAAGAAATTTTTGAATTAAGCCGCCTGAATTCCATCGATTTAAACAAATTGGCACAAATGAAAGCAGCCAAAGCCATGGAAAAAGCAGCCGAAAACCAAAGCGGAACAGCCGGAGCCGGAATGGGAATGGGAATGGGTTTTGCCATGGCCAATCAAATGGGACAAACATTCACCGGAGGTCAGCAGCCACAAGCTCCTCAATCGAGTTCAACCCCTCCACCGGTGCCACCTCCAATAGCTTTTCATCTAGTACTTAACGGACAGCAAGCCGGCCCATTCGATTTTGCCACCTTGAAACAAATGGCTGCGAAAAACCAATTCACCAAAGAAACTCTGGTGTGGCGCGAAGGAATGGCCAACTGGACGGCGGCGGGTCAATTGCCTGAGTTGAACAGCACCTTTGAAAGTGTACCACCACCAATTCCCGGAATCTGATGGCAGAAACAGAAAAAACGGTTGAAGCCGTCTCATTTGCCTGTACTTCGTGTGGGGCGGATTTAAAATATCAACCAGGCACTCAACACCTGAGTTGTGAATATTGTGGTGCAGCGAATGAGATACCTTTGGCCATAGCTGAAATTGAGGAGTTGGATTTTAAGGCCTATCTGGCCAATAAGTCAACTCAGGAAGTACAATTTACCGAACATTTTATAAAGTGTGAAAATTGTGGTGCTGCATCCACCATTGCCCCCAATATTGTAGCAGCTAGTTGTCCTTATTGTGATACTCCGTTAATTGTCGAAAATGCCAGCGACGAAAGTGTAATTCAACCGAAATCACTCCTCCCTTTCAAACTAAATGGCAAGGAAGCACAAAACGAATTTAAAACCTGGGTCAACAAACTTTGGTTCGCACCTGACGATCTAAAAAAGGCTGTTTTGAATTTCGATCACTTTAGAGGCATCTATATTCCATACTGGACCTTCGATACCGACACTTCATCGAGCTATACCGGACAACGCGGAGAGCACTATTATGTAACGCAAACCTACAGGACTACCGAAAACGGAAAATCCGTTACTAAAACACGACAGGTACAAAAAACGCGTTGGTATTTTGTAAGCGGAAGGGTGCACAAATCCTTCGATGATATTTTAACTGTAGCCACCAAATCACTACCGCAAAAATACATTTACAAATTGGAACCCTGGGATTTGGAGAATCTGGTTCCTTTTGAAAAAAGTTATTTGAGTGGTTTTATTACCGAAAAATATCAAATTGAACTTGAAGAAGGTTTTGAAATTGCGAAGGATATTGCTGCAGCAGAAATCCAAAACCTGGTACGATGGGATATTGGTGGCGATGAACAACGCATTCTTTCGGTCAACACCAAGTATAACGACATTACATTTAAACATTTGCTTTTGCCTGTTTTTGTGAGCGCCTACAATTTTAAAGGGAAACTGTATCAGTTTTTAGTGAATGGCCGAACCGGTGAAGTTCAAGGAGAAAGACCTTACAGCTGGATAAAAATTGCATTAACGGTAGCCGCAGCATTAATTGTGATTGCTATTGTCGTTTATTTTGTAAATGCATGACAAACTTTAGTGCCATAAATTTCCAAATCCAAATGTGGATCTCTAATTGCTAAGCTATTCTTGTTATTCCTTCAGTGTAAATTGGTATAAACCTGACTTTAAAGTGGATTTTAGAAACATGTTATTTTAAATTCATTCTAAATTTCATCTGACTTTTGTTAGCTTTCTGTATTTCATATGGTTACATACAAATAGCTGCATTTATTCATATTCCTTGTCATTCCTATCTTACAAAATGCTATCGTAAACATAGCATATAAATTTTCACCTTCCTCAAAATTTTGCAATTCCTTAAGCAATTTATTACCTGAGTTTTAGCACTGGTTTTTAAAGGGGAACTTCTCTAAATTAGAGGTGTACTTTGAATTAGTACATTTCCCTATAGAAGGGAAGTCGCTTTCTGACCTTACTGCCAAGGCAGTGTTCTGATATGAGTTACTTACCAAAAACCAACTAATCAATTTTTATTTACTTCTCGATTTATGAATCAAAGAACTGAATTAATTACTGAATTGGCCGAAAAGTATGGGCGAAGCAGAGAGAACTTGCTTCCAATTTTGCAGGGAGTTGTGGAGAGAGAAAATTATTTATCGGAAAATTCAATGATGGAAATTGCTCGGGAGTTAGACCTCTCTGCAGCTGAAGTGTATGGCACGGCCACCTTCTATTCTTTTTTGGAATATAAGAAAATGGGGAAATTTGTCATCAGGCTATGCAAAACCATTACCTGCGCCATGAAGGGTAAAAACCAAATCCTGCTGAGTATTCAAGACATGCTAAAGATCGGAGTTGGAGAGACCACACCCGACAAAAAATTTTCCTTGCTGGAAACAAATTGTTTGGGGTGGTGTCACAAAGCACCAGCCATGCTTATCAACGATGAGGTATTTACCGAGTTAACTCCGGAAAGGGTGCGTGAAATATTATCGGATTACATGAAACGAGCATGACAAACAGATTAAGATACCTGTGCAGATACTCCACCATGCGAGTTTCACCGAAAGCATTAAAATATCTTTTATTTAATGAAATGAAAAAGTAAAACTATGTCAACATCATACAATTTAAAGCGAGCAGATTTCATTTTCCGAAATGAAAACGATTGGGAAAAAATTCTCAACAGAACACTGAAACGCGATAAACAAGAATTAATAAATGAGTTAATCAGTTCTGAATTAAAAGGACGAGGTGGAGCAGGATTTCCTACCGGTTTAAAATGGAAGTTGGCCATGGAGGCTATTTCCGATCAGAAATATGTGATTTGTAATGCCGACGAGGGTGAACCAGGTACATTTAAAGATCGGGAAATTCTCTCTAAAGTACCCTTTAAAGTGCTTTCAGCCATGGGGATTTGCGGATACATTTCAGGCGCCACAAAAGGATTTATTTACTTGCGTGGGGAATACAAATTCCTAAAATCAGAATTGGAAAAGGCGATCAAAGAATTTGAGTATTACTGCAAGGAAATTAATTTTGATTTCAGCATTTCCATTTTTATGGGAAGTGGTGCCTACATCTGCGGTGAAGAAACGGCCTTGATGGAATCAATGGAAGGATATAGGGGAGAACCAAGAAACAAACCACCATTCCCTACCAATAATGGTTACATGAATCAACCTACAGTAATCAACAATGTCGAAACCCTGGCGCATACCTTTACCATTTTTAAATACGGGTCCAAAAAATTCTACGATTTAGGTGTTCAGTTTTCAAGAGGAACAAAACTTTTTTCCGTTTCAGGAGATACCCCCAAGCCTGGAATTTACGAATTGGAATTGGGCATGAGTTTAAGTGATTTTGTGGAAGAGTTTGGCGATGGTGACACCAAGGCTGTTCAGGTTGGTGGGGCATCAGGTTTTCTCGTGCCGCGCAAAAGATTTAGCGAAACAGCCATTGGGTTTAAAGGAAAACTCTCCGGAATATCTCTACCAACCGGAGGATCCATGATGCTTTTCAACAGCACTCGTTCGATGTTCAATTTATTGGACAATTACCTTGATTTTTTCCGCGAGGAATCCTGCGGCCAATGTACACCTTGCCGGGTGGGTTGTCAGCAATTGCTGATTGGTATTAAGGCGGTTAAACAAGGTACGAAACCGGCTGCTTATCTGGACAAGTTGCTCAAATTGACCGAAACAATGCAATACACCGCGAAATGTGGTTTAGGCCAGTCAGTGGCCAATTCGTTCTCGTCTATTGTTGAAAATTTCAGGGAAGAGATGATTTACTAAGCACTTAAAAATGTAAAAGATGAATAAATTAAATATAACCATCAACGGGGTAGTTTACGAAGTTGAACCGGGAAAAACAATACTCGACGCCGCTAAGGATGCTGGAATTATTATTCCAACCTTATGCTATCATAAGGATTTATGTGTAGCCGGAAATTGCAGGGTTTGTGTGGTTGAAATTGTTGGGCAAAAAAGATTATCAGCCTCATGTGCAACGCCTTGCCACGACAATATGGAAATCCTGACCAACACATTAAAGGTTCGTAATTCACGAAAACACATCATCGAGCTCTTGCTTTCGGAACACAATGCCGATTGCACCAAGTGCTATAAAAATGGTAGTTGCGAATTGCAAGAATTGGCGGCCGAATACAAAATAATGTCGCAGGATCTGATTGATTTGGTACCGTATAAGAACTATACCATCGACATGTTTTCGCCATCCATTATTAAAGACGATAGCAAATGCATCCGTTGTCAGCGCTGTGTGCGCACCTGTGCCGAGCTGCAAGGAGTGAATGCCTTAACGGTGGCCTACAAAGGTGATAAAATGAAAATTTCCACCTTTTTTGAAAAATCAATGAACGATGTGGTTTGTACCACTTGCGGTCAGTGTGTGAACCATTGCCCTACCGGTGCCCTCATTGAGAAAAATTACATTGAAGAAGTTTGGGAAGCCATTTCCGATCCAGATAAACATGTGGTGGTTCAAACGGCACCCGCTGTGCGTGTGGGTTTGGGCGAAGAATTAGGTTTTGAAGCAGGATCGCGCGTAACAGGAAAAATGGTTGCGGCCTTAAAAAATTTGGGATTCGATTCAGTGCTGGATACGGATTTTACTGCAGACCTTACTATCATGGAAGAAGGCACCGAATTGCTCACCCGATTAAAAAGGGCGCTGGTTGATAAAGACCCCACTGTTCAATTGCCTATGGCCACTTCCTGTTCTCCCGGATGGATTAAATACATCGAACACATGTATCCCGAATATTTGGGTCATCTGTCCACCTGCAAATCGCCACAGCAAATGTTTGGGGCATTAGTTAAAACTTATTATGCCCGTGCACGAAATCTGAATCCCGAAAAAATCGTTTCCGTATCCATTATGCCTTGCACTGCCAAGAAGTTTGAATCGAACCGGCCTGAAATGCACGACAGCGGTTATCGCGATGTTGATTATGTACTCACGACCCGTGAATTAGCCATTATGATTAAACAGGCAGGCATTGATTTCATGCAGCTGCACGACAAAAAATTTGATCGAATTATGGGAGAATCAACCGGGGCCGGCGTCATTTTTGGCGCTACCGGAGGTGTTATGGAGGCTGCGTTACGAACAGCCTATGAACTGGTCACCGGCCGTGAAGTTCCTTTTGAAAATTTGGAAATTACACCGGTGCGTGGCATGGAAGGAGTGCGCGAAGCTGTCATTAAAATTGAGAATCCACTGGAAGCCTGGAGTTTTCTTGATGGGGTAGAACTGAGATGCGCCATCGCCCATGGATTGGTCAACGCTAAAAAAGTAATGGAAGAGTTGAAAAGCGGTAAATCGAGCTATCATTTTATTGAATTCATGGCTTGTCCCGGTGGCTGTCTGGGTGGCGGGGGGCAACCCATTCCAACAAATCCTGAAATCAGAGCGAAGCGCGCCAAGGCCATATACGATGAAGATGAATCAAAGGCACTTCGTAAATCACATGAAAACCCTGAAATAATTAAAATATATGAAGACTATTTGGGTGAACCTTTAGGGGAAAAGTCACATCATTTGTTGCATACCAGGTATACCGAACGCAACAGGTATTAAGTAAAAATAAATGGTCATTAGTCAATTGGATAATCTAATTCCTATTGGCTAATGACCATTCATTGTTTTATTTTTTACGGAAAACGATACTAATTGGTACTCCTTCAAAATCGAAAAATTCTCTGATTTTGTTTTCCAGATAACGTTTGTATGGATCTTTAATGTACTGTGGCAGGTTGGCATAAAAGGCAAATACAGGTGTTGGTGATGGCAACTGTGTTACATATTTGATTTTTATTTGTTTGCCTTTGGTCGATGGTGGTGAAAAATATTCAATGGCTTCCAGCATGCGTTCGTTCAGCAAGGATGTTTTTACCTTATTCTTCCGGCTTTCGTAAACTTTCATGGCCGTTTCGAATGCCTTCAGGATGCGTTGTTTCGTTAGTGCCGAAGTAAAAATAATGGGAACATCGGTAAAAGGAGCTATTTTTTCCTTGATTGCTTCTGTGAACGTTTTGGTGGAATGGGTATCTTTTTCGATCAAATCCCATTTATTCACCAGAATGACGATCCCTTTTCTATTTTTCAGTACGAGACTAAAAATGTTTACATCCTGGGCTTCAATGCCGCGTGTGGCGTCAATCAGCAAGAGACAAACATCAGATAACTCAATGGCTCGAACGGAACGCATTACGGAATAAAATTCCAGATCTTCGTGCACCTTGGTTTTTTTACGAAACCCGGCGGTATCGGTTAAAATAAAATCGTGTCCAAATTGATTGTAACGCTGATGGATGGAGTCGCGTGTTGTTCCTGCTATTTCTGTTACAATGTGTCGATCAACTCCAACTAGGGCGTTAATCATTGACGATTTGCCAACGTTTGGCCGGCCAATGATGGAAAAATTAGGAATTTCGTCCTCAACAACTGTCCGAACATCTTTGGGGAATATTTTCACCAAGGCATCGAGTAAATCACCGGTGCCACTTCCATTAATCGATGAAATACAGTAAGGCTCACCCAAACCAAGATTATAAAACTCGTATGAATCGGCAATTCGCTTATGATTGTCCACCTTATTTACGGCCAGTATCACTGGTTTATTCACCTTCCTAAGCATTCCTGCAACGGTATCATCCAAGTCGGTGATGCCCAATTCTACATCAGTAACAAAAATGATGACGTCACATTCTTCGATCGCTAATACAACTTGTTTTCTGATTTCTTCTTCAAAAACATCGGCAGAGTTGATGATGTAACCACCAGTGTCAATAATTGAGAATTCGAATCCATTCCATTCTGCTTTGCCATAATTTCTATCGCGTGTAACACCCGATTCATCATCAACAATGGCTGCGCGGGATTCCACCATTCGGTTAAAAAGTGTTGATTTTCCTACGTTAGGTCTTCCAACTATTGCTACTATATTGCTATTCATCTTTACTATCGTTTATTGATTGTCGTATCCAAAGCTGCGCAGTTTTTGATCTTCTTCGCGCCAACCTTTACTCACTTTTACATACAATTCGAGAAATACTTTTTTACTGAAAAACTCCTCGATATCTTTTCTTGCTTCGCTACCAACCCGTTTGATTGCTTTTCCCTGATGTCCAATAATGATGCCCTTTTGGGTGTCTCTATTTACATATATAATGGCCCTGATGCTCAACAATTTTTCAGCATCAGTAAATTCTTCTACTTCAATCTCAACCGAATAGGGAACTTCTTTCTGATAATACAAAAGAATTTTTTCACGAATAATTTCCTGGACAAAAAACCTTTCGTTGCGATCAGTTAACTCATCTTTTGGGAAAAAGGCAGGACCTTCAGGTATTTTGGCCAAAATCATGTCGAAGATGGGGGCCACATTAAATGCTTCGGTTGCCGAAGTAGGTAAAATCTCGGCATTGGGCAATTCTTCCTTCCAAAGAGCAATTAACTCCATCACCTTATCCTGAGTAGACAAATCAATTTTATTGATCAACACAATAACAGGGATCGATGATTTTTTTACTTTATCGAGGTACTCTGAATTTTTGTCAAATTTTTCAATGACATCGGTGACGTAAATAATTACATCGGCATCGATAATGGCGGTGTCAACAAATTTCATCATGGTTTCCTGAAGTTTGTAATTCGGCTTCAGGATGCCAGGAGTGTCGGAATATACAATTTGAAAATCATCGCCACTTACAATCCCTTTAATCCGATGACGGGTAGTTTGCATTTTTGATGTGATGATCGATATCTTTTCACCAACCAAGGTATTCATGATGGTTGATTTTCCCACATTGGGATTTCCGATAATGTTGACAAAGCCTGATTTATGATTCATGTTTTCACTTAAAATTTTGTGCAAAGATAATGGTTTTTAAAGAACAATTGATTCTTCAAAAAACATTGAAATACAGATAAATAATTGTGGCAGAATGTAGCTATTTGATTGTTACCGGATAAAAATTAAAAAAAGACTAAAAAGTATGAACCTTTTTGTCTGCTCTTTGTTTCAACTAGAACTTTTAAATTACACCCAGTATTAAAAGTTCCTCTTGTTAATTATTCCTACCCCGCTTCACCCAGCGGGGTTTTTCTTTTTAAATCATTTCTGCAATTAGGTAGTTAATTTCTTTCCACATGTCTTTATTCATGCGCGCACCATAAATGGTAATTACCTTACCGGCAACCATTGAAGCTATTTCGCCACACTTTGCTAAACTTAAATTTTTTGAGTACCCATATAAAAAACCTGCGGCGTACAAATCGCCGGCGCCAGTAGTGTCAATAGCATTGACTTCAATAACGCCCACTTTGATAAATTCACTGCTGCTTTTAATCAAAGATCCTTTTTTTCCAACCTTGATGATGGAAATATCGCACATTTGTGATAAAACATGAATCGCTTCAAGTGGTTCTTTCCCTGTAAATGCTAGGGCTTCGTCCTCATTGGCAAAAATAATGTCAACATATTCAGCAACAATTTCTTTCAAAAAGTCGATGTTCTCTTCCACCACATTAAAACTTGCCAAATCGATGGCAATGGTGAGACCTGCTTTACGCGCCATTTCGGCTGCTTTGCGCACTAAATCGTGGTTTTGTACTAAATAGCCTTCAATGTAGGCGATGTCGTAACCACGTAACAGATCGATGCTGATATCTGCAGGAGACAGCTCAATGGCTGCACCCAAATAGGTTCCAAATGTTCGTTCAGAGTCGGGAGTGATCAAAGCCATGGCAACTCCAGTGGCTGTTTCTGTTTCAAACAAGCTGGGTTTTGCGCCAATTTTCACCAGACCTTCGTGGTATTGTTTCCCTAATGCATCTTTACCCACTTTCCCAATAAATCCAGCTTGGGCTCCTAGATGGGCTAAACCATCAACAGTATTGCACACCGAACCACCGGGTGAATATATTTTTTCGAATGCCTTGGTATCATTGTTTATTTTCGATGAAGTTTCGGCATCCACTAAAATCATGCTTCCTTTAGGGTAATTATATTTTGTCAGGATTTCATCGTTAGGTAATTTCACTACCACATCCATTAAGGCATTTCCGATTCCTATAATTGTTTTTTCAGTACTCATTTTGTATTCTTTAAAAAATTTGAAGTGCAAAGGTAGTGAATTATAAGCATTAAGGGATGATTTTTAACATGACGGTGCTATCAATAAATTGTTATTTATTCTAACCACACCTAAAAAGGTTAAATAATTGGGCGAAACTTAGCATTGCAAAAAGTAAAAAGGACCTGTTCTCATTATATGTGCGGATATTTTACTTTCATGATTTGATTTTAAATCTTTAATAAATAAACCGTATTTAAGTTAATAATGGACTAACTTTAAACATGGGAAAGAAGGTTATACCATGAATGCGATTAAAGTAAATAAACTCAAAAAATGATATTCAATAAAATAAATAAGCAAGAACTTCATAAAATCGGCTTCGCGGCTTTTTTCATTTTAGTGGTGCTTTTAAGTCATGCACAGAACAAATTTGCTCAACCGAATTCTGTTTGGGGTGTAATCACCCATGATCATGATGGAATTAGAGGTTTTCGAAGCATTGTTACAGGAGATACAACTATTAATGGGAAAAGCTTTTCAATGATAAGTCAATGGGATAGAAATGTAGCCGTTCGAAATGTCGATAGAAAAGTGTACAGTCTTTATCTGGATGATATGGATTCAACTGAACATGTACTGTACGATTTTAATCTCGCATTGGGAGATACAATTTTTCTTGAAGATTTAAGTGTAGCAAGTTACGTACATGTCGATAGCGTTCTCTGGATAGTTAATAAGATAGGCTCAATTCAACTTTATGACAAAACTTTCAAAAAATCAATCGAACTTTTTGCTCCTGATTATTGGTGTGAAAACAATTGGATGGTATGGATAGAAGATGTTGGGAGTAATTGGGGGCCTTTACCTCTATACTTCTCACCTCAATTTGAAAATTTTTATGAACTAAGTTACTTTCACATTGCAGGGAATTGTTTGTATGGGAATTGTTTAACGGACATTAAGGAATGTACTGATGTTTCAAATATTATGTATTTTCATAGTGGGAAAATTCATTTTAAAAATATTGAAAAGAATATGCCTTTGGTTATTTACGACTGTATGGGTAACGAAGTATTTAGAGCAAATACAAGCAATAATGTTGAACTTGATGTCTCATTTTTGCCATCTGCGATATACTACTGTACAGCTGAAATATCATCAAAACTTTTCACGCTCAAATTTAGAATCGATTAATCGAATGCTATGAAAATTTTACTATTTATTTCATTGATCATTGTTCTGTCAGTTGGCAGATTGAAGGCACAAGTTGAAATTCCGCAACTCATTCACTATGTGAACCCTTTGATGGGCACCGATTCGGAATACAGTTTATCGAACGGCAATACCTATCCGGCCATTGCTGTTCCCTGGGGAATGAATTTCTGGACGCCGCAAACAGCGCCAATGGGCGATGGCTGGACTTATGCATACGATGCTTACAAAATCCGTGGCGTTAAGCAAACCCATCAACCCAGTCCGTGGATCAACGATTATGGCGCATTTTCGTTCATGGCGGTTACCGGTGAGTTGAAATTTAAGGAAGACGAACGAGCTTCGTGGTTTTCGAACAAAGCCGAAGTGGTTCAGCCCAATTATTACCGGGTTTATCTGGCCGATTACGATGTAAGCGTTGAAGTAACACCCAGCGATCGGGCCGCCATTTTCCGCTTTACCTTCCCCGAAAACACCCATTCGTACATTTTGCTCGATGCCTTTTTTAAAGGATCGAATGTAGAAATTCATCCCGACAACAAGACCATCACGGGATATTGCCGGAATAACAGTGGGGGAGTTCCTGATAACTTCCACAACTATTTTGTGGCCAACTTCAGTAAGGAATTTAAGGAAGTAAATACCTGGAGCGGAAATACCCTCGCAAAAAACAATACAAATGCAGAAGGCGAACACGTTGGTGCTGTAGTAGGTTTTTCTACTTTAAAAGGTGAGCAAATTGTGGTGAAAGTAGCGTCGTCATTTATCAGTCCTGAACAAGCTGAATTGAATCTGAAGCGGGAAGTAGGTTCTAAATCTTTCGATGAAGTGAAAGCCGAAACTGAGCAACTTTGGGAGAACGAACTGGGAAAAATCAAGGTGAGCGGCGGAACCGAAGAGCAAATCAAAACCTTTTATTCCTGCCTGTATCGTGTGCTTCTTTTCCCACGAAAATTTTATGAATTCAACAAGCAAAACGAGGTGGTGCATTACAGCCCTTATAATGGTGAAGTGCTTCCGGGATATCTATTTACCGACAATGGTTTTTGGGATACCTTTCGTGCTGTATTTCCTTTCTTTTCGTTCCTGTATCCCGATTTGAACAGCCAAATTATGCAGGGCCTCGTGAATACCTACAAGGAAAGTGGTTGGTTGCCTGAATGGGCCAGTCCGGGTCACCGCGACTGTATGATTGGTTCTAACTCTGCTTCGCTTATTGCCGATTCATATCTGAAAGGTATCCGGGATTACGATATTGAAACCTTGTATGAAGCTGTTTTGAAAAATACAAATGGGAATAAAGAGGGTATCAGTTCGGTGGGGCGTTATGGTGCCGAATACTACAACCGTTTGGGATACATTCCCTACAATGTTGGCATCAACGAAAACACGGCACGTACGTTGGAATATGCTTACGATGACTATTGTATCTGGCAATTGGCCAAAGCGTTAAAACGTCCTCAGGAAGAAATCGACCTGTTTGCAAAACGCAGCCAGAATTACAGAAATGTCTTCGATCAGGAAAGCGGTTTAATACGTGGCCGGAACGAAGATGGCACTTTTCAATCGCCTTTCAACCCATTAAAATGGGGCGATGCCTTTACCGAGGGGAACGCCCTACACTATACCTGGTCGGTATTTCACGACATTCAGGGATTGATTACTTTAATGGGAGGTAAAACCAATTTCGTGAAAACCCTCGACGGTGTATTTACCATGCCGCCTGATTTTGATTATTCCTATTATGGACAAGTGATTCACGAAATCAGAGAAATGCAAATTGCCGATATGGGCAATTACGCTCATGGAAACCAGCCCATTCAGCACATGACTTACCTGTACGCTTATGCCGGTGAACCCTGGAAAACGCAATACCATGTGCGCGAAGTGATGGACAAACTTTACCATCCAACTCCCGACGGTTATTGTGGCGACGAAGACAATGGTCAAACTTCAGCCTGGTATGTGTTCAGTGCATTAGGATTTTATCCGGTTTGTCCGGGCAGCAATCAATATGTGATTGGTTCACCGCTTTTTGAAAAAGCTGAAGTGACTTTGCCCAACGGGAAGCAACTAAGCATTTGTGCAAAGCATAACAATTCCACAAATCGCTACATTCAATCGGCTACTTTTAACGGACAAGAATGGGATAAAAATTACCTCAATCATTTCGATATCATGAAGGGTGGTGAGCTGAACTTTGAAATGGGCGCTGAACCCAATCAGCAGCGAGGAATTTTATCGGAGGATGTGCCCTATTCGTTTTCGAAATGAAATAGAAAGTAATACAACATAGAGGGATTCCATCTTTATTTCTTTAAAAGAGACCGGATTTCATTGTGCATATTTTTGAGGATAGTAATGAAATCCGTATGGAATAGCTGTTGTGATCTTTTCTTTAAACAGTAAACAATTTGCAACTTTAAGTTGTATATTTGTGAAAAAATCACAAATATACAATAATGATTATTGAATTCAGTGTAAAAAATTATCGATCGATTAAAGATTTGCAAACTCTGAGCATGGTTGCAGCTCCCATTAAATCGAAATATCCCGAATTGGATGTAAACAATGTGATCAAAGTTTCCGATAAACTTTCTTTATTGAAGTCGGTTGCAATTTACGGTGCAAATGGTAGCGGAAAGAGTAATTTGGTTAAGGCGGCACAATCAATGCTGATTTTTATTCGTGATTCATTTAAGAATGAGAAAATAGGAAAACAAATCATTGAGCCTTTTGCTTTGAACATTGAAACTCCTAATCAGTCAACTTTTTTTCAACTAATCTTTATTCTTGATAATGTTAGATACCGCTATGGCTTTGAAGTTTTTCAAAATGAGGTAAAAAGCGAATGGTTGTTTGGAACACCTGAAAAAAGTGAAATCCATTACTTTAAACGTGAAAGCTCCTCAATAAAAATCAACGAAATAAAATTTTCGGAAGGTAAAGGATTACAAAGCAAAACCAGTGATACCAATCTGTTTTTAAATGTGGTAAAAGCTTTTAACGGAAAATTATCAAAACAGATATTTGAATATCTTACTGAAAATATAGCAGTCAGCATAGGAGTTAATGACTTATATTTTAGAAATGCCACTATTCCAATTATGCAAAATGAGTATCCAAAGAAAAGAATGCTTTCTTTACTAAATCTTGCAGATGTTGGTATTCAAGATGTAATCTATAAAAAGATTCCATCAGAATTGATTCACACTGTTGATGGTTTTTACTTTACTCCTGAGGAGGAGACAATTTCATCTGTTAGAAAATTCTATAACAATGATGAAGAAGAAGCTCTATCTTGCATATGGAATATAGAGAAAAATGAATCAGATGGTACACAAAAGTTTTTCAATTACAGCGGTGTTATTATCAATGTTTTGGGTAATGGTGGCACTTTAGTTCTTGACGAATTCGATGCCCGACTACACCCCATGCTTACCAAAAAGATTGTCGAGATGTTTAACTCGCCGACAATCAATAAAAACGGGGCACAACTGGTGTTTGTGACGCATGATACCAATTTGTTAGATAATTCGCTGCTGAGGCGGGACCAAATCTATTTTACCGAAAAGAATAAGATGCAGGAGACCGTGCTCTACTCTCTTGCTGACTTTAAAGGCGTACGCAACGATGCTTCGTACGAAAAAGACTACATTAATGGAAAGTATGGCGCCATCCCCTTCTTAGGCAACTTTGAAAAATTGTTCGAATCATGACCAATCGAAAAGCCAAAGATTCCGACAAACCCTGGAAGATTCGCCAGATGGTGAATAAACGTGAACTGCATAGTCGTGAAATACGTAACCTGTTCCATATTTATTGCGAGGGCGAAAACACAGAACCTGAATACTTTAAAGGTTTTCCAGTGAATACGGAAACCAAAGTAACTGCCATTGGTCTTGGAAGAAGCAAAACTGCATTGGTCGAGAAAACAATCGAGCTTTTGAGTAAAGATGGGTTAATGATAGAGCAGCCAAACTTTGATGAAGACCGACAATTATGGGTGGTGTTCGACTATGATTACCATGGAGATGTGAATGAAGCTGCCGATTTCAATAATGCGATAACACTTGCTCAAAAAAAGGGAATTCGGGTAGCCTATTCCAACGATAGTTTTGAATTGTGGTTTGTGCTGCATTACCAGTATCAAACAGCGGCACTCACACGTAGTGTATACTATCGAATGTTATCGGAAAAGCTAAATTGCAATTACGAGAAGGAAGGTAAAAAAAGAGCGTTTTCGCAAAGTTTGTATGGCATTTTCCTTAGCGAACAGCCAAAAGCCATTCAAAATGCACGACGTTTACACCTGGAAAAGAAATCTGAAATTTTTAATCATCAGAATCCTTGCACTACTGTTTTTCAATTGGTGGAAGAATTGAATAAATGCATTCGTCATTAATGGTTTAATACTCAATAAACAATACTTTTTATTGAGTCTAAATTATATAATTGAAAATGTTTTTGCTGAAAAATTGATCGATATAACCAGCAAAATCTGTCGTAGAAACATATTTATGGCTGGTAAATAATTCAAGCTCGCTACCAATTCATATTGATTGGGGCCTTTCGGAACCTAAAGGTGCGGTCTCTTTTTGGCATGAAAGTCTGGTATTCTGAAAATAATTCAAATTAAATGTAACTTTCTTCCGCACTTGTGGAACATACCATACAGACAGCAAAACCTGAACATGACCAAACCACAACAAACCGCTTTTATGACGCTTTACGAGCCCGTTCACCAGCGGCTTAGCAACTATTGCCGAAGTATGGCTGCGTGCCGTGCCGACGCCGAAGACCTGTTGCACGATACCGTACTAGCCGCTTTTGAGCAGTTTGAAAGTTTGGAAAATGCCGACCGGTTTGCCGCCTACCTTTTCACCATTGCCAGCAACCTGTTTAAGAAACAGCTCAGAAGAAAAAAGTTCAGTGGTAAATACAACGAAAAGGAAGCATTACTGCTGGAAGATTTGGGTTTAAATCCCGAACTCCGGGCCGAACTGGCCATGGTAATGCAAAAAATGGAACTGCTCCCGCAAATGCAAAGGGAGGCGCTCATTCTCTTCCACCTATCCGATTTACCGCTGGAAGAAATACGTATCTTACAAGGAGGAAGCCTGTCGGCAGTAAAACAACGCATCAAACGCGGTCGCGAACGCCTGATGCTGTTGTGCACCGAACCACAGCGCAAAGTAATCACCCTAATTTTCTAAGCCATGAAAAACGAAAATAGAATCGATACCTATTTCGGCAGGGTGAAGAAAAACCCTCCGCTGATTGAAATTGAAATGGTGCACCAAATCTTGAACGAGGCTGAGGTTAAGGCTAAGGTTGAGCCTAAGAAGGGGCACCCGAATCTTTTAAAATTTTCGATTATGACCACATTGTTCGCGATAGTAATTAGTGTATTTTTATTTTGGCCAAAGGCCCCGGAGGAAATTTCAAATTCCAAAGAACAAATCTCAACTGAGATCAGCATTGTTCCATCAAACAGTACCAGTTACCAACAGTCAGCAAATGATGTTGGTGGATCGGTGAAAGATACTATTCTTCCAACTTCACTTGCTGAGAACGTTAGCACGAGTAATTCAGCATCTGCTCGCGACTTAACTGCTCGAAAATTAATTCCGTTTAAGGTGTCGAATATTGCATTTGTGCATAGTTCTAAGAATAACTGGTTGGAACTGGTATTTCTTGAATCCAAATCATTTAAAATTGGAGAGAAGGACAGCTCAATCAGCTTAGCGATAAATTCAGGAGATCCGAAAAAACCTGTACGAGGAGAGTATCATTTTTCAGAAAAAGATGCTGATCAATTGGAATACATGAGTTTTACCGGGCAGTATTCTATTAGTAATGATTCGGTTCTACGAATAACCGGAGGAAAATTACTGGTTGACACCATTGGGCGAAGCCATTCATTTCAATACGAGTTATTGCTTGAAAATGACTATTCTCTTGCTGGACAATTTGTTCCTGATATGGATTTCAATAGAAATGAGAAAGTAAAAAAGGATAAGCCTGAGGTGAAGGAGAAGTATCCTGAACAAATTTTGGACAGTACTCTATTTATTGATTTGAACAGAATCCAATTAGAAAACCTTGGTTTTAAGCTGAGCAATGATGCAATTAACCTGTTTTTTCTTTCGAATACTTTTACTTCTTATCGCGATAGTTGCTTAACATTTGGCGTAAACTTTGACGATCGTCCTTCTCCTAAATCGGATGAGGATACGAATAAATTCCATTTCGAGGCAAAACAGGCATTTATAATCACGAAAGACACGGTCAAGGCAAACGATACAAATGGAGAGCTTATTCCCATGCTCATCACAAATTCAGAAGGGGAGAATTTGTTAAAGATGGCTTTTCCTGAAATGAAATTGAAAACATTATTTTCTCAACGGTTTTCTAAAGACTTTAAAACATTGCTTCCGGTTGTGTTGAAGAAGGACGTTTTTGGACACAATATGCCCAAAGAAGATATTGTTTACTGGTTTTTACCGACCGATGATTTTTTTAACCTTTTACCTCAAAATGTAAGTGAAGAATTATTGACAGAGTACGATTACATATGGGCTGAAAATAAATCAGTTCTTGAAAAACCCGAATGTAAATATTTTGAAGAGTGTAAAAACACGTTGGATGTTTTCGATTTTAAAGTTTTTCCCAATCCGGCCAATAGCACTGCAACAATAAGTTTCACTTTAAATGAGCAGGTTGACGGACGAATTACCTTAGTTGATTTGGCAGGCCGTGAACGGCAGGTATTGCAGTCTCAAACCAGCTTTACCAAAGGCTCGCATCGTATGGATGTTGATGTGAGCACTGTTCCTGAAGGCATTTACCTCATTACGCTTTTTTCCGATAAAGGCATCCAAACGCAACGGTTTATTGTAACAAGGTAAAGCATTTAGTAAGGAACCGTTCACTTCAAAAAGAACGGTTCCTTCTGATAAGAATTGAACGGATAATAGCTGATTTGTATGGGTGTAAATCTGCCGTACTCGTATCATAAGTGTTCTATAAAAACTTTCATCGCATCGAATTGGAAAATTGACTAATTTTATAGCAATGAAACTGAAAGAGGTCATAATAAATGGATTATGAGAAATTATGTAGTAATAATAGAAGAATGCAAAAATGGCGGGTACAGTGCTTATGTTCCTGATTTACCTGGTTGCATTAGTGTTGGGGAAACCATGCAAGAAATTGAACTCAATATAAAAGAAGCCATTAACCTCTATATTGAAGAACTTCAACTAGATAAAAAGCCTATCCCGCTCCCACGCTCCCAGGCCATTAGCTTAGCAGTATAAATTAAGCCTTTCCTCAAAAGAAGAATTAAACATAAAACCATCAATTTATTGTAACAATATAGAATTCAAACTAGAACACAGATGACACGGATCTAACGGATGATCACGGATTTATATGTGGATATCAGCTGAATTTGTGTCATCGGTGTTCTGATACTTTTAAATAAAAAACAATTTATTCTTTTGACTCTTTAATTTATCAACGATTATAATATATTACAATTTTGGATTCTGATTCCAATATTGTAATTTTATCAAATGTTTAAACGCGATTCATAAGAATTTTTGTTTATCGATTACACCAAACACTAAAAATTTTAATAAGCGGCTTGTTAAAATGCCGAAACTGTATTTCTACGATACCGGGCTATTGTGTAATTTACTTAGGATTTTATCAAAAGTAATGGAATTGAAGTTATTCCGTGGCACAAAATGTACGACGAAAATCAAATTCCAACGTAGAGCTTACATTTCTCCATTACGATAAAAGCATTAAGTAAGGAACCGTTCTTTTTGAAGAGAACGGTTCCCTTTAATACAGATTGACCAGAAAATCGTTGGTTTTTGATCTGTGTAAATCTGCCAGATCAGAGTCATCCGTGTTCCTTTTATTCTGATACAAACGTATAAACCCCGCTCCCAACTTCTTCTACTTTTGCATTGGGGAGAATTACACTGGCAGTACAACTTACCGGAACTTCCACCTGAACCTTCAATTTTTCGTTCTCGATAAGCCATTCAATACCTGCACGGCCGTATGCCGTATTGTTGTAATATTTTGTCCAGGTCACATCGCCTACCGGTTGAGGCTTGAAAATAATGTGTTTGTAGCCGGGCTGATTTTCGTCGGTTTGCATGCCGGCCAACTTGCGATAAAGCCAAACCAAACCGCCGCCAAACATGGGGTGGTTGTATGATCCACCCACATCCCAATGTTCGCGGGTGGTGGTAGAGCCCAACTCCAGCCATCGGCCAAAACCTGGTTCAGTACGTTTGTTTAATGCGTCGAAAGCTTCCTGATTCATTCCGTTTTCACTCAATACTTCAAAAAAGAATTGGGTGCCGAAAATGCCGGTATCCAAGTGGCCGTCATGAGCTTCAATGTTTGCTTTAACAGCTGCAATCACTTTGGGATATTGATCTTGTGGAACACCCATTTTCAAAGCAAAAATGTTTCCCCCACCATTGCCATAACTTCCAGTTGCTTCGTTGTAAAATCGTTTTTGAAAAGCTGAACGCGTGGTTTCTGCAAGGGTTTCATATTTTTCAGCGTCCTCAGTATTACCAAGTGCTTTGGCTGATTTTGCAGTCAATTGGGCACAGTGCCAGTAGTAAAAAGTGTGGACTAAATCGTCAGGTACTTTTTCACCGGGCATTACCCAGTCGCCCAGGTTGAGCCATTTCAGTATCTTACCATCGGCACCAACGGCTTGCGAGAACATGATGCCATCGGCATCGACCCAGCCTTGCATGTAGTGGATGTAGCCTTTCATGCCATCGAAATTATCCGCTAGCATGTCGAGCGATCCCGTGTGCAAGTAAAACTCCCAGGGCATGATGCAAATGGCAGCCCCCCAGGCCACACCACCTCCACAGCCAGGTTGCCAGGGTGCTCCATTGGGCACGTAACCAGTTTCGGGGTTTTGAGCACCTCGCATGTCGGCAATCCATTTCTGGTAAAAAGCCAAGGCATCGAAATTGTGCAGTACAGTAACGCAGGCTACCTGACCATCGCCGGTATAGCCATTGCGCTCACGGTGTGGGCAATCGCTGGCAATTCCCCCGTGCATGTTGTCTTTCTGACTAAGCTTCCAGGCTTCGTTGATTTGGTTGAAAAGCACATTGGAAGTCTCAAATTCAGCTGATTCTTGCACATCGGTATTTACCGCTTCTGCAGTAATGTTTTCCGGCTTTAATTCGCCATACCAGTTTTTAATTTCAATGCCGCTGAACACAAACCAATTGAAGCGGGGAGCATAATTTTCGGGGCCATCGCCTTTAAAAATGTAGGTATTGTCGCCCGAATACAAATTGCCATTGAATGAAATATCGATACGGTGGCCGGCAGGTGCTTCTACCTGTTTCAGCCTCACCCAGCCTGAAATTTCTTTTCCAAAATCGATCAGGTAATTTCCATTGGGAAGTTTTTCAATTTTTATAGCTTGAATTTGCTCCATCACCTTGTCGGTGGGCGAGGTGTGGGCCACCAGTTTTCCGTAGGGAGCTTTTTTTAAGCTTACATCTTCCCAGCCCGAATCATCAAATCCGGCTTTGTTCCAATCTGGTTGCTCCAAACGTGCATCGTATGTTTCGCCGTAATAGACCATGTTTTTAAGAAGGGGACTTTTTGCGGCTTTCCAACTTTCGTCACTGGTAATGGTTTCTTCAGAACCATCGGTATAGGTGAGGTGTAATTGACCAAAAAAACGTGGAGTGCCAAAACCTTCGCACCAAAACATGCGCGGATTATAGAAGCCATTGCCCAATATAGCACCCATCGCATTTTCGCCTTTTACCAGGTAATTGGTCACATCATAGGCCAGGTACATCACCTTGTATGCTGAAAAATTGTCGGGGACTTTGATCATCATTTCGTCCAACTTTGGACGCTTGCTGTAAGCCGTGATATTGGGAACCAGCACGTCGTCTCCCACTTTGGCACCGTTCACGTAAAACTCGAAAAAACCCAGACCCGTGACAAAAGCCACAGCCTTTTCAATTTCCTTTTCAACCTTAAATTGTTTTCTCAACAGGGGTGCAGCGGGGCCAAAATCATCGAAAGGTTGTCCGGGGTAATTAGGCCGCTCAAAATGTTCTTCGCCTTCCCATGGTGCGCCAATCCATTGGGCCTTCCAGTCCGATTCATGCAACAAGCCCATCCGCCAGAAAGCTGGTTCGCTCCATTCAGATGGGTTTCCGTCAGCATCCCAGACACGAACTTGCCACCAGCATTCCTGTGCTGATTGTAAAGTTTTTCCATCGTATAGAATTCGAGTTGATCGATCAGATTTAATTTGACCACTATCCCAAAGATCAGGTTGATTGAGCTGCCCGATCGATGAAGCCACCTTGATTTCATAGGCAGTTTGCTGTTGCCCGAATTTGCCTTCCACGGCAGTATTGATCCAGGATAACCGAGGTTGATTTACGTCAACTACTGAAGGGTTATGGATATATTCACAAATGAGTTGCTGTGGTTGATTTAAAAATGTTGCGCTTTGAGAACACGATATCATTCCGGAGAAGGCCAGAAGAAAGAATAGATTTTTCATGCAAGAAATATTTATATCCTAAAAATACCTGTTCTATGGTAACCTTAGGTATAATATTTTATAAAATGCTTCTTTAAATTAAAAAATAAAGCCCCATCATCATTGATGACAGGGCTTCACCGATTATTGCCTTACTTATTTTTTAATCATTTTCGACTTAGTAATTCTGCCAGCGACATCTTTGGACTGCAGGAAGTAGATCCCGTTTTTCAGTTGAGAGGTTTCCAGGTTAAGTGACATTGAATTCAGGCCATGTTCCTCCAGAACTTTTTGACCCATGGCATTAAATATTTGCACGTCAGTGAGGGCTGCAACTGAATAAATTTTCAATTGGTTGCTAAATGGATTTGAGAAAACAAGGTTTCTATCCTTAACGGTATTTAAACCGGTTCCTTCGTATCCGTCTGGTCCTATCAGGTTATCCCAGTACCACATATTACCTATCTCTTCTGATCCAAAATCCATAAATACAACAATACGGTTGTAAATTTCAGACAGTTCAGCATCAACTCCAGCCACGGTAAAGGTCATCAATTGCCATTCGTCGACCTGAGTATAGCTTTCGTCTGCGTTGGTTTCAATAAATACAGCTCCATTGGTGTTGTCTTCAATTTTCAACATTGGTAGGCCTTCCGCCTCCCCGTTAACCAACATTGTAAAGGTAAAGGAATTGCTAAAATCGATAAAATCTCCGGCATCGAACCAGACTCCTTCCCAGGTGCCTCCAACTGAAGCACCACCGAAGACCGAATCACTTGGATTATAATCATCGTTAAAAGGATTCTCCATAATAGCTGGTGCATAATCACCATTTGCAGAAAATGGACCTAGAACAGGTGTAACGTCTTCAAAATTGGCATACATCTGTGCATTTGCTAAGGTGTAGATTAACAAGAAAGAAATGGATAAGAGTAGAATTTTTTTCATAAAAATAAGTATTTAGTTAATAATACGTTCAGTTTTAATTTACTGAATTTCCCTCTAACTTATCATTTTATTTTGAGTTATTTCATGACGATTGTTCTTTATGGAAATAAAGTGACATGAAATGATCCGTTTTACAATTCATTTGATAATTTTCAGCCCTAATCGATTTCCGTTTTCATTCATTTTTAATTTCTATTTTTAAGCCGTGCTTTTCAATTCACTCATATTTGTAGTTTTTGCGCTTGTTTTCTTTGTGATGAGCAAATTCATTGGGAAAAAAGTGAAAGGTCGTTTGCTTTGGCTCACGGTGGCTTCGTTTTTCTTCTACGGCTGGTGGGATTGGCGGTTTCTTTTTTTGATTGTATTTAGTGGTTTGGTCGATTATTTTGCTGCTTTGGGAATGGAACAACTGCCCAAGCGGAGGAAGATGTTGTTGGTGTTGTCTCTTATTGCCAACATTGGTTCGCTATCGGTATTTAAATATTCAGGATTTATTAGTGAGAACCTGGATCAATTGTTTGGCTTAACCGGAAGTGCAGCTTTAACAGGGCAAATTCCCAATTTCTTTTTGATTACCCCTGTGGGCATTAGCTTTTATACTTTTCAAAGTATGAGTTACACCTTCGATGTTTACCGTGAGCGCTTAAAACCCACGAAAAACGTCATCCATTTTTTTGCCTACCTCTCCATGTTTCCTCAGTTGGTGGCAGGACCAATTGTGAGGGCCAAGGAAATGTTACCTCAAATGTTGCAGGTTACTTCTATTTCGAAGGAGGAACGTTGGGCGGGTTTTCAGTTAATTGTCAGAGGCTATTTTAAGAAAATGGTGATTGCCGATAACCTGGCCCCCCTGGTGGTGGCTGCATTTAGTTCGCCTGAACTTAGCCAGTCGAGTTTGTACTGGTGGGGAATAATGATTGCTTTTGCCTTTCAAATTTATTGCGACTTTGCCGGATACAGCGACATAGCGCGTGGTTTAGCCAAATGGATGGGCTATGATTTCCCCGACAACTTTAATCACCCTTATATTTCACGTTCATTACAAGAATTTTGGAGCCGCTGGCACATTTCGCTTTCCACCTGGTTTAAAGATTACCTTTACATTCCTCTGGGTGGGAGCCGCAAAGGAAAATTCAGAACTCACCTCAATTTATGGATCACCATGCTGGTATCAGGCTTGTGGCATGGAGCTTCGTGGACCTTCGTGGTTTGGGGTGCTGTGCACGCTTTTTTCTCATCGCTGGAACGATTGACCCGTTGGCCTGAGCGATTGGGGGCAAGTGTGGGATTGAAGTTTGTAGCCTGGTTTCTAATTACCGTGCAGGTGTTGGTGGCTTGGGTATTTTTTCGTGCTGAAAGCATTGGACAGGCCTTCGAAATTATTCAAACCATGTTTTCGTTTAAAGGATCACTTGAACTGGGATGGGGCTTGAACGGCACTGTATTTATTTTATTGATGATTGTCCGTGAAGCTATTGTAGGTTTAAACATGAACAAATACTTTATGCACATACAGCCGTGGATGGAAATGATGTTTTATGCGATATTGATTGCAATGATCATTTTCTTTAGGGGCTCGGGTAGTGAATTTATCTATTTTCAATTTTAACAATGAAAATGAAAACTAACATATCAATCACAGTGCTGATGGCTGCCATTTTGATAACGGCTTTAAGTTTTGTGATGCCCAAAAACAAAGAAAAGTATTTGGGTGATATGTTCTGGAGCCGTAAAACATTTGCTGCACCCAAATTCAATGTGGTGGTAATGGGCGATTCGAGGGTATATCGTGGTGTGTCACCCGAGATAATGGATCAGCATTTGAACGGTTTAAAGGTTTTAAATTTTGGGTATTCCAACGGAGGATTAAATTCAACCATGTTTAAGGCAGCCCTTTCAAAGTTCAATGCGAAAAGCAAAACGAAAGTTTTGGTTTTAGGAGTCTCGGCCAATGCCATAACCGATTACACTAAAAATAACGATCAGTACCTTCAGGAATTGACCCGACCACGTGAGGAAGTTCTGGAGCGTATTTATTTGAATCCGTTATTGTATTGGTTTTCTGCAACTACTCCTGAAAAGTTGAAGGAAAGTTTTCAACCCATTGATCATTCTTATTATTATTTATCCAACTATCACATGAACGGGTATGTTGAATCGGATAAATTTCCGGCTGATACCACCGAGGCAATTGCTTCCTATGAAGATGATTTCAATAAATATCAGGTCAATGAAAACACATTAGCGACCCTTTTTGAGCAGGTGCACAGCTTGGTTCAACAGGGAATTACTGTGATAGCGTATCGTCCTCCCGTCTCTCAACCTATGCGGGAACTGGAAGATTCAATGGGCAACTACAACGAAGCTCTTCTTCAACAAAGATTGGAGAATGCCGGCGCCCATTGGATCAGCGTCAATCCCAATCAGTATAAAACCTATGATGGTAGTCATATGGATCAACCCTCAGCCGAAAGGTTTTCCCGTGATTTGGCCGATTCAATTTCATTGATATTGAGGCATTTTGAATAAAAAAGGATTTATTATTGTGCTTTCGAGCCTTTGTGGTAATTTTTAATTTACCTCGAAATAATATAATTCTCCTTCGAACTTAGCATTAGCCCAATAACCTATAAAATAATGCCACTAAGGCACAAAAACACTAACGATCACGAAGGAAATTCTGCTTTTCCAACAAAGATTGTTGTTCAAAATAGTACAT
>JBGUEP010000026.1:35051-101714 GCA_041821245.1 Prolixibacteraceae bacterium
CCCCGGGATGCTGACATAAGCTCAATTAAACAAAGAATAATGCCACTAAGGCACAAAAACACTAAGGATCACGAAGGAAATTCTGCTTTTCCAACAAAGATTGTTGTTCAAAATAGTACATCAATCCAAAGTGAGTTATTGTACATTTTAGTGATTCTTTGAGCCTTCGAGCCTTCGTGGCCATTTTTTTTGCCTCGAATTATCAAACTCACCTACGATCTTATTATAAGTTCAATAATCCATAGAATAATGCCACTAAGGCAAGAAAACACGAAGGATCACGAAGGCAATTTCAATTGGTTTTTGCTACTATTACTTTTCGATGAACCTGAAATTTGTCGTTTTTACATTGTACCAAATAGGTACCGTTGGGCAAATTTTGGCTTGGAATGACCAGTCCACTACTTACGTGATCGTTTCGATACACGACCTTTCCATTTAAATCTATTAGCACAACGTCGAAGGATTCCTGTGAAAAAATTTGCAGGTGAATGGAGTAGTTAGCCGGATTGGGAAAGACTTCCAACTGAATGAATTTCGAATCGATTTTGGAGGATTTCACTCCCCAAAACCATTGGTAACAAGCCGGGAATTCCCGACGCCAGAACCATTCGCTGTGTTGACCGTCAGCTTTAGCGTTGAGAAACATTTCATCATCGGTAAAACCCGAACCTTTTAAAGTAGAGATCATTTTTTCACAATCGTCGATCACCTCTCCATCGGAACCTTCCTGTCCACCAGCCACAAAATACATTTGCATAGGATATTGTTTGGCTATTTCCCGCGCCATGATGTACGTTGAATCGGAAAACCAAAAAGAAGGGGAAAAAATGCCAATTTTACTGAATACATCCTGGTACTTCAAGCCAATGTACCACGAAATAAGACCTCCTAAGGAACTGCCACAAACGCCTGTATTTTCCCTGTCGGATAAGGTGCGGTAATGCGCATCGATATATGGTTTTAGCGTTTCCACCAAAAATTCGGCGTATAAATTTCCTTTTCCTCCCCCATAACCGGGGTTGCTCCATGGAGTATATTCTTCAATTCGATTGTTCCCACCGTTATCGATGCCAACAACAATTGAGGCAGGGGCTCCATTTTCGGTCAGGTGATTTAACGTTTCATCCACCTGCCATTCGCCGGAAAAAGAAGTGGCTGCATCGAAGAGGTTCTGGCCATCGTGCATATATAGCACCGGATACGATTTCCCTGACGTTTCGTAATCTTCGGGCAAATAAATCCATATGCGTCGGTTCCTGTCGAATTGCGGAATGTAAAACGATAGGTCCATAACAGAAACGTTGTCGGTGGTGGTATTTGTTACTGCTGGATTGCTGCCACAAAGGTCAGCCCAATTAACAATAGTCGCTTCATAAATCGTGTCGGTTGCAAATGTGAAACTACGATTGCCAATTTCGGCGCAGTTATTTCCTTTTTCAACCGTGTCCCAGCCGCCTCGGGTAAATTTGAATTGGACGTTACCCGTACCTTCCAACACAATGGAATAGGATTGATCATCGTTTAGTTTTAACTGATAAATGGCATCAGCAGGATTCCAATTGTTCATACTTCCGGCCAAATAAAGCGGTTGGTCGAAGGGATGATTAGCAGGCAAGCTGTTAATTTTTATCAACGTTCCGGCATAAGATACAGTGATGTAAAGTAAAAGTGCAAACAGAAAGAATGGTTTCATTTGTTGTGAATTTTGGGGAATGAAGATACAAGTTGAAAATTGATAATTCAATATAAAATGTCAATTGATAGATGAGTTGAGAATTTTAATCGTTAAACGTTCGGCATTGTTTAATATAAAGCTTGCGAATTCCATTGGCGTCTTTGTCAATTTTGAATTCAATGTCCAGTGCATTGTATATTCCCAGCTTGTAATAATGATTTTGAATTGAATTGCATGTTTGATAAAGAACTTGGTATTCAGTGTTGGTCAAAACAGTTTGCCCATTGTACCAGGGTACGTTCGAATAGGCAATAAAATCAATTGGGTTCGATTGGGCGCTACTAAAGGTGTAGTAAAGTACCTGCTCGGGGAACCATCCTTCAGTGGGATTCACAACACTTATTTCGTCAAATTGGCTGTTAATGGTGTAAGCAGGCAAACCATCGCGATAAATGTTTTTAGTAATGAGCACTCCATTGGCCGACTCGGTGGGAAAAGACCGATGAACCAAAATGCCCATCGCCACTGTTTTCTGGTCAATGCGAAAAAAGTCCCGTTCTTCAAAGGCCTGGTAATTCCATAAGCTGGCCCAAACTTCCCTGATCGCATCTGCTACGGACTTTTCTTCATCATCAACGATTCCAGTTTTTGAATCGTAAAGTCCGGCACCATTAAAACCTTCAATATCTTCAGCGTTTGTCGATGAGCGGAAGCGGCAGCGTATTTCACCGTTTTGATTCATTTTGTCTTCAACCATTTTAAGCAATTGATTGTCGATGGGTGCATTCATAATTTCTGTTCGTAATTCTTCTAGTTTTTGTTGTCGAATGGCGACATCCGTATAGAAGGTTTTGTCTTCAAGCATTACTGTAAGTGTAGTATCCAGTCCATTTTTTAGTAGGTGCTGGTGATAGTAATAGAAGGGGATGGCAAATGCACCTTCCGGCAAGGGGATGGCTCCGGATGAAGAGCTAATATGAGTTAATTCTCCAAAATTGGCCGCTTTTCCGCCAACCACATTTATCCGATCGGCCGATAAATCACTTGCGTCAATCAGATCTTTTGTGAGTAGATCGGGAGAAAGAATCGCTGGTGAATTTGGCTCGCGGGTTTCCCAAAAACTTAAGGCTTCATCCAGCGAAGCTTCTCTGATTTCAAAGTTTTCAAAATTGGTATTCAAGTAGACCAATTTATTGAAAAGCCCGTTCAGACGTTCATTGTTCCAGGCGTCGCGTAAAGCCATATTGGGCGTTTTTCTATTCATGCTGAGTACATTGATGTGACTCAGGGGAGTTTGGAATTCAGAAGTTATTATACCGGCCACTACGGGAACATCCACAGGAATTCCATTGAGCACAACAATGTCGTGACGGCCTGGATGATTCTCGGCAAGCTGCTCAAAGTCCACCTTCCTTAAGTAACCATAGCCTTCTTCCGGGTTGAGGCACTGGTAGTTTTGTCCTGAAAATAATGTTTCAGAACTTATGCTCGGGAGATTTGTACAGCCTTGTGTCCTGAGCGAGTTTGCATAATAATACAACTCATTGTCGAGGAAGGTGCTTTCAACTATCTTAGTATAAACGGTTTCAATTGCCTTACATGAAATGTCATCGCTCGCGAAAAATTGTACAACATATTTGCCGGTAGCCCTAAAATAATCAATGGTTCCGGGGTAGTAAAGCCGGTTGGCATTGTTGCGATATTGTTCCTGGTTGAACCACTCATTGTTTTTGGGATAGTTAAGAACATCCATTGCAAAATAAGAATGCGCCCGATGGATCTTGGCATTGATGTAAAAAATTTTTCCAGTTGTGATTTCATATAGGAATTTCACTGAAGTGACTTCTCCAAAAAAGGGATTGAGCGGTTTTGTTTCAATACTCCGAAAATCATCGGGCTGATTCATTGATTCCAGATAATCTTCGTTGTAGGTTTTGGCTTGAAGTAAATTAAAGCGATGTTCTCCTTTTTCCTCTAAAAGAAAATAGCCGGTTTGATAGTTTTCTTTTTCGAGAACTAAATGATACTGTTGCTGAAGATAAAAGCTGGTGGGGTTGGAGCTTATTTCCCTATTCTGGTATCGAACTTTCAGTACTGATTTTTTATCGTTTTGGTCAATAAAAAGAAGATAGATCCCATTGGGGAGTCCAATTAGATTCATCTCAATTTGTTTACCACCGGCTTGTTGTAGTGTTTTTCCCGAAAGATTAATTAATCTGATTTGAGCAGGTTGCGCGTTAAGATAAACGATGGACGAATGCTGAAATTGGAGTGAAGGAATTGTTTCCTGATTAACTGCTTCAATGAATTGATTGAGTGAAAATGAAAATTCTCCAGAAGCGTTAGTATAGGAACAAATGGAACTGCCCTCAATTCGAACCAAGGCATTTGCGATGGGCTCCTGCAGTTGCTGATCATAAACAGTACCGATAAATAGCTGAGTGTATCCAATAAGGAAACATCCTTCGAATAGCAGTATGAGTAGCAGTTTTTTCAAGCGCTTATTTTCATTCACGGTTTGAAGATGTTGTCTGTTCTGCAAACGTTGCGTTATCTTTTCAATTTACACAAATACATTGATGTTCATAAATAATTATTGAAAAAAGAGGGCGGAAATGAATAAAGGACCTTGAACCCATACTGAATTGCGGATTAGCTGTTTGCTCTCAACCCGTTCACCAATTTTCCCAATCCAAAGAAAGTGGTTAGCACCAAAATGATTGTGGCACCTGAAGGCATATTGGTATAATAAGACAGGTAAAGTCCTGAGAGCATTCCAATAAAACCTATCCCAATGGATAAAAAGAGTATCGGTCTGAATTTTTTGGTAAATATATTGGCCGTAGCCTGAGGAAGTGTGAGTAAAGACAAAACCAAAATTACTCCTGATATTCGAATGCTGACGACAATAACTAGTGCGGTAGTTCCCAGCAGTAAATAATTGAACAAATTCACCGGCAGGTTTCGTGCAATGGCAAACTCTTCATCAAATGAAATGGTTACAATCAACCTGAAAAACAGGCTAAAAAGGGCAATGACCAAAAGGGTCACAACGCCCATGAAAATCAGATCGGAATTGGTGACCGTTAAGATGCTTCCAAACAAAAAGCTCATGAGGTTGGGAGCGTAGCCAGGAGTTAAGGCAATGAAAATGATGCCCAATGCCATGCCCAGTGACCACCATATGGCGATGGAAGAGTCTTCGCGAATGTTGCCTTTTCGTGTAAAAAAATTGATGCCAAATGCCGACAAAACGGCGAAAACAGCAGCTCCAAGAAGTGGATTGATTCCAAGAAAATAGGCAATTCCAATTCCACCAAATGAAGCATGAGTGATTCCACCTCCGATAAAAACCAGACGGCGGGCAACGATATAGGTTCCAATAATACCGCAAGCCACCGAGGCCAGTAAAGCCGCAATGAGTGCATTTGTAAAAAAGTGATATTGGAGCAGTTCGATCATGATTCCTTTGAATGAGGGTGGTGATGTGTACCTAATACCGTATGAGGGACTTCACCGTGGGTAAGCATTTGAATGGGGCAGTTGTACGACGCCAATTGCTCCTGTGAAATGATATTGGACGGGTGATAATGCAATTCGCGACTTACACACGCAATGCTTTTAACGTGGGAACTGATGGTTCCAACATCGTGTGAAACCAATAGAATGGCCATTCTTTTATTGAGTTCGATCAATTTCTCATACAATTCACTTTCGAACTGATTATCGACATAGGTGTTGGGTTCATCAAGAATCAATAACTGAGGATCAGCAATCAATGCTCTCCCCAGAAAAACCTTTTGCATTTGCCCTCCGGATAATTCCCCGATGGATTTGGAAGCTAATTTTTCAATGCCTAAATCGTTTAAAACTTCCATGGCTTTCTGCTTCAATTGCGATGAATTGCGCAGCAAACGTTGGTGGCCTGATAATTTTCCCGACATCACCACTTCAAGTACCGAAATGGGGAAGCGGTTATCAAACTTATTGACTTGTGGCAGGTAACCGATATGACTGCCTTTGCCTTTCAATTTTTTTGAAAAAACAATTTCGCCTGAACTGGGCTCCACAAGACCGAGAATTGATTTCAACAATGTGGTTTTACCTCCACCGTTAGGTCCAATAACTCCAATGAAGTCGTTTTCATGAATCGACATGCAGGCGTTTTCAATGGCCACAACGGAACCATATGAAACAGTTAAATGATTTATTTCAATGAGGCTGTTCATCTACTTCCCAGTGCCTTCTCCATTTTTTTGGTGAGAGAATACATTTCTGCCATCCAGTCTTCAGCCAAGGGATCAATGGTGACCACTTCGGCACCAATTTCCTGTGCAATGGCTTCGGCTTTTGAAGTTTCAAATTGTGATTGGATGAATATGGTTCGAATATTTTTTTCGTGTGCTAAATCAATCATCTTTTTCATGTGAGCGGGACTGGGTGACTTTCCTTCAAATTCGATGGAGTATTGTTCTAAATGATAATCGCGTGCATAGTATCCCAAGGCAGGATGGAAAATCATAAAAGCAGAATTCAACGAGTCGGTAATAATGTTACGGATTGAATTATCCAACTGGTCAACTCGTGAAACAAAGGTGTGTAAATTTGCTTCGAATTCAGCTGCCCGTTCAGGATATTTTCTGCTTAGTGTAGTACAAATAGTACGCGACATGGTTTTAACGTTTTCCGGCGAAGTCCAAATGTGTGGATCGGTGCCATGCCGATGTTCTCCATCTGCATGTGAATCGTCCAGATCGCCGCGTAACAAATCAGTGCCATTGCTGCACGAAATGTATTCAACGTCGCTAGCAGTTTCGCTAAATTTTTTCATCCACGATTTTTCGAAACCCAAATGGCCAATGTAAAAATAAATGCCAGAATTGTTTAGTTCCTGAATTTGTTTGGGCGAAGGCTCATAAGTATCGGGGCTAGCTCCGGCAGGCAACATCACGTTGATGGGAAAGGTGGTTCCTGCAATCTGTTCAACAAAATATTTTTCAGGAGCTATGCTTACCGTGATGGTATTTTTAACTTCGGTTTTTTTATTTGAATTACAGGCAATAAAACCAAGTAATACTAAAACTATTAAAGCATATTTTTTCATCGTAGAATCGATTTATTTTTCACCGGATATTTAACAATTCAATGCAAATTTAGTTTTTCGAGCCATAATTTCATCTGTTTATAATTTTTATTTTAGCTTCTTGCTGGAATGAATTGGTTGTTTCATTTTATTATTGGAATGCATCGACTTGTTTTTTAATTCAGTTTTTGATGCAAGACTTGTATTTGCTAAACAATTCAAATCCAATGAATGTTAGATTCTGTTACTGTGTAAACCTGATTTTTTGTTGCAGAATAGCTAAGCTAAACCTTATATTGCCTGTATCTTTTAAGATTTTTACCTCAAATATTGGAAAAATACTCGAATGAGTTGGAAAGAAATTAAACTACTGATTGATCAACATGTTGATCAAACTATGGATAAAGTTATTGCCTGGCGGCGCGATTTACACGAGCATCCCGAACTGAGCAATCAGGAATACCGTACGGCTGCTTTGGTGGCAGAGCACCTGGAAAATTTGGGAATGGAAGTTCAAACCAATGTGGCAAAAACCGGTGTGGTGGGCCTTTTAATAGGAGCGTTGCCTGGGTCAGTGGTAGCTTTGCGTGCCGACATGGATGCCTTGCCGGTAACTGAAGCATGCGATTTGCCTTTTACTTCGAAGGTAAAAGCAATGTACAATGGCGACGAAGTGGGTGTGATGCATGCCTGCGGGCACGATGTGCACACCGCGAACCTGATGGGAGTTGCCGAAGTTTTATCAAAAATGAAAGACCAACTTCCGGGCACGGTTAAATTTATTTTTCAGCCCGCTGAAGAAGGTGCAGAAGGAGTTGAAACCTGGGGTGCCAAACAAATGGTGGAGGAAGGTGTGCTCCACAATCCAGACGTTGATGCCATATTTGGCCTACATGTTTGGCCTTTCGAGACCGGAACCATCACCCTTCGGTCAGGCGCATTAATGGCTAGCGTGGATACGTTTACTATTGTTGTTCACGGCAAAGGTACGCATGGAGCACTGCCCTGGCTGGGTGTTGATCCCATTGTTACGGGTGCTCAAATAGTGAATGCACTGCAAACCATAGTGAGCCGAAATGTGGCCTTGAACGAAGGTGGGGCCGTAATTACAGTAGGTAGTTTTCATGGTGGCACCAGAGAAAACATTATTTCGGAAAGGGTGGAAATGATGGGTACCATTCGATCACATAACGAAAAGGCACGTGCCATTATCCACAAACGACTGCCTGAGTTGGTGAAAAACATCGCCATGGCAAATGATGCATGGGCTGAAGTAACCATCGATACCCTTTATCCTTCAACCGTTAATCATGTGGATTTGACCAGTGAAATGTTGCCTGTGCTTAAGGAAGCTGCTCACCGTGTTGACGATATGTTTCCCATGATGCCGGCCGAAGATTTTTCGTACTACCAACAAAAAATTCCCGGGATGTACTTCTTTTTAGGGATCACCCCAAAAGACACCCCTCCCGATCAAATTGAGCCCAATCATTCGCCCCGCTTTATGGTGGACGAAGCGGCAATTCCTTCTGGAATGAAGGCATTGTGTTATCTGACCATGAAATATTTAAGTGATCATAAAAAATAGAAAACCATGAATGTAAAACAGAATGAACAAGTAGCTTTAATTTTAATCGATATTCAAAAAGGGTTTGAAGACCTGGCCTATTGGGGTGAACGCAATAATCCCAATGCTGAACAAAATGCCGGCAACCTTTTGCAACATTGGCGAAAAATGAATCAGCCCGTATTTCATGTCAAACATTGTTCGAGCAATCCTGATTCTATTTTGGCTGAAGGAAAACCAGGAAATGAAATACAAGATGTAGTTAGGCCATTGGAAACTGAACCAGTGATTAAAAAAAATGTAAACAGTGCGTTTATAGGAACCGATTTGCAACAGCGGCTGGAAGTATTGGGAATTAAAAAATTGGTGATTGCCGGATTAACCACCGATCATTGTGTCTCTACTTCAGTTCGTATGGCTGGGAATCTGGGTTTCGACACCATTGTAGTTAATGATGCTACTGCCACTTTCGACAAATTGAGCTTCGACGGGAAAAAGTATCCGGCTCAGTTGATTCACGATACGGCATTGGCCAGTTTGCACGAAGAATTTGCCAAAGTTTTGAATACCAATGAAGTTTTGGCCTTGCTTACGTAATTAATGGTTTACGACATAACTATACGTGCCACGACATAAACGTCCGTCGGTGGTAAATCCTTCTACTATAATTTCCACTTCTCCAGGTTGATCGCTGTTGTAAAAGCAAACATTGGCTTTTCCATTCTGGTTGGTCCAAATGTTTGGATTCCAGTAAAGCGTGCTTCTAAAATCGGTTTTCTCAATAGCATGGGATGCATTGTTGTAATTGGGTGAATAGAATTCTCTAATAATTGCATAGCCCTGCAGACTAAAACGTTTTACACCAGCAGGTAGTAAAACTTCTGTGTTTTTTACGCCCCTTCGGGTGGTGAAATTGATTACGCCGTTATTGCCTTTTATGCCGTACATAGGGGCAAATCGTTGTGCATCAATTCGGTCGAATTCACTAAACGACATATCTTCAATCCAGTCAATGTCAACTGGTATACCATCGAGCAATACCAATACAGGTCCTGAATTGGATCCGAAGGAAATGACAGGTTCCGATCCGGAATCATCAATAATCAAACCTGGCATGTTAAATTGGATGTAATCAAAAACACTTGCGGCAACATCTACATCATGATTGATAATTGCGGTCCTGTCGGGATTTGGAATTATCATCAAAGCTTCTTCAAATTTTTTCTCAGTGCCTCTGCCAAAGATGTCAATGTCATTGAGCAAAATGGTATCACTAATGTGCCATTTATGCTGAATAATGCTGCTATCTCTGATGCTAATGTCAAAGGTGGTATTTACCTTCTCTTCATTTTTCAACAAATAATCAAGTGGTAGTTGCTCAACTTCGGGTAATGTGGCAGAGTTGTTATCTATTTCGAGCCATATATTTTTTTTACCATTTTCCTTTTGTGCTTGTATCATTGCTGATGTTTTGTCGAAGAAATAAAGACCATCAAAACTAAACCGACCCATTGAATCGGTTGTTTGTTGGTAAAACTTATATGCTTGCTGATCGAAAATCAAAGTCACCTCGGTATTGGAAAGAGGCTTCTCAAGGAACTTGGTTGAAACTGTCCCTTTAACGGTAATGCTCGATTGGTGTTCGAAATTTAGGGGTTTAAGTTCATTGTTAATTATGGCTTGCCATGAAAAACGTCGCCATCCCTGGCTAAGCATCAGGTTGTCGAGAGCGGCTAAAGTTTCTTTGTTATTGTCTTTAAAGTAATAAGCTGGTTCTTCAATACGGCCTTTTAAATCAGATTTCAATAAAAACTGTGTAAGAATATTGTTCGGATATTCTTCCATTTTTAGTTGGTTTTCAGTCGAAACTGCCGTCAGTGAAAGGTTCCAAATTGTTGGTATTGAATCTTTGAATAAACTGACAATATTAACCAAAACCTCTTCGCGGGTTGAATAGGTTCTTTTATTGGTTTGAAGGTTGAGGTGAATAAAGTCGTTGTGGTTAATAAATACCAAACGCTCGCACCTTGGAATTAGATTTGCATCGAACAGCGTAAGTTGTAACACTCCGGTTGGTATTTTATTTTTGTCGATTTTTAATCCATAACGACCATCTTTTAAAGAAATTTCCCGGGAAAATAATAGATGGCCTCGGGTTTGGCCAAGAATATAATATTGGCTTGCAGCTGTTTGATTCTCGTCGGATTTCTCGCTTATTGTAATTCTTAATTCTTCAGGTACTTTGGTTTCTATGGATAAGGAAACTCCATTCTGCTCAGGCTTGGGTAAATCGAATTTAGTTTCTTTCCCGTTAACAGCTACAATAGCAATGTATTTTCTGTTTTCTTCGGGAATGAATTCAAAACTCCCCATTCCTTTGTACAAGCTTTTGAAGAAGGTGACAAAAACGCCTTTATCATCCAATATGGTTCCGTTAGCCTGAACGCCAACTCCATTTTCGTCAACTGCCTTGAACCCCATTTTACTTTTAACTCCGCTTAATAAAGTTCCGCCTTCGGGGAAGAACTGTAGGTTTATTTCATTGGCACTTAAGGCTTCTTTTTCGCTATTTATGATTTTATCGTTGGTGTTCCATATAATTATATTTTGGTGAAAAAATGAACTTTCGTCAAAATTGCGCATCCAATTGGTGTATGACCTTATATGGTAAACCCCGCTTGAAATCGTATCCGGAAGGTGGATATCGCCATAAGCCAAACCATCAACGGCCAGGTAAATGTTTTTTTGAATTATTTTTCCGGTTGGACTTATAAGTTCAACGTAAATGTTGGAACTGTCAATTTTCGATTCCAGATAGGCTTTAAACCAGATGTTGTCGTTGGCCCAATACGATGGCCTGTCCAGCTGTAAATAAATATTTTCCGATGGATAAGTATGGTTGGCTTTAATGAGTGTATTGTTTAGTTCCTGAATTTTACTTTCCGATTCATCAGAAGGTTGAAAAGATGGCAGGATCATTACACCTATGATAATAGCAAAAAGGTTTATTAAATAAGTACCCAATTTCATAAGATGGAGTTGAAAGTTGTTGAATTAAGTCTGGTTCAATTTCAATGATAAGGTTATTTATTTCAAAATATTCATGAGAATAATTGAGCTTAACATCCCAATAGATTCTTTTACTAGGAAAAGGTTTAATTGCACGAGACTTACTTATTTTCAGTGTCTGATCGGGTAATAAGGTGTTGTTAATTATGAATTTCGATTTTGTTTAGTTCATTTTTCTAGATTAGGGGCGTACATTGTAACTATAGGTGCCTCTGCATAAGCGTCCATCAGTGCTAAAGCCTTCTACTACAATATGGATTTCTCCCGGTTGATCGCTATTGTAAAAATCAATAGTGGCTTTTCCATTTTCATCGGTCCAAATGTCGGGGTGCCAATAAACGGTACTTCTAAAATCGGTTTTTTCGATGGTATGATCTTCATGCTCATAATTGGGTGAATAGAATTCACGTACTACTGAATACCCCAGAACATTTAAACGTTCCATGCCTGAAGGTAGGTTTACTTCAACATTCCCCCCGCCTTGCCTTGAGGTGAACATGATGGCCCCATTTACTCCCTTTGATCCATATATCGACGCCATTCTGAGCATGTCAACCTTTTCGAAACTACTAACAGGCATGGCCTGTAGGATGGTTGCATCGATGGGATATCCATCAAGTAACAGCAATGGAGGTCCCTGGTTGCCGCTGAGGCGAATTGAGGGAGCTGCACCAAATTCACCGTCGAACCTGACCTGGACTCCGGGCAAACGGTATTGAATTAAATCAAAAACATCGGTGGCCATGTCATTGTCTTCAGTGATCTTTAACGAAAAATCATGGATGTCGAAAAGTAAGGAGCCATCATCTTTGGGGTCTTTCTTTTTAATTCCAAAAATGTCAATATCGTCCAATAAAATGGTGTCAGTGATGTGCCATTTTCGGCTAATCATTTCACTATTATTTACACTCACCTCATAGGTTGTTTTCACCTTTTGATTGTTCTGTAAAAGATAATCGACGGGCAATAGACTCACTTCGGGTGATTTTTGTGAACGGTCATCAACTTCCATCCAGGTGTTTTTTCGACCATTCTCTTTTTCAGCCGTGAGAAGCACTGAGGTCTCATCAAAAAAGTAAATATCATCAAACAGAAATTGACCTAGAGAGTCAGTGTTTTGCTGGTAATATTTGTAGTTTTTTTCATCAAAGAAAAGTGAGACTGTACTATTGTACAGCGGTTTTTCAAAAAATTTTGTGGTGACCTGTCCGCGTATGGTAATTGTGGCTTCATGCTCGAATGTGATGGGCGGAAAATTGCCGTTTAGAATGGTGTTCCATGAGAATCTTCTCCAACCTTGTGTGAGCATCAAATTGTCGAGTGCATCTAAGGTTTCTCTCGATTGGTCCTTAAAATAATAGGCGGGTTCTTCAATCCTTCCCTTAATGTCAGCAGTCAATAGAAAATGGCTTAGAATATTGTTGGGATATTCTTCTAATTTCAAATAGGTGTCGGTTGTATAGGCACTTATGGACAAATTGGCAATGATGGGAAGACTATCATTGATTAAGGAACGGATGTCCAATTTGACGGCTTCACGTGTTTTATAGGTTTTTTTATCTGTGTTTATGCTAACATGAACATAGTCGTTATGATTGATAAAAGTCAAGCGTTCACATAACGGAATCATATTTGAATCGAATACAGTAACCTGAAGCACCCCGGTTGGCAATTTATTCTTGTTGATTTTTAAACCATATTTCCCCTGACTCAGATCGATTGATTCATTGAATATCGGTATGCCCCTGGTTTGCCCGAAAACGTAGTATAGATGATTTGAGGTTTGAGGTGCAGCATGTTCGGTCACCATGATTTGCAGGTTTTCCGATAAGCGGGTTTCCATCGAAAGAGCAATGCCGTTGGGCTGTGCTTGTGGCAGGTTAATTCGTTTTGTTTTTCCAAAAACATTCACCAATGCAGTGTATTTCTTTCCCATTTCAGGAACAAAAGAGACACTGCCCATGCCTTTGAACTTGCTGGCAAATCCGGTCACCATTTTTTCATCATCGTCAACTATTACTCCACTTACATCTACTCCAATCCCGTTTTCGTCGACGGCTTTTATGCCGAATTTTGAGGCAACGCCAGCCAATAATGAACCTCCTTCTGGAAAAAATTGCACATCTACGGCCTTCGCTTTTAATGATTGGGTCTGGGAATCAATCTCTCTGTCTTTTAAATTCCAAACAATAAAATTTTTATGGAAAAAACTGCCTTCATCAAAATTCCGCATCCAGTTGGTGTAGGCTCTCAATTGATACACACCGCTCGAAATGGTGTCAGGTAAATGGATGTCGCCATAGGCCAGTCCGTTTAAGCACAAATACATTTTTTTTTGGACCACTTTTCCCGATGAATTAATTAACTCAAAGTAGATGTTATTGCGTTTCTCAGTCGAGCGTAAATAGGCTTTGATCCAAATATCGTCGTTGGCCCAATAGGATGGCCGATCGATGTGTAAATATATATTTTCGTAGGGATAAGTATAGTTGGCCGTATACAGTTTCATTTTCAGATCCTGTAAATTGATGCTTGTTGAGTCGGCAGGCTGGAATGATTGTAGCGTAAAAAAAGCAAAAAATAACAAACTGAAGTAGAAAAGTTTTACCATTTTTCATCATTTGAGTTTGAGAATATTCGATTTAAAGATCGCGTTTAATTTTTTAAATCGTGATGTTTAATAGCAAATATTATGCCCGAATGATACAGAGATCTAAGGGTGCTTTTTTGTTTCATTCATTTGTTTTGGTGGAACCGGATCGTAGCCATGTGTGCCCCATGGATGACATTTGGATAAACGCCGGATGCCCAACCAAAAGCCTTTGAAGGGCCCGTGAATTTTTAGTGCTTCAATCATATAATTGGAGCAGGTTGGCGTATGCCTGCACGATGCCGGCGTTAGCGGCGATATGGCATATTTATAGAAATACACCAAGCCAAGAATTGGATAGCTTAATAGCTTTTTAGTGAATGACCATATGGAGTTTAAGACTTTCAAATCGGGTAGAAATTACTCCTCCCCTTTAGGGGAGGCTGGGTGGGGTTCAAAGTCTCTAAACAACAAACTGGGTTGAATTTCCTTATTGTTCTGATATTTACCGCTTTTATAGCTTTCGTATTCACCCAAAATATCGTGGTAATAGACCTGACAGATTTCAACGCCTGCATAAATACGAATGGGTTGTACACAGAATATTTCCAAGGTCCAAAAACCGGCAAAACCTACGTCACCAAAACCGGCAGTTACGTGTATAAACATGCCCAAACGTCCAATGGATGAACGACCTTCGAGCATAGGGACCAGGTTTTCAGTACGGGTATATTCCAGGGTGCGACCGAGGTACAATTTATTGGTTTCGAGCAACAGGCCTTCCTCAGGGATAAACATTTCAGATGCAGTATTCTCCTTCTTCATGTCCAGTTCATTGTTGTCGTATACCAGCAAGCGGTTGTGCAACTTCAGGTTGTAGCTGTTTGGATTGAGTTGAGTCGGGCTGTATGGCTCGATAAAAATATCTGAGTTTAATCTTTTTTCGATCTCTTTACCTGAAAGAATCATGTGCTAAAACTTTTTAAATGAACGACAAATATAGTGGAACAAATTCCAAAATCCAGAAAAAAGGATTTCCAAATTGAATAGTCGTTCTCCAACATATAACTGATTATATGATTTAATAAAAAAATGTGTATAATTGTTAGTAACTAATCCAACTCAAAAATAAACCATTCTCTAGCCAAACCAAGCCATGAAAAAACCACATCTTTTTCTCCCCATCTTGTTTCTGTTGGGCATTTGTTCATTTAATGTTGGCGCCAAACAACTAAATATTAATTCAGAAAATGTTTCGTCTGTTCCTTTAAAAAGTATAGGAATTGGCTCCAACTTCGATGTGGCCATCAGGCAGGCTCGCCCATTTGAATTGAATCCAGCCATAAAAAACTATAACAATGTTTCAATAGGAGATACCTTGTTGCTTGATTTGTTTGCAGGCAAGGAATACCTTTCTGTAATTCAAACCAAATCTATTGATGTTAACGGAGTGAAAGTTCTACGGGCAAAATTATGCGAATTCAATTTTGCCTATTGTTTTATTTCCATCAATAAGGAAAATGTTTTTATCTCGGTGGATATTCCGGAGCAAAATGAGAAGTATGTGTCAAGAATTCAAACCAACAAGGAGGCGCAATACCTGATACAATTGGACGAAAAGAACCTGGATATCCTTCCCGACGCTCAAATTTCCATTGATCAAAACGATAGTACAAAGCAAAGCTATTTGCCGGCTGCAATCCAGGATTTTGTGCCTATTAAGCAAGAAGTAAAACAACAAGCTGTAGAACTAAAATCGGCGCAGCTTGCTTCCGATGTGGACGATTCTGTTCAAATTGATGTTCTGATCGTTTATACTCCTGCTGCAAAAAAATGGTCTGATGACTTTGAAGGTGGAATCGATAATACCATAAGTCAAGCCATGGCAAAAGCCAATTTGGTTTCAGAGAATAGTAAATTGGGAATTACATTTAGCCTGGTTCACTCCACTGAAGTTGATTATGAGGAATCGGGGGATCCTGAGGTAAATTATATCTATCTTGATGGTCAACTCACAAATTCACAAATAGATGTCAACAACCTAACAGAGGGTAATATTCCCAATGTTCATACAATAAGAGATATTGTAGCAGCGGATTTAGTTGTTTTAATGACAAAAACAAATGAAGTTGGTGGCTTGGGTTGGTTATTGATAAACCGAGAAGGGAATGAGGAATTTGGATTTTCGTTATTAAGGGTACAGCAAGCTAGTGGATTGATTGCTATTCATGAAATTGGACACAATTTTGGGGCTCATCATCCAAAGGAACAAACATTCGATTCGGGGCCAACAGTATGGAGCAACTGGTCGGAGAATACCTGGTCGGCGGGATGGCGATGGAAAGGGGAAGACAATAACTACTATTGCACTGTTATGGGGTACGATGGCGGGTGGTATTATCCTGATGGAAACACCACAACACAAGTGCCCTTTTTTTCTGACCCAAACATAAGTCTTTTAGGTGAAGCTACAGGGGATGAAACTGATGGAAACAATGCCCGAACCATTCGTGAAACAAAACCAATAGTGGCAGCCTATCGGGAACCACAGCACAAAAATACGCCTACTGTTTATACCCGAAATATTCATGATAAAGCAGCAGATAGTGCCTTTTCAGGTGGGTGCGTGACAAATGAAGGTACTTCTCCCGTGACAGCGCGAGGTGTGGCTTACAGTACCAGCCGCATGCCCACTTTAGACCACAATTTTACTGTTGATAGAACTGGTAAAGGTTCCTTCAATAGTATTCTAACTGGACTAGAATTAAACAAAGTTTATTACATCAGAGCCTATGCTACAAATAGTTTTGGAACAACTTATGGTAACCAGATAGTTTATGTGAACTTAGGAGGAGTTTCAAGAGATTTTATTACCCGATGGAAGCTACCTGATGGACAGCATAAACTTGAGTTGATTTTGAGTCGAAAAGGAGATGTTAATTACTCATGGGAATCAGTACCCGCCGGTCAAAGTGGTTCCGGAACATTTCCAAAAGGAGAAGGTATTGTTGAAATACCAAATTTACCTGCCGGGAAAACAATTAGGTTAAGTATAGCTCCATCTAACTTTCAGCGGTTCTATAATTTTTACGCAATCTGTCCGTTTCCTGAAGTTTATGGTCCCGACAGGGAAAATCTGATGGATGTGGAACAATGGGGGACAGTGCAATGGACTAGCATGGATCATGCATTTGAAGGATGTAAAAAATTGAACATATCGGCAACCGATCTGCCTGATTTGAATAATGTTAAAAAAATGAGAAGTATGTTTAAAGAATGTGCAACTTTAAATGGACCAACGAACATTAATGATTGGAATATCTCTTCAGTTAACAATATGATGGCAATGTTCTATAATGCCAATTCATTTAATCAGAATATTGGCGGGTGGGATGTTTCCAATGTCAATAGAATGAGTGATTTATTTTATGGAGCAAGTGTTTTTAATCATGATATTGGCGGATGGGATGTTTCCAATGTGATTGGTATGGGGCTTTTGTTTTATGAAGCAAGTGTCTTTAATCAGAATATTGGAAACTGGGATGTTTCAAAAGTGTCCGACATGTATTTTATGTTTACAAGAGCTAGTTCATTCAATCAGGACATCGGTAAGTGGGATGTTTCAAATGTGTCAAACATGAATTCTATGTTTGCTGGCGCAAGAGTTTTTAATCAGGATATTGGCAAATGGAATGTTTCCAATGTGAAGGATATGAGTATGATGTTTATAGAAGCCAGAGTTTTTAATCAGGATATTGGGGGGTGGGATGTTTCCAATGTTACAAATATGGGTTCAATGTTTAGCCGTGCAAATTCCTTTAATCAGAATTTAGGTAGCTGGAATGTTTCAAAGGTGACAGATATGAGTTGGATGTTTAATTTCGTTACCTTCTTTAATCAAAATCTGGTTAATTGGGATGTATCGTCTGTGAAAAATATGAAAGGAATGTTTTTTCAAGCAACGGCTTTTAATCAGGATATTAGCAGGTGGAATGTTGAGAATGTTACAGATATGACTTCCATGTTCAAAGGTGCTAATAATTTTAACCAAAGCCTTAATAATTGGGATGTTTCTAATGTTGCAAGCATGAGAACAATGTTCAATTGTGCAAGTGTTTTTAATGGAGATATTGGCAAATGGAATGTTTCAAAAGTGATTGATATGAGCGAGATGTTCAGTAGTGCAAGTATTTTTAATCAGGATATTGGAAATTGGAACGTGTCCAGTGTAACTGATATGAGTTGGATGTTCTATGCTGCAGGTGATTTTAACCAAGATATAGGAAAATGGAATGTGTCTTATGTAATCGATATGAATTCTATGTTTCTGACTGCTGGAAATTTTAATCAGGATATAGGAGGATGGAATGTTTCCAAGGTGAAGAATATGAGCAAGATGTTTTTGATTTCTAGTAATTTTAATCAAGATTTAAGTGACTGGGATGTTTCAAATATCATTGATATGAGCAGCATGTTTCAAGATGCAAGTTCATTTAACCAGAATATTGGAAACTGGAACATATCAAGTACGTACATTATGGATGGAATGCTTGATAATTGTGGCATGGACAGTACTAATTATTCGTCAACCCTTATTGGATGGAGCTCTAATCCTAATACTCCCGACAGTTTAGCGCTTGGGGCCAATGGAATGTTATATAACTGTAATGCTATTGATGCAAGAGATTCATTAATAAGAATAAAAGGTTGGACTATTGAAGGTGATGGAATAGTATCCAATTTAGGACACGCAGGAAATATTTCTGGAGAAACAAATGTATGTGCACAAGATATCCCTGAAAAGTACACTATACCGGAAATTGAAAACGCAACTTCCTATGTTTGGACTCTCCCCGAAGGTGCAACAGGAAATAGCTCTACAAATTCCATCACCGTTGATTTTGGTACAACAGCCCTATCGGGGGAGCTAAAAGTAAAAGGGGTGAATGACTGTGGTGAAAGTAATGAAACCAGCTTGGCAATCACAGTTAATTCCTTGCCAGGTAATGCAGTTGAAATTATTGGGAAAGAATCCGTTTGCCAGGGAGAAACTTCTGTTGTTTATTCAAGTTCTCCAATTGAAAATGCCACTTCCTATGTCTGGACCTTGCCAGATGGAACAACAGGAAAAAGCACCACAAATTCAATAACAGTCGACTTTGGTGCAACAGACCTTTCTTGTGAGTTAAAAGTAAAAGTAGTGAATGACTGTGGTGAAAGTAATGAAACTAGCTTGGCAATCACAGTTAATTCCTTGCCGGGTAATGTGATCGAAATCATTGGGAAAGAATCCGTTTGCCAGGGAGAAAATTCTGTTGTTTATTCAAGTTCTCCAATTGAAAATGCCACTTCCTATGTTTGGACCCTCCCCGATGGTGCAACAGGAAGCAGCACCACAAACTCCATCACCGTTGATTTTGATACTACAGCCCTTTCGGGTGAGCTAAAAGTAAAAGGGGTGAATGATTGTGGTGAAAGTAAGGAAGTGAGTTTGGCAATCACAGTTAATTCCTTGCCGGGTAATGCGGATGAAATTATTGGGCAAGAAACTGTTTGTCAGGGAGAAACTTCTGTTGTTTATTCAACTTCTCCAATTGGAAATGCCACTGAATATTTTTGGACTCTACTCGATGGTGCAACAGAAAGCAGCACCACAAATTCAATAACAGTCGATTTTGGTGCAACAGCCCTTTCAGGTGTGCTAAAAGTAAAAGGAGTGAATGATTGTGGCGAAAGTGAGGAAACAAGTTTGGCAATCACAGTTAATTCCCTGCCGGGTAATGCGACTGAAATCACTGGGCAAGAATTGGTTTGTCAGGGAGAAACTTCTGTCGTTTATACAACTTCTTCAATTGAAAATGCCACTGTATATCTTTGGGCTCTACCCGAAGGAATAATAGGAAATAGCTCTACAAATTCCATCACGGTCGATTTTGGTGCAGCGGCGCTTTCTGGTGAAATTAAAGTAAAAGGGTTAAATGATTGTGGAGAAAGTGAGGAAGTGAGCTTGCCAATTACAGTAAATCCAATTCCGGAAACTCCGGTAATTACAATGCTCGATGGAAAGCTGGTTTCCAACATGCCAGAAGGTAACCAATGGTATCTTATGGACGATTCAATAGAAAATGCTACCGAAAGCGTTTGTGAATTTTATGAAGATGGAAACTATTTTGTTGTTGTTACGTTGAAAGGTTGCAGTTCATTGCCTTCTAATGCAATATTTGTAGTTGGATCCAGTAGTAATCCTGTAATAAAAGGCCTCTCCATAAAGATATATCCCAATCCGCTTGAGAATAGCTTATCGATCAGCATAGCCGGTAATACGATTCCATTGGATTATGTGCTCATCAATTCACTGGGTGAAACCATTTTAAAAGGTAGCCTTATTGAAGAAACAAGCATTTCAACAAACCACCTTAATCCGGGAATTTATTTTGTAAAAATTGGAAACGAAGGAGTTTTTGAATTCAGAAAACTCATTAAAAACTAGATCAGAGAGAAATCAGGTTTTCAGTACTTTAAAATTGGGTGTCGCGATTTAGCTAACGCTGATCTTTGATTGTAATCGCGAATTATTTTTACGGCGGTTAAAAATCGCCGCACCCGACGCCGCACCCGACGCCACACCCGGGCCTGCACCATGTTCCTTCCCATTTCTTCCAATCATTTACCAATCCCGCATTAACCGGGTTATTTAATGTGTATCTAATGGCATAATACAAATGCCGTTCGTCTCTGATGGTTGTATCGAAACTTTCTTTTTGCCAAAGTTTACCTTCCCTGTTTTCTTTGATATTAATCTGTCGTGAAGATTGCCGTTTTACTGATCGCAAAACATCCTGTAAATATACAGGGTTTCCATTTTCATCTGTATTCATCAATTCTACTACCCAATGCACATGATTAGGCATAATGGTAAAAGCTATGTTTTTGATTTTTTTCCCTTCCCAAAACAGCAAGGTTTGAAAGAGAATCTCACGATTGGCGGATTTCGACAAATCTATAACTGGTTTTTTTACTGAATCCAGCAAATCATCGTATGCTTTAATGTACTTTTTTCTGACTAGGTAATAGGCCTTCTTTAATTTCTCAAATTCCGCATTGGGTGTGTCGGGTGTCGCGATTTTTAATCGCGAATAATTTAATGGCGATTGCAATCGAAGATAAGCGTTAGCTAAATCGCCACACCCGATAGCAGCACCCGGCACCGCATCTATCTGATGCCTTAATAGTTCCAGTTCTTTGGTATATCGTTCCAAAGCTTTTGGAGGTACGGCAGCATTTAAGCACCATGTCACGAAATAAGCTTGACCTGGCTGCTGAAAATGTGGGAGGCGATGTTTGTAGAATTCTTTCTTTTGCATGGTTTATGGGTTGTTAATTACAATTTAGAAATTTTTCGTGTGCGGCGAAAGGGTGTCGCGATTTTTAATCGCGAAAAGAGTGATTCGATTTAACTAAATCTGATCTTCGATTGTAATCGCGAATTAGTTTATTACGGCGATTGCAAATCGCCGCACCCGACGCCGCACCCGAAGCCACACCCGGGCCTGCACCATGTGCCTTCCCATTGTCTCCAATCATTTACCAATCCCGCATTAACCGGGCTATTTAAGGTGTATCTAATGGCGTAATACAAATTCTTTTCGTCTCTAATGGTTGTGTCGAAACTCTCTTTTAGTACATTAAACAGTCTGCTTATCATCCTTAATTCCCAAATCTTACGAGTAATTTGAATTATTCGCATCTGGTACTAATTTATTTTCTATTTTAGTAATTCGTGGTGAAAGTGACCGCTTCATCCTTTTATTTATTATGTAATGTCCAAAAAACCAACTATGAAGAGCCATGTTGTAACCACAAGGATCCTGTTCTATATGTCCTTTATTCTTTTGTTTTTCAGCGGAATGCATTTGTCTGCACAAGAGGACACACAGCCTGAAATTGACAGCCTTACAATCCTGTTTGAAAAATCAAACGATCTGGAAGAAAAGAAATCCTTGTTAAAAGCGCTTTCGAATCTTTATGACCGAAAAGGGAATTGGGAAAAATATGAAGAAATTGTGCAGCAAATGCTCCTGCTTCAGGAGGAAAAACAAGACAGTTTTTATTTGGCCCAAACCTACAATAAATTGGGAATTTCCAATTCGTGTATGGGAAAAAACGAAGAAGCAATAAACTATTTTCAAAAAGCACTTGAGATCAATACTGCACGCAGAGATCCCGCGAATATGTCCGATAGTTATGAGAACATGGCAGCCGCATACAAAGATATGGGAAAGTATACCGATGCGGTTGAATGTTTATTGAAGTCGTTGGAAATTCGAAAGGAGAAAAAACACTCACGGATATTTAATAATTACATGAAGTTGGCTGTGCTGCAACAGTTGCTCGACGACCTGCCGAAACAAGATTATTACATCAAGCTGGCGAAACAAGAATTGAATAAGAAAGAGATTGGTACGCCTGCCAACATGGCTATTTTCAACAATGAACTGGGTAGTATATACGAAACTCGTGAGATGTACGATAGTTGCTTTGTGTGCTATAAAAATGTGATTTTTTATTCAAAACAAATTGGCTGGAACAGGGGTATTGCCGAAGGCTTGGGAAACCTTGCCGATGCCTATTCCATGGTTGGGCTTTTAGACAGTGCTGTTATTTATCATAAACAGTCTCTGAGGCTTTCAGAAGAAATACAGGATTGTATTGGAGCATCGCAGGAGTGCCTCTACCTGGCTGAACTTTTTCAAAAAGTAAATAAAAACGATTCGGTGTTATTTTTTGCCAATGAGGCGCTGCGAAAGGCGAATGAGTGTAATATGTTACGGGAGAAAAGCCTGGCACTTAAATTTATAGCCGAATTTTACAAAAGTCAACATAATTTTCTGCAAGCCTACAATTTTCTGCAACAACACTATGCTGTTCAGGATTCCATTGCATCAAGCGATGTAAAAAGCAACATTGCTGAACTGGAAACCAAGTATCAAACCAAAGTGAAAGAGCAGCAAATTGAACTGTTGACTGCCGAAAATCAAATTAAAAATCAACGGATACGTTTAGCTGTATTATTTATAGGCTTGCTTGTAATAATTGTTTTTCTGGTATTAATTTTATTATACTTCCGCCGAAAACAAGCGTTTTATAAACAAAGCGAATTGCAGCAACAATTGCTGAGATCTCAAATGAATCCACATTTTATATTCAATGTTATGGGTTCAATTCAGAGTTATTTATATAAAAATGAGGCCAATAAAGCTGCAGAATATCTTGGTCGCTTTGCTTCTCTAAGTCGATCAATATTAGAGTATTCATCGCAAGAGGCGATCAGTTTAAAAAATGAAATCGAAACACTGCAAAATTATATTGAACTGGAAAGAGCCCGAATGGAAGAACCGTTTGAGGTCGTTTATGAAGTGGATGAAACAATGGAAATTGATTTCATCGAAATTCCGCCAATGCTCATTCAGCCCTTTGTTGAAAATGCCATCAAACATGGTTTAAAAGAACTTGATTATCCGGGAAAGTTGAGGGTACGTTTTGCCGAATTAGGCGATTTTATTGAAATTGAAATTGAAGACAATGGGAAAGGCCTGGAACAAGGTAAAGTTGAGGGACATCAATCTAAAGCTTTAGCTATTTTCAAACAACGCAAAAAAGGAATAGAGCATAGGTTTAAAAAAGAAATTATCTTTGAATTGATTGATAAGAGAACTCTTGATTTAAAACAACATGGAGTGATGGTGCATTTGAGGCTCCCAATATTGAACAATGATTAAAGCAATAATAATAGACGACGATCCGAAAATTCGGGCAACAAACCGCAAGTTATTGGGGGAATATTTTATCGAAATTGAAGTGGTGGGTGAAGCCGGTTCGGTTGACGAAGGCTACACGATTATTCAACAGCTGAAACCCCATTTGGTGTTGCTCGACATTGAAATCAATGGTGGAACAGGATTTCAGCTATTGCAAAAACTGAAGCCCTATCAATTTAAAGTGATCTTCATTACCGGCTACAATCAGTACGCCCTCAAAGCCATTAAATTTCATGCACTCGATTATATTTTGAAACCGGTAAATGCCACCGAGTTTCAAATGGCCGTGCAAAGCACCTTGGATCTGATTGAAAAGGATTTATCGACACAAGAGCAAAATGATCACCTCCTGCAAAGTTTTAATCAAACAAACGGGCCTTCTAAAATTATGCTCCGCACAGTTAATGCACTACACCTGGTGAACATCGACGATATTTTATATTGTAAAAGCGATAACAGTTATACCACTTTTTATCTGAAAGAAGGTGAAAAAATTATGGTGTCGAAAGGCATTGTCTTTTACGATGATATTCTATCCGAATCCGGTTTCTTCAGGCCACATCAATCATTTTTGGTGAATCTTCAGCATGTGAAAAAATTGGATAAAACCGATGGTGGCTTTGTCATTTTGGACAGTGGAACCGAAATTCCAGTTTCATCCAGAAGGAAATCGAAACTGATACAAATGTTGGAAAATATGTAACGCTTTCATTTTACTTCCTGGCGGATTCAAGCTATGTTCAATTGCGTTTCCTGCTAGTTCTATATTTGCTTTCATAGAACTAACTTATGAAGAAACGTATTTCCATAAAAACCAAATCGAACATCTATTTTGTTGATCCCGGCGATATTGTATACTGTCAATGCAACTATGCTGCAACAACCATCTATCTTAAAACTGATGATCCAATCACCATCTCAAGAGGAATAAAAGAAGTAGAAGCACTTTTTGATGATTCGGATTTTATACGTCCACATCAGTCTTATTTAGTCAATCGCAATCACATCACCCTTATCGAGACTGTAAATAACTACCACCTAATTTTAAGTAATCAGGCCAGGATACCTGTTTCCACACGCCGTCGAAAAGCGATGCTGGATAGGATAAAGTTTGGTATTTAAACCACAAAAAAAGTAAAAATCACATAAAACTTGTAAAATGAAAAACCTAAAATTAATTTCTGTATTACTCATTGTATGGTCGCTTGTTAGCACCAGTTGTATCGACTCAATTGTTGATGGTGTTACGGATTCTTTGTTAAAAGGGAGTGCCAGTTTAACCATTGATGGTGAATTGTATGATGTGCTTGCAACGAGTGTTATCCAAACAAGTGATGGCTTAACTTTTAGCCTTATAGACGAAGCAACCGAAACTCCATTTATGGTGGCCATGTCACCACTACCTGAAATTGGCGAAACAGATACCTTAAACTTGGAAGGAAACGAAGAATCAGCCGCGATACTTTTTTACGGAAGCCCTATTCCTGATTATTCGGTTTTACTCAGCGGTGCAGGAACAGTAAAAAGAACGTCCAATTTAGAATATGAGATTGATGCAACGCTTTTTGGTGGTGATACACTAGAAGATCAATTTTCATTAAAAGGAACAATAACTGTTGGTACTGTCTTGAATTTTTGAGGAATGCTAAATCGACAATTAAATCAACACACTGGCAATGCGTAGCTGATACGTGAGAATGTACTTCTTAATCATTTATCAAAAACCTTTCAAAAACCTAAAATAGAAAGAGATGAAACAACTATTTACACTTTTAATCACATTGTTGGTTATTACAAGTTTTGCCCAAACGCCCGGTACTTTAAAATGGTCATATGATTCTGGAGATGAAATATTTGGCTGCCCGGCAATTGGTGCTGATGGAACTATTTATGTTGGTTCCAGAAACAACACAATGTATGCCTTTAATAACGACGGTACCATGAAATGGGAATTCGAAACTGGTGGAACCATTCTGTCATCTCCAGCCATTGCTGATGATGGAACCATTTATTTTGGATCGTACGATTTTAATTTTTATGCATTAAATCCTGATGGTACGCTTAAATGGACATTCCCTATGCTTATGTTTACCGAAAGTTCTCCGGCCATTGCTAAGGACGGAACCATCTATATTGCATCAGGAAATTCGATGCTGTATGCGATTAACCCCAATGGAAGCAAAAAATGGCAATTTGAAGTAGATTTCAACTGTTATTCAACTCCGGCAATTGCATCCGATGGAACCATCTATATTTGTTCAGGTAAATTCCTTGGGAAATTTTATGCCATTAACTCCGATGGAACTAAAAAATGGGAACTGAAAATTGGGGGAAGCGAATCATCGCCGGCCATAGGTTCCGATGGAACCATTTATGTGGGCTCCAACGATGATAATTTGTATGCAATAAAAAGAGATGGCTCAGTAAAATGGAAATTTAAAACACCGGGATATGTGATGGGTTCACCTGTGATTGATGCGGATGAAACCATTTACATCACCTCCTACAAAGGTGAGTTTTTTGCGGTGAATCCTGACGGGACTGAAAAATGGCAATACAAAACTTCGAGTGAAATAATTCGTAATGGTACAGCAGCAATTGGTTCCGATGGAACGATCTATTTGGCTGCTGCCGACGCTGAATTGTGGTATGTCAGAAAACTCTATGCCTTCAATCCCGATGGGACCATGAAATGGGAATACACCACCTCCGAATTAGTGCTCAATACTCCACCGGCAATTGGTTCAGATGGAACCGTTTATGTTGGCACCTATGGTGGTTATTTAGTGGCAGTATACAGTGATAGTAAAGGATTGGCCAATAGTTCCTGGCCAAAATTCAGAATGAACAATGAAAACACGGCATACAGTACAGTAGAAACCACTTCAGTTAATGAACTCCGAACTGGTTTTTCAAAGGGAAATCTACAGCTAAGTAATTTTCCGAATCCTTTTATTCAAAGCACAAGCATACAGTTTACTTTACCCAAGTCAGACTTCGTAAACATTAAAATTTACAACGTTTTAGGAGAACAGCTTGCAGAGTTATTAAACAGCCAAATGAGTGCTGGAAAACATACAGTTCAGTTTGACGCAAGTGGACTAAACAATTCAAATACAAGCAATTTTTTCATCTGCAAAATTGAAGCAGTTGGAAGTATTGAAACACAAACCATGATTCAACACAAACCATAAAAACTCGTAAAGATGCGTCAATTACCTATTTATTTACTGATAGTTATTTTTGTTCTATCAGCCTGTAATCCCGATAACATTATTCCAGGGATCGATGATTTGATAAATACGGATAGCATTCCCGGCATGGATGATTTTTCAGATGATCCTTCCGATGACCCTACAAATGAAGCTGTTTTGTGGGAATATGAAGATTTTGATATGGCAATTACTGATTTGGTTGTAGACGGTAAAGACAATGTCTATTTCTATACCAAAGTGGATGAAGAATATGTGCTATCTGCCATTAACAATAAAGGTGAAGTGAATTGGAAAATAGCCTTAACTGGCGGATCGTATATGCAAAACGCCATTATGTTGGCCAATGATAAAATTATTTTATCCTACGATTATAATGTTCTTGCTTGTTTTAATACTGCCGACGGTTCTGAAGTTTGGAAAACTTCAATTACCAATTTTAGCGATATGGCATTTTCAAATGGAACAATCTATTTGGCACAAACCATTACCTGGGATACACAATCGTGGGTAACGGCCGTCGATGTAAGTAACGGAGATGTTAAGTGGGAACAAACTATGGATAAACACATTGCCACAAAAATTAGTGCCGATCAAAATCACATTTGTTTTGCCTCTGAAGATCAGCTCAACTACCCGTATAAGATTGGAATCACATTGTTGACCGACCAGGGTGATAATGTCACAATCGATTGGGATTTCTACAAGGAATATGATAGCTCTGATATTGCAGCGAAACCGCGCAGAGCAAGTTTCGACGACCAGGGAAATGTTTTTTATGAAGAAGGAACTACCGGTTCAACATATATCTATTCGTTTGATGTTTCTGAAGGTACTGAAAACTGGAACACTAAACTTTCTGACTTTGCTTTGCCCGATCCGGTAGTGCTTTATTATCCGGGAAAAATTGTGGCCAGCTATAAATCCGATGAGTCGTGGGCAATTGTAAACAGCACCGTAATTCTGAATTCAGCTGACGGAACTGTGGTGAAAAAGAATGACGATATTGTATTGAACGATAATCAGATTTTATTGACCGGCGACTATTCTACAGTGGTATTTAATCTCCTAAAAGGCAATCAACCAACACTACAGATTTACTCACCAACAGGTGAACTTTCTGTTTCAGAAAATACAGATTATGTGGGTTGGTTTATTACATCAATTGTGGATGTCAGAATTGCAACGGAGGGCAATTTATTGATCTATTATAGTGATAAGCTTCAGTGTATAAAACAAGATTTGGCTGTTCCTAAAGCGGGAACATGGTATGTTCGTAAAGGAAACAATGCCAATACCAATTCATTGCAATAGTCGCGTTTATTTGCAGATAATAAGGACGTTGAAGTACTAGTTTTAGTGCAAATAAGTAATGATAGTAACAAACAATATGTCATCCTGACGACGAAGGAGGAAGGATCTGTGCGAATTTGCAGAGATCTCTCCTAACGTCGAGATGACAAGAAGTAACAAATTGGCTACTGGTAGACACCACCCAATATTTCGAGAATACTATAAAGATGCAAAATAGCCCGTAGGGCTCAACTATAAATAGCCATGGTTTCACAACTTCTGTTTAACCTGGGGAATGTGGGCGACGAAATGAAATCGTCCGCGGTAGATATTTCCTAATAGATATCATCTTCTCTCGGACGAAAGGGGATAAATCAACTAAAAAGATTAGGGATTATTGGAATTGAATAAAGAAAGGATAAACGTATGAACCAAAATCAACCAACAACTCAACAAATGAAACAAGTTTTCAACCAACTGGTTTTAGTTCTATTTTTAATTATTGCTTCGTTTGAAGGTTTCTCTAATCCGGTTTATCCTGATAACATCATCTTTGTATCAACTACCGGATCAGGCAATCAAGATGGTACGTCCTGGGGAAATTCGCTATCATCCATTCAGTTGGCAGTTGAATTGGCTTCGTCGGTCGATCCTGTTCCCAGCGTTTGGGTTGCTGCGGGAACCTACTATGGCGATACCACCGAAGAGAATGCCTTTACCATGATTGAAGGGGTGAATGTTTACGGTAGTTTCATCGGGAATGAACCAGCCGATTACAATCTTACACAACGTAAAATTCAGGTAAATCCCACCATTTTAGACGGGAAGAATGTGCAACGTGTGCTTGTTCAAAATGAAAATTTTACAGTTTCTCCCTTTACTTTTTGGGACGGTTTTATCATAACAAATGGTTTTACAAGTGCAGATAACATTGAGGGACAGGGAGCCGGTGCATTTTTAAAAGCATTCGGAATTTTAAAGAATTGTTCCATTCATCACAATAGAACTACCGGTTATCGGGCACATGGTGGCGGCATTGTTGCAGAGCATAGTTACCTGTTGAACTGTTTGATTTATGAAAACAGTACCGAAGGAAGCTACGCTTATGGAGGTGGAGTTTATAGTAGTTTAGGCATGTTGCTTTCCAGTTGTAATGTGGTTAAGAATAGCAGCATAAGCGATAATGTATTGGGAGCAGGAGTTTATTCCGAAAATGGCGAACTGATCAATACTATTTTATGGGGCAATAAGGCGAATGGAAGACCTGCCCAGTTTTATGATATAAGAGAATCTGTGATAGAATATTGCGCCATCGAAGGTGGGTTTCAGGGCAAGGGGAATATTACACTTTCATCGGCAAATGAGGGAGAACAAGGGGGAAATTCTGTTCGATTTAATGCTGTCGAGGACAATGATTTTACCTTAATGGAAGGATCAGCTTGTATCAATAGTGGTGATCCCAATATGGAGGAAAGCGGACTCATGGCAACCGATGCTTTTGGAAACATTCGAATTCAGGGAAATCGAATCGACATTGGAGCTTATGAATCATCTTCATCATTTCAGGTTCACCCTGATGAAAATAACATCCTTTATGTGACTCCAAGTGGAGGTGGAATACTAGATGGTAGTTCATGGACCAATGCGTTGTCGTCTGTTCAGGTGGCGTTAAATGCAGCAGCTACTTTAAATACATTTCCTCGAATATGGGTTGCATCCGGCACCTATTTCGGTGACACCTCCAATGTCAACGCATTTACTATGGTCGAAGGGGTAAGCGTATATGGAAGTTTCATTGGAAACGAAGTATCCGATTATGATTTATCGAAACGGAACTTTCAGGCGAATCCCACCATTCTTGATGGTCAAAATGTCCAGCGGGTTTTGTACCAATTAGCCGAATATACCGACTCAACTCAAAGTATTTGGGATGGCTTTATCATCACCAATGGAAAAACCACTGCTGATAACGAAGCAGGCGAAGGAGCCGGAGCCTTTCTTCAACGCAACGGAAATCTCCTGAATTGTGCTGTTTACAACAATGAGACAACGGGATATCGAGCATACGGAGGGGGTATATCAGCAAATGCTGCACAATTGGTCAACTGTTTAATTTATAACAATACCACAACTGGAAAATATGCCTCTGGTGGTGGAATTTATACAAAATCTGAAACTGAGATTAACAATTGTACCATTGTAAAAAACCATACCGATTCTGATTATTATTTGGGAGGTGGAATATATGCTTATTCCTATCCAAAAACGGTTAAGATTTTGAACAGCATTGTTTGGGGAAATACTTCCGATGATACACCTGCTCAATTTAGATTGGGTTATGATACTGATATTAACTTTTGTGCTGTTGAAGGAGGGTACCCAGGAGTCGGTAATGTATCGGTTTCGACGTCAAATGCGGGGACTCAAGGTGGATCTTACGTGCTTTTTAACAATCCCGATTCAAATGATTTTACACTTTTAGAAGGATCAGCTTGCATTAACTCCGGTGAGATTTCACTCAATATCGATGCGGATATTTCGACGGACTACTATGGAAATGAACGCGTTCAAGGAGACAAAATTGATATTGGAGCTTATGAATCATCTTCATCGTTTAGCATTCAATCCGATGAAAACAATATTCTCTACGTGACACAAGCTGGAAGAGGCATACAAAACGGAAGTTCCTGGGCCAATGCTTTGTCGTCGGTTCAGGTGGCTTTAAATGCAGCATCAACTTTAAGTTCAACAACCAGTATCTGGGTCGCTTCCGGAACCTATGTTGGAGATACCTCCAATGTAAACGCTTTCACCATGGCCGAAGGGATAAATGTATATGGTAGTTTCGTTGGAAACGAAGCGGCCGATTACGATTTGTCGAAACGTAATTTTCAGGCGAATCCTACCATTCTCGATGGTCAAAAGGCACAGCGGGTGTTGTACCAAATGGCGGAATATGCCAATTCAAGCCAAAGTGTTTGGGACGGCTTTATCATCACCAATGGAAAAACCACCGCTGATAGCGAAGCGGGAGAAGGCGCTGGTGCTTTTCTACAGCGAAATGGAATGCTTATGAATTGTGCTGTTTACAACAACGAAACAACAGGATATCGAGCATACGGAGCAGGTGTATCAGCAATTGGGGCACAACTGGTTAACTGTTTAATTTACAACAATACCACAACAGGGAAATATGCCTCTGGTGGAGGAATTTATGCAAAATCAGAAACTGAGATTAACAATTGTACCATTGTAAAAAATCATACTGATTCTGATTATTATGGTGGTGGAGGAATTTATACCTATTCCTATCCCAAACCGGTTAAATTGGTGAACAGCATTTTTTGGGGCAACACTTCAGCAGATCAATCTTCGCAATTGCGTGAATCAGAGGATACTGAAATCAGTTATTGTGCTTTTGAGGGAGAGCAAAATGGAGAATCAAACATCTATTTGGAAGCTGACAACAATGGCAGCAATACCGATTTGAACTATGTTTGTTTTTTGAATCCCATTGGCAACAATTTTAACCTTCATGCGACTTCGGCTTGCATCGATGCCGGCAACTCAGCTGCAGTGAGCATTTTAAATGACTATTCGGGGAATGCCAGAATTTATGGAACTCAAGTGGATATGGGTGCTTTTGAATACGATGGGAATTATTCCCTTATGGATTCATACACGCAAAGCATTTGTAGTGGAACAAATACCGAAACCGTAAAATTCGACCAACTGTTTTCCGGTGTTTCCTGGACCATTCATGCTACGCCCGATAATATAAGCGGATTTGTGCTTAGTGGAAGCGATTCAATTCCAACAATGCTTCTTCAAAACACAAGTACAACAGTTGATACCTTGGTTTACGTGATTACGCCTTACTTTGGAACAGAGGCTTTAGGGCAATTCAACTATAATTTTGAAGTATTGCCTTCAGCACCAATTGATAATGTTACGGGTACGTATCCTTCGCAAAGTCAAGTCATCAACAAAAAGCAGCTACTATTGCGTTGGGACGAAGTGGCGAATGCCGATGAATACGAGGTATTTGTATGGAAAGTAAATGAATTACCTGCAGAAACGCCAATTTCTATTACCACGAAAAATTCATTCAGTCTAAGCGACCTGGAAAACAACCAAAACTATAGCTGGAAGATAATTGCATCAAATAATTGCACCCAATCCACAAGTCCGGTTTATGAATTTTCGATCGAAATTATTCCTGAATTATACTTTTCGAACAATGAAACCTGCTATTTGGGTGCGTTGGTCGATGAACAAACAAGTACGGTAGAATACATTACAGGAATTGAACTTCAGGATGAAATAACCTTTAGTATTATTGGTGACGGTGCTGAGTCGTTTAGCATTGAAAGGGGTTCTACGTTTGAATCCAAAGAAGGCGGATCAGTGACAATTCATTTTACACCTGCTGAGTTTAAAGATTCTTTTTATGCCAGCATTGTTGCATCAAGTGCTAATCATACCGATACCCTTAATCTGAAAGGCATCATCACCAATTATTATTTATTTAATGTGGACATGAACCTGGAAAGGTTCAGCAGTGGTGAAAGTATTCCGATAACAGGCACCTTGATAACGACCAATGGAAATCCTGTTGCCAACAAAGAAATTGAAATCTACGTAATCGCCATGAACTACCGAAGAACGATTATGGTAGTGACTGAAGAGGATGGTTCGTTTACCGGAATTTTTACACCCAACGCATCCGAAAGTGGTCACTACACGGTTGGAGCCTGTTTACCAGGCAGCAGTGCATCGGAAGAAATGGATCACTTTGATATTTTAGGCATGAGCCTAAGCAATTCGACGAAACCAAAGTGGTTGGTTCAATTGGATGAATCCATATCCGGAAAACTGGAAATAAAAAATAAGAGTGCAGTTCCTTTAACCAACATTGTTGTTGAACCTGTTCAATTGGCCAATGGCTGTTTGGTGAATTTTGAGCCAATTGCCCAACTGGAAGCATTCGAAACTGCTCAGTTGCATTATATGGTGGAGGGAACGGTACTTACTGCAGGAAACTATTACGAGGAATGTTCCTTTCAAATTATCAGTGACGAAAATATCTTTCTTAATTTTTCAACATTTTTTTATTGCGAACCGTATTCCGGGGAGATCAATGTTTTACCCAAAACAATTCATGCTTTTATGTCGAAAGGTAATCAGCGCGCCATTTACCTAACGGTTTACAATAATGGAAATAAAGCTACCGGGCCTATTAATGTTTCATTGCCCGTTGTAGATTGGATGACTTTGGCGGGTAATGCTGCTCTTCCAAGTATTGCAGTTGGTGATTCCGTTCTTGTTCCCATTTGGCTTTCGCCCAAAGAAGATACCCCCATGAATGTACCATTTACCGGAACCATTGCGGTGAACAGTGAAAGCGGTTCAAGTACTTCAATACCATTTGTGATTGAAGCTACTTCGGAACAAACAGGTTCACTTTTGGTGGATGTTGTGGACGAATATTTTTACAATACCACTGCGCATACGCATCTTTCAGGTGCCCAAGTAACAGTAAAGCATCCCTATTCACAAGAAATTATTGTGAGTGGAACCACCGGTGTTGATGGAGTTGTTGCATTCGATGATCTTCCTGAAGGAAACTATTTATTGGTGGTGAGGTCCGATAAACACAGTGAATACCAGGAATACATAACCATTGAACCTTCTCAAACGCTAAATAAGTTTGTATTTGTTCAATTCCAGGCCATTACCTTCACCTGGGACGTCATTCGAACTGAAATTGAAGATGAATATACTTTCGATTTAATCATTGAATTCGAAACCAATGTTCCGGCTCCTGTTGTTACCCTTGAACTGAGTGAACAGCTTCCCGAATTGGAAACAATTGGAAGCGACGATGTGGTGAATTTTTACCTGGTAGCGTCCAATCATGGATTAATATCAGCCAATGATTTTAGGGTATTGATGCCCGTTATCGAAGGTTTTAGCCTAAAACCTCTATTCGATTACATTGACTCTATTCCAGCACATACTACACAAATTATTCCAGCAACATTGACCAGAACTTCCAGCCTAAAAAGTGTGCAGGCTGGTGGTACTTGTACAAATATTGGTGCCAAATTCGAATACGAATGTGGTGGCAGTAAGTCTGGTAGTGCGGGGACAAAACCTTTGTGGAGCAGCAGTTGTGGTGGTGGTAGTGGCGACTTATTTACGCCTTATGGTGGTGGTGGTAGTCGCGGTGGTACTGCATCAGAAACAGGTACAGGAGGTGGAGGTTCTTCAAGCAAATCGCGTACTGGTTGTAACCCCTGCTTGGATGCAATGGGCGAAGCGGTTGTAAACTGCACTTTAGACCTTGTTGGTGCGGCCACCGGTCAGGGAACTGCAATCTCAATTGCCCAATGCATTAAAGCGGCCTGGGATGCCCTCGGTGGTTCTTTTGAGGATTATGCCAAGGCAGCAATAAGTTGTGGTGAAGGTTTTATTCCCAGTTATTCATGTGTAACCAGCACGCGAAAATACATGACCTGTGTGAAAGGAGCAGGTAAATCGCCCAACGAAGAAAGCTCAAATCCATCGGAGGCTCTTTTGAAAAGCCTTATTTTAAACGACGACGAACTGGTAGTTCAAGCCTTTGAAGACCACATTCAATTTTTGAATTTTATGAAGTATCGATTAATGTTAATTGATGAATATACCGGGAATGTGAATTTGAATGAACGTGAAGGTTTTGAAGACTTTTACAGCCAGATTAATTTTTCCTTTGTTTTGGAAGAAGCCATTGACGAAAGCGTGTTGGAGGACATTACCGTTACCGATATTTCCCTGACCGAAATGGCGCAGGTCATTACGCGCTGGAACCGTACATTAAATGCTCGGGAAGCAGGTATTTATATACCAAATGACAACTATCCCAACATTGTGGATCAATCAATTTTAGATGTTTATGTCGATAGTATAGGACAGGTGGTTAATTATATGACCGAGCGCGGTTTTGATTCTTTGGAAGAAATGTTTCTTGCTTCAAATGAAGTAATTCAATGGGAAATGAATAAAGAACAAACGGGAGTTTGTGCCAGGGTGACTTTGCTCATTTCGCAAACAATGACCATGACACGTGAAGCTTTTGAAGGCACTTTCATCATTAACAACGGGAATGAGAACGAGCCAATCACAGACTTCTTAATGAACATCGAAATTACAGATGAACAAGGAAATAATGCCAACGATTTGTTTCAGATCGATACCTTATCGCTAAATAAAATTATGGCTGTTGATGGCTCTGGTATAGTGGAGCCCAATGAAAGTGGACGTGTTGTTTTTCAATTTATACCCACAAAAGAAGCAGCACCCGATGCAGCTAAAACCTACTATTTTGGCGGCAGTTTTTCATATACCGATCCCTTTATTGGTCTAAATGCTGAGATTGATTTGTATCCGGTTCAACTCATGGTATCACCAAGTCCCGATTTGCAGGTCGATTATTTTATGGAACGCGATATTTTTGGCGACGATGCTCTGACAACTGAACGTGTTGAACCCATTATTCCTGCAGCTTTAGGGGTAATGATTAACAATAAAGGTGCAGGCTTGGCAAAAAATGTTTTGCTCGAAACGGCGCAACCTAAGATTATAGAAAATGAAAAAGGACTCTTGATTGATTTTAAAATCATAGGATCCAGTCTGAATGGAGAAGAAGTGCAGTTGGGTAGCGAAAAAATAGCGTTTGGGGATATCGATGCGCATACTGCTTCTGTTGGTGTTTGGTGGATGACAAGTACTTTGTTGGGTCATTTTGTCGATTATAAATCCAATTTGGTGCACGAAAATAGTTATGGAAATCCTAACCTTAGTTTGGTGAGTCGATTAACGCTACACGAGCTCATCCATAGTGTTGAAGGCTATGGAAACAAAGCCGACGGAATTTCCGATTTTCTGGTAAACGACGTTTCTGATATCTACCATTTACCCGATTCGCTTTATTTTTCCGATGGCTCGCGTACTGGTGTTTATCCGGCCAACACTATTTCGTACGATCACCAACTTCGCAAGGGTGATTCAACTGTTCAACTTACCGTTGATCCTTCGCAGCGAGGATGGAATTATGCGCTGACGGATGATCCCGGAAACGGAGGTTTCGAATTAACCCGAATCCTTCGAAATGCCGATCAACAGGAAATTCCAATTTGTAATGTTTGGTTAACGTATTGCACTTTAACCACCGGAGCCGATCCAATTTATGAGAACAAAATTCATTTTCTCGACTCATTTGCGATTGATCAGCAACAAACGTATACACTATTTTTTAAAGAAGTTCCCAACCGATTCGAAGTAGAATCAATCGATACCATTCCTGTTGAATTTATTAAAACTCCTTTGAAACAAGTTCGGGTTACATTCACTGAACCAATCATTGAATCAACTTTTACATACGAAGACATGGTGCTAACTTGTCAGGGAATTAGTCGGATGGACTCAACGCTTACCGTTTCTAAAATTACCGATTCAAGCTATTTGGTCGATCTTTCTTCCCTTACACAGACAAGTGGTTTTTATACTTTTGTGGTGAATACCTTGGATGTAATTGACACCAGTGGGGTGAACGGTTATTACGGCAAAGAAGTAAGCTGGGTACAAGTGTTGGATAGTGCCATTGTCCGAACCGATTCGGTAAGTGACTTGTCTTCTGTTTCAGCAATTTTGAATGGAAGCACATATGTTTATTTCACTGACGACAGCATTTGGTTCAAAGGTTTTAAGTGGCGGAAGTTGCCTACGGGAGCGTACAACTGGATCGATGTTGACGGTGAGTTTTCATCCCAACTAACAGGATTAATTCCAAAAACCAATTATGAATATTTTGCTTTTGTGGCCAGCCTGGTGGATACAGTTTATGGCGAAGCAATAGTTTTTACCACTTTGGAAAACACATGGGTTGCGAATTATTCATCAGAACTTGAAATACGTTTAGCACCCAATCCGGCCAAGGAGTATGTAGATGTGATTGTGGAAAATAATCCATCTAATTTCGGAAAACTTCAATTGTTTCGCTCAACCGGCGAACAAGTAAAAAATTGCCTGGTAGAAGGCGAAGTTACGCGCATTAATTTGTCCGATATTTCGGAAGGAATTTATTTGCTCCATTATTCGAATCCCGCAGGTATGAACAAAGTGATAAAATTGTTGAAGAAGTAAATTTGGGTAGTACAATTGGGTGTCGCCAAATGGGTGATGCGATTTTTACTCGCATTTATTTAATGTGTGGCGATTGAGCTAAGGCTGATCTTCGAATGCAAATGATTAGGCATTATGGTAAAAGCCAGGTTTCTACTTTTCTTACCTTCCCAAAATAAAAGGGTTTGAATAAGAATTTCCCGATTGGCTGGTTTCGATAAATCAATCATCGGATTTCTGGCAGCATCCGGCAAATCATCGTAAGCTTTAATGTACTTTTTTCTGACGAGGTTATAGGCCTTCTTCAGCTTTTCACATTCCGGATCGGGTTCTTCGGGTGTCGCGATTTGCAATCGCGAATTATTTAATGGCGATTAAAAATCGCCACACCCGGTCGCCACACCCAGTGTCATACGCAATAATATTGCAGAATTTAAACCTCAAAGAAAGAATGGTGTTATTACAAAGAATTCACAACATCGTATTCTCATTACTCATTTCTAATAATCTCATTACTAATACATGCCAAAAGCAGCAGAATACATCAGAGGTGATCAGTACCTTTTTAAAAATAAAGTGTTAGCCATTGAAGAAGTGACTGAAGGAAAGTTTCTTCTCAGATTTGAAAAACAGTTTGAGTTGAAAGCTGGTCATGTAGTGGCTATTGCAATTGATCAAAGTCACGACCCGCGTATTTACAGTGTTTGCAGTGGAGAACAGGATGAGTATATGCAAATTCTGTTCTATTTAAAAGGGGATGGTTTGCTAACTCCGCGATTGTCCACTTTAAAGACTGGAAATACTTTTTACGTCTCAAAACCCTACGGCAGCTTTATGCCCGATGTTGAAACACCTATGTGGTGGATTGCCACAGGCACCGGTATAGCACCGTTTTATGCGATGATGCGCTCAGGTTATCAGGCCGAAATGCTGTTGCATGGTGCTCGCGAAGGCACCCATTTTTACTTCGAAAGGGAATTCAAACAAGCCCTGAAAGAAAACTACATTCGTTGTAACAGCGGAACAGAAGGGATTGGCGATCACTTTGGACGTGTGACTTCGTTTCTTGAAAAGGTCGAACAATTGCCAACCCGCAATAAGTATTACCTTTGCGGCAGAGCGCTGATGGTTGTTGAGGTGAGGGATTTACTTATTTCCAATGGCATTCCTTACGGTAACATCGTCTCCGAAATCTTTTTTTAAGTCTTATAGCTGAAAGCAGATGGCTAATAGCTGTTAGCTAAATGCTTTTACTTTATCACAAAAAATAGTGAAACAGGAAATAATACATAAAGAACCAGAATCGCAGCGTAGCGAAGATCAGCGTTGCTAAATCAGGAAAGTTTTCATCGATTAAAGATTACTGGAGCAACGTGATTATTTAATTAGAACAAAAAGAGTGTAATTTTGCATTATGACTATTATTGAAAAAAATATGGATCAGATTAATGCCTTGTGTAATATACATAAGGTGGCTTCTCTATTTGTATTTGGCTCAATTTTAACGGATCGATTTAAAAAATCAAGCGATATTGACTTCTTGGTTGATTTCTCTGGCGTTGATCTATACAATTATGCCGATAATTATTTTGATTTTAAAAGTTCAATGGAGAAGCTTTTAAACAGACAGATTGATTTGTTGGAAGATAAAGCTATTAAAAACCCTTTTTTGAGACAATCAATTGATTCTTCAAAACAATTGATTTATGGATAACGAAATAAAAACCTGGTTGTATGATGTTTTGCTATCAATCAACGAGATTGATAGCTATTATGAAAACAAACCGAGGATCTTTGGGGAGTATATTTTCGACATTAAAACAAAAAGAGCAATTGAACGTAACCTGGAGATTATTGGTGAAGCAGTAAACAGGATTCTAAAAAAAGAAATCAATTTTAAATTAACTAATTCCGAAAAAATTGTCGGTACAAGAAACCGCATTATTTATAGTTACGACAAAATTTCCGATGAATTAATTTGGAGTATTGTGATCAATCATTTACCAAAATTAAAAGAGGAAGTAAGCAAGTTGTTAAATGAATAAGCGGAGCCTTTTGAAGATATGGAAATGGAAGAAAAGAAAGAAATAAGCAATATTCAATTTTGAATAGCTAAAAACAAGTATCCAGCAACCAGAATAAAGTGAAACAAGAAATAAAAAATAAGGAACAGGAAATCAGGAATCTGTCCAACATCGAAAATCCAGCATCCAGAATCGAGGATCCAGAATCGAGGATCCAGAATCCAGCATCGACCAACAAGCGACCTTTATTCGGCAAAACACTGAATGAATTAACCGCGCTGGTATTGGAATTGGGGCTGCCCAAATTTACGGCCAAACAAATTACAGACTGGCTGTATAAAAAAGAGATTACTTCCATCGAAGAGATGACCAACCTTTCGAAGAAAGCACGCGAATTATTGGCTGAAAAGTATGACGTAGGTTTGTTGGCACCGATTAAAGTGCAGGAAAGTACCGACGGAACTAAAAAATACCTTTTCCCCACCGATCATGGCAAGTACATCGAAACAGCCATGATTCCCGACAAGGAACGCAAAACAGTTTGTGTATCGTCACAAGTGGGCTGTAAAATGGGCTGCCTCTTTTGTATGACGGGCAAACAAGGATTCAACGGTCAACTAACTGCCGGTGAAATAGTCAACCAAATTCGAATGATTGAGGAATTCGGCTCTATCACCAACATTGTATATATGGGCATGGGTGAACCCTTCGATAACCTGGATGAAGTCTTAAAAAGCACTGAAATCCTAACTGCCGAATGGGGTTATGCAATGAGTCCGCGCCGTGTAACGGTTTCATCCATTGGGATAGTACCCGCATTAAAGCGATTTTTAAAGGAAAGCGACTGTAATTTGGCCATTAGTGTTCACACGCCGTTTGACCAGGAACGTGCGCAATTAATGCCGGTTCAAATGGCTTACCCACTTCAAAAAGTAGTGAATGAAATTCGTTCTTTCGATTTCGATAAACAACGTAAATTATCGTTCGAGTACATCGTTTTTGGTGGTTTAAATGATACCAACGAACACGTTAAAGAAATGACACGCTTGTTCAATGGTATTAAAAGCCATGTGAACCTGATTCGTTTTCATCCTATTCCCGGAACACCTTTGCAACCTACCGATGAAACCCGCCTGCAACATTTCAAAGATCAGCTCAACCAAAAAGGAATCCTCACCACCATACGGGCTTCCAGGGGTCAGGATATTTATGCTGCATGCGGGCTTTTAAGCACCAAAACATTGGTAAATGGTGCGAGTTAGGATAATTCTTAGTAGAGAAATCCTAGGAGCCATATTGGTATTTTATTTCCAATGCCAACTTCTATCTGGTCTGAAATAATGTATGAATTTTCAATATTAGCGATCTGTTTTTGAGTCTTATTCTTTCCTCCAACTTCAAATGTGTAACGATTCTCAACTATAAAATCGCCTGCTTTTGGATAATTGGTCGTATAAGTGCTCGATAGCTGATTGAGTACAAATGTTTCTCTCACGGTTCCAATTTGATTGAATTGAGCAGAAAGTGAATAGATAAGATTTGGATTCTCGAAGTATATTTTTTGTGGTTTTTGAAGAGCACTTATTCCAATATTGCTTGCATACAACTGCTTAATAATTTTGGCTTCTTCCAAATATCGAAGGTAAATAATTAAGGAATTTCTGTTAATTCCGGTTCGTTCGCTAATTTTTTGAATATTAGGCTTGAATGGCACAGATTGGGCGATTACAAAAAGAATTTTTTTGAGATTGATTATTGAATCAACCGATATATTCTTCACAAGTGGCAAATCACTTTCAAGAGTTTGATTGATTGCATTTTCTACTCTGAAATGATATGTTTTAGGCGTTTCAATAAAAAATGGATAGTATCCTTTTTGCAGGTAATTATTAAAATGTTCAAAAGGTCTGAATTTAACTAGAAGTTCGTTTGCAATAGTTTGATGGTTTTCTAAAATCTCTTTCAGGGAATAGGTTGCCAATTCAGTTTTTGTTGAAAATTCAATGTATTCCCTGAAAGATAAGCCAGGTAAATCGTAGAGCATTGCTCTTCGGCTCAAATCACCAGAACCTTCTATTAGTTGAATAATTGATGAACCAGTAAAAACGATTTTAATATTTCGATAAGTATCGTAAAGATTTTTAATCTCAACGGACCAATTGGGATATTTATGGACTTCATCCATAAAAAAATGATCATATCCCATTTGAATGAATTGACGAACAGTATCACTCAACGTATTGCCAAAGAAATAAATATCGTCAAGCGACAGGTAAATGGCCTTATGATTATTTAAAGTAGATTTTATATGCTGTAAAAGCAGCGTTGTTTTGCCAGTTCCTTTTGCTCCTTTTATCCCAATTAAGCGCTCATCCCAATGAATTTTATTGGCGATACTTCTGGTAAAATCAGTTGATGTATCTCTGATAATTTGAAAATGTTTGTCCAGTAGAATATCCATTGTGCTGTTTCGAATTAGCACAAAATTAGTAAAATGCTAATTACAAATAGCAAAATGGCATAAAAATATTTTTTGAAAACAGCATAATTACGGTAAAGCCAGAAAAATTAATGGTAAAGGATGAACCTAATTAAAAGAAGTCTATTTTTATTAAAATTTAAAATCTTGTTTTGCCGCAAAAAGTACTGCTAATATCGCCACCATTTGTCCAGCTGAATACACCGTATCCGGCAACAACCTACCTGAAGGGATACTTGAATACAGTAGGCGTTGAATGCTATCAGGCTGATCTGGGCATTGAAGTCATTCTTCAGCTATTTTCAGCTAAAGGTTTAAGGAAGTTGTTTGTTAAGGTCAATGAAAGTGACGTGGAACTTTCTGAAAACTCAAAACGGATATCAAATCTGAAGTCAGAATACATTAACTCTGTAGATGCCGTGATCGATTTCCTTCAGAATAATAATCCAACCCTTGCTCACCGCATTTGTTCCCGTAATTATTTGCCTGAGGCTAGTCGTTTTGCGCAAACCGATGAGCTGGATTGGGCATTTGGTTCTATGGGGATTCAGGATAAGGCAAGGCATTTGGCCACTTTGTATTTGGAAGATATTTCTGATTTAATCATTGAAGCAGTTGATCCTGATTTCGGCTTTAGCCGCTATGCTGAAAGAATTGCAGTTGCTGCTTCATCATTTGACGAAATTTATAATGCTTTAAATGAAGCCAACTCATTCATCGATGAAATTTTATTGGACCTTCTTAACGAAAAGGTTGAAAAATATCAACCTTCGGTGTTAGGTCTATCGGTTCCCTTTCCTGGAAATTTGTACTGTGCCCTAAAATGTGGGCAATGGTTAAAAGCCAATCATCCTGAAATTAAACTTGTAATGGGCGGCGGATATCCCAATACTGAATTACGATCACTCTCTGATCCTCGTGTTTTTGAATATGTTGACTTTATTACGCTCGACGATGGAGAAGCTCCTTTGCAACATTTGATTCAGTATGTCAATGGTGAGCGTAAAATAGAAGAGCTTAAACGCACATTTTTACTTCAAAATGGGAAGGTGCAATACATCAACGATTCAAGCGCCCGTGATGTCGCTCAGCGCGATCTGGGTACTCCCGACTATTCCGATTTACCTTTGGAAAAATATTTGTCGGTTATCGAAACAGTAAATCCCATGCACCGTTTATGGAGCGACGGCCGATGGAACAAACTTACACTTGCCCACGGATGTTACTGGGGGCGATGCACGTTTTGTGATACCTCACTCGATTACATCAAGCGCTTTGAACCCAGCACGGCCGGTTTGCTTTGCGATAGAATGGAACAAATGATTCATCAAACAGGCGAAACAGGCTTCCATTTTGTAGACGAGGCAGCTCCTCCTGCATTATTGAAAGCCTTGGCCCTTGAAATCATCAAACGAAAACTGAATGTGACCTGGTGGACTAACATCCGCTTTGAAAAAAATTTCACACAGGATTTGTGTTACCTATTAAATGCATCGGGTTGTATTGCAATTTCTGGCGGCTTGGAGGTTGCTTCCGATCGCTTGCTAAGTATGATCAACAAAGGAGTGAATGTGGCTCAGGTGACCAGGGTAGTCGATCATTTTACCAAAGCGGGCATTATGGTTCATGCCTATTTGATGTATGGTTTTCCAACGCAAACCGAGCAGGAAACCATCGATTCCTTGGAGGTGGTTCGGCAATTGTTCGAAGCCGGCGTTATTCAGTCGGGCTTTTGGCATCATTTTGCGATGACGGCCCATAGTCCGGTTGGCTTAAATCCTGAAAAATTTCAAGTCAAAAATGCCCACCCTGCTTTGGGCGATTTTGCCAATAATGAACTGGAATGTATCGATACTAAAGGTGCTGATCATTCGAAGTATACTGAAGGTTTGCGAAAGTCTTTGTTTAACTACATGCATGATGTTTGTTTCGATTGGCCTTTGCAAAAATGGTTTGAGTTTAAAGTGCCAAAAACGACGCATCCGGCAGATTATATTCAGGGGATTAGGAATGCGTACAATTTAGTTTTGCCGTCACCAAGTGCACGGGTGATCTGGTTAGGAAAGACACCTTCGATTTCAATTTTCACCAAAACCAAAAAGGGGCGGGTTTTTGAAAATGCTGAGTTAAGTTTTGCGTTCAAACAAAAGCAGGTAAAACTTTTATTTTCAAAAGAAGCAGGATTGTGGTTGCTTGAGAATTTGGATAAATTAGGGCCCGAATTGGTTCAAGCTGTTAATTTTGAACAGCTGGCAGCTGACTTTGAACGGGTGGTTGGCGAAGATTTTGTTTTATTCTGGAACAATAAAACTCTTTTAAAACTGCGTCCTGAAGGTTTGTTGGTCATCTAGTTGGTTTCAAGTGATATATGCATTTTGACTAAGATTTTTTTGTAGAAGTTGGAGGTACAGAATAGGTCTTAGATCGCTTTTTTTTAAAGAATAAGGCTGAATTTGGCCTAAAGATGGTGAATGAGTCGTAACTTTTAATTATTTCTAATTAATTTGCTAAACTTAAGCAGGCAATCATGTTGCAAAAACACCTACATACACCGTTGATATTCATTTATTTTTTCCTTGTTCCTGCATTATTATTTGGGGTAGTGAAGGAGATTGGTATTCCTGTTATTCAAAATTTTGAACGTTCGGAATACGATGCCGGGACCCAAAATTGGAGTATTACTCAGGGGAACAATGGAGTGATGTATTTTGGAAACAATAAGGGTTTGCTTCAGTACGACGGACAATTCTGGTCGAGTTATTTGGTGCCTAACGGATCGAATATTCGTTCCTTGTATTATTCCGAAAATCACAAAGTGCTTTTTGCCGGAGCTTTTAATGAGTTAGGTTATTTTTCAGGAGATTCACTTGGTGCAACAAGCTTTACTTCACTTAAACCACTTTTACCCGAAGAATATCAGTCATTTGGCGATGTGTGGCGTATTTTTGAAGGGCCTTGGGGTGTACTCTTTCAGGCTTTTGAAGGATTGTTTATCTACAATGGTTCAACAATTGAAGTTGTTCCTCCAAGAAGTATTTTCCATTTTTCGTATTATGTAAATGGTGTGGTGTATGTCTTCGATCGGGACAATGGTCTGATGGAATTTCGGAATGGATTTCTAAAAAAAATTCCTGATGGTGACTATTTCATCCATAAGGAGGTTTGGTCGATACTTCCATTAAATAACGATGAGTTACTTATTGGAACGGCAAAAGATGGAATGTTTGTTTATGATGGGATAAAACTTCAGCCTTGGAATGTTCCGGTTAATGAATTGCTTAAGAAGTATCAGGTGTATTCCAGTTTAATTGTTGACGAGCAGCATTTTGCTTTCGGAACCATTCAGAATGGATTAATTATTTGTGACAAAGAAGGGAACCTAATCCAAATGATTAATCGTGAAAAGGGTCTTCAGAACAATACCATTTTGAGCATGTGTCTCGATTTGGATGGAAATCTTTGGCTGGGATTGGATAATGGGATTGATTATGTGGAATTAAATTCGCCGATAACACTCTTACAGGAATTTTACGATTTCGGGACAGGATATACCTCCATTGCATTCGAAGGGAAACTTTATCTGGGTACAAACCAGGGTTTATTCTATTGTGATTTAATCGATTTTAAGAGTCCCGGTTTAAGTGCTTCCGATTTTAAGATGGTAGTCAATACATCTGGTCAGGTATGGAGTTTACAAATAATTAATAATCAGTTGTTTTGCGGACACAACAATGGGAGTTTTCTGGTTAATGATAATGAGGCTATCCAAATAGACGATACTCCGGGTTGTTGGGCCTACAATAAAATTCCGGGATATTCTGATTATTTCATCGAAGGGACATACAACGGTATGGAACTTTACCGGTACGAAAACAATCAAATGGTTCATATGAATGCCATTAAAGGCATCAATTATTCCTGCCAGGAAATGATTTGCCTTAAGGATGGATTGGTGTGGGTTAGCCATGCGTTTAATGGTGTTGCTTTATATCAACTGAACGAAAGCATGGATAGCCTTTTGCTGCTTAAAAAATATGGACTCAACGATGGATTACCTTCTGAGAACTTTTGCAAGCTAAAACAAATGAAAAATGAAGACGTCCTGATTACAAGTCCTGATGGAATTTATCAATATGAGGAATCTGATGATCATTTCGTTAAAGCGGCGTATTATAATAGCTTATTTAATAATGAGGCGGTGCAATTTATTCAGGAAGATGCTAAAGCCAATATCTGGTATGTCAATTTCAGCAACGAAGGAGGTGTTTTACGCCACCTCGAAGATGGAACCTTTAACAATGTTTCATATCCCTTCAGTAAATTGAAAGGAAAATTTATCGGTAGTTTTTTCAATTTTAATGTAATGGATGAAAACAATGTATTGATTGCACTTGAAAAGGGTTATGCCCATTATAATCCTCAAATGCTTATTGATTATCGGAGGGGATATTCTTCCATTCTCAATTCAGTATCAATTTTAGGAAAAAATCAGATTTTGTACAACGGTGTTTGGTCAGGCGTAAATTCAAAAAAGCAGGACATGAAGCACCATATTGAATATAGCAACAATGCACTTCGCTTTACTTTTACCGGTTTGTTTTTTGAAGGTGCCCATGAAACACAATTTTCGTATTTGTTAGCAGGTTTTGATCGTGAATGGTCCGATTGGCAAACTGAGTCGACCAAGGAATATACGAATCTACCCGAAGGTGATTTTATTTTTAGAGTTCGGTCGAAAAATAAGTATGGTATTTTGTCTTCGCCTGAACCTTTTGAATTTACTATTTTACCACCATGGTATAAATCACTTCGTGCCATCATCGCTTATTTTGTGCTCTCCATTACCTTTGTTTGGTTTTGGATCTTTCTTTTTTTAAAGCGTGTTGAAAGAAAAAAGATGAAAGAGCTCGAAGAGCAACGCAAGGAATTTATTGAGAAAGAAGAACACCTTAAAAGGGAAGCACTGGAAGCAGAGAAGGAGATTATAAGGCTCAGAAACGATAAGCTTAGGGCGGATATGATCCATAAAGACAAGGAGTTGGCTAATTCGGCAATGAATCTGGTGCAGAAAAACAAAGAACTTCATAAGATTAAGGTTGATCTCAAAAAAATTCAAAGTGAATTGAAGGAGGACTTGGTGAAAAGTCGTATTGCAATGATCATTCGAAAAATCGATAAAGAAACCAGTAATGATGAGTCATGGTCGGTATTTGAAACCAATTTTGAACTGGTTCACGAGGATTTCCTTAAAAGAGTCAGAGTTTTACACCCCGATATTACACCAAAGGAATTAAAACTTTCGGCTTATTTACGCATGAATATCTCCAGCAAGGAAATTGCTACACTTATGAACATAACTACTCGGGGAGTTGAAATTAGTCGATATCGCTTACGACGGAAATTTAATCTTGAACGCTCTCAAAATTTAATTGACTACATTCTTTCTGTTTAAAAAGTACTTTTTTTCTATTTCTTATCGAATTATTTTGTGAAATAACAACTGACTTAATAATTGAGTTATTAGGATTTTTAAAGTCCATTTATTCAGCAATCTATAAATTATGTGATGTAATTTTGTTGTGTTAAAAAATGCTAAATGTTGTGTTTTTGATGAAACATTATTTTTGCATTTCCCTATTTACTGGGCGTAATTCGTTCTTTCAATTATCAAAATGAATCTTTGACTAATGGAACATCAACCTGAAACTTTAGCAACTCATAAAAAGTCAATTGGTAAATTCCGTATGTCACTTCTAAAAATCATAAATAAGGACGAATGAAAAAAGAACTGCTAATTGTATTATTAATGATGCTGTGGGGCTCTCTTTATGCTCAGCAGCATTCGGTTACCGGAGTGGTAACAACTACTGAAGATAATAGCTCCCTCCCGGGAGTGAGTATCTCTATAAAAGGAACAACATCAGGAACGATTACCGATATCGATGGTAATTATTCGATTAAAATGGATGATCCAAATTCAACACTTATTTTCGCCTTTGTTGGAATGCGATCTCAAGAGATTCCGGTGAAGGGGCAGAATGTGATTAATGTGACTCTTGATCCCGCTGTATTGGGCGTTGACGAGGTCGTTGTAATCGGTTACGGCGTTACGAAAAAAAGTTTGGTTACCGGATCAATTTCTTCAATATCTACTTCAGATATTGAACAGTCGTCGGCAACTAGGATAGAGCAAGCAATGCAAGGTAGAGTACCTGGTGTTTTTGTTGCTCAAAATTCAGGTGAACCTGGAGGAACCATTTCAGTAAAAATTCGTGGTACAAGTTCTGACGGAGCCAATGACCCTATTTATATTGTAGATGGAGTAAACGTTGGAGGAATGGAATATCTTAATCCATCTGATATTGAATCTATGGAGATTTTAAAAGATGCTGCATCTTGTGCTATTTATGGTGCTGAGGGAGGAAATGGTGTAATCTTAATAACTACCAAAAAAGGTAAAAAAGGCGAAGGTCGTATAGAGTATAGGTATTCATATGGTTTACAGGATGTTGTAAATAAGCCTAATGTTATGGACGCCTATGAATATAAAGATTATTTCGTAGAGGCGACTACAATGGAGAAGCATAAGGACTTAGCTCTATTTGAAGCTATTGATCCTAGCAATGGAACAAATTGGATCGATGAAATTTTTCAAGTTGCTGCAGTCAAAGAGCATCAAATTAGCCTTTCCGGGGGCTCTGATAAATCTACTTACTATATCAGCTCAAGTATTCTTGACCAAGATGGTATTGTTGGTGGAAGTGATAATAATATGAAACGTTATACATTTCGCTCTAACATGGAAACTGATGTTAAAGAATGGTTGAGTGCTGGGTCTAATGTTTCTTATAGTCATTGGAAAAAAAATCCATTAAGTACAACAGATCAATATGGCGGTATTGTAACTACTGCTATGCGTTATGATCCAACAGTTCCAACGGTTTGGGAAAATGATTCTGATATACCTGATTTTTATAGGACAGGAGAAAATTATAAAGCCTTAGTTAAAGATGCTGATGGAAGACCATATACTATATCAGATTTAACAAGTGGTGAGATGTGGAATCCTTTGGCAAAAATAGCTTATACAGATAACCAAGTTTCACAAGATAAGATTGTTGGTGATATTCATATGGATTTAAAACCTGTAGAATGGGCTAAATTAACCAGTCGCTTATATGTTGACATGGCTTACCAAACGGATCGAAACTTTAATGGTAAAACCATGTACGGTATTGGAGACAAAGTTCCTCATGATACATTAACCAACGCGAGTGAAACTTGGAATAGATGGTTTAAATTTGGTAGTGAGACCTTTTTAACCATGGAACATCAATTTGGAGATCATTATATCCAAGGGATGGCTGGTATGAGTTATGAAAACTACAAACACACTTATCAAGGAGCAAAAGGATATAATATACCTTATGGTGATTCTTATTATGGTTACCCTTCTTTAGGCCAGGATGTTGAAAGAAATGAAATCTGGAGTTATGTTGATAATGCGGATCAGGGGATTATTATTAAGTCTTCTTATTTTGGTCGTGTAATGTATAATTATCAAGAGAAATATCTTTTGCAAGGAAGTATTCGTCGTGATGGATTATCGAAATTTGGGCCAGATAAGAAATTTGGTACTTTTCCTTCGTTCTCTGTAGGTTGGAATATTCATAATGAAGAATTCTTTAAAAACACACCAGCCTTAGATATCTTCTCAAGCGTAAAGGCACGTTTTAGTTGGGGTCAGAATGGTAGTGCTCAAAACTTAGCATCATTCCCATATTTAACCGCATTAAATGTTGTTGATTATGTAGACGGAACTTCTGAAGGAAATTTACAGCCAGGAAAAGTTCCAGGAACCCCAGGTAACTCAGCACTTTTATGGGAAACCAATGTGCAATCCAATGCAGGTATCGATGTAGGTTTATTAAAGAACTCATTAACCGTCTCTTTAGATTTGTTCAACCGAGTAACAACCGACCAATTAGCATATAAATCAGATCAACCATTGTCTAATGGATTGTCTGGAACTGCGCAGGTTAACGATGGTGAGATTGTGAATAAAGGTATTGAAATGTCCTTCAATTATAAGGGGCAGGTTTCAGACTTTAAATATTACATCGGAGTAAATGCCTCATACCTTAAGAATGAAGTAACTCAATTTGGAGTTGAAGAAGGTAAATATCAAGGTATTGGTCAGTTTGGTGATGTGGTGAAATACCAACAAGGAGAGCCAGTTTGGTATTTCTTTGGCTATGAAGCGGATGGCATTTTTCAGACTCAAGACGAGATTGATAGTTATGTAGCACCCGATTCAGTAGGAGGAAAAGTAATACAAAAAAATGCAATACCTGGTGATGTAAAATGGGTTGACCAAAATGGTGATGGTAGAATTACCGTAGACGATAGAATTAAACTAGGGAAACCTCTTCCAGACTGGTATTATGGACTTAATCTTGGGTTTGAATTTAAAGGCTTTGACGTTAATGCATTCTTCCAGGGAACGGTTGGAAACCAAATCTTTTGGGTGAGTTCACGTAACGATAATTTAAAAACAAACCGTACCTCCGTATGGTATGAAGAGCGTTGGACAGGTGAAGGTACATCAAACAAATATCCAAGAGCTACTTATAATGATAAAAATAAAAACTACCAACCAAGTTCACTTAATGTGTATGATGGAGATTATTTCCGTTTAAAGAACTTATCGATAGGCTATACTATTCCGAGTACTTTAACTAAAAAAGTGAAAATTAGCAAGTTGAAAATTTACTATACAGGAACAAATCTGTTAACAATTACGAAATACCCAGGTGTGGATCCTGAGGTTGGTTCAAGTTCAAGCTCATTAGGAGTCGATGTAGGTATTTATCCAACATCTAAAATACACACCTTTGGTGTAATGGTTAACTTTTAAAAACACAGATTATGAAAATTAATAAAATTATATATATACTCTTGGCATTTTTTGTGCTAAATGCCTGTACGGAGGACGATTTAACCGTTTTACCTGATGGCAATGAATTAGTGGAAACATTCTATCAAACCGATGAACAAATTATATTAGCCCTAAACGGGGCTTATGATCCATTTCAACATGTGATATGGGGAGGAAGTACCTTTTTGTGGGGTAGTATTACTTCTGATGATGCCGTAGGAGGTGGAGGGGATGAAAATGACCAAAAAGGGTATCAAGTTTGTGATCGATTTTTGGCCAGCCCTGTTGAAGATAAAGATGTGAACCTACAGGATTTCTATACCTTATGGTGGAAGATGAATACTCGTGCAAATGCTATTATTGCTTATGCCGATATTAATTCTAAGTTGGGATCTAAGGCTGTAGCTAATGCCTATTTCTTAAAAGGAATGGCTTACTTTCAATTAACACGTATGTTTGGAAGGATGCCTATTATTGATGATATCCCAGGTATTACATCTGTTTATCCAAGGGCTGAATCTGTTGATGTAACATGGGATGCCGCGGAAGGCTATTTGAAAGAAGCCATTAAACTAACTACTGGTGGAATGGGACTTGATGTTCAAGTTGATAAAAGTACAGGATATGCTACTCTTGGTTCGGCTCAAATACTATTAGGTAAAATATACTTGTATAGGGGTAAAAATGCAGATGCAATTGCGGTGCTGGAAGATTTGGTTAATGACGGATACTATGCCTTAGAACCAAATTTTGCCGATGTATTTGATCCTGCCAGAGTACACGGTGTTGAATCTCTTTTTGAGATAAACATGACCAGTAAGGGTGCAGCTAGTTGGGATGGAGCAGGGAACAATGGTAATGCCATTGCGACGCTTGTTTCGCCACGTTGTTTTTCAAATAATACTCAACCTTTACCTGATGGAATACATATGAGTGGTTGGGGAATGAATCAGCCAACTCAAAAACTGGCTGCAGCATTTGATGATATGAATGATGTTATCAGAAAAGAGGCCACTATGCTTGATACTGCTACCATTCAATTCATGTGTGATACGGCAGGTGTAACTACTATTTGGGAAAATGTTCTCACAGGTTTCTATGACAATAAGCACTCTGCACGACAAGGGTATTTTGTGAGTGCAACACAGGTGAATCAAAACCTAATTGTTTTACGTTATTCAGATGCATTGCTGATGTTAGCCGAGGCACATCACCTTAATGGGAACGATGGAAAAGCACAAAGCTATTTGAATCAAGTGCGAACACGTGTTTCGTTGCCTGATGTAACGGCTACTGGTGCTGATTTATTTACAGCAATTAAAAGAGAAAGACAATTGGAACTAGCTTTAGAGGGTGATCGCTATTTCGATTTAGTACGCTGGGGTGATGCTGAAAAAGAATTAACTGGCGAAGATTATGATAACAATGGCGAAAGTTACGCCACTGGATTACCGGGTAAAGCTTCGAATGGATACTTTCCAATACCACAAGCTGAGATCAATGCTTATGGTGATAACGATTATGGACAGAACGAAGGCTATTAATATTTAATTGGATTTCAATTTAGTTATAGAATATTGTTAGTAAGCACTTCCCACAGGAAGATTAATTAACTGATGGGAAGTGTTTTTTATTTAGAATTTAAATAATATTTTGTTTTAAAAGGGCTTTGAAATGCTGTTTTATAATAGATTATTTAATAATATTTTGATGCATCAATTTGGTATATTACACGAAGATTGAGCCAGTAATTATGTAAAACAGGATAAAAATTTTGGGTTTATGAAAAGCAGAAACGGTTTTGTAATTAGAGTTTCACTAATCGTTGCATTAGGCGGTTTTTTGATGGGATTTGATGCGTCGGTGATTTCCGGGGTGATTAAATTTATTGAGCCGGAATTTGGTTTAACCAAATTACAATTGGGTTGGGCAGTGAGTTGTTTAACACTTACATCAACTTTAGCCATGATGGTTTCCGGGCCATTAAGCGATAAATATGGTCGCAAACCGATGCTGAAAATTGCTGCAATATTGTTTGCTGTTTCGGCCGTTTTCTCTGCATTGGCCACAAGTTTTACTACGCTTGTTATCGCACGCATGGTCGGTGGATTAGGTGTTGGTGCTTCACTTATCATCGCTCCTATGTACATCGCCGAAATTTCTCCTGCAAAAATTCGGGGAAGAATGGTATCGTTCAATCAACTGAACATTGTACTTGGTATTTCTATAGCCTTTTTCACCAACTATTTAATTTTGCAATTGGCAAAAAGTGATAGTCCTTTTGCTTTATCGTTAAAATTTAATGAATATGCATGGCGATGGATGTTAGGTTTAGAGACCCTTCCTGCTATTATGTATTATCTATTTCTATTTGTGGTCCCTAAAAGTCCAAGATGGTTAGCCATGCATGGACAAAAAGAAAAGGCGCTCGAAATATTAACATTGGCAAGTGGTTCCGAGGGAGCACAAGAAGTTTTACTCGCCATTGATCAAAGCCTGAAAGCCGATGAGAATAAATCGAAAGTTCGTTTTAATGAATTATTTAAACCTGCCCTTAAATTAGTGCTTTTTATTGGAGTCGTAATTGCTATTCTTCAGCAAATTACCGGAATCAATGCGGTCTTCTTTTATGCACCAATGATTTTTGAACAAACAGGTATCGGTGTCGATGCTTCCTTTTCTCAGGCGATACTGGTTGGATTAACCAACCTGATATTTACCCTGCTGGCCATTTGGCTGATCGATAAAATGGGCCGTAAATTTTTGCTGATTGTTGGATTCTCCGGCATATTGGCTTCGATGGCCATTCTTTCATTTGCTTTTGCAAGCGCAACTTATGTCGTTGGTGACGAAAGTATGTTTAACCTGATGAAAATATTACCCGGAGCCGATTGGAGCTCCATACAAAACATTACTTTCAATAGCGACGTGGCCATTAAAGAAGCACTGCGCAGTTTATTGGGTGAACAATTGGCTGGTGTACATGCTGCCAACGTGGTCAGCCAATCCATTCAAATCAATTCCTGGTTGGTGCTCATCGGAATTATTGGTTTTGTGGCCTCATTTGCTATTTCTGTTGGACCAGTCATGTGGGTGTTATTCTCCGAATTGTTTCCAAATCGAATTCGAGGAATCGCCATCTCTTTCATTGGTTTCATTAATTCTGCCATTAGTTTTTCTGTTCAGTTGGTATTTCCATGGGAATTGGAAAACCTGGGGAATGCAGGAACATTTATGATTTACGGTGTATTCGGATTGTTGGGATTAATATTTGTCCTCATCTTTTTACCCGAAACCAAAGGAAAAACACTCGAAGAATTGGAAAAAATATTGGTTAAATCTGAAAAGCAATAAGCTTAAAACAAGCATGAGTAGCAGGCATCTTTCACTGAATAATGATTTCAGGAGGGTTAAATGCAGGCTGACCGTGCGATGAAAGCGAATAACTTCGATCTAAAAGGTAGTCAATAACTTTAAAAATGTTTAAAATGAAATTTATTTATTTCTCAATAATAATGGCTTTATTCATTTCATCCTGCAATTCAGGAAAGCCAAAAACAGCGGCAGAAGCCGGACCCCGAAAAGTGGAAGTAAAAACAACGGATGGAAACTATCGTCTTTTTGTCGATGGAAAAGAATTCTACATCGATGGCGCTGGATGCGATACCAAAGAAATCAAATCTTTGGCCGAACATGGTGCCAATTCGTTTCGCACCTGGAGCACTCGTGATGCGCAGGAAGTACTCGATTTGGCCTATGAAAATGGTCTTTTGGTTACCATGGGCCTAAATGTTCAGCGCGAACGTCATGGCTTCGATTACAACAATGCCGAAGACGTAGCGAAACAGGTTGAATACATCAAGGACGAAGTAAATAAATACAAAAACCACCCGGCTTTGTTGGCTTGGGGTCTTGGAAACGAATTAAACCTTAGGGCTACCAATATGCAAGTTTGGGATGCTGTGAATGATCTGTCAAAAGTGATTCATGAAATTGATCCCAACCACCCCACCACTACCATGCTGGCTGGAATTGGGAAACGTGAGATCGATTACTTCAAAACCAATTGCAATGATCTGGACTTCATTTGCATTCAAATGTATGCCGACATTGAAAACCTTCAAACCCGTTTAGCCGATGCAGGATATGATGGTCCATATGTAGTAACCGAATGGGGTGCCACAGGCCACTGGGAAGTTCCACCAATGCCATGGGGAGCAGCTGTAGAACAAACGAGTCAGGAGAAACAAAATTCATTTTTGCATCGTTACGAAGTCGCCATCAAAGCCGATGGAAAGCGTTGTATGGGTTCGTATGCCTTCCTTTGGGGACAAAAGCAGGAACGTACCCCAACATGGTACGGAATGCTTCTCGAAAACGGTCATTTCACCGAAACGGTGGATGCTATGTATAAAATCTGGAATGGCAAATGGCCTGAAAACCGCTGCCCAACCCTCGATTCATTGCGCATCAACGGCATGAAAATTTACGATATAGTAACAGTAGCACCCGGTGAAGAATTTGATGCCTTATGTGCTGCCCGTGATTACGAAAATGAACCTTTAACCTACCGCTGGGAAATAATGCCCGAGAGTACTGATTTAGGCGACGGGGGTGATCACGAAGATCGCCCGGAAACCTTATTGAATGAAATGGGTGAAGCAAATATGAAGATCGCTGCACCACTAACAGAAGGTCCATACCGTTTATTCGTTTATGTGAACGATGGCCATGATCATTCAGCAACCGCCAACTTCCCTTTCATGGTGAAAAACTAAAGATATGCCTGATTACCTGAAGAACAAAAAACTTTTAGTGACCGTTGGTCATCCTATGGAATTTTATCAGGGGTCCCGGTTCGATCACTTTGGTAATGTTCTTCAGGTAACTTTTAACAATAAACACACTTTTTGTACCACCGAAAAATCAGATCGCTCATTACTGTCAGGTATTGGTTTGATGAACGAATTCGACATCGATCTTCCTCAGGGGTATAATGAAACTGGGGTAGGTGAATATTTTCATAAAATTGGTGTCGGCGATTTGTTGAAACAAGATGAGCAAGCGTATAATTTTTTTCGAAATTATCCGATTCGAAACCTCGATTATATTTTGGAAAAGGAAGAGGAGGATATCCTGCTCTATAAAGTCAAAAGTTCGAACTTGAAAAGCATTTGTGTCGACTATCAGAAAATTATTTCAATACATGACAATGAGCTGTTGATTGAATATTTTTTGGTGAATAAGGACACAAAACCCTTAAAAACTTCGGAATACACGCACAATTTTATAGCCATAAATGGGGCTGAATTGGATCAGGATTATCTCCTTGAATTCAACTTTAAGCTGAACGACGGAAATTTTGAAGCGGTTCACAACATCGATCAATATTTGAAAATACATGATCGTTCGATTAATTTTAAAGCTACTCCTGATGGAGATATTTTCATCAGGAAACTCAATGGAACACAGATTGGAAGTTGGTGGCAATTAACCAATACAAAACTGGGTGTTGGCGTTCGGGAGGAAGTCAGTTTTGAATCGAATTTGGTCAACCTGTGGGGAAATGCGCACGTGATTAGCCCTGAACTTTTTTTTCAGGTAGAATTACCTGCAGGTGAAGAAGTACATTGGTGGAGAAAATATACATTTTTTGAAATGAAGTAGCGGAAACAACTTTAATTTATTTATAAACGGACATGAGCAAACAAATATATTTAGGAAAAACAATTTTGCATCAATCAGAAAATCCAATTCAGGGATCCTGGGTTCAATTGGATGGTGAAGAATATTATGCCATCCAAAATTTTGATCAAATGCCTCCGTTTTTAATGTCGATTGTAAGTCCTTCCGATCATTGGATGTACCTTTCAAGTAATGGCAGTTTAACTGCCGGCCGGGCAAATCCTGAGCAAGCTTTGTTCCCGTATTATACCGATGATAAAATTCACGATTATGCTGAGATAACCGGAAGTAAAACGATTTTGATGGTTACAATTGGCGAAACTAGCTGTTTGTGGGAACCCTTCTCTGTTCGTACTAAAGGAGCTTACCAAACAACCGGCGTTTTGTATAAAAATGCCATTGGGAATAAAGTCATTTTCGAAGAAATCAATCATTACCTCCAAATCACTTTCCGATATAGCTGGACCAACAGCGAACGCTTTGGGTGGGTTCGGAAAAGCTCCATTGTCAACCACAACGATGTTGAAGTGAACATCGATTTAATTGATGGTTTGCAAAACTTGTTGCCATACGGAGTAAACCGAAACATGCAGGGAATGCTGAGTACTTTGGTGGATGCTTACAAAAAGTGCGAGATGGTTAACGACACTTCTTTAGGCTTATTCCGTCTCAGTTCCATTCCGGTGGATAAAGCTGAACCCAGCGAAGCACTGAAAGTAACCACTGTTTGGAGTGTAGGCTTAACTAAGTGCAAATATTTGATGAGTTCAAAACAATTGGATCAATTTCGCTTTGGGGAAAATATAGCGGCAGAAAATGAAAGTTTGGGAGTTAAAGGAGCCTATTTGGTGAATGCTCAAATTCTATTGGTAGCCGATGAACAAAAAGATTGGTATACAGTGGCCGAAGTCAATCAGGATGTTTCAGCAATTGTGAGCTTGATGAATTTTTTCAGGCAGGAAAAAAATCCGGTTTCTCTTATTGAACAAGATATTCAAAAAGGTTCGGAGCAACTCATCAATATTGTAGCTCAAGTTGATGGTTTACAGTTTACCGCCGATCAGCAGAATGTAAAAAGGCATTTTGCCAACGTCCTTTTTAACAACATGCGGGGTGGAATTCCATACCGCGATTACACCGTTTTGAAAACTGATTTCAGTCGTCATATCGAACATTTTAATCGTCCTCTTCTTAATGAAGTGAGCGGCTGGCTGAAGCTTTTACCCAATGAATTAAACTATTTTGATTTAATCAATCAGGCAACAGAAAACGGAAATGCCGATTTAATTCGTTTGAGTCTCGAATACCTCCCATTGATGTTTAGTCGTCGTCATGGCGATCCAAGCCGACCCTGGAACTTGTTCAGCATAAAACTGAAAAACGACGACGGGACACCTTCGCTGAATTATCAGGGAAACTGGCGCGATATATTTCAAAACTGGGAAGCGCTGGCCGTGAGTTATCCCGCCTTTCTTCCCGGAATAATCGCAAAATTTGTAAATGCCACTACCATCGATGGGTTTAATGCCTACAAAATTACACGCGATGGTATTGAATGGGAAATCCTCGATCCCGAAGATCCATGGTCGAACATTGGTTATTGGGGCGATCATCAAATCATTTATCTCGAAAAATTGCTGGAGCTATCTGAAAAACTGGATCCGGGAAAACTACAACAATGGTTGAAATTGCCTTTATTCGCTTATGCCAATGTCCCTTATTGCCTGAAATCATATCCCAATTTGGTAAAAAATCCGCAGGATTCCATCCTTTTCGATGACGCAAAAAATACGGCCATTGAAAAACTTGTGACCGAAATTGGGGCTGACGGAAAACTGATACAGCTCGACAATAAAGTACTTCAGGTTAATCTGACTGAAAAATTAGTCGTTCCATTGTTTTCAAAATTGAGCTCTTTTATTCCTGGTGCCGGTATTTGGATGAACACACAGCGCCCCGAATGGAACGATGCCAACAATGCATTGGTTGGAAATGGAGCCTCTATGGTTACGCTTTATTACATGCGTCGTTATGTTCACTTTTTGCAGCGTTTATTTAAGTCCAGCCAAAATTCAGCCATCGAATTTTCTGCTGAAGTAGCTTCATTTTTAACAACGCTGAAAGCCATTTTTGAAAATCAGGATTTTCAGTCTGGTGCATTGAATGACAAGGAACGACGTCGCATAGCTGATCAATTGGGAGAAGCCGGTAGCGTTTTCCGTACTTCGGTGTATTCCGGTTTAAAAGGTAAAAAACAAGAACTTGCATTGGATTCCATTGTCGCCTTTCTTGCTGCTGTACAAACATCCATCGATCAAACCATTGGTCAAAACAAACGCTCCGATGGTCTTTTCCATGCCTACAACCTGATTAGTTTTAACGAGGGAGAACTAAAAATCAGTCGACTTGCAGAAATGCTCGAAGGCCAGGTTGCGGTGTTGAGTTCGGGCTACCTTGATCCTGAAGCGTCGCTTGAATTGCTGAATAAGTTGCGAAACAGTGCGCTTTATCGTCCCGATCAGGCTTCGTACATGCTCTATCCCAACAAGAAACTGCCACTTTTCCTCGATAAAAATATACTTAGTATCGCCGATATAAAAGCTTCTAAATTGCTTGCCGCTTTAGCACAAAATGGTGAAACATCTGTAATTGTCAGCGACGAAAACGGCAGCTATCACTTTAATGGATTACTGAACAACTCCAACGCCTTGAAAAATGCCTTGGGGAAATTGGATGCGGCCATTTATTCAGCCTTAATTAGTGAAGAAGAAGTGCAAGTGATCAGCTTGTACGAAAAACTTTTCGACCACCAATCATTTACCGGCCGATCGGGTTCTTTCTATAAGTACGAAGGTCTGGGTAGTATTTATTGGCACATGGTTTCAAAGCTGCTTTTGGCGGTGGGAGAGACCATTACCAAAGCAATTGAAGCCAATAAATCCAACTTATTCATTGCTGAATTGAAAAAACAATACAATGAAATCAGAGCAGGAATTGGTAGTCATAAATCGCCAGCAGCGTATGGCGCTTTTCCAACCGATCCATATTCACACACGCCAATCATGCTGGGTGTTCAACAGCCGGGAATGACTGGTCAGGTGAAAGAAGATGTGCTCAGTAGATGGATGGAACTTGGACTTGAAGTGAAAAATGGAAGGTTGTGTTTTCATCCGGAGTGGGTAGATGTTGCGGAATTTGTTTCGGGCAGTTTGGCGCAGGAGAGTTATTTTATTCAGCATTTTAACTTGAAAATTGAAGAATTAACTCAAGGATTGTTGTTTTCGTTTTGTCATATCCCAATCATTTATCAAAAAGCAGCAGAGACTAAAATTCAATTGGAATTGTACGACGGAAATTTTCTGGAGTGGAATACCAATGAATTGGATGAAAAATGGAGTTCTGCTATTTTTAAACGTAGCGGCGAAGTGAAACAAATTACGGTAAGTTTTAAATAATGACCTGTTTATACCTAAATATAAAAGAAGTGTTGCACATGTTTTAAAATGGGCGCACTTCTTCACTTATTTTAAATCTGAAAACGATGAGGAATTATTTGTTGATCACCATGGTTCTGCTGGCTTTCGGGTCATGTAAAACAACTCCAAAAGACCAATACGAATTGGTGTGGAGCGATGAATTTGACTACACGGGTTTGCCCGATTCTACCAAGTGGAGTTACGATACCCTTGGAAATGCATGGGGATGGGGCAACCACGAGCTTCAATATTATACAGCCAATCGTATTGAAAATGCCGAAGTTTCAAATGGCACCTTAAAAATCCGGGCCATTAAAGAAGACTGGAATGATTTTAACTATACATCGGCTCGAATTATTACCAAGGAGAAAGGAGACTGGTTGTATGGTCGTTTTGAGATCAGGGCAAAACTGCCCGATGGCAAAGGATTATGGCCTGCCATCTGGACCCTTTCAACCGATTGGGAATACGGTGGATGGCCACGAAGTGGTGAAATAGATATTATGGAGAATGTTGGTTACGATCCCGATACCATTATCGCATCGGTTCACACTGAAAGCTACAATCATGTAAAAGGAACGCAACATAGCACACGTATCTCCTTGCCGGATAACCGCGCTGAATTTCATGTTTACGGTTTGGAATGGGATTCCGTTTCGGTCAGTGTTTTTGTTGATGATTCAACCTATTTTACGTTTGATAAGGAGTCCAACGATTGGAATGTCTGGCCTTTTGATAAACGCAATCATTTGCTGTTGAACCTTGCTGTAGGTGGCGACTGGGGTGGAAAATACGGGGTAGATGAAACTGCTTTTCCGGCAATAATGGAAGTGGATTATGTACGCATTTACCAAAAGAAAACTGATAAGTAAGAACCTGGTAAAAATTAATATAACACAGAGAAATATTTTTATGGCTTTTCTTAACAACAAGTGAAAGTGAAGATGCAAGCCTTAAAGTTGCCTCTTTTTTAGGAGGATGCACAGAGCACACAGAGAAAAAATCGCTTAGCGATTTTTCTTCTCTGTGATCTCAGTGTCTTCTCAGCCAGAATTTTCGAAAGAGTTGTATACTATTAAATTGATTGGCAATAACATTAAAGAAATATAAATCTCTCTGTGTTAAATTTAATAGGAATTGAGGTTTGGCGAAGAACAATTTTTGAAACGATTAACATGAACCTGTTTTATAAATACGATAACATTCTAACTCTAAAAAAAATCATCATCATGAAAGTGATTGAAATTGCTATTATAGTGGCCTCTTTGGTCATTTCTATGAGTTTAAGCGCACAAAAAAATTATTTACATACCGATGGTAAAATGATTGTCGATGGAAGTGGGAATGAAGTGATTTTACGCGGAATGGGACTTGGAGGTTATATGTTGCAGGAAGGTTATATGCTCGAAACTTCGCGCTTTGCAGGTCCTCAATATGAAATTGTGAACACCATCGAAAAGACCATTGGTAAAGAAGGCATGGAAGAATTTTACAAAACATGGCGGGCCAATTACCTCACCAAACAAGATGTAGATTCCATGGCTGAATGGGGATTCAATTCCATTCGTTTACCCATGCACTACAATCTGTTCACTTTACCCATCGAAATGGAACCAAAAGCAGGACAAGATACCTGGCTGGAAACCGGTTTTGAAATGGTGGATGATTTGCTGAGTTGGTGCGCCGACAATCAAATTTATCTGATTCTTGATTTACATGCGGCTCCCGGAGGCCAGGGCAAGGATGCCAATATTTCGGACTATGATCCTGAAAAACCATCACTTTGGGAGAGTGCCGAAAACCAACGGAAAACCTATGCACTGTGGAAAAAATTGGCTGATCGATACGCCAACGAACCTTGGATGGGAGCCTACGATATTCTGAACGAACCCAATTGGGATTTCGACAATGCAGGAAATAAAAACGGATGCGCTTGTACAAAAAATGAATTGTTGTGGGAATTTTACGAAAAAGCCATCTCAGCCATTCGCGAGGTTGATCAAAATCATATCGTCATCATTGAAGGAAACTGTTGGGGCAACAACTATAAAAATGCGCCTGATCCTAAAAAGTACGACAACAATATTGTGGTCAGTTTTCACAAATACTGGAACTATAATCGTGTTGAGGAGATCCAATGGGTACTCGACATGCGCAACAAATACAATGTTCCTTTCTGGCTCGGCGAATCGGGCGAAAATTCCAATACATGGTTTACCAATTGCCTCAGTTTAGTGGAAGCCAACAATATTGGCTGGGCTTGGTGGCCATATAAAAAAATAAACTCTGTGACCGGAACGGTTACTATTCCAAAAACTGAAGGTTGGCAAAACCTGCTCAATTATTGGAGCGGCAAAGGAGAAGAACCAACGAAAGAGCAGGCTACAAAATGGCTGATGGAACAAGCCGAAATGATGAAGCTGAACAATTGTGTCATTCATTACGATGTAATTGATGCCATGTTCCGTCAGGCACAGGGCGACAAGTCGGCAAGACCATTTACAGCGAATAACATTCCGGGAACTATCTGCCTCACAAACTACGATTTGGGTGCGCTTGGGCAGGCTTATTTCGATACCGATACCTGCAATTTCAGAACATCAACAAAAAATAGTACGGGATGGAACAATGGTCGGAACTATCGCAACGATGGAGTAGACATTGCAAAATCTAATGTTGAAGAAGGCAATGGTTTTTATGTGGGATGGACCGAAAAAGGCGAATGGATGCAGTACACATGTAACGTTACTGAAGTGGGAGAGTATAGCGTAAAACTTAGCTATGCGACTAAAGGCAAGGCGGGTAAAATTCATTTGAATATTGATGGTAAAAATCTGCCAATGGTTTCCCTGAAATCAACCGGAGATGATCAGGAATGGGAAGAGCTGGCTCTTGAAGACATTACGTTGAAAAAAGGGACACAAGCAATCAAATTAGTCATTGATGAAGGCGGAATTAGCTTAAATACTTTAACATTCAAAAAACAGTAAACAAGTAAAGATATTCTCCAAATTCCCCTCCTTTGGAGGAGTTCGGGAAGCTTTTATTTATTCAATTTTAATTATGATGAAATCTATTCAATTTCTTCTTTTCTTCTTCTTCCTTTTTTTTGTTTCAAGTTCTGTAATTGCCCAGCAAGGTTTTTTACATGCCGATGGACAAAAAATAGTAGATGGAAATGGCGAAAATGTCATTTTGCGTGGAATTGGAACCGGCAACTGGATGCTCATGGAAGGTTACATGATGAAAACTTCCGGTTTTGCCAGCACGCAACACGAAATAACTAAAAAACTGGAAACCATTATTGGCAAAGAAAAAACTGATGAGTTTTTTGATGAATGGTTGAAAGATCATTTTACGAAAACCGATGTTGATTCTATGAAGGCCTGGGGTTTTAACAGCATACGGGTTGCAATGCATTACATCTGGTTTACTCCTCCAATCGAAGATGAACCTGTAGCGGGAGAAATCACCTGGCGAGTAAAAGGTTTTACTTTATTGGATTCTTTATTAAGCTGGTGTTCTGCCAATGAAATGTATTTAATTCTCGATCTTCATGGGGCGCCCGGAGGACAAGGAAAAGATGCTGCAATCTCAGATTACGATTCCTCTAAACCCTCCTTATGGGAAAGTCAGGCCAACAAGGATAAAACCGTTGCTTTATGGCGAAAATTGGCCGAAAGGTACAGCACTGAAGCCTGGATCGGTGGTTACGATTTGATCAATGAAACCAATTGGACCTTCCCTGAAGGCAACAATTCTCAACTTCGAAAACTTTTTGGTGATATTACCACTGCCATTCGGGAAGTAGATCAAAATCACATTCTTTTTATTGAAGGGAATAGTTATGCCAACGATCACAGTGGTTTAACGCCACCATGGGACGATAACATGGCTTACAGTTTTCATAAATATTGGAGCGGCACCAGTTCGGCTGATTTGAATTGGGTGGTCAAAGATTTGCGCGATAAGTACAATGTACCTTTGTGGTTGGGCGAATCGGGAGAAAACTCCAATGTTTGGTTTACTGAGCTAATTACCTCACTTGAGGAAAACAACATAGGCTGGAGTTGGTGGCCGGTAAAAAAGAACGATCTGAATTGTGTATTATCGGTTCCTTTAAATGCTGGATATGAAAAATTACTCAATAACAAAATGTCTGCTTCGTCCGATCCTGACGAAACTTTTGAAGCCATCATGCAATGGGCTGAAAACCATAAGATCGAAAACTGTGAAATCAAATACGATGTAATTGATGCCCTGATACGGCAGCCACATAGCAATGAAGTTAAAGCCTTCGTAAAAAAGGGAATTAACGATACTTTATTTTTTAGTGACTATGATTTAGGTGCCTTAGGTTATGCTTATGACGACAAAACTTTTGGCAATTATGGAGGCGATTTTGTCGCCTGGAATACCGGATGGAGCTACCGCAGCGATGGTGTTGACATTGAATCCTGTTCCGATCAAATTACCAATGGCTATAGTGTTGGTTGGATCGAAAACGATGAATGGATAGTTTATACGATTGATGTGGATTCTTCAGCGGCCTATAGCTGTGAAATTCGATATGCAGCCAATAGTTCAAATGGGAAATTCCACCTCGAGTTAAATGGGGTAGCAATAAGCCCAGTCCAGTCGCTGCCAACAACCGGAGGATGGGCTACCTGGCAAAGCTATCATTTCGATGATGTGATTCTACCTGCGGGTCAAAATCACCTCAAATTTTATTTCGATAATTCCGGATTTAACCTTAATTATTTCACCTTATCCAATCCACATACAACAGATAATATTGAGCCTCAAATATTGAGTCTCGAAACCGATGCTGCAGGAGAAGCCATTTTATTGGTTTCGAATTTAGGATTTGATGAAGCTAATTTACCCGGCTCTGGCGATTTTAGTTTTAAATTAAACAATGAAAGTCTGAATTTTACTTCTCTTTATGTGGATAGCTTAAATCCCCGTATTCTTGTTTTGGAAACCGCGATGGAAATGATTCGTGCCGATCGGATTTACATGAGCTACACCGGAGATAAACTTTTGGCGCCAAACAGTAAGGTTTATCCGAAGTTTGCCAATCAAATAGTGGAAAATTTGGCTCCAAATTTTACGGTATTGCCCGGAAAAGTTCAGGCAGAGGCCTTTGCGGTAAACAATGGTTTTAATTTGGAAGATTGCACCGATACAGGTGGAGGTCAAAACCTGTCTTATGCCAATCCGGGCGACTATGTCGACTATCCTGTTTTTTTATACAATGCGGGAGAATTTCAATTCTCTTATCGGGTGGCCAGCCAAAATCAAGGTCGTTTTAAAATGCAATTAATCAGCAACGATGGAACCACCGATTTACATACCATTACGGCATCGAGTGGTGGATGGCAAACGTGGAAAACACAAACAGAAAAAGCGAACTTACCTTCCGGTAAAATGACCCTAAGGATTTTGGTATTGAGTGGTGAATTTAATTTGAATTGGTTTCAGGTGGCTATTCCAACAAGTGTGGCTACGCAGTCTAATTTGAATAAAATGGTATTCACTCATGAAGCCGGATTAAATTCGATAAAGCTCCACAATAGGGCACAACTCACTGGCTCATGTTCCTTTGAAATAATGGATCTGACAGGACGAATTCTGGCTAAAAAAGAAATATTACTCACCGGCAGTTGGGTGCAAGTAATTGACGATGTACCCATTCAAAACGGATGGGTGATTGTTCGCATAAGAAATTCGGAAATACAAACCATCCAAAAGCTTTGGATGAAATAAGAGATTTGATTCACATTGATGAATCCAATAACCTAGACCTATGTACGAAAGAGCCTCCAATGTGGGGCTCTTTTTATTTTTTGAGTTTTATGTTCGCGGTGCAATTGGGCGCAGTCATTTTTAATTACCGAATTTTCTATAAACATGAGACCTCTCCGAGGTCATTAATCATCTATCCATTCAAAAAGGTATTCATCTTTGAAATCAATCTCAAATGCCTTTAGAAATGCCAGATATTCTTCCCTAAAAGTTTTTCTTTTATGATGTTCTTTTTGCTTTTCAATGTATTGAATCACATCAGTTAGTTGAGAATGTCCGTAAGAAAATGCTCCAAATCCTTCCTGCCATTGAAAACAAGAATGGGTCAACTTTTTGTCCTTGATGAAAGTATCGGATGATTTTTTTACCTCACGAACCAAATCAGATAAACAACATGTTGGTTTCATTCCTATTAAAAAATGGATATGGTTTGAGATGCCATTGATTGCAAGCATTTTCTGTCCTTTGTTTTGAACAATTCCCGTAATATATTTATAGAGTTGCTCTTCCCAAGTTGAATGTATCATTGCATTCCGGTTTTGTACAGCAAAAACAATTTGAATGTAGATACGCGTATAGGTATTTGCCATGACGTTATTTATCTAAATTCATGAAGATCAATTAATAAAGTCAAATCCAGCGGGCTTTAATGTTTATGGAAAAGCTACCTATGCGTATTCGGTGCGACCCCTTTTGGGGTCGAATGTATTTTGTTTCTTCGTTATTTCTAATCGGGTAGGAAGCGGCTCACGCCGCTGACCCCCCACACCACCGGGCA
>JBGUEP010000027.1:0-95461 GCA_041821245.1 Prolixibacteraceae bacterium
CTTTCTTTGCTTACTTTCTGGCGTCAAGGCAAGAAAGTAAGGCCGTCTGCAAGACTCCTTGATGAAAAAAGAAATACTAACTCATAATTGATTCAATTCTAAAATAGGACAATTTTGCCACCTTCATATTTTTCTTAAATCCACCCTATTGATGAATTGATCCTATCGAAAGCTATTTTTTTGCAAAATATGGCAGTACTTTATTGTTTTCCCCATCCGTCAGGATTTCCAAAAGAATGGATAATTTCGAGATACGAACTTCTGGACATTCCTCCCGGATTAATGCCTGGTTCGCCCTCAGGAATAGCGATGCCCAATTCGCGGTAATATGCTTCCCATACCGGAAAAAAACGATCGCTGGTTAGCGGTTTAAAAGTCATTGGAGCCAATTCAAATACCTCAGTGCCCTCATTGGCCTCCTTAAAAATAAGGTAGAGCAATTGTGAGCAATAAACACTGTCGTTCCCCATGATGTAGGAAATGTTGTAGGGGCTTGACTTATACTGCTCTAAATGTTTGAGCGCTTCTGGAATGAGTTGTTGGTAGTTTTGTTTCAATCGTCCTACCAAAATTTTGGGATTTCCATTGGCATCAAAACTGCGATTCTGAAAATCTTCCAGTGGGGTAAAAACAACCCCTTTCGAAATGGCTTCAACTACTTTGAAGGAGTCATTTTCCAAAACAACCAAACCAACGTGCGAAAGTCGGGCACCAAAAATGCCCTGAGTCACTTCTTCAATGGCATCGCACATGGGGCCACAATCCATGTCCTGAAAAAGAAAATCGCCTTCTTTTAATTCAAATTTTGGACTACAATTGATCATGCTCATTAAAAATAGGATGGATGCTGCCTGAATTAACTGTTTCATGTAGTTGGTCTATTTTGCAAAGGAAGTAAAGTAAAGAAAAGTTTTCAAAAAAAAGGTTACCAAGTGGTAACCTTTTTGTGATCCTGGAGAGACTCGAACCCCCAACCTCCTGATCCGTAGTCAGGTGCTCTATCCATTAAGCTACAGGACCGTTGTTTAAAGCGGTGCAAATATAGTGAATCGTGTTTTACTTCCAAATAAATTTATAAAAAAAATCGATTTTATTTCAAGCAAATGTTTCTTATTCGTACTTCTCCATCTTGTCGAAGATGGTAACATCTTCATCCTTCCTTGATTGTATTTTAATATAGGTCATCATTTGGGTGGTTTCATTTTCGTAACAAACTTCATGTACTTTTTGTGCAAGTGCCATTACTTCGTCCCATGTGCCCTCAATTACCGTTTCAAAGGGACAAACCTTATAGGGTAAGCCCGAATTTTGAATGACTTCGATCGCTTTATCAACAATGGAGTAGGGATGGCGTCCATCGGATTGCGGTAATACCTGCAAAGCAAGATTAACTTTATTTTTATTCATTTTGTTGTATAAATTCCATGATTTCCTGATGGGAAAATTTTTTCATATTGGTAATTAAAGCATCATTTGCAAGATAATTACCCAACTGATTGCATTCGGCAAGGACCTCTTTTATGATTTCCAGAACAGGGGCTTTGATGGGAAGCAATACCATTGCACTGGCATATTCGTTTTGGATTTCCAGTTCTTCCATGATGCCGTTGTTGCGTTCCATAAAAAATTTCAATTCCGATAATAGGGCATCCGATTGCAGTAGGGTGAGTTTTCCTTTTTCATTGTATGGAAAAATGAGGTAGTACCTCAATTTATTATCTTTTCCACCCAAACCGGTTGAAATGAATACCTGCTGTTCGTCCATTAATGAACTTTGGATGACCATTCTACTTTGTTGCAAGGCCAGTAGCGCCCAGTCTTTCAATTCCTGGTGAGGGTTTTGATTGTAACGCTCAATGGCGCGAAAAGCTTCCACAGCATCAATCATCCCCAATTTCATTAACAGTATTTTACGGTCAGCAGCCAGAGTTTCATCCTGGTGGAGCTGATCAATTAAATCTTCCAGACGATCAGCATTCACATCAATCACCAATTCCTTCGTCGATTCGAAATAATCCTTTTGGACCTCCAAATCAATGATTTCTTCCATGATTTTATAATTTTCCGGAATCCCATTTAAGACTTCGTCAATGTTGTTGTATATTTTCTCTCGTTCCATATTCATTCCTCCTCCAATACAACGCTAAATGTATTAAAATATTGGTTTTTAAGCAAAAAGAGTTCTCAACATGATTTAAACATTTAACAATTTCGAAATTTGAAGAGTAGGATCATTGGCTTTGAAAATAGAATTTCCTGAAACCAAAACGTTGGCTCCTGCTTCAAATAATTTTTTACCGGTTTCCAAATTCACGCCACCATCTACTTCAATGAGCGTATTTAGGCCTCTTTTGTCTATTATCCGACGCAATTTCCGCACCTTTTCATAGCTTGATTCAATGAATTTCTGACCACCAAAACCAGGATTAACTGACATTAACAACACCATGTCGACATAAGGTAAAATTTCAACTAAAAGTTCAACAGGCGTATGTGGGTTCAGGCAAACACTTGCCAGGATGCCCTGATCCTTAATTAACTGAATGGTGCGATTCAGATGGGGGCACGTTTCGTAATGCACGGTGATAATTGAGGCCCCTGCTTCTTTAAAAGGAATGATATAGGGATTAGGATCGGCAATCATTAAATGTACATCAAGCGCCTTTGAGGTAATTTTGCTGACCTGTTCAAGTATGGGTAAGCCAAATGATATATTGGGTACAAAAACGCCATCCATGACATCAAAATGAATCCATTCGGCCACGCTGTTGTTGATCATTTCAATATCCTTGCCCAAAGCCAGGAAATTCGCAGATAATATTGACGGTGCAATTATTCTCTTCATTGTTAAGAACTTAAGTTAAAGGTCAAAAATACGGTTTTTTCAGTAGTGTATAAATAAAAAAAGCCCTCGTCATGAGAGCTTTCTATTTTATTCACCTAAATAGCTTTTCAATAATTTATTTCGGTAATTATTTTTCAATTTTTTTATGGCCTTTTCTTTAATCTGGCGCACCCTTTCACGAGTTAATCCAAATACTTCGCCGATCTCTTCCAGTGTATGTGGCCGGGTTCCATTTAAGCCAAAGTAATATCGAATGATGTCACTTTCCCGTTCTCCCAATGTAGCGAGCGAACGTTCAATCTCTTTTTGGAGTGAACCATTCAGTAAACCTTTATCGGGACTTGGAGTATCCATGTTCAACAATACATCGTACAGGTTATTGCCATCATCATCGCGCATGGGAGCATCCATCGACAAATGATGTCCGGAGGCTTTCATGGCTTCTTCGATCACTTCAGGAGTCAAATCGAGCAATTCAGAAATTTCTTTTGTGGTTGGTTCCCGTTGAAATTCCTGCTCTAATTGGTTAAATGTTTTATTGATTTTATTGATCGAACCTATTTTGTTGAGCGGCAGGCGAACAATGCGGGCTTGTTCCGCAAGGGCTTGTAAAATGGATTGACGTATCCACCATACGGCGTAGGAAATGAATTTAAAACCACGGGTTTCATCAAACCGTTGTGCTGCTTTTATGAGGCCTAAATTCCCTTCGTTGATAAGATCGGGGAGTGTTAGTCCTTGATTTTGATATTGTTTAGCAACTGAAACCACGAACCGAAGGTTGGAATTGATCAGCTGCTCGAAGGCTGCGCGATCTCCTTTTTTAATTTTTTTCGCCAATTCTACTTCTCGGTCAGGAGTTAGCAAATCCACTTTACCTATTTCGTGTAAATATTTATCTAACGATAAAGTTTCTCTGTTTGTAACCTGCTTGGTAATTTTAAGTTGCCTCATACACACCCACGTTTAAAGCCCGAAAATAAATAAAATATTATATTTTGTGCGCTAATCTGCCTCTTTTTTTAGCAACCAACTATGTTCAAGTGATAAGTTGCCGTGTTCGGTGGTTCTTTTCTGCTATTTTTTTTCTAATATCGCATATCGAAAACCTATGTTATAATGAAGAAAATATCGTTGCATTGGCAAATTTTACTGGCACTTTTACTGGCCATCCCCTTGGGTTTATTTTTTGGTGAAGATGGAATAGTCAACCTTCACGGTGTTTTTTATTTTGCCGGCACCATCTTTTTAAATGCTTTAAAAATGATCGTTGTCCCCTTAATTGTGTCTGCGATCATCACAGGGGTCTCTAATATTGGTTCCGAAAAAGGATTTGCACGTCTGGGAGCAAAAACTTTATTGTATTATTTGTTTACCAGCTTAATGGCCATTCTTACTGGCTTAATTTTGGTGAATATTTTTAAACCTGGTTTGATTGATGGTTTGCCTGCCAAAGATTTACTTGCTCTTACTCCTTTAAGCAGCGAACAACTTTCACTCATAAGCGGCAAAGACCAGAGTGAGGTTTTTAATATATTTTTACGAATGGTGCCGCCTAATATTTTTGAAGCAGCTGTAGAAGGTCAGATGCTTGGACTCATCACTTTTAGTATTTTGTTTGGTTTTTTCATTCGCAAGCTTAAACTGAAATACCATGAAGTTCAATTAAATTTTTGGAATGGCATTTATGATGTGATGTTGGATATGACCAATCTGGTCATGAAAATTGCTCCAATCGGTGTGCTGGGATTGGTGGCCAATACCGTGAGCGAAACCGGTTTTGCTTCGCTCGTTCCTCTACTTAAATTTTCCGCTGTAGTACTATTGGCATTGCTGATTCATTTGATGGTAACCACCTCGATGATCTTGTACTCTCTGGGAAAAGTGAATCCCTACAAGTACATGAAAGTGATGTCGAAGGCTTTGTTAACAGCCTTCTCTACCAGCTCGTCGTCGGCTACATTACCCGAAACCATTGATGGGACGAACACGGCCGGAGTTTCAAAAAAAATATCAAGTTTTGTACTTCCTCTCGGAGCCACGGTGAATATGGATGGTACAGCACTTTACGAATGTGTGGCTGCCATGTTTATTGCTCAGGCCTATGGGATCGAAATCAGTTTTGTGATGCAATTCACCATTGTAATTATTGCTTTATTGACGTCAATTGGTGTGGCGGGGATTCCGTCAGCAAGTCTGGTGGCCATTGTGATCATTTTAAAGGCCATTGGTTTGCCTGAAGCCGCTGTTGGACTGATACTCGTTGTTGATCGTCCATTGGATATGCTGCGAACGATGGTGAATGTATGGAGCGACAGTTGTGGCGCCGCAGTGATCGCCGTAACTGAAGGAGAACAAATAATGAATGAATAGCAAAGAGCCATAGGTTCGTTTAGTTTTGTAAGGATGGACTTTAGTCCATTCACTTGAGAATATACCAACAACAAAGAGAGCCGTGGGCTCGGTGCATATCAGATCAAATCAGCAAAAATATACCGTTCATCGTAGGGTACTTCAAACGGAACTTTTTACAGCACCTCCTATCTTTAATCGATTAATTGACAGTAAAATTGTGTTGAAAATTTTTCTACATGTTCCATAGCTGAAAACAGGAAGAAGGCATTTTACGTAGTCATACCTTAATGACTCACGGGCGAAGAAGAGACACGATCTATTACCGTTTGTTAAAAAAGGAATGGGTCGATATAAAAAAGGCCACCCGCATTTAATTCAAATGATCTAAATCAGGCGAAGCATTACCAATGGTCATGAAGTTGATGATTCCTGTTTTTAAAGAAATCTTGGCCACAAAATAACCAATATAAATGCCAATTATCCCCACTACAATAGCACCAATTATTCCACTTAAATTTTGTGATGATGCGTAAATGGCCAAGCCTAAAATTGAAAAGGCGACCAATGGGCCCAAACCCAAAAGTGTGGCCAATATTAGTTTAATTATTTTCATGGCTGTGTGGTTTTTTCATTCGCAAGTTATTGAATTTAATTCGAATGTAACGATTCCTGTTGAAAAATAAAATGCCCGGTGAAATCAATCACCGGGCATTCCATTCGCTGATGATTAAGTTATTTAATCATTTGCAAGTGTTTTATTTCTATGTTACTGGAAATTTGCGGGTCAAAGTCAGTGACTTCAATGCTTCGTTTCTGATTGGGCAGTAAATCGAAATAATTATCCGCGAAAAATTCATTTTGTCCGGGAACATTCAAATAAACATATCTTGCGACCTGGTCTGACTCTATTTCGATGTAATTTTTTCCATCTTTCTCGATAAATTGATGTTTAAAAGAAGGTGATGCCAATTTTAAATCTTTGGGCAATACGAAATAAAATAAGTTTTCGGTAATTAGGGTGTCCGCACTTAATAGCTGCATGTTTAACACCAGCTCACTGGCATCCCAACCAGCTAACATGTCTTTTGATTCAAACAGTTTGGTGCTGGTGTTTTTGAGTACAGATGCGGTGATAATTTTTTCATCAAGAAGAGTACCGTCGAATTTTAGAACCTGCAACTTCAGTTCGCCATTCAAATCCTTTAATTCATCGCTTATTCCGTAAATGTTAATGGCACCATCATTAATGTAGGCACTCAGAATCGTTTTTTCGTAAGCCCGTTTAGTGGCATATTGCATGGCTTTCCACTTGTGATAATAATCAGTACTGCTCCAACTCGCCACAGGCCAGCAATCGTTAATTTGCCAGAAAAGCGTTCCCATACAAAAGGGCATGGCACGACGGTGAGCTTCCATTCCCATGCGCATTCCATAAGCCTGTAAAACTTGCCCCATGTACAATTCATCTTCAAAATTTGAAGGGATGTTAAAGTACCAGCTCATGTATTCCCTGATGCGTAAGTTCCCAATGCCACTTCGTTGATGTGCCGCCATTACCTCTGATTCGATGTCATAATCTTCAGGTAGCGTATAGGTTTGAACGGTTTCGAAATCGGGGAAGGATTGGAAGCCATATTCGCTCATAAAACGGGCGCGGTATTTTTCAAAATCTTCGAAACGATGTAAGCCATGCCAAACGCCCCAGTAGTGCATATCACCCGAAGTGGATTCATAGCCTGCATGCTGTTCAACGTCGTAACCTGCCTGTGGCGACGATGGCCAGTAAAAATCATTTACAGTATAATCCTGAACAACGTTGGGAAGAATTTCGTGAAAAATAGACACGTAGGTTTGTTGCAGGGTCTCCACCTGATCGTCGGTGTATTGCTGTTTCCAGCCCCATCCTCCATTTGTTCCGTAACTCCAGGCGGTATTAATTTCATTATTCCCACACCAAAGTGCAATACTTGGATGGTTTCTCAATCGAACCACATTGTCAATGGCCTCTTGTTTAATGTTCGCTAAAAATTCAGGCTGCCCGGGGTACATCGAGCAGGCGAACATAAAATCCTGCCAAATCATGATTCCGTTTTTATCGCATAAATCATAGAATTCATTATTTTCATATATTCCACCTCCCCAAACACGCAGCATATTCATGTTTGAATTTACCGCATCGGCCACTACTTTTTCGTATTGTTCGTGTGTAACACGTGGCAAGAAGTTATCGTTAGGGATGTAGTTGGCACCTTTAGCAAAAACTTTAACCCCATTCAATTGAAAAACAAATGATTCGCCTTCTGCATCTTTCTCGCGGATAACTTTCAGTTCACGTAATCCGGTACTTATTTCCGTGTTTGAAATAATTTTATTGTCAACAACCAACTGTGTCTGGAAGGTATAAAGGTGGGCTTCTCCTAAACCTGAACTCCACCAAAGTTTGGGCTGTACAATACTAAACGGAATTTCAATGTTGTTGTTACCTGAAGTGATTTCAACCGATTTTTGAGCCAGTTGTTTGCCGCTCTCCTTATCCAATACAATGAGTTTTCCGCTTAAGGTGGCGGAAGCATCAACCGTAATGGCCGCAATCAGTTCTGCTTTTGCTTCTGAAATATTATTCTGTTGTATATAGGTGTCTTTGATGCGGGCACTGTCCCAGGCTTTTAGGTATACCGGACGCCATAAACCCGAAGTGACAAATCGTGGTCCCCAGTCCCATCCATAGTGATAACCTGCCTTGCGGGTAAATACTGAAACTTTTTTATCACCCAGTTCACCATTTTCCGATTGATCATTATTGGCAGGAAATCCATAACCTTGTTTTTCCAATAATTCCAATCCTTTTTGAATGGGTGAATGAAAGTAAATTCGAAGTTGGTTTTCACCGGTTTTAGCAATTTCCCTGATATCGACTTCCCATTCCCTGAACATATTGTCGGCCTGCAAAAGGAGCTGGTCGTTCACATACACATCGGCATAGGTGTCTAATCCTTTAAAATCCAGAATCAGATTTTCTTTGGAAATTTCTTCATCACTTAAGTTGAAAGTGCATGAATATTCCCAGTCCTCTTTATCGATCCATTGCTGCTCTTTTTCGTTGGTTCGGTAAAATGGATCTTCAATTTTACCTTCCTTAAGCAAATCGGTATGAATAGTACCAGGAACAGTCGCTTTTCCAGATAATTCGCCGTCAACCTGACGATAATTCCAGTTCGTGTTGATTTCTTTTGTGACCAGATTATGGGAATCTGATGGTTGGCTACAGGAATAGAACAGTGTCATTAATAAAACAAGCTGAGTTAAATGTCTAATCATTTTTAATAGGTTAAAGGTTTATGCAACAAAAATAGAGTTTTGTTGCATAAGGTAGGTCGCTTGAATTAGTATTTTAAGGTTAAAAAGTGGGCTATTTCTTGCGTTTTCGAACTGTTTCTTTTAAAAACGAAGCTGAATCCTGTTTTTTAAATTTATCCTTGCCCGATAATTGTTTTTCTTTTTTCCCCTTTTGTCGTACCGTTGCACTTGTACCCATTTGATTTATTTCCGTCTTTCGGTATGGAGCTTTAGTGTTTTCATCGTTCATTCCCAAAAGTTGTAATTCACGGTTCACCTCGTTTCGATATTCGGGTTTGTACCAAAAGAAAAATTTACGCTGTTCCAGCTTTTCTTCCTTGGTTTTTGGCGTGAAAACCGGCTTTAAGGTATAAGGGTGCACGCCTGCATAATAAATAACGGTAGCCACGGTCATTGGTGTTGGCGTGAAATCCTGAACCTGTTCCAATTTAAAATCCAGTTTTTTTGTTTCCAACATCAGGTTGGCCATGTCCTTTTTTTCGCTGCCGGGATGGCTTGATATGAAATAGGGAATCAATTGTTGTTTTAATCCTGCTTTTTCGTTCTCTTCCTGAAAAAATTTGTTGAATTCTTTAAACAGTTCAAACGAAGGCTTCCGCATCACTGATAATACATCGTCGCTGGTGTGTTCCGGGGCAACTTTTAGTCGACCGGAAACGTGTTTGTGGATCACATCGCGCATGTATTGCAGGTTATCAGGAGTTTGATGTCCTTTGGCAAAAATCATATCGTAGCGAATACCGCTGCTTACAAATGCTTTTTTTACCTGAGGATGGCGATCGGCAATGTCGTAAATTTCAGAGAGTGCCAAATGCGAAGTGTCCAGGTTCTTACAAATTCCGGGATCGATGCATGAAGGTCGTTTGCAGGCTTTGCAAATATCGAGGTATTTGCCTTTCATTTTATACATGTTGGCTGATGGGCCGCCAATGTCGCTGATGTAACCTTTAAAGTCAGGCATTTTAGTAATGGCATCCACCTCTTTGTCAATCGATTCTTTCGAACGACTGGCAATAAATTTTCCCTGATGCGCCGAAATGGTACAAAACGAACAACCTCCAAAACAACCCCGATGTGCGTTAATGGAATGGCGAATCATATCATAGGCCGGAATTCTTTTACCATTGTAACGAGGGTGGGGCATACGCGTGTAGGGCAAATCAAAAACCCTGTCGATTTCGCCTTCTTCCATTGGCGGATATTGTGGATTAATGACCAACCAATTGTCGTATACTTTTTGTACCAAATGTCCACCAATCCAACGATTCGACTGTTCTTCGATGTGTCGGAAGTTACTGGCATATTTGATTTTATCTTTCAAACAGGATTCATGATCATTTAAAATGGATGTTTCAGGCAGTTCCTGCAAATGAACGGGTTGTGCTTTCTGTAACCAAGCCGTTTGTGGCACATCCGTAATTTCATTGATCTTTTTTCCTGCCTTCACCTGTTTCACTACTTCCACCAGCGTTTTTTCACCCATTCCATAAACGAGTAAGTCTGCCTTCGTATCATGTAAGATGGTGGGTTTGAGCTGATCGCTCCAATAATCGTAATGAGTTACCCTGCGTAAGGACGCTTCAATGCCACCAATTACAATGGGTACATCGGGATAGAGCTCCTTCAGGATATTGGAATAAACAATGGTCGTGTAATCGGGACGCATGTCGGGACGGCCGTCAGGCGTATAGGCATCGTTACTACGCAGCCGTTTATTGGCGGTGTAGTGGTTCACCATACTATCCATACAGCCTGCAGTAATGGCGAAGAACAGATTTGGCTTACCTAATTTTTTAAAATCCCGCAAATCGTCTCTCCAGTTGGGTTGTGGAACAATGGCCACTTTCAAACCTTCGGCCTCCAAAACACGACCAATCACGGCGGTTCCAAAGGAGGGGTGATCTACGTACGCATCACCACTAAACAGAATGACATCAATACTATCCCAGCCCAATGCTTTTACTTCTTTGGCCGAAATGGGAAGCCAATCGCTTATTCTATATGTTGTTGTATCCAAAATGCAAATTTTGCTCAAAGGTAATTAAAAATGATTTTAAATAAGACCTTCTTGCCTTAATTTAAAGTAACAGGGGAAACAACGCCAAAAGCGTAAATGACTAGTATTTGAAATCTGTTCAACTGAATTTAGAACGGGATTGAAATTATGACCTTGAATGATCCTCTTTTGCCTTGAGCTCATTCTGTATGAACTTTTGGGTATATGGGCAGAGAACCAGGCACTGAAGGCATGTAGTGCAGACATTTATGTCGAGCAATTCATCCCTGCCTGTATGTCTGGTCCACGTATTTCCGCTTAAGGCGTTGACCGGACATGAATGGATACAACGTGTGCAATTACCACATGCTGATTCCTTCGGATCGTACAATACTGTTTTTAATGGCGCATCGGTTAAAATGGTGCACATTGAGAGGGCACTTCCATATTTTGGGCTCACCAATAAATTGTGTTTTCCAATCCATCCCAAACCGGCCATTAAGGCGATGGTTTTATGAGGTAAGGGGGTACTTTTCGTCCTTTCATCATAAAAACCGATTGAACTAATGTTCTTTTCCGATTGGGAACAGGCCGAAAAGCCTTTGCTGTTCAAAAAATAGGCAATATCATCAGCCATCAAATCAGTTTGAATTTCTTTTAAATGAAATTGATCGATATCGAACTGCTTCTGCTGTATCATTTTTTGAACGTAATCGGGTGTAAGAGTAATCTTTTGAAGGTATTCAGGAGACAAAACAAGACCAACTAAAACAGCATTGGGGTATTTTCTGTTTTGATGATCAGGTAAATGAGAGATATCGACAAAAAACACAAAATCGGCACCTTGTTTATTTATTTCTTCACGAAGTTCTGCTTCAATCGACCTTTTTTGTATTTGTTTATTGGTGTCCATAAAAAGCTCTTTTATTCAACATTAGATCGGTTTTCTTCTCAGGCTTTTAATTTCACCTTTCTGTTTTTTCAATTTGATCCGCTTTTCCTTGGCTGCACGGGTAGGGCGCGTAGGTTTTCTTCTTTTTACGGGCTTCAAGGCCATGGCCATTAATTGATAAAAACGCTCAATGGCATCGGCTTTGTTTTTTAATTGTGAACGTTCACTTTGTGCAACAATCAGTAATTCGCCTTCGTTATTGATGCGATTTGGAAGCTTTTGTTTTAGTTTGAATTTTTCGTGTTCGCTCAAAAGGTTCGATTGATCTACCGCAAAACGAAGTTCAACCTTGGTGTTGACTTTATTCACATTTTGACCACCCGGACCGCTGCTGCGTGAGGTTTTAAAGCTTATTTCCGTTTCGAAGTTTCTGCTTTTAAGTATCGTAATCATACAAACAAAGATAGACAAAAGCATAAAAATGAATGCAAAATTGAAGATGGGATAAAAACATATTGTTTTCAGCGCGTTTAAATTATTTAATAGCTCCATTAATTTGAGCAAGATCTTATTGTTGAAAATAACGCAAAAGCTTAATGGTAAAAGAGTAGGGGATTTAACATTGGGACAATATATTCGCTTTTTTCGCTTATTTTAGATATTAATACTACTTTTGCGCCGCCGATTAAGCTAAAAATTGAAAATCAGTGAATTGATTTATAACCGTCGGAAGAACTTTTGTGTTCAGGTTTTCAGTTTTTAATTGTACCCGTAAAAAGCATTGGCTTATAAATGGGATTGGGTAAGGCGGTATATTAAAAACTGGTTGACTTGTATTCGTGGTGAAGATGAAACGGGAAGGCCTATAAAAACAAAGTATGTTATTTAAAGAAATGGGCCTCTCGACAGAACTTCTGTCGGCAATTACCGATTTAGGCTTCGAGACACCAACTCCGATTCAGGAGAAAGTAATTCCAATTTTAATTGAAGAAAAACGAGACATCATTGGTCTTGCGCAAACCGGAACTGGTAAAACAGCAGCCTTTGGATTGCCTGCTATAGAAAGCATTCAATTGGAATTGAATTTTCCACAGTTATTAATTTTAAGTCCAACGCGTGAATTGTGTATGCAAATTACACGCGATTTGGAGAGTTACAGCAAGTACATCAACGGCCTACGTATTGTAGCTGTTTACGGTGGTGCACCCATCGAAAAACAAATTGGTGCGTTAAGACGTGGTGCTCATGTTGTAGTGGCTACACCAGGACGTATTCACGATTTAGTTCGACGCAACCGTGTTGATTTAACCAATGTCAATACTTTGGTTTTGGATGAAGCTGATGAAATGCTGAAAATGGGTTTTCGCGAAGATGTTGATGCTATTTTGGCACAAACTCCCCGTGAAAAAACAACTTTATTGTTTTCGGCTACGATGAGTCCTGAAATTGCCACTATTGCAAAAACATACATGCACAAACCTGTGGAGATCACCGTAGGACAGAAAAATGCAAGTGCCGACAGTGTGAAGCACGTTTATCATGTGGTGCATGCCAAGGATCGTTACAGTGCCTTGAAACGTGTTGTGGATTATTATCCGAACATTTACGGGATTGTTTTTTGTCGCACACGTGTAGAAACCAAAGATGTAGCTGCTTCCTTAATGAAAGATGGTTACAATGCCGAAGCTTTACATGGCGATCTGACGCAAAGTCAACGTGATTATGTAATGGATAAGTTCCGCGAAGGTACCTTAAGTGTATTGGTAGCAACTGATGTTGCGGCTCGCGGTTTGGACGTAAACAATTTGACTCATGTCATCAATTATAATCTTCCCGATGATACTGAAAATTACAACCACCGTTCAGGACGAACAGGTAGGGCAGGTAAAGAAGGTTTGGCGGTATCCATCATTAACCTGAAAGAGCAAGGTAAACTCCGTCAGATTGAGAAGAGTATCCGTAAAAAGTTTGATCGCTTACCGGTTCCTGCAGGGAAAGAAATTTGTGAACGTCAGTTATTTATGCTCATTGAAAAAGTTCGAAATACTGAAGTGAATCATGAGCAAATTGACCCGTTTATGGGTCAGGCCTATGACGTGCTCAATGAGTTGTCGAAGGAAGAATTAATTAAACATTTTATATCGCTGGAATTCAATCGCTTCCTGGAATATTATAAAAATGCACCTGATTTGAACGTAGATGTGAAAGCATCGAGAGATTCTGATCAAGGTGGTTCATATTCAAAGCGAAGCAGCAGAGGTGGAAAAAGTATGTCGCGTGTGGTGTTTAATGTTGGAAACGGCAAAGGCATTACCAAAAAAGACATTATTGATCTGATGGTTCAATCTTCGGAACGAAAAGATATTGAAATTGGTCAAATAGATATTTTTAAAAGAGCTTCTTCAGTTGAAATCGACAGTAAATTTGCTAAAAAATTAATTGGTGAATTAAACCGCAGATTTTACAAAGGAATAAAATTGGAAGCAGAAGAAAACTACGAATTTGCCGGTAACGATTTTCGCGATAGAGATAAAGGCCCACGCGGTAAAAGACGCGAAAGAAGATAATCCAATCGCATATAAATAGAAAAGGCTGTCCAAGAAGAAAATTGGACAGCCTTTTTTTATGTTTTTTGAAAGCGATGTATTCTTCCTTCAGAATGAATTGTGATGGTTTGGCAATTGCTCGGATGAGTAATTTTAATGGACTGAAGTTCACCTGGATTTTTGAGCGCTTCACGATTCGAAAACAATGAGGAACATTCTTTGAATCCTGATGGAGCATATCGGGTTACCTTAAGCAACGAATTTTCACGTTCAAGATGGAACCATGAACCCGCCCCTTCACCAGCCAGCCATTGCACACCCTCTGGTATTTTCGGATGTTTTTCAGGACATGGCAGTGTAGAATTCAACCTGTTTCTGCTCGGTTTATTCATTGGACAAATTGGCTCCTTTTCCTTCAGATTCTCAATAATTATTTGATTGCCAAATGCATGCACATTATTTAGTGGTGTAGGAGTAAGCGGTACCATAAAATTGAGTCGAAAATAGGCTTTCCATTTGGGTTTGCCTGCCCGTAACACGGTATTTACAAAGCGTGAACAGTTGGTTCCCCTGAATTGGAATGGACCATATGGCAAGGGGCTGTTTGCTTGCATTTCCAAAGCTTTTTGATAGGCTTTTTCAAAATCGATAGCAGCATATGAAGCATGTAATTTCCCGTCGCCATGGCACGCTGGATTGTGTTGTAGTTCAGTTAGTATTTCCCTATAGTTTAGCAAAGTTGATCCATCGTCTGATAACTTGGGTTTCGTTCGAACCATGATATCAGGATCAGTCAATGCTGATCGAACCCTTCCATGTTGGAAAGGGGCATGGTAACGGCCAAAATCGAAATAGAAGCATTCCTCCTTTAGGCAATCCACCAAAATCAATGCTGCATGGCCAAGCTTATAATAATTATTTTTACTAATGCCCAGGCCTGTCGTAATCCATTCGTACCAGGCCCCCGGCTGCTTACACCAAGTCTCTGGCCAGGCTATTGCGATGGCAATTGCTGATTGTTTTCGTTTGGTGATCATAGCTCAATGAGATAATTGGTCTGCTCAATTAAATCGAAATAGTTCATTTTAAGCGTCATTCCATCATGCACTATTTGTGTTGTACTTACAGTTTTTAAATTGCCTTCACGTTCCATGATCAGGTTGACAGATGAATCTACACTGTGTTCTTTCGAATGGAATTGAATTAAATCGGCAGCCGATGGATTATGGCAATTCGCATTCAAAAACTTTTTAAACCATACTTTCCGCTCTTTTCTATTTTCGTTTGAATAAAGGGTTACTGAGGACCAGATGTAAAACTCATTCGGGTCGAGTGTACGATAGTGTTTGTCGTTCCCATCCCAGATTAACTCACTAAAACAAGTAATTTCATGATCATTAAAATCGATGGTTAACAGCGTAAAGGGCTCGGTGTTGGCCAGCGAATCATTTGAAAATAATTGAAACGGATCTGTGTTCACCTTTGCTGATTCTAGCAGCACAGTACCCCTGCTATTGGTATGAAATTCTTTTTTTTCGTGTGAAATGAATGCTCCATTAAGAAGGCAAACCACACGGCCTTTGTTGCTCATTGCAATCCACGAACCATTGGATAAGCTGTCTTTCGGATAACAGAGTGTTGTCCCACCAAATTGATATTTTTGTGGAGCAGTGGTTGATCGTAATGAATTTTCATCACGGTTCGATGTGAGTACAAAACCTTTCGATTGTGGTGTGTAAGTTACTGTGCACATGATCTATTTCTATAACGTATGGTTGAGTAGGCAAGGCCAAATTGATCATCGACCAAATGATTTCGTTCGATGGCGATCAGTCCAGCTTTAATAATGGCTTGATGGTGAATACTATGCTCGATACAATAGGCCAATTCGCGTCCTAACGACGTAATTAATTTGTTCTCCTGAATTCCTTCTCCGGAATAATCAGCTTCCATCGATACCGTTTGATTTAAATCGAGTGTTTTTAATCCTGTTGAAATGTGCTGAATGGTTTTTATGGCAAAGGAAGTATCCAGTGCAACTTGCTGATCACGTTGACGATGATCATAACAAATGGTCCCTTTCGATGATCCGTAAACCAACAAAAGATAAAACTCCAGAATATGTCTAAAATGGTCTCCTATTGTTGCGCCGGAAAGCACTTTCGGTTGTGCTGTATACTCTTCGAACGACAATTTCTCCAATAGAGACTTTAGTTGGTAAAGGTTGGTTTTGGCTGTTTCAATCATTGCATTCTATTTTGTTGATTTGATATTCTTAAACGGATCATTGATTCCTGCAAATTTTAATAGTTCATTGTACTCAATATGGTCGTCAAGGTGCTTTCCATAATGGGCTTTTACAATTTTAAAATTTTCATCAATAAAAATATCAGCTGGAATCAGACTCATTGTTGCTGCTTTATCTTCCGGTAAGTTGAGTTGAGCGGTATCTTTTTTGGCTTGCCCTAAACTGGAAACAAACATTGTTTTCATCATTTTCAGTGGCGAAGTTTCTACCCCATATTGCGAATAAATTTTACGGTCAGGATCACCGATTAAAGGCCAGGGGCTAATTCCTGTGTGGAATGAACTCTTTTTTAAAATTTCAGCTGAACTTTCGAAGAAAAATAACAGTTGAACATCTTTCTGTTTAAAGCTGATATTGTTCAACATTATTTGATGGACACGACGATTACAAAAAGGACAGTTCGCATTGCGGTAAAATCCGAGCAATATTTTTTTTCCTTTATAATCAGCTAATTGAACGTTGTTGCCAAAAATATCAGTGATACTAAAATTGGGAGCAATTTGACCTACTTGTACTTTCATCTGAATTATTTTTTTAGTTAATTTTTTGGTATTTGAATGAATAGACGCGTAAAATCTAATTCCTGACAAATTGATCTGATTTATTAAAAAACGAACAAAAGAAAAACACATCAGACCTGATGTGTTTCCCAAAAAAATGTTCAATTTGAATTTGTTTTCCCCTAAATTCATTGATTAAAAAATCTTATTAAGGCAGATGGTCAATTATTTGCTGAACCGATGATCTGTTTTTGTAATTGGGATCAAATTGCCGCCAAATGATTTTACCATCTGTTCCAATTATGAACGTTGCCGGTATTGGAAGTTGCTGGCTATCGTCAGAGTGGGACTCTTTCAGCTTAGCCCCCAGAAAGGTGTTGTATTTAAAAAGTTCATTTCCCTTTGGCAAGAAGGTCACCTGATAGGCATTGGCTATTTTGTACCCATCGTCGTATAGCAAAGAAAATTTGACTCCCGTTTTTTCTTCCATCTTTTCGAGATATTCTGGCTTTTCGGGCGATACTGCAATTACTCTTGCACCTCTTTCTGTAATCAGTGCGAGGCTGTCCTGAATTTGACTTAAATGACGGTTACAATAAGGACACCACACTCCGCGATAGAATATAATTACTACCGGCCCTGATTCAAGCGATTTTTTCAAATCAAATGTTTTACTGTCAGCATCAATTGCTGTAAATAAAGGTGCCGTGCTGCCGACCTGTAAGCCCTGAGCATCTTTAACGCTCCTTTTTTCCTGTGCGAAGGTATTTAATGTCCATATTGCTAAAATGAACAAGATCGTTAAAGCTTTCATTTTAAATAATTTTTAATGATTTGAATAAAGTCTATTCTTAAAGCAATGTTATTCAGTTTGATACTCTGCGACAACAGTTACTTCAACAGTATTTGCAATATTGGTGGATGGTTTTCCTTTCACAAAAGTGATGTCGTAGTCGGAAAGAGTAATGTTGAATTTGCTGTTGACATTGATCGTTTTGCCTTTTACCGTAATGCTCGCGATTTCTTTTACAGGTTTTGTTTTTCCTTTAATGGTCATATCGCCCGATATAGTTGCTTGATATATACCGTCTTTTGAAAAATCAATTTCCGAAATATTGGTGACTTTACCTTTTAATTTAGCTGAAGGAAATGCTTTGGTATCCAGAAATTTATCGCTGTTAAAATGTTTTTGCATTAAAGCCTTATCAAATTCGAAACTTTGCATGGGTACTGAAAAAACACCTTCACCTGTTTTGGTGTTCAATACACTAACCGATGCATAATTGTTGGCTTCAATATTTTCAGCAGGTGTGGTCGAAAAAAACTTGATGTGTGTTTTTGTGGTTTTCAACTTTGCGCTTGTCTGTGCAAACGTGCTTGTGGTAACACTCAAAAAAATGAGGACTAGGATTAAATGGATTCGTTTCATCGTATTTATTTTAAAATTGTTTAAGTACTTGAATTAATTGATTATTGTGCAGTCACTTAGGACAACGTCCTGAAAAAGTTCCATGTCTGCATCGTAGGACGCACCAGCATGAATAACTCCTTTCACTTTAATTATTTTGCCTGGTAATGCCTCAATTTCTTTGATCTTATCAATAAAGGTGCAACTAACCCCTGCATTATCGTTCAGTTCTTTAAGTAGAATGACTTGTTTGCCTGAAAAATCTTCGGTGATTTTATGAACTGTTCCGCTTATGACTAAAATTTTAGAGTCTCCGTCGGAGGAAAGGTATTTTTCATTGGCTACTCCGGCATTGTTCAAATACTCATTAACAATTTCAGTAGAGCTAACACTAAAGTCAGCATCCGTTGATTGCACATCGCGGTGTGGCATGTTAAAGAGATATAGGCCAATACCGCCGGCAATGATTACAATTGCAATTAAAATTCCCGATTTGATGATTTTTCCTCGCTTCATTTTATTTAGAATTTGGATCTTGTTTTTTTCGTTATAAAAGAATAGACGCCCGGAACTTGATTTACTGACAAGATTGGATGTGATTTTCAGAAAAGAAATGCTGATCCTACATACAAACCATTGTTCCCCAGCTGTTTGTTTGGTGAAATTCCATAGTTTATCGAAATAATATTATTGGTATTGTAGATGAGGTAACCCCCAATACCATAGGAATAAAATGGCATTTGTACTGCGTTTGAAAAGTTTTGTCTTAGGATTTCAACAGGAATATCCCGGGTAGAAAACTTGTAAGTACCAGCAATATAAGCTGCATCGGTAAATAGCGATATATCGATCTCCCAGTTGAGCTTGAGTAATGAGAAGACTGCTATTCTTTTTCGAAATTCAACATTTGCAGAAAGATAACTATTGGCAACAATCCGGTTTCGGCTAATGCCCCTCATGGTAAACATGCCACCAAGGCCATCCTGGTTTTGACGGGTATCATAAAAGGTGGGCAGAGCATAAAATGGAATTTCACCAGCCAGTTTAAACTGACTACTCAAACCTTGTATAATGTTATTCTTTCGCCATCAACTCCCATCTTGTTGTCAAATAGATCATAATCAATATCTTTGATTTTGTAATTGGTATAGTTAATGCCTGAAAACAGGCTCCAGCCACTATCAAAAATACTTTTCTGAAGATCGATCCTAAAACGGATGAATTGTCGTTGATGTTTATAAAATTGACTGTTTCTGAATTTTACCCCTGAACCTTCAATAAAACTACTGTTATAGATTGAATTGCTTCCATTGAAGCCAAAAAAATCGAGAGCAATGTCTTTAACGTAAGCTGCTTCGAAGGTTATCCTGGTTGTGGGCAACAGTTTTTCACTGTCGAAAATGACTGAATAATTGGAAGTTCCTTTTGTACTATTGAAGAGTTTAAAAGTGGCATACTGCAAATATTTTGGATAATTGTTTCCGTTTCCATAATCGAACAGGTTAATGACCGCTCCGTATCGGATGCCTAAATCGGGATCGTAGGCCAGAATAGGAGTGCCTCCAAAAGCAAAACCCGATTTGTCATTGATTACATATGATGCTGTAGCATCCGGTGCAGGAAATTCCTTTTCCTGACCATAAGCTAAACCCACCATGAACAGCAAAACCTGAAGCAAATAAATTTTCATAATAACTATTGAAGAATTATAAACAGATAGTCGCTGAAAATTTGGATTCCTGACAATTGAAAATTTATAAGATTGGTTTCAACAAAATTCTTTTTAGTAAATAAATCCTTTCGTTTCATCGGCTGTTATTGATAAGCCAAGAGAAAGTACCATACGATTCACAAAGTTGAAATAGGATACCACCAGACTTGCATCGAGGATGGCGTTATCTGAAAGTCCTGTTCTTTTTAAGACATTGAGGTATTTGTCCTCTTGATAAACTTCAGGTGCAACGGTTAAAAGGTTGGCAAAACTGCAAAGTGCCCTTTCACGTGCCGATAAGGTAAGCCGTTCAAAATCTATTCGTAATTGCTCGACTTTGTCCTCGTTTTTCCAATAGTGATTTAATGCTTCGGCATGATGCAACTGGCAATATTCACATTGGTTGGCAGCTGAAACAACGACGGCCATCATTTCTCGTTCGGCTCGTGAAAGCTCTGATTTAGAGAACATTATTTCCATGTACAACTCCATGTGTTTAACTATGCTTTCGGGGCGAAGGCTTTGCATAGTATGCACATCGGCCAATTTGCCGCGGCTTACAATCAGCTTGTCGTATATCTCTTTTAATCTACCTGTTGATTCTTCGTAGGGAATTACTTTTATTCTATTCATGATGATTTCTTTAAAGTTCTAATTTTTTCTTGGCGTTCTTGGCGGCTTGGCGTGAGTATTTTTCACCTCGCAAAGGCGCTAAGGCGCAAAGTTTTTTATTCATTATCTAGTTAATACCCAACGATTATTTTACTCTTTTCTTAGCGTTCTTGGCGGCTTGGCGTGAGATTATTTTATTCCCCTCGCAAAAGCGCATAGACGCAAAGTTTCTTATATATATTCTCGTTAATGCCCAACCATTGTTTTACTCTTTTCTTAGCGTTCTTGGCGGCTTGGCGTGAGTGTTTTTTCCCTCGCAAAGGCGCTAAGGCGCAAAGTTTTTTATTCATTATCTAGTTAATGCCCAACCATCGTTTTACTCTTTTCTTAGCGGTTTTGGCGGCTTGGCGTGAATATTTTTTATTCCTGACAATTGCTGCGATTGGCCAGTATGGAAGAATAAAGTGACACACAAAAGGGAACCAGAAAAGTAAGCAATACTTTTGAGATCGTTAGACCGGTGAATGACCAACTGAAAAGCCCTGGATTGTTGATTAAATTCAGAATAATCCCAACTACCATAGCCACCTTAATTGCCCTTTTTAATGATTGTGAGGAAACGATCCATTTTTTAGACTGAACTTGTAGTGAAGATGATCCCATGCTATTGCGTTTTTAAGTGCAGAATGATTTCCTCTTTGAGTTGGGAAACATCTGCCTCTAAATTTTCCTTCTGAAGATGTTGCTGTATACTTTTTTCAAGAACAACACTCTGTTTTTCATAGGTGGTACATGCCTTACACATTGATTTATGGATTTTTAATTGCATTCGTTCGGTGAACGAAAGTTTAAAGTGAAATTTTTTCTCAATCAACTCAGTTGCTTTCAAACACGAAAGAAAGAGTAAGTGCATTATTTTTTTCATCACGATTTCCCCTTAATTATTATACCAGTTCTTTTCCACGCATGCCCTCAATTGAAGTTTTGCTCTATGAACGATTTGCCAAAAATTGGACGGAGTGATTCCCATTTCCTGACAAATTTCTTCGCCATCTTTTTCCATCAGGTATTTTAATTTTACTGAAGTACTCCATTTTTCAGGTAAGGCATCCATACATTTCTGCAACACTTGTTGAAATTCTAAATCGTCGAGCAAATGCCCTTCACTTTCAGTATGCCAATCGTTGGGTTTTCGTTGTTCCTGCCATTCTCCATCGTGCTCAAAGTAATTTGAAAACGACTGATCTTCAACCGAAACTGTTTGGTGTACTTTTTTACGGTAATGATCGATAATCTTATGGTTGAGAATGCTAAACAGCCAAGTTTTAGGTGAACTATCGCCTTTAAACGTGTCTGTTTTTTCAGCCGCTGACAGGAAACAATCCTGAACCAAATCTTTGGCTAATTCGCTATTCGAAACTTTATGCAAAGCCCATCGGTAAAGGTCTGTCGTGTAGTTTTCTACCCATGTGCTAATTTCAATTGTTAAGTTCTGTTTCACACGTTTTTTTTTTTACGTTAGGCTATTGTCTAAGTGTTGGTCAAAAAATTATGTATTAATCCTTTTTTGATAAAGATACATTAAAGTTCCCCTCGCTCAAATTTTTCTATCATTTCGCCTGCAATGCTAAGGGTAGAAGGATGATCGGGTAAATTTCCTCTTCGAAACCATTCGGCCTCTGCAATTTCGATCTGATCGACGACAATGGGTTGATCGGGATCAGCTTCAGCAATAAAGCCAATCATCATTGAACCCGAAAAAGGCCAGGGTTGACTTTTATAGTAACGGATATGTTTAACATCCAAACCAACCTCTTCTTTCACTTCACGCATTACTGTTTCCTCAAGTGTTTCGCCCACATCGGCATAGCCGGCGACTAATGAATACCAGCTTCCGGGAAAATTTGAATTGCGGGCAAGCAATAGTTGATCGCCTCTAATAATGGCCACAATAATTGCCGGTGAAATTTTCGGATATACAGTGGTCTGACATTCAGGACATATCATGGCTCTTTCATCAGTTTTATGTTGCATGCTTGCACCACATTCCCCGCAAAATTTAGTTGCCGAGTACCAGTTTCTCAAATGAAATCCGGCAATACTTACCCAGGCAATTTCCGCTTGTTTGATGGTTCTGAAAAAATTAATTTCCTGATAGATGAACCTAGAATCATCAAACTTCGGAGTATCCCAAATAAGAAAACATGGAACATTATTTAAGCTAAATAGAAATACAAAGGCTGTTTGATCTGTTAAGCAGGGCAGATCTTGTTTTTGTGGCAATGAAAAGTCGGTACCATTATTTTTTATCAACAAGGAATTTTCCTGATAATGTAGTACAAAATCGGTTTCCGCTATGTTTGGTCTGACGATGTATTGATTGTTGAAACGATGGGGGAAAATATCCTGAATCATGTAACTAATTAATTTTAATAGTGAAAATTCTCAATGGCGCGAAGGTAATTAGAATGATTCGGAAAAAACTGCCAGTGCGGATTTTCCTGACAGTTTATCCGCAGAGAATTTTAAACCCAGATCAAATTAGAAAAGCATAATCCATAAATCAAAAAGCTATTTCACTTTTTTATTGGTTAAGTACACTCCAAGTAAAATGATTGCCATACAGCTAATATGGATGAATGTGATTCTTTCACCATCAAGCAGCCCCCATACAATGGCAAAAATAGGAATGATATAAGTGACAGACGAGGCATAAATGGCCGATGAATAGCGGATTAAGCTATTCATCAGTATCATGGCAAAAGCCGTACCTACAATTCCAAGAATGGCCAAGGCCGTAAAATTCCAACCCCAATTTGCCGTATAGGTGGCGGCTGCTAAATCGGTGCTCAGCAAATAACCAAAGGCCGCCGGCCCGATGAATAGGAACGATAAGGAGGTAATTTGTACGCCAGTTAAATGGGACAAATTGGCTTTGATCTGATTAATATTGATGGCATAGAATGACGTGGCCAGAACAATTAATAAGGCGTAGCCATTGAAACTACCATGACTGATTTTACTGTCGGAAAGAATCAATCCAAGTGCTCCTCCAAGACCTAAAATAAGTCCAACAATTTGTATCCATTTGTACTTGAATTTCAAAAAGATCATTCCCACCAAAAGTGTAAATACTGGTGTTAATGAGTTGAGCATGCCGGCCATGGAGCTGTCGATTTGGGTTTGCGCTTTGGTAAACAAAAAGGCCGGGAAAAAACTGCCAATAAATCCCGCTACCAGCAAGCTTGGAATATCCTTTCGTTGAATCTTTTTTGCATGCCTGATGGAATAGGGCAACAAAACTAGTGAGGCTAAAAATATACGAATGGCTGCTGCCTGATTGCTTTCAAAGCTTCGTAATCCAATTTTCATCAAAATAAATGAACTGCCCCAAATCAAGGCAACAATCAATAAAATGGTAAATTGAAACCACTTTTTTTCCCAAACCATAAATTCTACTTAAATGAAAATATCCCTTGATCCGTTTTTAATTTGCTCGTAGTTTTTCATGAATTCATTGAATATTTTACCTTCGTTTTTCATAAAAAACTCTTGACCTTTGATTTGAGCCAATTCCGAATCAATTAATTTTTCACCTAAGGCTTTGGTGGCCGGAGAAGCATAATCGTCAAGGTATTCGCGGTAAGTGAGTACGGCATTGAGCTTGCAGTATTTTCCTTCCACACAATGTTTAAGCATTCCCATTATTTTATCACCCGTTCGGCCACAACGATATCCTGCAGTGCAAAAGGAAGAAATCATCCCCATTTGGGCCATTTCATAAATAATTTGATCTAAACTCCGTGCATCACCAATGGTAAATTGCTCTGAATTTTCTTCTTTTTCCAAGGTACATTCCTGATAGGCACCAATTCCAATTTTGGTAGAAGCATCGGTTTGAGTGCATCCCAATTGAATGATTTCTTTTTTTATTTCGGCTTGCTCTCGTGCTGTAATAATTAATCCAGGATAGGGGAGCGCCAACCTTAATACGGCCACCACCTTTTTAAAATCGTCATCGTTTACCAAATATTTTGATTCGGTACTCAATAAAGAACCCGATGCCGGAGTTAGTCGTGGAACCGATACTGTATGCGGACCAATGCCAAATTGTTTTTCCAATTCAGCGGCATGAGCCACCAGCCCCAAAACTTCGAAACGCCAGTCGTAAAGTCCAAAAAGTGCACCTATAGCGACATCGTCGATGCCTGCTTCCTGTGCCCGATGTAAGGCATATAACCGCCACTTGTAATTTCCTTTTAATGTTTTTGGTGGATGAACTTTTGCATAGGATTCTTTATGGTAGGTTTCCTGAAATACCTGATAGGTACCAATGCCGGCTTCCTTTAAGCGCGCCAAATCGGCAACACGCATTGGTGCCGCATTGATGTTAACCCTGCGAATGGAGGCAATCCTGCCGCTTACAGGAGCCTTTCGCTCAACCGAATAAACTGCATTGATGGTATCAACCATGTAGTTAACATCACTTTTGGGGTGCTCGCCATACACCATGATCAGTCGCTTATGGCCCGTGTCTAAAACCGATTCGGTTTCTTTGATAACTTCAGGAATGGATAATATTCGACGCTTTTCTTCCAGATTATCTTCACGAAAGCCACAATACGCACAATTATTCACACATAAATTGGAACAATAAAGAGGTGCGAAAAAAACAATGCGGTTGTCGTATACTTTGTGTTTTATTTCATACGCAGCCGTATTGATTTCATCCCAAAGTTCAGGATCAGTCACATGTAAAAGTTTTGCCGTTTCATCAATTGAAAGGGCCTTAATGTCTTTCGATTTGGCTATGATTCTTCTGATTTCTTCTTTGGAGGATACAGTATTCGATTGTAATGCCGTATTCAATTCATCGTCGTTGATAAAATCTTTCCCATCCTGAAGATATTTTTCGTATTCCTCAGGAACAATGGCTTGATTTATCCATTCTTTAACTAACATGGCTGAATTTTAATTTTTTGATAAATGTAGAGCTTATGTTGTTTGGAAAAAATAATAATTGTTACATTTTTTACTTTTTCTGAATTTTATGATCTTTTCAATGTAATCCCCGATCTTTAGATGCTGTGTGTTGCGATTAGAATAAAAAAAAAGGATAGAAAATCATCTATCCCTTTAACCTAACTAATCTAACTAAACCTAACTATGAAAACCGCCGGTTGAGAACCGGCTTTCAAACAAATGAATCATCTGTTTGAATTGTTCCACAAATATATGTTGTAGAACACGAAATTTTGTTATCACAATGTTAATTTTTACTTGCTTAATATTTTGGTAACATTCGTGCAATTAAACCATCAAATTCAATGGGGTAGTATCATGTTTTAACATTTCGCCCCCTCTAATTTTTCAATAAAACCGATTATCGCATTTAAAACTGCACTATTAATCATGTTTTTTGCATTTCATATCATCTAATATTGCCAAAGATATGATGATCATGGAAAGATTAATATTTTTGAATCCGAAAACAGATTGATCAATACTGCACATGGAGGCAAAAAGAAGAAGTGGAATTTTACTACACATAAGTTCGTTACCATCGGTTCATGGAATTGGTGATTTTGGTGATGAAGCGTATCGTTTTATTGATCAAATGGCCTCAAATGGTTTCAGTTGGTGGCAAATTTTGCCCTTGGGACCGGTTGGCCCAGGCGATTCTCCCTATCAGGCTTTTTCGGCATATGCCGGAGAACCTTTATTTATTTCTCTTGAAAAATTAATTCAGTGGGATTTACTGAATAATGAGGACATCGTCGTGAATGTTCTAATTTCAGGTACAAAAGTTGATTATAAGAAGGTTCGTACAATTAAAGAACCACTAATAAAGTTAGCCTGGAAGAACTTTCAGGATCATGCTGATGATAATTTTAAACATGAATTTTTACATTTTCAGCAAGAACACAACTGGTGGTTAACCGATTACGCTTTGTATACCGTTTGCAAGGAAAAATTCGAGAGTTTACCTTGGAATAAATGGGATAAGAAACTTGCCGAACGGAAATCACAAGCTGTTCAGGCAGCTTTAAACTTATACAATGAAGAGATCCTTTACGTAAAGTTTATCCAATTTTTGTTTTTCAGACAATGGTTCCAATTGAAAGCGTATGCCAATCAGAAAGGAATTCAATTGTTTGGGGACTTACCCTTGTATGTATCGCACGACAGTGCTGACGTATGGGGCAACCAAAAGTTATTTTTACTGGATGAAAATGGTGAGCCTAAATTAATGGGAGGTGTTCCTCCTGATTATTTTAGTGAAGACGGACAATTATGGGGGAATCCTGTGTTTAATTGGAATCGCCTAAAACAGACCAACTATCAATGGTGGATTTCGCGTCTCTATTTCAATTTTCATTTATTCAATATGGTCAGAATCGATCATTTCAGAGGTTTGGAATCTTTCTGGGCGGTGCCTCACGGATCCGATACAGCAAAAAATGGTACATGGATGCCTGCGTATGGTGCCGAAATGCTACAGATTTTGCAAACACAATTGGGACATCTTCCTGTTATTGCTGAAGATTTGGGAATCATTACCCCCGAAGTAGATCAATTACGCGATCAATTTATGCTGCCGGGAATGAAAGTGCTGCAATTTGCCTATACCTCAGATGAAACCAATGTTCATTTGCCACATAATTATCAGGGGCCAAACGTTGTGTACACAGGAACCCACGATAACAATACCCTGGGAGGATGGCTTAGTGAACTGAGCAGTGAAGAAAAGAAAACCATCGATTTATACTTTCCCAACTGCACCAATAGGGGTGAAGAACAATTTCTTGAATTGGTGTGGGGATCAAGCGCAGGATTAGCCATTGTTCCATTTCAGGACCTGATCAGGTTAAATGGCAAAGGTCGCATGAATGTGCCTGGAACAGCCACCGGAAACTGGACCTGGCGGTATAAACATTCGATGGTAAAATCGAAGCATTGGGATTATTTTAAAAAATTGAATACCATTTATAACAGGCACAATGGGTAAAGTATATTTAGTTGGTGAAACAACTTACGATATTATTTTCAGGAATGGAATACCAACCGGAGCCGTTGTGGGCGGAAGTATACTAAATACATCGGTAACACTTGGAAGACTTGGTGTTCCGGTCAATTTTATCTCACGAATGGGCAACGATCAAATTGGAGATCTTTCCTTGAAATTTCTGGAAGGAAATGGAGTGAATTGCAATTTAGTGAATCGTTATGAAGGCAATTCAAGGTTAGCATTAGCTTTTTTAGGTGATGGCAATAATGCCGAATATCAATTTTACAAAGCGGAGAAGGCGCCTTCGCTGCGTTTTCCTGAGTTGGAAGAAAGCGACCGTGTAATTTTTGGATCAACCAATGCCATACGTGAAGAAGGAAGGAACAACTTGTTGCTATTTTTAAACCAGGCCCACGATAAAAATGTATTAACCATTTACGATCCGAATATACGAGAGTTTGGTGTGCTGGAATTAATTGAAGTACGCCGACGTTTTGAAGAAAACCTTTTTATGACCAAAATTTTGAAAGGTTCCAATCAGGATTTTCTGCGCCTGTTTGAAACAGCTGATGCCGATGTGATTTTTGATCGGGTAGCAGTTTCTGGCGTTGAAACATTAATAGTCACCTATGGACCCGATCCGGTTGAATTAAGAACCAAATCGCTTTCAATGTCTATTCCATTTGTACCAGTGCAACCGGTTAGTACCATTGGCGCCGGCGATAATTTTACGGCTGGACTAATGTATGGCATTATGAAAGAAGATGTTAAAACCAATGAACTTTCAGAATTAAAACCAGAGGTTTGGAAGCGAATTGTGGCCTATGCCACTGCCTTTGCTTCTGAGGTTTGTTTGTCAGAGTCCAATTATATTTCGGAAAGCTTTGTCGAGGAGTCTTTTTAGTTCTTATTCAATGTTATATACTTTTTGCACCTGGCGTACACTTTCTTCAAAGTCGATATTCAAATCATTTAATCGTCCGTTTCGCATGTCGTACACCCAACCATGAACAGTTGGAAATCCCTTTTTCACGAAACTTTTCTGAACAAAAGAGGTTTTAATCACATTTTCAACCTGCTCGCGAACGTTCATTTCAACCAACATGTTGTAACGTTCATCCTCATCAATTATTAAACTCAAATCATCAAAGTTGTGGCGATAAACGTCGCGAATGTTTCGTAACCAACTATCAAGTAGGCCAAATGACTTTTGTTCCATGGCAGATTTCACACCATTGCAACCATAATGACCACATACAATGATGTGTTTTACTTTCAGTTGTTCTACCGCATATTGAATCACCGACATCACATTCATGTCGTTGTTCGAAACCACATTGGCAATGTTCCGGTGTACAAACAAATCACCAATGTCGAGGCCGGTGATGATGTTAGCCGGGACACGGCTGTCGGAACATCCAATGTATAAAAAATCAGGGTTTTGTTCGTTGTATAGGTTTTTGAAGAAGGTCTGATCTTCTTCATGTTTACTTTCAACCCATTCTGCATTCTGTAAAAAAATCTTATCGTATTTTTCGGATTTCATACTTGTGTAAGAATTAGTGTTTTTAATCTTACAACGTTAAATCCGGGGAAAAGTTAATTCATACAGTAAAATTTAGTCCACCGATGCTTCCATGGTATTGCTGGAGTCCTGAACGAGGTGCAGAACTTCACTGAGCTCTTTTTTGGTAAAATGTCGGTATTCTCCTTTTTTTAAACGGCCCAATTGAATGTTCATGATGCGTATACGTTGCAAGCGAATGACCTTGTAACCCAAATAGTCGCACATTCTTCTGATTTGTCGGTTTAGGCCTTGAGTCAGAACAATGTTGAAATTGTAATCATCCAGTTTTTTTACTTTGCAGGGTTTGGTTGTGGTATCCAAAATGGGAATGCCAGTGCTCATTTGCAGAATAAACTCGGGGGTAATATTTTTATGCACGCGAACAATATATTCCTTGTCGTGCTTGTTTTTTGAGCGAAGAATTTTATTCACAATATCGCCATCGTTGGTCATAAAAAGCAGTCCTTCGCTGTCCTTATCCAGACGACCAATGGGGAATATTCGTTCGGGGAAGTTCATGTAATCAGTAATGTTCCCTTTCACATGGGTATCAGTAGTACAGATGATGCCAGGCGGTTTATGAAAAGCAAGGTAGATGTTTTCAACCTGTTTTGTAATGGTTTGGCCTGAAACAGTAATGACATCTTCAGATGTTACTTTAGTGCCCAGCTCAGCAACCAGTTCATTCACTTTTACCTGACCGGCTTCAATCAATCGGTCGGCTTCGCGGCGCGAACAAAATCCTGTTTCCGAAATGGCTTTATTTATGCGTTTAAGTTCCATAGGGCGCAAAGTTACTCCTTTTCGCTTAACTCCAGCCAGCGCATTTCCTGTTCATCGAGCAAGTCTTTCACCAGGTTGTAGCGTTCCGATTTTTCAAGCAAGAGTTCATGGTCTATTTCTCCCGAACTCATGAGTTCTTCCAATTCAGCCTTTTCTGTTTCAAGCTTTTCAATGTCGCTGCTTACTTGTTCCAATTCACGTTTCTCCTTAAAGGAAAGTTTGTTTGTGATTTTAGCTTTCGGTTTTTCCTGAACAGATTCTTTCTTTTCTGCCATGAGCAATTGCCGTTCAGCCTTATCTTTGTCGTCCTTGTAATTCCTGTAAATACTATAATTTCCAGGAAAGTTTTTGATGGTACCACCGTCTTCAAAGGCAAAGATATGGTCCACAATTTTATCCATAAAATACCTGTCGTGACTTACAATGAGTACACTTCCATTAAAATTATGGAGGTAATCTTCCAACACATTTAGGGTCATGATGTCTAAATCGTTGGTTGGCTCATCTAAAATCAGGAAATTGGGATTCTGCATCAATACGGTACAAAGGTATAACCTTCGTTTTTCGCCACCGCTCAATTTTTCTACCTGAGCATGTTGTGCATCATACGAGAAAAGAAAGTGGGTAAGGAGCTGAGAGGCATTCCATTGATTGCCTTTACCTAAATCGATGAATTCCGCAATGTTCATCACTACATCCAGTACTTTGTCTTCGGGCTGAAATTGGATGCCGTCCTGCCTGTAGTAGCCAAATTTAACGGTTTCTCCAATCTCCAACCGACCACTATCGGCGGCCATTGCTCCGGTAATCAGATTCAGGAAAGTTGATTTTCCGGTACCATTTTCACCCACAATACCTATCTTCTCGAAAGGAGCGAATTTGTAAGTAAAATCGTTCAGTACCTTTAATTCACCAAAACTTTTACTTAAACCATAAATATCGATGACCTTTTTACCAAGCCTTGAGGCTTTAATGTTCAGGGCCAATTCTTCTTCACTCAAGTTTTGTGACGCTTTAGCCTTTAAATCGGCAAACGAATCGACACGGTATTTTGCCTTCGTACTCCGCGCCTTGGGCATCCTGCGCATCCATTCCTGTTCGGTACGCATCAGATTACGGGCCTTTTCTACTTCGGCACGAAGCTGATCCTGACGCTCGGCACGTTTTTCAACGAAATAGCTGTAGTTTCCTTTATATCGATAAATGGTTTTATTGTCGAGTTCCAGAATTTCATTGCACACGCGGTCAAGGAAATAACGGTCGTGGGTGACCATGAACAGGGTGCTTTTCATTTTTCCCAGGTATTCTTCGAGCCACTCAATCATATCTAAATCAAGGTGGTTGGTTGGTTCATCCAACAGAAGAAGATCGGGTTCGTTGATCAGGACATTGGCCAGTGCCACACGTTTTTGCTGCCCACCTGAAAGTTCTCCCATCCGTTGGTCAAGATTGGTGATTTTCAATTGGGTAAGAATCTGTTTGATTTTTACGTCGAAATCCCATGCATTCAACAAATCCATCTTTTCGGTGGTTTTCTGAAGGTCGAACTCCGTTGAACCATGAATGGCGGCTTCGTATTCCTGTATGGCCTTTACGACTTCGCTGGTGGTGTTGTACACTTCTTCCATCACCGTAAAATGGTCGTTTTGCTTTGGATTTTGGTGCAAATGTCCAACGGTAATATCATTGGTATAAGTGATTTTACCACTATCCGGCGAATCATTTCCCATCAATGTGTTAAACAGCGTTGTTTTGCCGGCACCATTTTTGGCAATGAGTGCCACCTTTTGTCCTTGGGCAATGGTGAAGTTTAAATCTTCAAATAGCGCAACCTCTCCCCAATATCTTGTTAACCCTTCAACTTGCAGGTATGGAATCATAGTAAAATTTTGTGCAAAAGTATAAAAATAAGTGGGGGAATGAATTTGTAAGCATATCAATAGTTGGTAAGAATATTCAAATAGTAAAAGCACTCATTTTAAGCATAGCGTAATATTTTTTATTGTATTTTTCAAATAATGAGTACTTTTGCGGCCTCATTAAAAAATATAGTAGTGAAAAATTTCGAAGAACTGGGTATCCGCAAAGAGTTTGTTTTGGGCCTGAATGAGTTGAACATTATCAAACCAACACAGATTCAAAATGAAGTCATTCCACTTTTGCTTGGACACAATACCGATTTGGTTGGACAGGCGCAAACTGGAACAGGAAAGACTGCCGCTTATGGTTTGCCTTTACTTCAGAAAATTAACCCAACAAAACCTTACGTTCAGGGCTTGATTCTATGTCCAACCCGGGAACTGGGACAGCAAATTGCCAAACAATTGTTCAAATTCACGAAATATTCAGAAAAAATTTTCACTGAAGCCGTTTTTGGAGGGTCACACATCACCATCCAAATGAACAACTTGAAACGAACCACACATATTATTGTTGCAACACCAGGTCGGTTAATCGATTTGGTGAATCGCAAATCGGTAGACTTAACTCACGTGAGAACGGTGATTCTGGATGAAGCCGATGAAATGTTGAGCATGGGTTTCAAAAAAGAGTTGGACGAGATATTGGGCTCATTAATTAAAATTGAAAATACCTGGTTGTTTTCGGCTACTATTCCACACGGCATTCAACAAATTGTAAAAGACCACATGAAACCCAATGCGCATCGTATTGTAATTGAGGGCCGTAATGTGGTGAACAAGGACATCGATCATCAATATTTTATTTGCAGCGAAGAAGAGAAACTTTCCAAATTGATGCAGATGATTAAGGCTGAACCCGGCATCAGAGGTGTTGTATTTTGCAGAACAAAAGCAAGGGCACAGCAATTGGCCAAACAGTTGATTGCAAAAAATGTGGCTGCCGATGCCATCCACGGTGATTTGTTGCAGAAAGAGCGAGATAAAGTCATGCGGGCCTTTAAAAAAGATCGCATCCAACTTTTAATTGCCACCGATTTAGCGGCTCGTGGACTCGATGTGGAAGGGCTGTCATTTGTTGTCCATTATCAATTGCCTGAAAGCGAAGAGTATTATACACACCGGAGTGGAAGAACCGCTCGCGCCGGAAAAAAGGGCATTTCATTGTGCTTGGTTAGCGTGGCAGAGGTCAGTAAACTAAAGGATTACGAGAAGTCGCTGAACATTAGTTTTACCAAAATTGATTGAGCTAATATCGGATAAATACCTTCATTTTCAATTCCTTTTTTTAAATTGCGAATGGAAAACGCGAGTTAAAAATGAAAAAGTTTATTGGCTACTTTAAAGATTTTCATCAAGGATATTACAATACGAGTCTTTATACAATTGTTTTTCTTTTCATTGGATTATTAATTGGGATAAATTATAAATTCGATTTTGAAGATTCAATTATCGACAGCTATTATGGTCGAAGTATTCGTATTGTTTTTTATTTTTTGATTCATGGAATTGCCTTTTATGGCGTTCTGTTTTTAATGTGGGCACACGATAAAAACAAGGTAAATTTTAGTGGCCAATTTTTTATAAAAAGTATGATTGGAATGTTGATATTGGGCACCGATCGAGCCGTATATCCATTCATTTCCGATTTTCTGATTAGTGAGGTACCATCAGAGACCTATCGCTTTTATTTTAAGGTCCTTTTTAATGCATATGGACTGATAACCATTGTGGCCACCTTGTTTTTGGTGAAATTAATTTTTGACCAAAAATCAGGCGATGGCTTTTACGGAATACAGTTTCGCAAAGTTGAGTTTAAGCCGTATTGGTTGATGTTGGCCTTTATGGTGCCCATAATATACTGTGCAACATGGCTGCCCGATATTGTAAATTATTATCCCACGTATAAACGGGTTGGCGGTGTGCGGTTTGCCCATTTTTATCAGGTGAAAGAGTGGGTGAGTGTATTCATTTATGAAACGGTTTACCTGCTCGATTTTTTCAATACAGAATTATTTTTTCGCGGATTTTTGATCATTGGACTTTCGAAATTAATGGGTAAAAATGTAGTACTTCCTATGGTGGCCACCTATGCCGTTCTACATTTTGGAAAACCAATCGGAGAAACCATTAGTTCGGTATTTGGAGGATATATTTTAGGGATAATTGCATTGTACAGCAGGAATATTTGGGGTGGAGTTTTCCTTCACGGTGGCATTGCTTTTTTGATGGAAGTTTTTGCATTCTGGAACAAGTAGCTACGATAATTCACATATATTAACTCTTACTTCATCAAATATGCATTAAAGTGGTACATTTTTTGAAAAACTTTCGATTAAAATTTAGGTTTCGTCCTAAAATAAATATCTTTATTTTTTGAAAACTGGTTGAGAGGAATAAAATCATTTATATTTCATTTATTTTGGCTTCTTGAAAGAATAGAAGCAAATTTTTTTTTTTTGTTAAGACATTGGATAGCAGTAACTATAATAGGAGCCTGTTCCTAATCACTGTTTTTACGAAAAAAGTTTTTGGAGATGCTGTTTTCAAAGTTAATTTTGAAAGCTTATCTTTTACAAACTTTATGACATATTCTTAAATGTATGGATTGTTGGTTAGGTCAAAAAAGAACACTATGAAGAAAATATTTTTAGTCACAATATTTACGTTTTTGCTATTAGTTGCAAGTCTATATGGATGGACGCAGCGAAGTGTCCTGAATACGCCCGGAAAGTACCTGATGCCAATGGATAATGCATCGGCAGGTTTTCCCGGCAAAAATAAGGAAGGTGATTTGTGGGTTGTTTTTTCCGATCATCCCAACAATAACATATATTCCGATAAGGCCTGCAAAACGCCCAGCGGTAAAAAAATGAGTTTTATGGAACCCATGTATGTGATTGAAGAAACAGCTACAACCATACAAATCATAAAAATTGCAGACGCTGATTTCCGCGGTACTCTTTTAAGTGGCGCCGATAGCAGAGCCGGCTGGGTTAAAAAAGAAGACATGTTGCTTTGGCGAACTTGTTTGAAAACCCGTGACGTGAATTTGCCCGAGTTTAAGGACGGTATTTTCAATAAAAAGGCGATGGTTTTAAACATCATTACCGACAATCAACAGGTGATCAGAGCACCTGAATATTATTCTAATTCGCGCTGTAGTCCGGCCGATTCCATTAATTCTGCCCTGGTATATCAAATTAACTATGTTTATAAAGAAACGCCAACAGCCTATTTATTGGCTGAAGTTCCACAAATTTTAGACATCAACAGAGACGGCGCTTTAGTAAAAGGTTGGGTTTTGAAAACTCAAACAACAGCCTGGAATCACCGCTTAGCACTGGAAGTCAACTGGGATGAAAAAGCTGTTGCAGAGCGAAAATCGAAGCAACAAAAAGCAAAAATATTCACCACAAAATCGGCTACCGGAGCCACCATTTATACCGAACCGGCCAGCTATTATTACAAACGTCAAATTGGCGAGGTCGACCGCTTTCCGGTTCTCGATAATTACAATGGCGTTTCCAAAGTTGGGGTGATTGGTGATTTGCGTTCTGAAAAAGGAAGTGTCCTCACCAGCGATGAATTTGCAAACATTAAGCATGTGATCGATTCCATGTCAGGTTCACTACGAAATGTAAATATTATTTTTGTGGTTGATGCCACCAGTAGTATGGTGCCTTACAGTAAATCCATTCAAACAGCGATTAAAGAAAGTATGCGCAATTTGCTGAAAAGCGCCAATAATTATCGTTTTGGAATTATGTTGTATCGCGATGCTTCGGAAGGCACCTCAAATACATTGCACTATACGCGTGATTTATCATCGAATTACAATGGCGTTAACAGCACTTTGAGTCGTTACATGACTCCTACTTTTAACCGTTGTAACAATGATCCTGAAGAGGCTGTATTTTATGGTATCAAAAAAGCGATTGAACGATTTGACCCACCAGCCGGTGAATCTAATTTCGTGATCCTGATTGGCGACTGTGGAAACCATAGTAGAACCACATTTACCGATTGCAACGGGAAAGTGAGCAATGATGCCACTTTTGTTACCGAAGATGAATTGGTGAAATTGATGGTCAAGAAAAATGTTAATTTGATGGCCTATCAAGCCCATCATCAAGTGGCCGCCGATGTAAAACCAGCCTACGAAGCCTTCCGTACTCAGGTTCAAAGTTTAATGCAGAAAATGGTCATTGAACGGGTAGTTGGCAATGGAACAATAACTCCGGGAAATATTTTAACCCGGCACAATGATGTTGTGGAAATTAAACAGGAATATGGCATCCCCGGATATTTGAAAATGGCTCCCGACGGAGGAAGTATTCATCCACAAGTTTTACAAAAAGATCTTGAAGACGGTTTGGATTTTGTCGATCAAAAGGTAAATCATCAACTCGAAGGAATTTCGGAATACCTGAACGGCAAAATTAAAGCGGAAAATGCAAAAGAATTGGGCAGCTTTATTACCAAATTGGAACAACAAAAAATTTCGAAAGAGAAACTCGATATTGTTTTTCAAAAAAATGGACAGCTCTACAATACCGGATACGCAAAACGTTTTGAGAACGGGATGAAAAATCCAATTTATCAGGATGTCCTTTTAATGTCACGTGAAGATTTATTTTCGATTAAAAAATCGCTGGAACGATTAATACCTACCGATGAATTGGCCCTTTCATCGAATGATTCACGTTCATTTATTGTATACGGTTGGGGCGAAATTTTAGTCAATATTTTAGGCTACTTTCCTGAAGTCAATGAATCAATCGATACCTTAAGTTTATATACACTATCAGCCATTTTAACCGGATGGGGAGGCAAGGAGAAATACAAAAACATTCAATTGTTGGATGTAATTTCACCCGAACGTTTTCCCGACGTTGAATTGTATGAATATTTAATTGATTGGTGTATTACCAAAGGACACATCCAAAGCATTTACGATGGACAGAACCTGCTCACTGAAGACTTCTTTGCTGACCATATGTGGACCATTTTTTACGAATACCTTTATCATTTAACCAATGGTGCCACTGAAGAAGATCCGGCTTTAAAAGCTAAATTTGCCAAGTATTTTGCCAAATACAATAAAGAATACAATAATTTTAACGCTTCGTTCCGAATTCCAATGGGAACCGGTTCGGGCTTAAAGCATTATTGGATTGATTCAAGAATCTTCCCTCATAATGCCAATGATTTCGGGGAACCGGATATTATCAAGTACTTATATAAAGATTATTTAAATTAAGGATATAGCTAATGTCAGATCAGTCAGTTAATGAATCCATTGATCGAAAGAATATTCTTTTCAAAATTGAGAAGTTATCCTGTGCATACAACAATAATCAACCTGTACTGGAAGCAACAGATCTGATCATTCCGAAAAAGAAAATTACCGTACTTCTTGGACCTTCGGGTTCAGGGAAAAGTACCTTGCTTGAAACATTAGGCCTGATGACCCAAACGGTTAACAGCGAAACTTCCAAAATATTATTTTATCCCACTGAAGAAAACGAATACGATATCGCTGATTTATGGGGTGAAAATCAGGAAGATGAACGCTATGAAATCCGTTTACTCTACTACAGTTTCATTTTTCAGAGTACCAACCTGATGCCTAATTTTTCGGCATTGGAAAATGTTGGATTAACAGAATTAATACAGAATAAGCCCGAATCGGAAGCCTATTTTAACGCCATTGAAAGTTTGGTAAAAAATCTGAGCGTGACCAGTTTGGCCTACGAAAAGAAACCTTTTGAATTTTCAGGCGGCGAACGCCAGCGTCTGGCTTTTGCGAGGGCCATCAATCCTGAATTTACCGTTTTGTTTGGTGATGAGCCAACGGGAAACCTTGACCATTTCAATTCGGTTAAGTTGATGCATTTTATTCGCGACTTTATAACTCATCAACGCGAAAATGTTAGTGCCATAATTGTTTCGCATAACATCCCGCTCACCCTTGATTTTGCCGATCGCATTATTGTGTTGTCCAAACGCGAAAATGGCGTTTCAACCATCGATCCTCATTTTATTTACGACAGGGATAAATTGAATTGGAGCGACTCGCGACGCCGACAACTCCAAATTCAAAACGAAATAGAATTACTGCTTAATTCGGATACCGAAAGTTATGTCCGCGTTTTAATGCACCTCTCAGATAACAAGGTGGAAGATGAATTTTTTGAAGAAATCAAAAACTCGATGGCCAATCAGAAAATTCTGATGGACAATCAAGCCGATTTCCCCGATGATTCAAAAAAGGAATATCAGCATTGGTTAACCGACAAATTAGCTGAAAAAGAATTGGCAACGCCTGAAGTAAAAGAACACATCAGAATGTTTGCTTACGGCGAAGTGAAAAAAGCGGACATTAAAATTCATGATGTTATTCGTACCATTCAGGATTTAAAATTTAAAACTGCAGTTGAAGGTCAACACGACGGAAAAGTAAGCGATAAAAGTTCCGATAAAGGTGGCATTGTTCAACAAGAACTTGGCGGAAGAAAAAAAACATTTGCCACAATTTTGGGCTTTATACCATGGCTGTTACTCTCTTGTGCACCTCTTGTTACAAGAATTATTGAGTTCACAATAAAAAATTTAAAACAGATTTTCAGAAATCTTTTCTTCAACAAGAATAAACAGGCAAAGTTGATTGATGAAGAAAATTCTTATAAAACCATGATGTTCTCATTTAGGGACATCATACCTTCTATTTTCTATAGTCTTTGTGTCTCATGGGATTGGATGAATGTTAAATTCACCTTGTTCGCAAAATACAACCTGAAACAACATTGGATACCGTTCAGTACCATTCCGCACGATTTTAAACATTTATTTTATCGGAACGAAACCAAGGAATTGCTCGGAAAAAAGAACAAACACTTTTGGTTGATCGTAATAATTTTGTTCTTCACCTTTTTAGCCATCGGTTTTTCCAATGGAAGTTTAGGTTATTTGAAAGACAAAATGGAAGATCCCTTTGTACGCTCCATCAGTGCCTCGGTGCCCAGTAACATTCGAAACGTCAACAGCATTCTGGAAGTCTACAATTCCGATTCATTGCAGGAAGCATATAAATACGACACAATTATAGGCTACAACAAATGGACGGCATATTTCCAGGGCGATCTGCCTGAAAGTCCAAACAGAAGTGTTGACGGTAGATCCATTCCTTACAACGATCCTTTGGTGGAAACTATTGTGAATGCAGATATCAACCATTCCGTTGGCAGGGCATTTTTAAACGAAAACGACATTTCAATTATTGTTACCAGAGGTTTTTTGAGCAAATTAGAATGCTCCAATAATCCAACCTTTATATACCGAAAGCAGCGAAGCGGACGCTTGACACCTATTCCTATTGCTGCAATTGTTGATAAACTGCCCGGTAAACGCATTGACTTTATTACCACGCAACATTTTTACAACAACTCCATACTTGGCGACAGGTTTTTATTTAAAGACAATAAAAAACTCTATGCGTATGTAGTAATGGATTCCGTTTATGTTGATCGCTTTAAAGCAGCTTGCGATTCATTTTTTACGCGCTATTGGGATGAAGGAGGTGCTTTTGAGGTCAATACGATTGACGTATACAAGCAAAAGTATTCCTACAAATCATTGTATTCTTTGCAGGTTTCTTTCTTCGAATCAGAAGAAATTGAAATGGAAGAATTCGATGCTCTGTATCAGCAAATGCGCGAATCCGACGAAATGACCCATTTCATCTCTGAAGCGAAAATCAGCGGGAATGATTTTATTCAAAGCTATTTCCCCAATCAGGAAAATAGAAGTAGCAGTCGTTATGATTATATCTCGGTGAATTTTAATGACCTGAGTATGGTGGATGCATTTGCCGAAAAATTTGCCGATGATTCTGAAATTAAGTTGGAAATGGCTCAGATTGAGCAAATGAAAAACTACAACTTCGTCAGCAAGCTTACCCAAATAATGTCCATCATTTTAATTGGCTTTAGCGTGTTAATGATAAATATTTTCTTGTCAAATATTCTGAGCACCCACTTAAATAAAATAAAAATGAACATCGGTACCTTCAAAGCATTTGGTATTGATATTAAGCGAATTTACTTTGGGATGATGTACATTTTTGTCATGTTGCCTTTGGTTTTTTCTTTGTTTATGGCTGGGGTATTTGGCTATTTAGGCTTTGTCTATTTTGTCATCGATGCACTTTCACCTTTTGCGGTAGAAAAGGACCTGTATTTCGATCTTTTCAATTATTACACCTTAATTTCAGTGGTCGTTTTAGCCATTGTCAATTATTATGCTTTTAGCGTTATTATTAACCGAATTTTCAAACAAAGTCCAGGTGACTTAATTTACGATAGAAACAATAAAGCTTAAAACTTTACATTCTAAAATATGTTACAGAAGCGACACCTTTTTTGAAGTGTTGCTTTTGCATTTTATTGAAACTAATTTTGAAACACGATGGCTCAATATATTTTTTACCTCATTCTGATCATCCTCATTTTTGATTATCTTTTTGAACGCTTCCTCGATTATTTAAACACCACACGGTGGAGTAATCAATTGCCGGAGGTCCTCGAAGGAATATACAACAAGAAGGAATACAGTAAATCACAGGCTTATAAGAAGGCCAATCATAAATTTGGGATGTTAACGTCATCCTTTTCATTCCTGTTGATTTTATTCATGCTGCTATTTGGCGGTTTTGCCCTGGTCGACACCTGGGTTGCAAATCTGACCACACAAGTGATTCCCGCAGCCTTGCTTTTTTTCGGAATACTTGGCGTTGCTTCTGATTTGTTGAGTACTCCATTTGATGTATATGACACCTTTGTGATTGAAACAAAGTTTGGCTTCAATAAAACTACCGTAAAAACATATATTTTCGACAAGCTGAAAGGTTGGGCTATATCGGCCATATTAGGTGGAGGTATTTTTGCACTCATTATCTGGATTTGGTCCATTACCGGCAACTTGTTCTGGTTGATAACATGGGGAGTAGTTACCTTTATTACCCTGTTTATGACCATGTTTTATTCCAATCTTATTGTTCCCTTGTTTAATAAACAAACGCCCCTTGAGGACGGTGAATTAAAGTGGGCTATCAGTAATTTTGCCTTAAAATCAGGATTCCAATTGAAAAATATTTACCTCATCGATGGTTCAAAGCGTTCAACAAAGGCCAATGCTTATTTTACCGGTATCGGTCCTAAAAAACGAATTGTATTGTACGATACCCTCATTGATGATATGACTACAAATGAAATTGTTGCCGTATTGGCTCATGAAATTGGACACTATAAAAAGAAACATGTTTTGAGTGGTTTATTTTTGGGCATTCTGCAAACCGGAATTATGCTATATGTTTTTTCATTGTTAGTTTCCAGTCCGGCCTTATCACAGGCACTGGGAGTTGATGAACCCAAATTTCACATTGGGATGATTGCTTTTGGGATGCTCTATTCACCCTTATCATTCATCATAGGAATTGGAATGAACGTACTTTCACGAAAAAATGAATATCAGGCCGATGCCTTTGCTGCCAGTTTCGGATTGGCTAATGATTTAAGATCGGCACTCAAAAAATTGTCGGTAAAAAGTTTGAGCAATCTAACGCCACATCCTTTATACGTGTTTTTTCATTATTCACATCCAACACTTTTGCAACGTTTAAATAAGTTGAAGTAAATTTAAAAAGGTATGAAAGTTGAAATCATTACAATTGGCGACGAAATACTCATTGGTCAGATTATAGATACCAATTCCGCCTGGATGGCTGTTGAACTGAATCAGGTAGGAATTTCTGTTGCACAGATTACCTCCATTTCCGATACGCGCGAACATCTCATTTCTGCGTTAAATGAAGCAAAAGCACGTGCCGAAGTTGTTTTAATCACCGGAGGATTAGGTCCAACCAAAGACGACAGAACCAAAAAAGTATTGGCTGAATATTTTAACTCGGAATTGGTGCTGCATGAACCTACCTTGGCGCATGTTAGTCAGTTCTTTATTCGACGAGGTTTGGACGTCAATCAATTGAATCGTGATCAGGCGTTGGTCCCTGCGTGCTGTCAGGTGCTGAATAATCCCGTTGGAACAGCGCCGGGCATGTGGTTCGAACAAGATGGTACCATTTATGTTTCGATGCCCGGAGTCCCTTTCGAAATGAAACAGCTCATGACAGAACAAGTCATCCCACGCTTAAAATCACAAAATGTCGAAAGTAAAATTGTTCACAAAACGGTGCTGACCATTGGTATACCTGAATCGATTTTAGCCGAAAGAGTGAGCCATTGGGAAGATGCATTGCCCGATTACATTCATTTAGCTTATCTGCCAAGTCCGGGGCAAATTCGTATGCGGTTTTCAGCCTTTGGGAATGATGAATTAAAATTGAAACAAAAAATTGAGCTTGAAATTGAAAAATTAAGACTACTAATTCCTGATGCCATTTTTGGTTATGGCGAAGAAACTTTGGCGGGTGTAGTAGGGGAATTATTGAAGAAAAAAGGAGAGACCTTAGTCACAGCAGAAAGTTGCACCGGTGGATTCATTGCTCATTCCATAACATCGGTGCCCGGCAGTTCCTCCTGGTTTAAAGGAGCAGTAGTAGCCTATTCCAACGAAGTGAAAATAAATTTACTTCAGGTGAATCAACAAACTATTGAGGAGCATGGCGCAGTTAGCCAGCTTGTTGTGGAACAAATGGCAATTGGTGCACTGCAATTAATGAACTGTGATTATGCTATAGCTACATCAGGTATAGCTGGTCCTGACGGAGGAAGTGAAGAAAAACCGGTTGGAACAGTGTGGATTGCTGTTGCCGGACACAATAATAGCATAGTTAAACGTTATAATTTTGCGAACAACCGCGAACGTAACATTATCCGATCAAGTCAAACCGCTTTGGATCTGTTGCGCTTAATGTTGCTCAAACAATAAACGAAAAAATCATGAAAAAATTAGTTGTCGGTATAGTGGTCATCATTTTTTTGCTTTTGGCATCAGTCATGGCAATCCCATTGGTGTTTAAAGCAAAAATTGGCGAAATTCTTCTGAATAAAGTTAACCAATCAGTAAACGCTTCCATCAACTACAATGCCTATAACTTAACACTTTTAAAATCATTTCCCGATTTCACTGCAACTTTTACTGATGTTTCAATTATCGGTGTTGAAGGTTTTAAAGGGGACACCTTGTTATATATGGCCAGGCTTTCGGCCCGTATCGATATGATATCTTTGCTGAAAAAAGAAAGCGTTATAATCAAAACCATTGGAATTGATCAAGGCCTGTTCAACTTCATAGTGAATGAAGAAGGAAAAGCCAACTGGGACATCGAGCGTCCTAAAGCTATCAATGTACCATCTAAACCTGATGCTGCAGCTGAGACGAAACCCGAGAATAAAGTTCTCAAATTGTTGTTGCAGGATATTGAAATTGATGATTTAGATTTTATTTATACCAGTAGAGAAAGCAATTATGTATTTTCAGTATTGGATGTCAATGCACAAATGTTTGGTGAAATGGAAGGAAGTACAACTATCCTGACTATTTCAGCGGAAGCCCCGTCTATTTCATATAACTACAGTAACACTAAATACATCGATCAAGGAAATATCTCGTTAAGTACAAAAATGCAGGCCAATTTTGATACCTGGGAATTTACTTTCCAAAAGGGCGACACAAAATTGAATAATTTACCTTTTGTGGTCGACGGTGGTTTTTCAATGCCCAACGATTCAATCCTTTTTAATATTCATTTTGATGTACCTGAAATAAATATGAATCAGGTGCTGGAACTCATTCCCAATGAATATCGGCAAAGCATGGAAGGTATTGAGGCTTCCGGAATGATCAATTTTGAAGGAGTTATTAAAGGACTTTATTATGGCGATATTTATCCACTCATCGATATTAATTTTAATATCTTAAATGGAAAATTAAAATACCCCCAATTGCCCGATGAGCTGACCATTCATGAATTGAATGCAAAACTTTCCAAACCCGAAGGACCTTTTGATGCTTTAACGGTGGGAATTCCAATGCTAAACATGCAGTTGGCCGATAATCCGTTTATCATGCACGCCAATTTCAGTTCCTTATTCAACGATCCACATCTCGACGTAGCTGTAAAAGGGAAGATCGATTTGGAAACACTATCAAAAGTATTTCCTTTGGGGGACCTTAAAATGAAAGGATTAATGACCGCAGATGCGGCTATTCTTGGAAATTATTCGGCCCTGGAAAACAACGATTTTACGACTTTTATCTCAAAGGGTAGTGTCAATTTAACGCAATTCTATTTTCAAAATAATGCCGTGCCGCAAGGAATCTTTATTCAACATGCTGCTTTGGTTTTGCAAAATCAGGATGTTCAGGTTAATGGCTTGCAAGGCAACATTGGCCGAAGTGACTTTTCGCTTAAAGGGCAATTTAATCACCTGATGACCTATTTATTTGCCAACGAAGTACTGGAAGGACGGTTTGAATTGAATTCAAAACTGATCGATGGAAATCAGTTTTTAACCAGCTCATCGCACAGTGCTTCGAACAATTCAAGTGCTGAGATTAGCCGGGATTCAAGCAAAATAGAGGAGGTGCTGTTTGAATTCCCCAAGAACATCCACCTGAATTTCGATGCAAAAATTGAACATTTATTGTACGATAAAATGGACATTAGCAAATTCGAAGGCAGCATTGAACTGAAGAATCAACTATTAACCTTAAAAGGACTGAGCATGCACATGCTTGACGGTATCCTCAAGATGGATGGAACCGTATTGGCCGACGGACGACCAAATCCGGATGTTGTTTTTCGTTTAAACGTGGACGGTTTCGATTTACCTTCGGCCTACCGCGACATATCTATGGTGCAGAAATACTTGCCCATTGCTGCTAAAAGCCAGGGCGAGTTTTCGACCATCCTAAACATGAAATCCAATTTGACGAGTGACCTGAAAATGATTCTGTCCTCATTAACTGCTAGTGGAAGTTTTTCTACGAAAAATGTAAAGTTGGACGATCCCAAAATACTGGAAGGCTTAAAGTCTGTTATTCAATACGAAAAATTGGGCAATTTAACCATCGATAATTTTACAACGACCTTTGCGATTTCAGATGGCAATTTAAAGTTGAACCCGTTCACAACCAAATTAGCCGGCCAGGTCATGAAACTTGGTGGAATTTACAATTTGGGCGGAACACTTAATTTTAGGTTGGACGCCACGCTGGACAAAGCCATTCTTGCACCTGAAATACAAAGTATGATGGCCTATATTCCGGGGTATCAAACCTTAAAAAAGGTTGATGTAGGCGTTGATATTACCGGTAATGCTAAAAAGCCTGATGTGAAGGTCGATACCGATATGATCAAAAAGCAAGTGATTGATCAGCTAAAGAATAGCTCCAAAGAAGAATTGCAGAATGCTGCTAAAAAGTTATTGAAAGAATTCTTTAAGTAGGATTAACTTACTATCCTTTGCAAAACCGCATTTTCATCGGCATAGGCCAAAAAAGCATTGGCTACACTCTCTTTTTGAGCCAAGTCGGCAAAGGCTTTTTCAGAAGCTGCTACCTCCGCTTTCCAAACTTCCAATTGTTGTTCCTTTGTATCCCGCATACAACTCGCCATGGCGATGATCATTATCAAGAGCATGTAATCCATTATTCGCATACAGCTTATTTTTTCAACTCATTAGTCGTCAGAAAAATGAATTAAAAGATCACGATATTCATTGAATATTTTTGATTTCGACAAGAAGCCCAGATAAACCCCATTTTCAGTAACTGGCAGGTTCCATGCCTTAGTTTTACTGAATTTTTTCATCACCGTTTCCATGTTGTCTTTTATATCAACAATCTCGGGAGGTGTTATCATAAAATCAGTAACGAAAGTATTGTCATAAACTTCGGTGTCAAAAATAATTGGTCGCACATTTTCCATCAATACCACTCCAACAAGTTTGTTGTTGTCATCAATAACCGGGAAGATATTTCGTTTGGACTGAGGAACGTGTTTCACAAATTCACGCAGAGAATATTCTTCCTTTACGATCACAAATTCCCGTTCAATTAATTTGGGCATGTCGAGCATGATGAGCACGTTTTTGTCCTTATGATGTGTAAATAATTCGCCACGTTCAGCCAATCGTTTGGTATAAATTGAATGGGGTTCAAAAAGCATTATAGTGAGGTAGGAAATGGTGGCGGTTACAATAAGGGGCAAAAACAAATTATATCCTCCGGTAACTTCAGCAATCAGGAAGATGGCGGTCATTGGTGCATGCATAACCCCTGCCATCAAGCCGGACATTCCTGCTAAGGTAAAGTTGCTTTCAGGTAAGTCGAGCGGGAAAAAGTAATTCAGCGTACTCACTAAAAAATATCCCACAAAACTACCCACTACAAGCGATGGTGCAAAAATTCCTCCTACACCGCCTGCGCCATTGGTTGCAGCCATGGCAACTACTTTTAAAATTAACACAACAAAGAGAAGAATAATAAACCAAATGCTGTTGGCGGGCACACCACTAAATAAGGAATTTTGGAATACGGTGCCGCCTTCGCCATGCAGAATGGCTCTGATATAAGTGTATCCTTCGCCCCAAAGAGCAGGGAAAAGAAAAATCAATAAGGTGAGTATTACGCCGCCAACCATTAGTTTATAGATAGGTTTCCCCAACTTCTTAAAAAACCGCTCCATATACATGGTCATTCGGGTAAAATAAACCGAGATAATTCCACAAAAAGCACCTAGAATGATGTAATAGCCTATGTTTTCAACCGTGAATGCATGATCTAAATTAAATGAAAGCAAAACACTGTCGCCCATATAAAAATAGGCTACAGTAGTCGCGGTGACCGACGAAATCATCAGCGGTATGAGCGATGCCATGGTCAAATCGAGCATCAACACTTCAAGGGTAAATATTAAACCAGTTAGCGGAGCTTTAAAAATTCCTGCAATTGCACCTGCTGCACCACAACCAACCATTAAGGTAATTTGGCGATAATTGAGTTTAAACAAACGTGCGAGATTTGATCCGATAGCCGATCCGGTTAAAACAACAGGAGCCTCCGCTCCAACCGAACCTCCCATGCTAATGGTTATGGTACTGGCCAGCATCGAAGTCCAAGTGTTGTGAGACTTTATCATGCTGTTATTTTTCGAAATGGAATAGAGCACCCGGGTTACGCCATGTCCTATGTTGTCTTTAACAAAGTACCTTACAAATAAAAAGGTTATTGCAATACCTATAATTGGAAAAAGCAAGTAATAATAATCACCTTCCTGAATAAGATTTTTTTCAACAAAATGTATGGATACATGAATCAAGTTTTTAAGTAAAACAGCAGCCAGACCGCTTATACCTCCAACAATAAAACTTAAAAACAAAACGAACTGGCGCTCACTAATATTTTTAAGACGCCAAATATTAAACCTTCGCAAACTATTATTTACTCTTCCCATAATGCGGTCAAAAGTAGAACAAAAAATTAGTGATAAAAGAATATTGTTAAATTTTAAGCTGAATGCAACACTATGGAAACATTGAGATAAAAAGTACCGGTAGTTGGCCTGATAATGAAACAGATAATGCTTTTGTTAATGTTTGTTGATCTTAATAATTTTAACCGGTAGACTTAAAGACTGAACCTTTAATCTTCATCGAAGCCATCAAATGGGATATCGTCATCAGGATCTTTATCGAATGGTCCAACACCTGGTGGATTAAACAACCCCCAACGATCGATCATGTAATTCCAACGATCGAAACCTGCCACCCAATCGATGAACAAAAGACGGTATTCTTCAATTAGATTGCGAACCATTTGGTAGTATTCAACATGTTCAAATCCAAACATCTTCAGCGAATGGTTTTGGATCATTAGTTCCATGGCTGCTTTTCGAATGATTGCTGCCGCTTCCATTTTAATGTCATACAGTTGACCTCCTTCAGCGCCAGCAACCTTTACCATAAGAATGCCTGCATCCTCCAACATGATTTGTTTGGTAAAGTTTAAACGATCATCATCTTCTGGAATTAAGTCGGCTATTTGACTAACCACTTCATAAATTTCCTTCCCCTTTTTATAAATGGGTAACGATTTTGGATCTATTTTATCATTAAAATCGTCGTGCATTATTTTGGATTTGATTCAATTTGAAATAATTAAAAGAAGGGAAAAAAAACCCTTCTTTTAATATAAACGGAATATTTTAAACTAATATTTTAGTAGTCAAATTCGTGATACTGGTTCCAACGCCTTCAAATGGATGACCGTTGCCTTGATTGTCATCTTCCACAAAAGTATATTCAACACCTGCTGTTTTTTTCGCAGCTAAAATACGTTTGAAATCAATTAACCCTGATCCAACCGAGGTGATGTCGTCCTTAATCACATCGTAATAGGGTGCGTTATCCAGGGTCATGTCCTTCAGATGCAATAACTTGAATCGACCAGGATATTTTTCAAACATTTCCACAGGGTCTTGTCCGGCTTTGGTGGCCCAGAAAAGATCCAGTTCCATTGTTACCAGTTTTGGATCCAATTCAGTCATATAAAGATCATAATAAGGGACAATTCCATCAATAGTGGCAAATTCGAAATTGTGGTTGTGATAACCAAATTGAATGCCAACACCTTGCATGATTTCACCAACTTTATTCCAGTCTGCAATCATTCTTTTGTAGGTTTCGATGTTGCGATCTTGTTCGTTCACCCAAGGTTGAACACAATATTTTACGCCAACTTCGGCATGTGCATCGGCCATTTTTTGAGCGTTTTCAATGGTGATCCCAGTGGATTCGACCCCTGCATGACTACTGATCAGGTCCATGCCTAAATCGTTCACCATTTTTTTAAATTCCAGTGGTGCATACCCATAAAATAAACCGTTTGAATAATTGGCCATTTCCAGGTTTTTGTAGCCCAGATCAGATAATTTTTGAAGAGTTCCGCTTAAATCGGCCGCCATTGCATCACGAACGGTATACAATTGCAGTCCAACGCCAAAGCTTTTCAGATCTACTTTTCCAGCTGATTTACAAGCCGCCGGGCCCAATAAAATTAATCCAAGAGCTCCAGCTGATGAAAGTTTAAAAAATTCTCTTCGAGTTTGATTGGTCTTCATATAAATAGGTTTTAAGTTAAATAAGCGAATTAAAAGATAATCTGATTTTACCAGAGCTAAAATAATACAAATTTTCAGAGAAGCCGTTTCAATGCATCACGAAGTTGTAGCAAATTGAATATCCAATAGATGGATTAAAATTTCAATGTTTGTTATCATTAAAAGGGGCATAAAGTCTTGTGCAATTTCTTCGGGCAATAATTCATCTGCGGCATCAATAAAAGCAATCAGTTTATTTAAATTATGTTCTTTCAATAATATCGAAGGAAAAATTTGTAAAAATTGGTACAATTCAATGAGATGAATTGAATCACGATTAGGGAAGATTGTTTGTATAGCGAATGGATATCCTGATATTTTTTTTACATCATCTGATTTTATAATTTCCTGTAACAAAGCCAGTAATTGTATAAGGGAATATTCGGGATATTGCAATTTGTATTTCGTTAATTTTTCATCATGCGGCAATTCCTTCGCAATAATAAGGCTAAGCAGTTCAAGGAAATAGCTGCCCGGTATAAAAGGATGTTGCTTTTTAAACCCTGCAATTTGATGGGGTTCATCGTTAATAATTTTCATATACAATGTGATGAATTCTTCTGCGAGCATGGGGTGAACATCAGCGTCATGGTTCAGTCCGAGCAACTGCGCAGGAACAAAATCAATATCCAAATTGAAATCCAGAATTCCTATATATTCATCGTAATATGTTTCCACCAGCTCCTCGTCACACAAGTCAATATTAATGGAATGGACAAGATCAATTACAGCAGGGATATCGCTTCCTTGAACAGGATCGCCATTGTCAAGCATTTCCTTAAAGAGTGAACGTTTCTGCTCAAGAGTGTATGAATTATAGTCATCATCTTCGTCCAATCCCTCCTGCCAGATATCTGTCATTTGATCAGAATCCTGATCAATAAGAACGAAATTGCCCTTGCCTGCAGTTTTTTCCAGTTGAGCAATGGTGCTTCGTTCGACGGATTCATCAAAATAATCTTTAAGCACAGTGGGCTGGCCGTTGATACCACACTCTATTTCAATCAAAGGAATATCGTCGCTATCTTCCTCTAGCATAAAGCGCGTAATTCGAGTAAAATCCTTGTGGGGTTTAAATCCATATTCATCTGCGAATTCAGTGACCGTAAACAATATGTTATGCACCAATTCATAAGTCACTAAAATGGATTGCATCTCATCTTCTATATTGTCAGCTATTTCCTGATAGCTTATGGGCGATATATTAAAATGGTAGGTAGAATCGGTTACTCCTAAACAATACAGATCAGCCAGATAAAAGCATACGGTGATGTTCCCGTTAACATGTGCACGTGCAATTGAAATTTGGGCCATTTTAGTTTGTTCCCAATTGGAATTGATCCGGCATTCTAAAATGGGTAAACTACGTGCCCTTTGTTTGATGTAATTTTCGGGACTTAGCATTTGAATGACTTTGCCTTTGGTTTTTTTGGCCATGTTTGTTTTCTTTTTGGTGCGTAAAATATTCTTGGACTCGGCAAGTACGGGTATAGATTGTATTGCAAGATCTAAATCGTCTTCAAATTCTTTTCAAATGTTAATCCAGGCCAGCAATTAATTTTACTGCATTTTTAACATCATCGGAGAATAGCTCCAAATCGTTTTCGGAAATGACTTTTTCGTTTAATTGTCCTGCTATGATAAACAAATACTTCGAACCAGTTATACCATCGTATCGGCGGGCAATGTGCTTATCAAAACTGCTAATACTCTTATAAATATGGTGATAGGTTTCCCGATTATCTGTTTCATTTTCTTTCCATTTATTTAAAATGGCTAAAAATTCTGTCAATCCATTGCCAAATTCTTGTTGTAACCCTTTTTCAATGATTTCGCGGGCGGCTTTTTTATCTTTTTTAGATAGTTCCATTTCAAAATTAATTTAGATGTCCTTAACTAATCTTACAACATTTCATATATATAAATTGATTGGATTAAAGATAAAAGAGATTTATCAATACTAAAAGCGATGAATGTTTTTTTTAGATGCACAATGCTGATTCATCCTAAGACAAAAAAAAATGTTTTACGCAGTTCTTTACAAATTGGTCACTGAAAAATCGGAGCGTCCAGGTTTTCAGAAAAAAATAAACGAAAAATTTCGATAATTTCTATTTGCAATGAATGACCAGTACTCATTGATCCTGCTTTTTAATAGCATAAAATAGAATAAATCAGAGCAGTAATGATTCAGTAGTCAATTTTTAAGGCTTTGAGATTTTGATCAGAACTTAAACTTTGTATTCTGGGCGTAAATAGTGGATTCTTAAACCCTAAAAGGATACAAACACGAATAGGGTATACTATTTCTGTCCACTAAAGGATCAATCCATTCTGATCATGCACGAAAATGCTGCTTTTCCCAATAAGTTACATTTGTGTGTTTACTTTTGTATCGCAAAGGGAACAATAAAGGCGATAATGAATTCCTCATCATTGATTTCTCACGCTTCAATTGATTACAAATTTGAATTATTGGTTTACGGAATGTTTGTTTATAAATGGTCGAAATAAATGACTTTTAATTACTCATTACCAGTACTTATGCTTGTGTTAATTCAAACATTTCATTGATCCGTAATTCACAAAAGTAGGGTAGAGGCTGTATTGCATGAAACATATGCTATTTTACAACATTCTAATAACTATCTATCAGTATTATACATCAATTCATCTAAAGTTATGATTCCAGTGTTCTATTTCTGCTATTCAATTGTACATCAGTATTTAGTCTAGACATGGCATATTCAAGGCAAATGTCCGAATGACAAATGTAACTCGGCTATATATTACATTTGTGTTTGCACGAAATCTTTAATTGTTATACATTTGTAACCTAACAAAAATTGATGGTTTTCATAAATGTAACCCGAAGGCAATGAAGGATCGTATTGTTAAATTTATAGAATCGCAGCAGCTGTCAGCTGCTGAATTTGCAGATCAGATTGGCGTACAACGATCAAGTGTTTCTCATGTACTCAATGGCAGGAATAATCCCAGTTTTTCATTTATACAAAAAATGCTGGAAGTTTATCCTGCATTAAATTCACGTTGGCTACTCACAGGTAAGGGAGATCTTTTTGAGAGAGTTGAACAGAAGCCTTTAGCTAAAATACAGGAACCAAAATTGTTTTCAACAGATCAAATAGAAAACCAGTTGTCCACTAAAAGTGAAGTAACGCAGCCCTCTAAACCATTGTTGATAAGTGATAATGATGTCAAAAGACCTGAAATACCCCAATCAACCATTGAAAATAACATTGAAAAAACGGTATCCAGGGTGTTGATATTTTATACCGATCACACCTTTGAGGATTTTCGTCCGGCCAAATAAATATAGTATCTTTGCGGGCAAATCGATGTTACGCAATGAAGAAAACAGTTTGTGATTTAGTCATAACCCAAAATATTCAACTTAACCACGACAACTATCTACTGGAATTGCAATCAGCAAATCCGATTGAAGCAATCGTTCCGGGGCAGTTTGTCAATGTTTTAGTAAAAGATTCTCCTAACACATTTCTCCGCCGACCCTTTTCAATTCACGAAGTGGATTATTCCACAAATTCCATTACAATATTAGTAAAAACGGTGGGTAATGGAACCAAACAACTTGTTCGTGAGAAGGTAGGCCATACCCTTGATGTTGTTTTTCCCCTTGGAAATGGTTTCACAAAGCCAAATCCGGGCGAAAAGATATTATTAATTGGTGGTGGTGTAGGAATTGCTCCAATGATGCATTTAGGTCGGGAGGCAAAAGAATCAGGTGCCGAAGTTCATATTTTATTGGGCGCACGATCGAAAAAAGATCATGTATTATTGGCCGAATTTGAAGTATTCGGTCCTACTTATTTGACAACTAACGATGGATCGTTGGGAATTAATGGATTCGTAACCGATCATCCTGTATTTTCAGCTAACCAAAACTTTGATCGTATTTATTGTTGCGGTCCTGATCCTATGATGCATGCTGTTGCCAAAAAGGCCAAAAGTTTGAACATTGATTGCGAGGTATCACTGGAAAATATGATGGCTTGTGGCTTTGGAGTTTGCCTTTGTTGTGTGACCAAAACAAACGAAGGCAATAAATGTGTGTGTACAGACGGTCCTGTTTTTAATATAAATGATCTTCAATGGCAGATTTAAGCGTTAAAATTCACGATTTACAGCTCAAAAATCCTGTTATGACAGCCTCCGGTACATTTGGTAATGGAGTTGAATTCGATGATTTCATCGATGTTAATCTGTTAGGCGGACTTTTACTTAAGGGTACCACACTAAGACACCGCGAGGGCAATGATTATCCCCGAATGGCTGAAACACCTTCGGGTATGTTAAATGCCGTTGGATTACAAAATAAAGGAGTTGAGTATTTTATCAATCATATTTATCCTAAGGTAGCCAAGTATTCAACCAATGTAATTGTTAATGTAAACGGTTCAACAATAGAAGAATACATTGAACTAACCGAACGAATTGCAGCCCTCGATAAAATTTCAGCCATAGAACTAAACATATCATGTCCCAATGTTAAAGAAGGAGGCATGGCCTTTGGAACAAGCTGCCCAATGGCAGAACAGGTCACAAAGGAAGTGCGCAAAGTATATCCAAAAACATTAATTGTTAAACTTTCGCCTAATGTTACCAACATTGCCGACATTGCTAAAGCGGTTGAAGCTCAAGGTGCTGATAGTATTTCACTTGTAAATACTTTTCTGGGTATGGCAATCGATGCTGAAACCAGAAAGCCTTTATTGTCTACCATTACAGGAGGACTTTCAGGTCCGGCAATAAAACCTATTGCGCTTCGTATGGTCTGGCAAGTGGCTCAAGCGGTAAAAATTCCGGTGATAGGAATGGGAGGAATCATGAATGCAATGGATGCCATCGAATTTATGCTGGCCGGAGCAAGTGCAGTGCAAATTGGAACCGCCAACTTTATCGATCCACAAATAACCCTTAAGATTATTGATGGGATCAATGATTACCTGGAAAGACATAACTTCAAGAGTGTGAATGAAATAATCAACAAATTACAAATGTAAACTATCGGTATTGCGTCCATAATATGAGACAACTAAAATTAAGGCATCTGTTCATTTTATCTATTCTTTTACTTTATTCGCCCTTTGTGGCTGATAAAGTTAATGGCTTGGAGGTATTCTCCTCTAAAGAATTTAACAAACCCGTAAATCAGCGAATAAGTAACGATAAAAGTGAATTTGAATATACCGCTTACATTGATAAACAAGTGGAACGTTTTATGCGGAGATCCGACTTGAAAGGAGTTTCACTTGCCATAATCGAAGACGAAAAGCTTGTATTTAATCGGGCTTATGGTTTTGCCGACAAAGAATTGGGCATAGAAACTTCGCCTGAACACCTTTTCCGTTTAGCCAGCGTTTCAAAATTAATTACAGCCATAGCTATCATGCATCTGGTTGAAGAAGGTAAGCTCAGTTTGGACGATCAGGTGTTTGGATCAGAAGGGTTATTTAATGAACCTGAATATCAAAATATCAGAGACCGGAAACTGCTAGACATTAAAGTTGTTCATTTATTGAATCATACTGCAGGTTGGACACAACGCTACGGCGATCCGATGTTCAGCCCTTTAACCATCGCAAAAATCGTTGGTGTAAATCCTCCGGCAAGGGTTGACACCTACATCAAATTTGCCATTAGCCGACGTTTGTATTCCAAGCCGGGAACAATGTATAGTTACTCCAATATGGCCTATGTGTTTTTAGGAGCAATTATTGAAAAAATTACAGGAATGTCTTATGAAAACTTTGTTCAGTTTCATCTGCTTTACCCGAATGGAATTTATGATATGCATCTGGCCAGGAATTTCTTTGAAGATAAATATCCGAATGAAGTCAAATATTATGAGGTGGATGGCGATGATCAGGTATTATCATCCAATGGAGATAGCGTTTATGTTCACAAAACCTATGGAGGAAATGATGTAGAGCTTTTAGGTGCAGCAGGAGGATGGATTGCTTCGGCCTCTGAATTGGCCAAACTAATGACCTTAATTGATGGATTTAATGCTGTACCGGATATCTTGTCGGAAGAAAGTATTCAAAAAATGACACAGGAGCACAACAGTGCGTTGGGCTGGCGCGATTCGCATGGTGGTTATTGGATTCGCACAGGGAGTTTTGCAGGGACTGCCAATATGATTCTTCGCCGACCTGATGGAGTGGAGTGGGTATTCCTGAGCAACACCAGCAATTGGCAAGGACCTAAGTTTTCGCGCGAAATCAATCAGTTAATGAATAAAATTACCAACAGGGTGGATTCATGGCCGGATATGGATTTGTTTTATTATTATGACTCTGAATCACTTGCAGACATTCAACCGCTTGATAATTAATTATTTTTTTCGTCTATCATTCGAAAGGCTAAAAAAACAATACCACCAGTCAAAAAATATATCACTTTAAAACATTGATTTTTAAGTTTTAAATGACGACTTTTCGAGCTGAAACAGGATAAAATTATATTTTTATTACTTTCAATAAAACACAAATCTGATTTTTTATCATATTGAATTTCAGCATTCTGAATACAATTTTCATTTTTTTAAAACATTCAGAACATGTTGCTGTTAATATGTTAAGAATTTTAAATGTAATAGAACATGTCTGAATTTAAAGTGCTCATGCCCAAAATGGGAGAAAGCGTACAGGAAGCAACCATCACAAAGTGGTTTGTAAAAGAAGGCGATAAAATAGAAGAGGATGATCTCCTTTTTGAAATTGCCACTGAAAAAGTTGATTCCGAAATTCCATCACCTGTTGATGGTGTGATTTCCAGGATTCTGTTTGCAGTTGATGCTGTTGTGCCAGTTGGAGAAATTGTTGCATACATTAAAACTGAAGATGAAGGTGACGAAGATACTATTCCGGAAGAAATAGCTACCGAATCAGTTGCCACTGAAGAGGTTTTGACCCATCACGCTGCCCCCAAGGAAAAGAAAAGTGATGATATTGTTGCCACACGATTTTATTCTCCCTTGGTTCGCTCAATTGCGGCACAGGAAAATATATCCATGGCAGAACTTGAATCCATTGAAGGAAGCGGTGCCAAAGGTCGAGTCCAGAAAAATGATATTTTGGATTATTTAAAAAGTAAAACGGAGATTGTCAAGCCGAAACAGCCCGATACAAGTATACCAATTCCACCAAGTGCCCCGAAAGTACACGTATCAATCGGTGCGGAAGATCAAATTATTGAAATGGATCGTGTGCGCAAATTAATTGCAGAACACATGGTTAATTCAGTAAAGGTTGCACCACATGTCACTTCGGTGGTTGAAGCTGATGTAACGAATTTGGTGCTCTGGCGTACTAAGGTTAAGGATGAATTCCAACGTAAATATGGTCAGAAAATTACCTATATGCCAATATTTACCGAAGCAGTGGCAACAGCCTTAAGGGAATTCCCGATGGTGAATGCTTCTGTTGACGGCGATAAAATAATCTTGCGTGGTAAGGTGAATGTTGGAATTGCAGTTTCAAAGCCCGATGGCAACCTGATTGTACCGGTAATAAGGGATGCGGACCAAAAAAACCTGATTGGTTTAACTTCTGCTTTAAATGATCTGGCCAACAGGGCCCGTATTAATAAATTAACACCTGATGAAATTAGCGGAGGAACCTTCAGCATTACCAATTTTGGATCGTTCCGCAATATCATAGGTACCCCAATAATCAGTCAGCCTCAAGTAGCAATTTTGGCAACCGGCAGCATTGAGAAAAAACCAGCCGTTATTGAAACACCAACAGGAGACGTCATTGCCATTCGTCATAAAATGTTTTTATCCTTATCTTACGATCATCGAATTGTTGATGGAGCATTGGGCGGAGCATTTTTACGACGCATTGCCGATCTTCTTGAAGAATTTGATATGAACCGAAAAATTTAATTCAACCATGAATAATAGTTATCCTAAAATCTATTCTATTAAGAGCGTAGAGAAAGCAACGCTTGAAAAATGGTACAAGACCTTAGTTGTTGGCAGAAAACTTGACGAAAAGGCTCCAAATTACTTAAAACAGGCCATTGGTTGGTCCTACCATGCTCCTTATGCGGGTCATGATGGAATTCAGTTTGCAATTGGTCAGTTTTTTGATCGCAAGACCGATCATTTGTTCCCTTATTATCGGGATATGATGACGTGCATGTCAGCCGGGCTTAGTGCTGAAGAAATCATTTTAAACGGAATATCCAAAGCAACCGATGTGGCCGGCGGTGGTCGACACATGTCGAACCATTTTGCAAAGCCGGAATGGAACATCCACAATGTTTCTTCCTGTACGGGAAATCATGATTTGCACGCAGTGGGAGTGGCACGAGCCATAAAATTCTATGAGCAGAAAGGGGTTGCTATTACCTCTCACGGTGAATCATCGACTTCCGAAGGGTATGTATACGAGGCCATTAATGGTGCTTCGCGTGAAAAATTACCTGTAATTTTCGTCTTGCAAGACAATGGTTATGGTATTTCGGTTCCAAAAAACATGCAAACAGCCAATCGCAAAGCCGCCAATAATTTTAGTGGTTTCAAAAACCTGAGGATCATTCATTGCAATGGAAAAGATGTGTTTGATTCGATGAACGCTATGGCCGAAGCGAAAAAACACGTACTTGAAGCAGGTGAACCAGTAATTTTACAAGCCAATTGTGTGAGAATGGAATCACATTCCAATTCTGACCGTCATGAATTATATCGGAATGAGAATGAACGAAATTATGTTCGGGAATACGATCCTTTAGCCAAATTCAAACGGCTTCTGATCCGGTATGATCGTTTTACTGAAGAAGAATTAATGGCCATTGAGGACTCGGCATCGGCAGTTGTAAAAGATGCCCATAAAAAGGCACTGAAAGCTCCAGATCCAGATCCCGCTTCCATTTATGACTTTCTAATGCCGGCCCCCTATGTTTCTACAAAATATCCCGAAGGTCTTCATCAATTCGAAGGTGAAAAACTCAAATTGGTCGATGCCATCAATAAAACCTTAAAAGAAGAATTCAGACATAATCCTGATACCTTCATTTGGGGCCAGGATGTAGCGAATAAAGAAAAAGGGGGAGCCTTTAATGTCACAAAAGGCATGCAACAGGAATTTGGCGATAAGCGTGTTTTTAGTGCTCCCATAGCTGAAGATTTTATTGTAGGAACGGCCAATGGAATGAGCCGCTTTAACGATAAAATTCGAATTGTTATTGAAGGAGCCGAATTTGCCGATTATTTTTGGCCGGCCATGGAACAATATGTTGAATCGAGCCACGACTACTGGCGATCGAACGGTCAATTTGTGCCCAATATGACCATTCGCCTGGCTTCAGGAGGATATATTGGTGGCGGATTGTATCATTCACAAAACCTGGAAGGTGCCCTGGCAACTATACCGGGAGTGCGCATTGTCTACCCAACCTTTGCCGACGATGCAGCCGGCTTGTTGCGTACTTCCATGCGATCGCCCGGAATAACTGTAATTATGGAACCAAAAGCCTTGTACAATTCTCCGCAAGCTGCAGCACCGGTGCCTGATGACTTTGAAGTACCCTTTGGCAAAGCAAGAGTTCGCCGAGAAGGCAAAGATATTACCATTATTACCTACGGAAATACAATTATACATTGTTTGGAAGCTGCAGCTATTCTCGAAAAAGAAGGAATTGACGCTGAAGTAATCGATTTGAGGTCGCTTATTCCATTGGACAAAGAAGCGATTCTTAATTCGGTAAAGAAAACCAACAAGGTGCTGGTGGTTCATGAAGACAAAGTTTTTGGCGGATTTGGCGCCGAACTCTCATCAATCATAATGGAAGAAGCATTTGAATTTTTAGACGGTCCTGTAAAAAGAGTAGGTTCTCCTTTTCTACCAGTTGGTTTTAACCGAATTCTTGAAAAGGCAATTTTACCAAATACCGAAAAAATTGTGAATGCAGTTAAAGAACAAATCAATTATTAACAGATGAAAAAAATAGGCATATTTTATAGTTTCAATTCAAATAAAACTGCAAAAATAGCAGAGAAAATAATAGAAGCATTTGCTGGTTCAAACATCGAAGCGGTGAATGCCGAAGATGTTACAGAGGAAGCATTTTTAGCATTCGATAACATAATTGCCGGAGTTCCTACTTGGTTTGATGGAGAATTACCCAACTATTGGGATGAATTTAGTCCAGCCCTTGAAGACCTTGATTTAAAAGGAAAGAAAATAGCAATTTATGGACTAGGTGATCAGAAAGGCTATGCTGAAAACTTTAACGACGGAATAGGTGTTTTTGCCGATTTAGTAACAAAAAGTGGTGCGGAAGTGATCGGTTATACTTCTGCCGAAGGCTATACCTTTGAAAATTCAGCTGCCTTAAAAGGAGCCAAATTCTGTGGCTTATGCCTCGATCAGGAAAATCAGGCACGATTAACAAAAGGTAGAATTGAAAAATGGGTCGAAAGTTTAAAAAATGAGTTTTATTGATTCATTTACATTTATATTCTGAATAAAGGGAGACGTTCTAAGGAACAACTCCCTTTTTTTTGATCACATGAGTCTACTTCGGGGGAATGAATTCAATAGTTTTGCCTATTAATTTGGAAGATAGTGGATCACCTTGTCGCTAATAATGAACACGATAAACAAGTGCTAACTAATTTTAACAAATTTATCAACGCATCTCGACAGGTTATTTTTATATTTACCTGCAAATAAAAGATAAGTTGAGTGAGAAAAACAGAAATAACCTTTCTACTAATTGCTTCTTTTCTAATTGGATATTCATGGCTCGATGGTATAGTTTATACTACGAAACTTGATATTCAATACATTCATTTGGATAGCATTACCAAAGTTATTCTTGTGAATGATTCAACTATTACCCCGGTTTTATATGACTCACTGATTATTCAGAATTATGTTAGTCCCGATGAACGAAAGCAACAATTTATCAATCAGGTTTTGCCGGCAATTTTAATTGTCAAGTACCAGATTGAAAATAAAAGCAAAAAGGTCGACCGTATCATGCACAAAATTGAAGACGGAATTCCTTTAAAGCCCAGGGAAGGAATCTTTGTCGATAGTTTGATGGTGCGATACAGGGCAAAATCATACGAAAATTTATTGATAAGAATGAAACCTCACGCTACCAGTCTGGTACTCGCCCAGGCGGCTGTAGAATCTGGCTGGGGAAGCTCACGATTTGCCATGGAAGGAAACAACTTATTTGGAGTTTGGGCATCGTCAACAGATCCCAACTCCATTAAATCAAAATACAAACGCAACGAAAACTCCATACATGTAAAGAAGTATTTGAATGTTGCGGAGTCCATTGACCATTATTTTCTCACACTGGGGCGCAACAATGCTTATTTAAATTTCAGAGCCGAAAGATATGCTGAAACCAATGTTTTTCAACTACTTGAAAGCCTTGATCGTTATTCGGAAAGAGGGGACGCTTATACCCAACAATTGCGAAAAATTATTGAATGGAATAACTTGCAGGACTTTGATCGATATAGCATTTCATCCGATTACATCCTTGATGTCACCTATCTTGATTATTACCGACAACAAGCTATTGATAAAATAAAAATGTATCTAAAAAGATTAAAATCATTTCTGACAACAGAACAGAACGTTCCCTCTTAACATAAAAAAGATTGTTTAAGGAATTGTAATTTCTTTTCGCAGTTCATTGCCAACACAAGCAAATCTAATCGAGATGCTTTTCTTTGTAACTCACATAAAAATTATTCATATGAACATTGATTTTGTGCGGATTAGCGCAGTAATACTTTTATTTATTTTTAGTTCGTGTTCCACATCCCAATTGGTTACACTAAAATCAAGTGAAGAGCTGAAAAATGTAAAAATTTATACCAATCTGAATGAAGCTTTGGAAAATCCATCTGATGTAGTGATTCTAAAACTTGAAAACGATCATCTGACGGAGGTGCCCAAACAATTGTTCAAGCTAAAAAATTTACAAGTTTTATATTTGGGATACAATAACTTAACTGAACTCCCAGTAGAATTGAATTCATTAATAAAACTGCAAAAACTTGTTCTTCGAAACAATCAATTTAAAACCATCCCTTCAATTCTTGGACAATGCCATAAGCTGGAAGAAATTGACATGAGTGGCAATCAATTAACTGAAATTTCGGCCGACCTGTATGCATGTAAAGCAATAAAGATCTTAAAATTTGCAGAAAATAAAATAACAACTATTGCAGATAGTATTTCTAAACTTCAAAACCTGGAAATTCTTGATTTATATGCCAATCAATTAGTAGCATTGCCTGATGATGTGGTTAATAATTTGAATTTGCGTAGAATTGAATTGGATAACAATAGGCTGTCTGGCTTACCCGAACATTTTGGAAGACTAACTAAACTAAGCACTTTTAATGCTGAAAATAATCAGCTAATGGCCTTACCCAATGACTTTGGTTTACTGGTAGATTTAACTCAATTGAAAATTAATAATAATAACTTAAGGCAGCTACCTGATAATTTTGGGCAATTAACAAAGATTGATCAATTGTTCCTGAATTCGAATCAATTGAAACATTTACCGTCATCGATAGGGGATATGCTTCAATTAAACCTTCTTGATGTTTCGAAAAATCAACTCATCGATCTACCCAAAACCCTGGCAAACTTAAACAATTTGCATACTTTAAATTTATCCAATAATGATTTAACGCGGATCGATGCAGCCACATTCAATGGCACGAATTTAAAGGAACTCAATTTGAGTTTGAATAAAATTGTAGATATCAATGGAGAGTTTACAAATGACAATAGTATCGAACTACTTGATATGGAATTCAATAAACTAAATGAAATACCAATCGCATTCCGTAAATTAACAAATGTAATCATTCTGAATGTGTCCCGAAATAACATAAGTGAATTGCCGGAATTACTGAATAATATGGATCATTTACAAATTATCAAACTCTCAGACAATAAGATTGATCTTTTCAGCAAGGCAATTAAAAATCACCCAACACTTGAAGTGATTGATTTAAGTGACAATCAAGTAAAACTATTGCCGCTCGATTATGCTCAGATTATTCACCTGAAAAAATTGGATCTATCCAATAATCCCATCTACAGTTGGCACATTAAGCAGCTTAAAGCTAAATTTTCACCCGATGTACTCATATTGTAATATTTAGTCTTAAAATGAATTCAAATTAATTAATCCATTATTTGCTGTAAATTATTGTGTTAGGTGTATTTTATCCTAAAGTTAAGGCGCTGAGATTTGAATATTTTATTTGGTGACCATACCATTATCGAAAAATGAAACAGAAAAGCCCCTAAATTTATAGCAGCTTTACTAAACTAAAATTGTTTTCACATTGTTTCATGGTAAACAAATAATTTACAATATGAAAACAAAAATCAGTGTTATTTTAATATTAGTGGCCTTACTTTTTTCCAATAAGAGTTATAGTCATTGTGAAATTCCATGTGGTATCTATGGCGATTCGTTGCGCATAGCTATGATTGCCGAAGATATTACGACCATTGAAAAGTCGATGAATGAAATTGTGGCGTTATCGCAAGATAAATCGGTTAATTATAATCAATTGGTGCGTTGGGTAAATAACAAGGAAGAACATGCCAATAAAATACAAGCCATTGTAAGTGACTATTTTTTACATCAACGTGTTAAGATACAAGATCCATCGAATGGTGAGGCTTATGCCAAATACATTCAGCAATTAACCTTGTTGCATAAACTGGCGGTATATGCGATGAAAGCAAAACAAACAACAGATTTAGAAAATGTAAAGTTATTGAGACAAACCTTAGATGAGTTTGATCATTTATATTTCCATAAACATGAATAAAATACATAAGCATCAATAAAATAAGTCTCATCCAAAAGTCTTATAATTGATATTATGTTAAATAGGATATGTTAAAAGAAACCGGATATAATTCCGGTTTCTTTTTATACTACTACTTACTTTTTCAAATTTTGAACCTTCGTATTGATCTCCTCATACTTTTCTGTCATTTTTAAACGATAGTAAATCAAACGAAGTGATTCCATGATTGCAATTTCTGATGAATCAATGGAGTAAGCTTTTTCAATGTATGGTAGCGCATCTTTTAGGTATTCATTGCCTTCTTCAATTTTGGCATCGTATTCCTTAGTTGCATTTGGAGGAAGTTGAACCGCATCATTCAAAACATTAACGCCCCTGTTGTAATAGATAACTCCTAAGTTATAGTACGAGGTGTATTGGTTTTCGTCTTTTGCAATGGCTTCTTTATAAACTGCTACTGCTTCATCCTCACGACCTAAGCGCTCAAGTGTTGAACCCTTTGCCGTATAATATGAAACGTTGTCCGGTTGCTTTTCGATGGCCAGATTTAAGTAATTGATGGCATTATCTGACTTACCTGTTGAGATGTAATAATTAATCAATTCTACCAAAAGGGTTTCATTATCAGGATATTTTTCAAAGCTTTCCTTTAAATAATCAATCGAAGCTAAGGTGTCCCCTTTTTCCTGGTATGATTTAAATGCATAGTAAGAACTAATGGGGCCATTGTATCCATTCAATGAAGATTTTTTGAAATATTTGATCGCTTTATCCCAATTTTGTGACTTGAAAGCAGCCAAACCAGCATTGTAAATAATGGCCGTATCAACGACCTCTGCATCGGTTGTTTTCATAACAGGTAAATTGGAAACGATCATGTAATTCTCAAAACATTTCATTGCAATATCGAATTGCTCTGCCTCATAGGTCTTTATGGCATAATTAGAAAAATCGGTTTGCAAAAAGGTTAAATCAACCATCATGCTTTTTGAAAATTTACCATCTTCATCTAATTCAATTGCTCTCAAATAAGACTTTAAAGCTGCAAATAATGGATCACTAACAATTTCGGTTTTACCCATTCGATAAATTTCCTGAAGGATTTCACCCTGAACTTGCCAGGCACGTGGCCACCCAATCGACTTTGTCGATTTCTCATTGGTAGAATCTAATGCTTCCTGAATGTTCTCATATGCCTTAACCAAGTCACCAGATTCTTTATATCCTAAAGCACTGGTTACTTTACCTTTTTGTGAAAACACAGCGGTAGTAACAATTAAGAGTGATAAAAGTGTTACAATTTTCTTCATAGTCGTCAATATTTTTTTACAAAATTAGTTATTAATTTTTCACTTATATGTTATCGTACATCGAATTTAATCTTCTGTTGGAACATCAGGAGTAGTTGGCTCCTCGCCTGTCGCTTCGTTCATTTCCTCTCCATCTATTGTTTCTTCAACTTCAGGGATTTCTTCTTCACTTTGACTTACGCGGGTCACTGAGGCAATTTTATCACTTTCTTTAAGGTGAATTAACCTTACCCCTTGCGCTGCACGTCCCATTAATCTCACAGTATCTACAGCCATCCGAATGGCCATTCCACTTTCAGTAATGATCATTAAATCATCGGAATCGGTTACGCTTTTAATTGCAACTAAAGCACCTGTTTTTTCTGTAATACTAATGGTTTTTACTCCTTTTCCACCTCTGTTGGTAACGCGATAGTCTTCAATTCTTGAACGTTTTCCATATCCGTTCTCTGAAACCACCATCACATCTTCCGATTCGTTCTCAACACATATCATGCCAATTACTTGATCGCTCTCATTCAGCGATATACCGCGGACTCCGGAAGCGGTACGTCCAATAGCTCTCACAATTTGTTCGTTAAAACGAATGGCTTTCCCTGTTCGAATGGCCAACATGATTTCGTTGTTCCCATTAGTTAAACGTGCGGCCAATAATTGGTCGCCATCGCGCACAGTTATCGCATTTACTCCATTTTGACGTGGTCTTGAATAGGCTTCCAAGGACGTTTTTTTGATAATACCTTTTTTGGTACACATGATAATGAAATTGCTATTAATGTATTCACTGTCGTCCAATGTTTTTACATTAATAAAGGCCATTACCTTGTCGTCCTGTTCAATATTTAAAAGGTTTTGAATTGCTCTGCCTTTCGATGTTCTGGAACCTTCAGGAATTTGATAAACTTTTTGCCAGAAGCACTTCCCTTTTTCTGTAAACAATAATAAGGTATTGTGCATAGTGGCTGAGAACATGTGTTCAAGGAAATCTTCGTCACGTGTTGCTCCTCCTTTGGAACCTACTCCACCCCTGCCTTGTGTTCTAAACTCAGTTAAAGGCGTGCGTTTAATGTAGCCCAAATGAGAAATGGTAATTAACATTTCTTCATCGGCATAAAAATCTTCAGGATTAAATTCTTCCGCATTTGGAACAATTTCCGTTCTACGACCTTCAGGATACGAAATTTTCAATTGAGCTAATTCAGCTTTGATTATGTCCATTCGCATCCATTCATTTGCCAGAATACTCTTCAAATGTTCAATCGTTTTCAATAAATCCTCATATTCAGCGCGTAATTTATCCTGCTCCAGTCCTGTCAATTGGCGCAAACGCATTTCGACAATTGCTCTGGATTGAATTTCACTTAATTCAAATCGTTCAATTAAACGTTCTCTGGCTTCGTCAGCATTTGATGAAGAACGGATAATTTTGATCACTTCGTCGATGTTATCGCTGGCAATAATTAAACCTTCTAAAATATGGGCTCTTTTTTCAGCCTGGTCCAGTTCATATTGCGTTCTGCGTATTACAACATCGTGCCGATGTTCCACAAAATATTTGATCAGCAACTTCAAGTTCAACATCTTCGGACGTCCTGCAACAAGCGCAATATTGTTTACGCTAAAGGCCGATTGAAGTTGTGTGTACTTGTAGAGTTTATTCAGAACAACATTTGAAATTTCATCTTTCTTAATGTCAACAACAATGCGCATTCCTGTACGGTCCGACTCATCGTTGACATTTGAAATTCCCTCAATTTTTTTCTCGTTAACTAAATCGGCAATTTTAATAATAAGTTCTGCCTTGTTAACCAAATAAGGAATCTCGGTTACAATAATTTTTTCGCGACCATTGCTTGTGGTTTCGATGTGGGCTTGACCACGTAGTACGATGCGGCCTCTTCCTGTATGATACGATTCACGAACACCAGAATAACCATAGATCATTCCTCCTGTTGGAAAATCAGGTGCTTTTATTATGTCAATAAGATCATCTATTTCAATCTCAGTGTTATCAATGTAGGCAACGATGGCATCAATGGTATCCACCAAATTATGGGGTGGCATATTGGTGGCCATTCCCACTGCAATACCAGATGCACCATTAATTAATAAATTCGGTATTCTGGTTGGAAGTACAGTTGGCTCGGTTAAGGACTCGTCAAAGTTCGGTTGAAAATCGACGGTATTTTTGTCCAAATCGGCCAAGGTTTCTTCCGCAAGTTTAGACAACCTGGCTTCCGTATAACGCATTGCTGCCGGACTATCACCATCGATGGAGCCAAAGTTTCCCTGGCCGTCAATCATTGGATAGCGTAATGACCATTCCTGTGCCATACGAACCATGGTCATATAAACAGAAGAGTCACCATGAGGGTGAAATTTACCTAAAACTTCTCCAACAATTCTGGCGGATTTTTTATAAGCTTTATTTGATGTGATACCCAATTCATGCATTCCGAATAATACCCGGCGATGTACCGGTTTCATACCATCTCTGACGTCGGGTAGTGCGCGTGAAACTATAACTGACATCGAATAATCGATGTAAGCCGATTTCATTTGCTCTTCAATGTTAATCTTAATTATTCTTTCGTTTTCAGACATATATCTATCCTTTCTTTAAGTCACTAAAAAAACGGTTAAAAATACAAAAATACCATAATTAGTACGTGCTGTTAAACTCCCTATTGTTAAAAAATTAACATACTGCACTATTCTATCAACAATCCAGCCTTTCAACTGTATTAATAAAGAAATCTGAACGGAAAATATGTATATTAGCTCGACTTTTTCATATAATGCAATAATTAATTTGAATATGGATTCTAAATTTTCGCCAAAAATAAAAGATGTATTGACCTATAGCCGCGAAGAGGCTATTAGGATGGGTAACGATTACATTGGATTGGAGCATATCTTTTTAGGAATTTTGAGGGATGGCGAAGGAGTGGCTATTGATCTTCTGAACAATATGGGAATAGATCTTTACGATTTGAAGAAGGAAGTAGAAAAAGAAATCAAAGAAGATAAAGCGCTTGATGTCAATGCCTCAGTACAATTACTAAAAGAAGCTGAAAAATCGCTGAAAATTGTTTACCTGGAAGCCCGATCAATGGGTGGAACAACCATCAATACCGGACACCTTTTGTTGGCCATCCTTAAGGATGAAAAAGCAATGATTGCCAAGGTGCTACGAGAATATAACATCAGTTATTATATCATAAAATCGCATCTCGAAGACTATAGTCAAAAACAGATTGAATCAAAATCTGATTTTTCAGGCGATAGTGATGACGATTCCAGTGAGTTTTTTCACCAGAAACCGCCATCGCCGGCCAGTCCACCATCTTCAAGTAAATCAGAAACTCCTGTTCTTGACAATTTTGGAATTGACATTACTCAAGCTGCCGAAGAAGGAAGCCTGGATCCTATTGTCGGTCGCGATAAGGAAATAGAACGTTTGGCACAAATCTTAAGCCGAAGAAAAAAGAATAACCCTATTCTAATTGGAGAACCGGGAGTTGGTAAATCTGCAATTGCTGAAGGTTTAGCTATCCGTATTATTGAGAAACGCGTTTCCAGAGTTCTTTTTGACAAACGTGTCGTATCGCTCGATTTGGCCTCAATTGTTGCCGGCACCAAATACCGTGGGCAATTTGAAGAACGGATGAAGGCCATTCTGAATGAATTGGCAAAAGTGAACAATGTTATTCTGTTCATCGATGAAATTCATACCATTGTTGGTGCAGGTGGAGCAACCGGATCACTGGATGCTGCCAATATGTTAAAACCAGCCCTGGCCAGAGGAGACATCCAATGTATTGGTGCAACTACACTCGATGAATACCGTCAAAATATTGAAAAAGATGGAGCTTTGGAACGCAGGTTTCAAAAGGTACTGATCGAACCTACTTCGGTTGAAGAAACCATTCAAATATTAAACAACATTAAAAGTCGCTACGAAGATCATCACAATGTTACCTTCAGCGACGATGCCATTGCTGCTTGTGTGAATTTGACGGCACGGTACATTACCGATCGTCATCTGCCCGATAAAGCCATAGACGCTTTGGATGAATCCGGATCACGCGTTCATATCTCCAACATAAATGTGCCACTAACGATTCTAAAACTGGAAGAGAAGATTGAGGCTACACGCGAAGAGAAAATTCAGGCTGTTAAAAGTCAGAATTTTGAATTGGCAGCTTCTTATCGCGACAAAGAAAAAAATCTTATTCAATTGTTGGAACGTGAAAAGGAAGACTGGGAACGCGAATTAATCAATCATCGTGAAATTGTTACTGAGGATAAAGTGGCTGAAGTTGTGGCCATGATGTCTGGAATACCTGTGCAACGAGTAGCACAAGCAGAAAGCAAAAAATTGCTGAATATGGCCAAAGACATCCAGGGCGCTGTAGTTGGTCAGGATCAAGCCATAGAAAAAATTGTTAAATCGATTCAGCGTAATCGGGCTGGTTTAAAAGATCCCAACAAACCTATTGGAACTTTTGTGTTTTTGGGACCAACAGGCGTGGGTAAAACACAGTTGGCTAAAGTTTTAGCCACCTATTTATTCGACTCTCCAGATGCCTTAATTCGTGTTGACATGAGCGAATACATGGAAAAATTTGCCGTTTCCCGATTGGTTGGAGCACCTCCGGGATACGTAGGTTATGAAGAAGGAGGTCAGTTGACCGAAAAAGTACGACGTAAGCCGTATTCCGTTATTTTGCTTGATGAAATTGAAAAAGCGCATCCCGACGTATTCCACCTCTTACTCCAGGTGATGGACGAAGGTCGCTTAACAGATAGCCTTGGACGTCGTATCGATTTTAAAAATACCATCATTATCATGACTTCCAATATTGGATCACGACAATTGAGTGAGTTTGGACGTGGCGTTGGTTTTTCTACCCCATCCGATGTATCCGATACCGAGCATGCTTCATTTGTAGTGCAAAAAGCTATGAAAAAAGCTTTTGCTCCTGAATTTCTGAATCGGATTGACGATGTGGTCATGTTTAATCCATTAACACAAAAGGACATCCACAAAATTATTGATATCGAATTGAAGGGATTGTTCGAGCGCGTACGAAACTTAAATTACAATTTCAAAATATCACCTGCTGCAAAAGATTTTATAGCCCAAAAAGGTTTCGACCCACAATTTGGTGCCCGGCCGCTAAAAAGAGCCATCCAAAAATTATTGGAAGATGAAATTGCAGAAGCGATTTTGAAGTCGGACCTTCATGAAGGTGATACCATCTCCATTGGTTTTGATTCAAAAAATGAAAAAATAAAAGTGAAAATTATTACTAAGAAGTAATGGAGTTTAGCTGTTGACCTCAGGGGTGTATTTTAACATCATTAATGTCATATCATCCATGGGGTCAACAGTTCCTCTAAAATGTTCCACTTCTTGCTGTAATTCTTTGACCACCTGTTTTGGTTGCTTAAACCACGCTCCCATTAAATTGTATTTTACAACGTCGATGGAGAAATTCATCCCATTCTCATCCTTCGCATCAATCAAACCATCGGTATAAAATAAGAGCTGATCATTCGGGCTTAACTGAATAGTAGATGATTGGTAATTTCGCTTGGCATAAATGCCTAATGGAATTCCATGTGTTTCATGCAACTCTTCAATGATTCCATTGGCTCGAATAAGTACCGGTAAATTATGAGCAGCATTGCAGTAGTTTATTTCACCCGTTTTGGTATTTAAAATCCCCAGCAACATGGTAACAAACAAATCACTGATGTTATCTTCAATTAATTTATTGTTCAGGCGATTGGCTATTTCATTGATTTTAATATCCGGTTTGGCCATCGTTCTCAACAAAGTATGGGTGAAAATCATAAAGAGAGATGCAGGGATTCCTTTGCCGGCAATATCCGCAATCACAAACATAAAATGGTTTTCATCCAACATAAAATAATCATAAAAATCACCACCCAAATCAAATGCTGCTTCAGAAATGGCATAAATCTCAAATGCTTTCTGCAGTTTTATTTCCGCAATATTTTTAGGCAAAATATTGCGCTGCAGGCGTTTCGCAATTTGTATGTCTTTGTCAATTCGGAGCTTGTCGGCTGAAGATTTCTCCAAGGTTTTGATGTAAAATTCCAGCTGATTTTGCATCGCATCAAAACTCCGCTGAATAAGCATCAGGTCATCCGTTTTCGTCCCTTTTGATTTTAGTGACAGGTTATTTTGAATATTCATGACAATGCTCCTAAGGGGCTTGGTATAGCGCCTGTTGGTTCGAATCACCATGGATATCAGAAATGCCAGCATGATTAAAAAAATAAAAGAAATGACTTGTGGATAATTCTTTAAATAAGTGAAAATATTTTTATTCGGGTGACAAATAAGCAGGTAAGCTTCTAATTTCTCGTTATATATTCGATAGGCCAAATACTTATTTTTTTCATTGAACAGGTAGACATTCTTTAATTGCAAATTTTTCGACAGCTCAGTTTCTTGTCCCGAAAATAATGTAGCATCAAACAATTTTAAGGTAGTGATCTGGATATTGCCCGAATTGTACAAAATATCTTTTTGCTGATTTACGATCAAAAATGAGTACGGGGCAGAAAATCTATAATTTTCCATAAAAAGTGTAAGATCCTCGGATGGAAGGTCAGTTCTTATTTCGAGATCACTATGTTCTTCAAATTGTTTTGTTATGCTTTCACTTAACTCATCTCCTTTCAAATGAAGCATATCAAATATATTCTCAATCGCAATCTCCTTTAAGATTAAAAAATTAACCACAAAAAGGATACTGAGTATCAAAGTGAAATGAACTATATGTACGATGTTAAGTTTCCTGGATAAGTGCATGCCGGTTTCAAACTAAGGTATAGTATGTTTTGCGTTTCTGTAGCAATTTACAAAAAATTATGTTGCTTGGTAAAATGAATAGTAAGCTTACTTTGATTCTCTATTTTTTATTTTGTTATAATGTTTTATCCACGCGTGAGTCCCTCTATACTGAACCGAAAAAGAAGCGACTTTTGATGCCTTGCTTAAGGCGTCGATAAAGTTATCAGCAGCGGCCATGTAAAAACAAAAAGCGCCATGCAAAACATCGCCGGCTCCCAAAGAATCGATGGCATCAACCGGCTCAACGGCAATACTGCTGTGCTCACAAACAATGCACCCCTCTCCTTTTGAAATGGCGACCTCATTGATTCCCAATGATTTTAAATAGCTTATTGTATCATCATCGGTGTTGCATTGTGGCGGATGAAAATTTCCTGAACAGATGGCAATATCTACAAAACCTAACAATTGGGGCAAATGCTTCTTCCAACTTCCTCCGTCGAAAATCACCGGGATATGTTTCATTTTTGCTTCCGGCAACAGTTGTAAACTTAATTCAGGATAAAACCCATCAATGAATATAAAAGCATAGTCCAACAAATCAATCTGCGGAGCCTGATCATTTGCCTTCAGCTCCAGGGGATGATGAGTTATAATGGTCCGTTCGCTGTTCGCTAATGTGGTGATCACTGCTGAAACTATCGGATCGGTAGTTTCAGCTTCATAAGGGTCTATCACTCTAACATTGTATTTGGCAAAATCATTGCGAACAACTTGTGTGAACGAATTGATTCCAATGCAGCTAAGAAAATCGGCTTGCCCACCCAATACCGAATAAGTGATGGCCGCATTGGCTGCAGGTCCGCCAACAGCGATTAAAGGCGCATCAGTTTTTATCTTAGTATTGGCCTGTGGATAATGTTCAACAAAATATTGAATGTCGATGGTGGTTAAACCAATAAAAAGGGCCTTCTTCGGGTTGATATTCATTTTATTTATATTGATTTAATCACTCACCATCAGTAGTCTAATGACTCCATGCCCAATGACTTTTTCCTAATCTTTTTATAATAAAAAAACCCGGCACATTGTTGAACCGGGTTGTAAATATAAAAAGAATTCTTTTTTAAGTATTCATTGCACCACAAACGTTGATCACCTGGCCGCTTACATAGCTGGACAAATCGGATCCCAGGAATGCAGCCACTTTAGCAACTTCTTCAGGTAAACCACCACGACGCAATGGAATTGATGCTTCCCATACTTTGCGGGCATCTTCCGGAATTTTTGCGGTCATTTCAGTAATGATGAATCCCGGTGCAATGGCATTGGAACGAATGCCCCTTGAACCCAACTCTTTTGCGATAGATTTTGTGAAACCAATAATACCGGCTTTCGATGCAGAGTAGTTGGATTGACCTGCATTTCCGCTTACTCCAACCACTGAACTCATGTTCACAATCGATCCTGAACGTTGCTTCAACATGGTTTTCTGAACAGCTTTGGTAAAGTTAAATACCGATTTCAGATTCACATTAATTACGGCATCCCATTGTTCTTCGGTCATGCGCATTAACAAAGTATCTTTGGTAATCCCGGCATTGTTAACCAATATATCAACACGACCAAAATCTTCAACAATCTGGTCAACAACTTGTTGAGTTTGTTCATATTTACTGGCATCCGAGGCGTATCCTTTGGCTTTTACACCCAATGCCTCTATCTCTAACTGAGTGGATTTCATGTTTTCATCATCAAAAAGATCGGTAAAAGCAACATTACAGCCTTCATTGGCAAAAAAAAGTGCAATCGATTTTCCAATTCCCCGGGTTGCACCCGTAATGATTGCTGTTTTTCCTTCGAGTAACTTCATGATTTTCTAGTTTTAATTAATCAAGTGTTGACAAAAGTAACAATTATGAAGAATTGTCAAATGAAATGCCTGGCAGACTCCAATTCCATTCCTGCTGATTTGCCAGGATTACCTACAAATTGTTGTTTTGAAAAAGAATTCTTTATAATTGATTTTTAGCTGAATAAAATATGTTGTCACAATGAATATTTATCAAATGGAAGTCCTATTTTTAAACGATGATTGTTACTGATGCTTGTTTTGTTTGTGGAATATAAGTGTACATTGTTCGACAAATCACATAATTTTAACATTTTTGCAGTTTATAATGGATGATATGGGAGATAGTTCAGCGATAAATATTTTGGTGTTTCATTACAAAAATGGAACTCCATTTCCTGAGCTACCCGCTTATCAGCACATCTGGGCCGGTAAAAATGGCCATTCGGCAGTCACTGAATTAACCGGCGATGATACCGGGAATAACATTTCCTCAAAGAACAATTTTTACAGTGAATTGACGGGCATATACTGGTTCTGGAAAAATCAACAATCCCCGATAATTGGCACTTCGCATTACCGCAGGTTTTTTACTGCTCAGTCCATCCCCTTTTGGTACCGACTAAAAACCGGGTTATTTTATCCGCTTGGCTTAAAGCAAAAACGTGCCGGCTTAATTTATTGTTCAAATGCAAATTATTGGAAAAAGCGCATTTTAAATCAGGAAGAAATCGGAACACTACTCTCCCACTACGATGCCATTTTACCGCAAGCCCGAAAGTTAAAATACACTGTTGAAGAGCATTTTAAACGTTATCATCATGCCGAGGACTTGATTCTTCTTGAGAAGATTATTGCACAACAATCGCCTGAATTGAGTGCTTCATTTTTGACAATGCTGCAACAAAAAAAACTGTATGCCAACAACATGTTCGTATTGCGAAAGGCTCATTTCGATGAACTGGCTACCTGGTTATTTTCTATTCTGTTTGAATTTGAAAAACAGGTCGATCTAAATCAGTATACCGGTTACCAGAAGCGTTTGTTTGGATTTTTATCCGAACGTTTAATTACCACATGGTTTCAACATCATTCAGAACTAAAAATCAAAGAATTACCATTAATTTACCTGAAACATTTCAAAAGAATATGATTGATCAATTCACCATATGTGCCATTAGTACATCGCCTGGAATGGGAGCCATTGCAGTAATTCGTTTATCAGGTAATGAGGCAATTACGATCACCGATCGCATTTTTAGGTCAGTAGTGAAAACGAAAAAATTACTGGATCAACCGGCGAATAGTTTGCATTACGGGACCCTTGTTGACGATCAAACCCTAATTGATGAAGTGGTGGTGGCCCTTTTTAGATCTCCGCACTCCTATACCGGAGAGGACACCATTGAGCTTTCATGCCACGGTTCGGTTTACCTTCAACAAACCATCCTGCAATTGTTGTTAAAAAACGGAGCACGTTTGGCCAAACCGGGAGAATTCACCCAACGTGCTTTTTTAAACGGAAAACTGGATTTAGCACAAGCCGAAGCTGTGGCCGATGTTATTTCTGCTTCTTCAGCATCGGCGCATAAAGTAGCCCTGCAACAAATGCGCGGAGGGGTTTCTAAAGAGATTAAATCGCTCCGAAATCAGCTCCTGACCTTTACTTCACTGGTTGAATTGGAATTAGATTTTAGCGAAGAAGATGTGGAATTTGCCAATCGTGCAGAATTACTGAAACTTAGTGAGGATATTCAGCAATTAATCAGCAAATTAGCACAATCATTTCAGTACGGAAATGCCTTAAAAAATGGTATTCCCATTGCCATAATTGGGGATGCGAATGTGGGAAAATCAACTTTATTAAACGTCCTTCTCAACGAAGAACGCGCCATTGTATCTGAAATTGCCGGTACCACCAGAGATGTAATTGAAGATATATTGATCATTGATGGAAATCAGTTTCGTTTGATCGATACGGCAGGAATTAGGACCACTACCGACACCATTGAAACCCTCGGAATAGAGCGCACCTACGAAAAAATTGAACAGGCCGACGTTGTACTTACCTTGATTGATGCCAGCAGGCCTTTCAATGAAATCGTTATGTTTCTGACCAAAATGGGTGAAAAATTGCATCAGAAAAAGTCGGCACTGGTCATTAATAAAATCGACATTGCTGAACCCGAAGTTGTGGAAGAACTCATCCAGATGGGAAAAGTGATGCAATTCCCTACCCTTTGCATCGCTGCCAGAGATAAGCAGAACATTGATCAATTGATTTCGTTTTTAATCGAATCGGTACAAAATAAGGCCTATTCCGAAAATGATGTGATCATCACCAATGTACGTCATTTCGAATCGCTGACCAACGCCGGCAAAGCCATTGATCGCGTTCTTGAAGGCCTTCATTCAGGCATATCCGGCGATTTCCTCTCTCAGGATATCCGCGAATGCCTCTATTACCTTGGTGAAATCACCGGAGAAATATCTACCGATGAAGTACTTGGAAACATCTTTAAGCATTTTTGCATTGGGAAGTGAATGAGACTATTCTTTCAGGAGCGCAGCGAACTGAAAGAATTAAGTCGAATTCATCCCGATGAGCTTAGCGAAAGAGGGATCTCAAGTAAGATAACTGTTCATCAATTTATGAATCATTACTAATTGGAACGGGGCCCCTGGGTGGACATACAACAGATGACCAACAGATTGCCACGCCGCTCTCTGGTGAAAACAATCCCACCAATGCCGGCAGATTGCCACGTCGTTCCCTTTGGTCTCTCCTACTAATGACCGATTTACGTAATTGGCTGTAAGTATGCACAATATCAATTTTGTAGAATACGCCATTATCGTCCGAAATAAGATTCGTTCACTATTCCAATTTATACCGCGGACGATATTAATTCTTACTATTCTAACCCAGGGCGACACTCGCCCTTCGACAGGCTCAGGGACCAGTTTGCCCTGGGCTGAAACAAAGTTCATTGACCGTAGGGAGATAAATCTAATGGCCCTCCAGGCCATCTCCCTGTCATTTTCTCATTGTGGCTAAATTTTTAGCTGGGCTCTCGCAATGACAGGCGGCTTTGGTAAGGGGTGGTTAAAAAATTGGCGGCCAAGGCCGCCAATTTTTTAACCCTACACACTGCGGACAGTTCTTCATTGTGAGGAGTGACTCTGAGTTAAACCCATTAAATATTCAAACCAGGTAAGGTAACGTGGTTGATATCCCAACCACCATATTCACTTGGTTTGAGTTTGAAACAGCCATCACCTTTAAAATTTATGCAATTACTGTTATTTTCAAATAAACCTGCATAGTGAATAGTAAAACTTAAAACTGCTTTGTTTTCTTCGTTGTTGATTGTTAAATCTGTTATAGTATTTGATACAATTTTAAAAGAATCGAAAGCAGATAGAAAGTTGTTCATTTGATCAACAACCTTCTGTTTTTCAATATGGATTCCCTGTGCATCCTGGTAATTTTCAGTATCAATGTAGAGCAGATCATAACCAACACCCCCAATATTTTCCATTTTCCCCAAGGTCATTCTAAAAAAGTAATCATATGCTTGTTCAATATCCAATTTCGAATTGGGATGAAATTCTTCGTAAATAAAACACGATGTCATCCCAGGAACTTTAATATGATCCATCTCATGTTGAAATAACTCTTCTGTTATAAAGCGATATAATTCACTATCATCAACTTCACAAAGTGTATCCAGACTAATATCTGCATCATTCAATAATTGGAATAAATGAACAAGTTCAACACTTAGCTCGTCAGCTTTTAAATCAGCCAATAATTTGTATTCAGGCTTGCCAATGTATTCATAAAGCTGTATTCGTTCTGCTTTTTCGAACTGCTCCTCAAACATTTCAACAGAACTTAGCCACTGGCTTTCAACTTCAGGTGGTAAATTATTATCCTGGCTAAAAAAAGCACCATACTTATCTTCAAGTTCTTTTTTCTTTAAGCCATTATCGATTTTTTTGTCGTAATCATCATTTAAATCATTTTTCATTCGAATAGCTTGTTGGTTCTTTCCTAAAATTAGTCAATTTTTTTTATTCAAACCGCCTAACGCCCAAGCGAATTACTAACGACAAGTTTTGGCAAGAATGATGCAGCTTTTACCAATATTGTGGTTGATATGAACAGGGCAATTATCTAATTTCTTTTATCGTTTGAAACGATAAGAACAAAAAACATTCTGAATGGCAAAAAGAACAAAGGGAAAGTAATACAGATGCTCAGCCCAGAAAAATACATCAGGCAAAAGGCAAGGTCCTTGCCAGTTTATGATTGTTGGATCAATAAGCATTGGAAAGAGTCGCAGATGGCCAATATTGTTGTTGCGCGGCAGCACACCAACGGGAATATTACGGCTGGTATATACCTGATGGACCTATCCTGCCTGGGGGTAAAAGATACTTTATGGGTGTTCAACTTGCCACTGGTCGAATTCCGCGATAAGCTTGAAATAATATTTGATGCTGAAGGCGGTTTTAGTTCAATAGAATATGCCCTGGCACACAATATTGTATATGCAGGCATCGAATTTGCAGCTGATTATGAATTCAAACCGCACAAAGATTTCACTTCGCTTACCCAATATATCCTTGAAGAGGACACCAATGCCATACCGCTTATTGAAGTAACATGTGGCTTCGATGGATTTCCTGCCTACATGCAGGAATCGCCCGAAAACAATCATCAATCGAAAGAAATCATTGCCCAACTCGAAAGGGTTGCCGGCCCCGGCAATTACATGTTATTAGATGAATATGGAAATAATTTAAACGATGTTGACTATTTTGATGACGAAGAAGAAGAGGATGAATTTACCGACATGGATTTTGAAGAAAAACGGAACGAGTTTTTAAATTATTATCAAAGGATCGAAACATTCAGCGAAAGCGAAGCAAAATATTTTTTCAGCCTGCAACAGTCTATTGTAAATGATAGCATAGATCATAAGGAATGTAATCGGTACTACGACGATTTGTTGTACGAAGTTACCAAAATTGAAATTGACTATGATGAAATTCCAGCGGAAATGTTTGGTTTAGAATCAGCTGACTCACCTATTGAGCCAGAAGTTAAAGCACTGTTCTGGGAAATTATTGATCAGGGTGAAAACCTTAAAGTAATGAAAAAACGATTCAAACAGTTTCTGAAATTCCAGGGGTACAATGCAGCAAAAGAATACCTTGGTTTACTTATCGGTAAAGAAGGTCGATCTAAAAAATATGAGGAAGAGCTAAAACTTGCCGCATCGAAGTACCCAAATTATGCACTGATTCAACTAAAATTGAATAAATTGAGGATCATCAGCCACAATTTTGAATCCGAATTAGCCTATCCTTACCTCATCAACCAATATTTTAAAGGCAGGAAATCAATACACCCCTGGGAACAATTTTGTTATATTGATTTGCTTACCCATTATGTTTTGGCTGAAAAAAATTTCGGTAAACTTGAAGCGATGAAAGATGTATTATTGGAGCTCTCCGATGACAATGAAAGCTACACAATTCTTTACAGCCTTTGCCTTATGTTTCAAATAGAAATTATGGCCAATAAATTTAGAACTCCAAACATTTAGGAGTCAGGCAAATGATCCAGCAAGTATGAATTTTGAAACTATTTTTTCAACTGCTACTGATGAAATAAAACTGAAGTTTCTGGATGAAATCATCCGGCACAACATCATGCAACGGGAGCTGGAATAACAAAATAGTTACACATTCATTTGAATTGCAATAACATGAACCTCGCATGCCCAAAAATCGTTAACATTATAAATGACTGTTAATTGCAGAAAAATTGTTTAGCACATCATGCGCACCGGTAATAAAAAATATTTTGCGAATAAATACCGCATTCCTTCAGCCCGATTATCAAATTGGGATTACGGATGGAATGCATCGTATTTTGTGACCATTTGCACTGCCCTTAGGATTTGTTATTATGGGAAAATTGTTAATGAAAAAATGCAATTATCCGAAATCGGTGAAATTGTTGAAAATGAATGGGTAGAAACATTCAAAATCCGATCCGATATGAATTTACAAATGGGTAAATATGTGGTAATGCCCAATCATTTTCATGCCATTATTACCATTGGGGAAAATGAATATAATACGAAAAACGGGACGGAACGTGGGATGGGTTTGAAAACGGAACGCGCGATGGGATGCGGGACGGATCGTAGAGACGCGATGCATCGCGTCTCTATCACAACAAAAAACCAATTTGGTCCCCAAACCAAAAATTTGGCATCAATTATTCGTGGTTTTAAATCGGCCGTGACCATCAACGCCCGTAAAATAAATACCAATTTTGCCTGGCAATCGCGATTTCACGACCACGTCATACGCGATGAAAATGAATACCAACGCATACAACAATACATTATAAATAATCCCAAAAAATGGGCCGACGATAAATTCAATCATTCCGACGACACCTAAAATATTACACGATATCCTGCGTATGATTCCGTCACGATGTAAATTCCATCATAACAAAATGGACCTTTTCGTTTTTCAATGTTGGCGAAAACCTTTTTAATAAAACGGGATGACACACGATGGCACCGCCAATACGAATTGGGCAATCCACCGGAATACTATTCTCAATGATCCATCCTACCTTTTCATTATCTAACAATTTATTTTGCGACCCGGGAAGGACTTGTATGGAAAAAGAACTTGATTTACTTTCGGCTAACAAAATGATCACCAAAAGTTTATTGGGCCTGTCCAACTGTGCGAATTCAAAGAAAGATTCAGGAATGCCTTGGTAATATTTAATGGTGCAAGCTTTAGTGTTATCAGTTATTTGAGCGAAAAATTGTTCTGTCGTACTGTTTAAAAGAATAGCCCTACTATTCTGATCAGAATCGAAATTGATCACAGTAGCCTCCCCATTTTCATAACCTTCCTGATCTCCCTTCGACAAAGCAAGTTCCAATTGATTGATGCTTTTACGGGTATACAACTGATTGATCGTGCAAAATCCTTTTTGGAAATATCTGCGTTTTAAAGAGGTCATATCTTTTGATGAAAATATGGTATTGTACTGATCTACTGCATTATTCAGGCGTGCAATCACATTGGCTTTCAATCGGTCCGGAGAAATGACAACAACACCATCACCTAAGCCTAAAATCTCTTTTTCCAATTCGAAATTATGCTGTACTTCCAAAGAGATGGTAATCCCAAATTCGTCCTTTTCAATTAGTTTTTGTGAGTGATGAAGCGGCTTAGTCAATACATAAGGAGCATGTTTGCGATTGACAAACAGTACAATCTTTTCTGGCGGCATTGGATGGTTCACGGTTACCCCTATTACATTTTTGAAATACGCTTCTGCATCAAATTCTTTCTCCTGCAAAAATATTTTGTCGGTACATTTCACATCCTGAATCCTGTCGATGGCCAGATTTAGGATTGGATGAACATTGTTTTTAGCACCAATCAGAAACCAGCGATTTCTGAATTCCTTCAGCAGATAAGGATGAAATAAGAAGGTACTTGCCTGCCTTGCATTAAACGACTGATAAGTCAATTCAATGATGTTTTTTCGAATGATCGCTTGATAAAGCATTTCCAGAAATTCAAGTCCTTTCAGGTTTTCATTTTTTTCAAAATCGATGACCGGTTTTCGATTTATTTTTTTGGCATAAACATGATCTTCCAGTTTTTGAACCATGGTATCCAGCTCCTTAAAGTGAGAGAACCCTTTAAATTGTTTCAGGAAGTCAACCGTTTCCATCAATTTATTCAAATCGCTTTCTGAAATTGGAATGTTTATGATGCTGTAATCAGGATCCTCATAAGCGTAATATTTCTTTTCAGTTACGACTATCGGGGCATTGTAACCCAACTTATCGCTCCGCATTAACTGTATGTCGAGCTGAATTGTTCTGCGGCTGATTCCCTTATCGACGCCTTCATATTCATAAAGTGCTTCGGAACATGCTGTTATCAGATCGTCCAATGTCCATCGACGGTATTTATTCTGGAGACATAAATCAATTGTTTTATAGCGGATTAATGCATTTCTGTTGACCGGCATGATTTTTTTTCAATAAAAATAGACTATTTATTTATCTGCGCAAAAAGATTGCGCAGTAGCCTTTCACCTTTGATCCATCAAATAGGATAAAACGTTCTTTGATTTGTAAAAATATTGTGCCATGCACTAAAAATCTTCCAGAAGGAAGCGTAGTGAAAGATGGAAGACCATAAGACCTGGCGAGGGTTTCGGTACAGCCCCGTAGTGCAGAAATTTTCAATATGACTGTATGCTGCTTATGACTTCGGTTGTTTCGCTTCACTTTGTGTGTTAAGGGTTCGAATCCCTTTCCCATTGATTGGGATAGCTGAATGGTAGAGCAACAAACAAACCACCAACATCCCGAAAGGGAAATTTGCGTCCGGTTAACGCAATGGACTGAGAATCCAGCTAAAAAAGAAGCAGATCACTTCTTAAAAACGATCGATGAAAGATGTGTCCGGCCAATCAGCAAAAACACCTTTTGGGTTGAAAGCAAATTTTGAACTTACCTTGAGAACTGCAACTGTTTTGCCATGATTTCTGTTTTTTTAGAAAAGCATTCTATTCTGATTCTACCAAAGAAAATGATGTGAACCCTTTTCTGCAAATCTGATTTCAAAGCAGAACCGAAGCCTTTTCTCCGTAACAGATGAATGGTTGGCCTGGCCTCTTTCTTTAAAATGAATAAACAACTTAAAACAGATAACCATGAAACAAGTAACAATTAACAAAGGAACCATTGGATTGGTATTCCGAAAAGGCGAATACCGCCGTGCAATGACCGATGGAAAACATTGGTTGAAATGGAACGAGGTAGTAACGGTTTATGATCTTGCCAAACCGTTTTATCCGGGCATTGATTTGAATCTTTTACTGAACGATCAGCATTTGGCTGAAAAAATGATTGTTTTGGAAGTAAAGGACCATGAAATTGCCTTGCAATACATCAATGGGAACTTTAACGGAGTTTTACACCCCGGACGGTATGCTTTCTGGAAAGGGCTTACCACCTATTCATTCACCAAAGCCGATTTAAGCAAGATCGAAATTACGGAAGAGATCCCAATGAACATCTTACTAAAACCCGAAGTATTGCAGTTTGTCCGGATTTATCCGGTTGAATCGTATGAAAAGGGAATTTTGCTGATCAACGGTAAGATTGAAAAAACCTTGGATAAAGGGATCTACTATTTCTGGAAAAACCCTACTGTTATTTCGGTTGTCAAGACTGATTTGCGCCAACAGCAGATGGAAATTCCGGGGCAAGAAATTTTGACGAAAGACAAAGCCGCCTTACGGATCAACTTCTTTGCCCGTTATAGAACCGTTGATATTGACAAGGCCCTGATCGAAAACAAAGAGTTCGAAAAACAGCTTTATCTGCTGATTCAACTGGCTATTCGTGAATTTATTGGGATGAACACACTGGATGAAATTCTTGAACGTAAAACATCGATATCAGAAAGCATACTGGAAAACATTCAATTAAAATCCCGTGAGTTAGGTGTCGAAATTCTGGACAGTGGAATCCGTGACATCATTTTGCCCGGTGACGTGAAAGATATTATGAATCAGGTGCTTGTTGCTGAAAAAAGAGCACAAGCCAACATCATTATGCGACGTGAAGAAACGGCTTCGACCCGCAGTTTGCTGAACACAGCCAAACTGATGGAAGATAACACCATGTTGTTCAAATTGAAGGAGATGGAATATGTCGAAAAAATTGCTGAAAAAGTAAATAACATCTCTCTTTCGGGTGGCGGATTGATTATCGATCAGTTGAAGAGCTTATTTGTAACATCGAAATAGAAAGTTTATTTTCACTTAATTTTTGAATTATGAAACAAGTCATTTCAGAAGGTTGTAAAGTTCCAATCAAAATGTGGCTGACCGATATCGAAGAGAATGCCTTGGATCAGGCCCGAAACCTGGCCAACCTGCCTTTTGTATTTAAACATGTTGCATTGATGCCCGACTGTCATTCGAGATATGGAATGCCCATTGGAGGAGTCATCGCCACTAAGGGCGTAATAATCCCCAATGCAGTTGGAGTGGACATTGGCTGCGGCATGTGTGCAATGAAAACATCATTGACCGAAATCAGCACAGAAACGGTGAAACAAATCATGTCAGGCATTAGAGATTTGATCCCCTTAGGTTTTGATCATCAGAAGGAAGCACAGGATGAAGCTCTTTCGGGGAAAAGGAAACCCCGAAAGTTTTGAAAGCTGTTCGCATGGAGCCGGACGAACCATGGGAAGGAAACAGGCTCAACGGGAGCTAAACCTTGCCGAAGAAATTGAAAAGCTCAACAGCAAAGGCATTATTCATTCTGTTCGAAACATTCGCGACCTTGATGAAGCGCCCGGAGCTTATAAAGACATCAGTATGGTAATGGATAACCAGAGCGACCTGGTAGATATTATTTTGGAATTAAGTCCATTGGCAGTGATAAAAGGGTGAAAATCCGAAGGAGTTTTTCACCCTTTTCCTGTTTTCAGCTATCCATCACCAAGAATAATTTCAATACAGTTTTACTGTCTTAATGCATTCATTAATTTGTTCCCAACACTTCCATATTTTGAAGTTGATCTTCCAGTTTTTAAAGGTGTTTATCCTTTTAGAAAGACGTGCAGCCGGAGCTACTGCGATAACACTATTCCCCTATAACAATTGTGGTACAGGAAGTTTCCTCATTTCAAGGCCAACATAAATTTCGCCATTCAATTTAGTTGTGGGGAGTATGATGAGCGTATTGGTACTCACCTGATCAGGAATAACATATTCTAAAATTGATGTGCCACCGGCATTCCCATTTTCAGCAAATTTTGCCCTGTGCTTTTGCAAATAATTTGCCCTGGCTTTTGAAGGAACAAATGGATGATCCGTCTCAATCAAAATACTTTTTAACGATGATGGTTCAATTTCAAGTTCATTCACCTGCACTTGCTCGCCCATCCAATTTGGAAATGGTATGTGCTGACGTCGGAGTAAATTGTAAATATTTAATTCCAGCCTTGCTTCAATTAAAGCTCCCGTTTGTGCTGTTTTTAAGAGTTGTACAGCATCGAATTATCGTATTGAACCGGAATCAATATTGAACTCAAGCTAATCCTTCGATGTTCCCCGGTCCGGTGATTGGTATATTCATTTGAAATCGTTTTACTTCAAACGCTTATTCTTGCAATATTGATTTAACTTTTTCCATCAATACTCTGGACAGAAATGTCGGATGACTTTGTACCATGGCCATAAGTGCTTTCATCAACATCAAACCATGGTTGGCATAAAACCTCCGAAGGCTTTCATTTGATATTTTAATCCATGAAAAATCAATAGCATCGTCACCAGCTTTTAGCGCCATATTATTGGCGACTTCATATGCCAAATGGGTGTGGATGGCAGTGGTTTCCAACCAGGCATTGTCGGTATTGCGCGGATCATCAATATATCCCCGGGAAACAATTTTTTCATAAAGTGGATTGGCCAGGTCAGTCTCCTTTACTGAAAGTTCTTCCTCTGCTTCCCTGTTTCTGGTTGTAAAAACATCTTCACCCGGATCGACCATACCACCAGGGAAAGCAATTTCACCGGTATCTTTTCTTTTTATGGTTAAAATGAGAAAGTTATTTTCAGGATCGACGGTAGTAATAATTGCATCAACAGCAAAATTGGCTCCCCACTTTCCCAATACTCCCCGACCACTTATGCCGGTTCTTCCAATTTTATTCAATGGAATTCCCTTTTGATTGAATTGAACTTCACCCAAAAAACTGTTGAATGGATGTGTGACCAGAGCAATATCCTGTGGATCGGCCCATGGTGTTTTTTCATCCAATACAACAGGAGCATTAAATTCCGGAGGAAAATATTCAGGGTAATTCACCTCCCAAAATACTTTGCTGTCGGGCACCCAAAAGCGATAGGGATAAAGTGCATGTTTCTGAATCCTCGATTTGCGATGAAGTTGATCATCCGAAAGAAGTTGATCGTATAGTGCCATGCATAAAAATTATTTGGTGAGTAGTTCCGCTTTCAAGCTCAGGTAGGTTTGGGTATAATACACCCCATTTTGGGCCTCTCGCAAATCGAAACCAAAAGCCCGTTTGCTCACTGCAAGTATTGGTGGTGCTTGAACACGTTTGAAATAACTGAGTTTGAACAAGCGCCATTTGTGCTCTAAATCAGTTATAAATGATGCATCATCAGGGAAATAGCGTTCAATGAGTGCTTGTTCACAATGCAGGATTTCGCCCAATTTGCCTTCGGAATAATACTTCAGAATATCTTCAGGATCGAGGCGAAATTCAACGAATGCACGCACCAATTTATCGTGATAAGGATAAAGTATGGGATCGCCCTTTCCCTCGTCGACATTTTGATCGGCACTCAGTTCCGCCGATGCAGGAATGTCAAAGATGGTAGAAGGAATGATTTCTTTTCCTTTTTTCTTGTTGATAAAACGACACAAATCGTAGACTTCCATTTTGTACAAATCGGCAATGGGCGCCAGGGCTCCGTTCACATCGCCATAAAGTGTGGCATAACCAAAGGCCGTTTCGGTTTTGTTGCCATTGTTGACAAACACTGCACCTAAAGCCGAAGCCACACCAGCCAAAACCCTTGATCCGCGGTCGCGAGCCTGAATGTTTTCACGGTTTAAACCCGAAAGTTGGATCGGAACAGTCGTATTCGTTCCATCCAAACGTTCAAAAACAGCGGCTTCAAGTTCAACAATAGTATTTTCATAGGAATGCTGAATAGGAATGCTTGTATAGTTGATGCCCAAATTTTCGGCCAATTGGCGAGCTGCACCTTTCGTGGTCTCTGAATTGAACTGGGTGGGCATATTAATGGCATAAACATGCTCTGCGCCCAGAGCTTCGGTTAATAGTGTAGCACTAAGTGCTGAATCAATTCCTCCACTTAAGCCAATTACGACCTTTTTCCCTGGGAAAGTGGCAAAAAATTTACGAATTCCAAACACCATTCCTGCCAACAGTTCTTCCCTGTCGCGTTCCTCGCTGATGACTGGATTGGGCAGAACATTGTGCTCTTCCTCAAACAAAGATGCCTGTATGGTTTCTTCGGTATAATCGGCAGCCACTTTTTGCAGACTTCCATCGGGATTGTAGATGCATGTATTTCCATCGAAAAGGAAGATGGTTTTCCCATTGTTTTGTGTTCCCACATTGTTGGCATATACAAAATAAACCGGTTGTTTCCTGATGCGGTCGCGCACCACCGAGTGGCGCTTGTTATTTTTGCGCCAGGTCCAGGGTGAGCAGGAAAGATTTACGATCACTTCAGATCCATTCTCCAACAATATATCGATGGGATTAACGGTGTAATCGTCACTCCACATGTCTTCGCAAAGGATGACTCCCACTTTTCGTTGTGTACCGCTAAAGTTAATATCGAAAGGATACAACATTTCAGACAAAGCAAGCCCATTATCTTCCGCCTCTTTTCGCAAGGAATAAAAATGGCGTTCATCGTCAAACTCGCGGTATTTGGGCATCAAGGTTTTGTGAACCCGACCAGTCCCTACGTATTCCCCGTTTTGAGCGATGAATGCTGCGTTGTACTTTCGGATGCGTCCATCTTCACTTCTTAAATCAAAATCTAAATCGATGTTTCCCCAAACCGCCACAATTCCTTGGGTCGCATTTTTTAGCTCTTCATTGTAGGCATAACAATCTTTTACAAAAGCAGCATTCTCCCACTCGTCACCAAGCAAATATCCGGGCACAGCCATTTCGGGGAAAACAATCATCTCATCGCCTGCCAATCGTGCCTTGTCGATTTCAGCAATCATCTTTTTTGTATTGATATCGGGATGCCCTGGAACAATTTCCATTTGGACTACAGCTATCTTCATCGTCTATTTATTTTCTGTTGATTAAATAAAGAACCTGATTTTCGAGCAATAATAGGCCCGATTGCGTGAAATAAATTTTTGACTGACCAGTGCACACATTCACAGCCATTGAATCCACCGCATTAAAGTCAAGTACTTTCAAAATGTCAATCTTGCCATCGCCGGGAACTAAAATCAAATCGGCTCCGGCTGTTTGTTTAGATGCAAAACTAAATATTTCATCGGTCTCACGACACATTTTCAGGGCAAAACCATCGATATAATATCAGAACAGATGAACAGTGGATCGAATTTTCCGAAATCGATGTTGAAATCGGGTAGATTTAAATTGTCCATAATGAATTTGTTTATGGTAAAAAAAAAATAAGTAGTACGGATTCCATCTAATTGTGCTGGTAAAGAGCATAGAGATGGACCTTACAGAACATCAATAAGTTGACGGAACAGTTGTCTTTTTATTCCTTCAGAAAGAAGGATTTATTTGACAATTCAAATGAAAACAAAAATTAAAGAACTATTTCAGTTGATTTGGCAAAACGGATTCCCAGCTTTCTGGCTTTCTCATAAATAGGATCGCCCAATTGACTTAAACCGGTCACATCCGACATACAATCTTCAAGTATGATAAACTTTTTAGCTAATGTAGGTGCATCTTCCATAGCCTGCTTTAGGCTGTTGGCCACACAATGTGATTTGGCCTCTCCCACCAGAAAAACATTCTGGTATTTCTCCAAGGTATCAATCAAAGCCTGATTAAGCTGAGTTTCGGGACGGCTGGCTACAGGTACGTTAGCTCTGAATATCCCAAAATGTTCAGTAAGCGGATAAGTACCCTTGGCAACCACCTGATAAAATTTACCATCACGGGTCCACTCAATTAAAGCATCCATAATGGCATCGTCGATGGCAGCACCTCTTGAACCAATCAAACAGTGGTAGGGCCAGATAAAATGTCCGAATTCGCCCTGGCTTTCCAGTGTTTCCACGTATTGAATGGCCTCTTTGGGAAAAAATCGTGGTGCCCATTTGCCTTCAACAATATCCTTACTGCCTATTGCTGTAAATGGATTTGGAAAATTGCCATCCTTGTCCTGCCAAAAAGAAGGATGAGAAATATCGTTCACCGGATGATTATCCATGGTCACAGCGATGTGATCGATGTTCTTTTTGTTGGCCTTAATCCAGGTTGCCAGACGAGCCATATCGGCATCGGCTCCATCAACGAATAAAGCTCCTTGCGGATTACAGAAGTCGTACTGAGCATCAATAATCAAAATCGCGTTTTGCATATTCATCTTTTTCAGTTTTAAATTGTTTTTAAGCACATTTCAATCTCATGATTATCACCCGTATGTTTACCATTTACATCCGAGAGTTTCACAGTCGGAATGTAATCCATATTGTCTTTCGGCTTTGCAGCAATCAGTTTAATCACCATGTTCAACGGTTTTACTCCCACATCGTTGGTCAAATAGGTTCCAATTCCATAGGTATCATGCACCCTGCCATTCACGTATGCTTTTATTTCTTTCACCTTCTCAAGATCCAGAGCATCGCTGTACACAATGGTTTTGCTTTTTGGATCGATGCGATGTTCGGCGTAATGCTTCAATGCCTTATCGGTAAACACCAATGGATCACCACTGTCCCATCGTACTCCATCAAAAAGTTTGGCATATTTTGAATTGAAGCTGGCAAAAAAATTGTCACTGGTATAAGTGTCAGTCAAGGCAATTCCCAGATAACCATGATACACATCTACCCAATTTTCCATTCCAATGGCATTGGCCATTCGATAACCAAAATGAGCTCCATGGTACATAAACCATTCGTGTGGGTGTGTTCCAATAGGAGTAAGATTGTGCTTCATCGCCAGATACACATTGCTCGTTCCATCGAGTTTTTTCCCCATTTGTTCTTTCAGCAGTTCGACAATTCGGTTTTGCACATCAAATGAAAACCTTCTGCGCGTTCCAAACTCCGAAATATTGGCATCGATGGCCACAAAACTTAAGGCTTTTTTAATGGCTCGTGTTTCAAATTCATCGGGGTGTTGATTGGTCATTTTGAAATAAAGTTCAGAAATCATCGACATTAAAGGCACCTCCCACAAAACGGTTCTATACCAAAGTCCTTCCACTTCAAGCTCTAATTCGCCATTGGTTTGTTTAATGCGCACTTCTTCGGGATTAAAACGAAAACCCTTTAAAAGATCGATAAACACCGAATCAAAATAGTAGCATCTTTTGCGAATGAACTCCTCAGCCTCACTGCTCAAGCTGAGATTTTGCATGGCATCCACTTCCTCGCGTAAGGCTTCGGGAAAACCTTCAGGGAAAGATGTTTTTCCACGGTTGATGAATTGATAGATCACCTCAGCTGTTGGAAACTTTTTTTGAATGGCGTTCATGGTAGTGAACTTGTACAAATCGTTGTCGGTAAAATCGCGTATGATCATAGTTCAAATTATTCGTTGGTAGTAAATTGATTTTGTTTAAATCTCAAAGTTGAAGCCTCTCTCCAATAGTTCCTTGTATTTTTTCTTGTCAAAACTAAAATAATTGGCTCCTACATGCGGCACCCCTGTTACCGACTCCTGATGATCAATGAGTAGTCCGGTTGCATTTATTTTTCTTCTAAAATTCCTTCGGTCAATTTTGACCTCAAGTACAGTTTCGTAAAGCGATTGCAATTCAGGTAAGGTGAATTTTTCGGGAAGCAATTCAAATCCAATGGGCTGATAGCGTATTTTTCCACGCAACCGGCTCAAGGCCACTCTTAGTATTCTATCGTGATCGAATGCCAATGAAGGGATTTGAGAAATTGCAAACCATCGTGCATATTTGGCATCATCACCGGCATGAATATGATAATCTTCCAGTTTAACTAATGCATAATAGGCAACTGTAAGAACATGTCCTCGTGGATCGCGGCCATAATCACTAAAAGTGTAGAGTTGTTCCATAAAAACATTTTCCAATCCTGTTTCTTCAAGCAACTCTCTTTTAGCACATTCTTCGGTGCTTTCTTCATTGTGTATAAAACCACCGGGGATGGCCCATTTTCCTTTATACGGTTCAATGCCCCTTTCGATTAACAGTACCTTTAATTCGCCTTCGTCAAATCCAAAAATGATACAATCAGCCGTAACAGCTGGTCTTGGATATTGGTAGCAATAATTTTTAGTTTCACTCATAACCTTCATGTTATATTGACACAAAGCTACGTTTGTTTTTTGAACAAGCAAATCCTCTTCGTGTTATTTTGACATAAAGACTAAAAAAGATAAAAAACTTATTGTATCCAAAGGATCAAAAGGCCATGGAACAAATCGCTGGAACGATCCAACTGGAACGTTAATTATAGAAAATGAGCACTATACAGATTCAATTAGACCAGGAAAATAAGTACTACCTTAAACGATGAGGTAAAAGATTACATTGAGTTTTCAGGAACGTATGGTTCGACCTTGCGTGATCAGGCCATTATTCTGGAATGTAAAGTGGCTATGCAGATGGATGACCAAACAACCAAGCTGATTCAGGGGATTTCTGCTCACCTTGCATCATCGTCATGGTATTCAACTCAAGCCTTAAGCTATTCCATTACTGCAATGGGTAAATACATCAATACCATGATTAAAGGCACTGAGAATCCCAGGATCAAAGGAAGCGTTACTTTACCCGATGGTAAAAAGATCGATTTTGATGACACGAAGGCGATTAGTATCAATATTGAAAAAGATTTTGGCAAGGATATTCAAATTCGCCTTGATCCGGAAACCTCCTTCAAAAAACTCTATTCGCTCATGAATTGGAATGGAGTTCCACTTGAGAGCAACGAAGAAACTAGCTCAAGGAATTTGACTTTAAAAGTAAACTGGTACAACGAAGACGGCCTGACCATTGACCCATCAGTCTTGAAACAGGGCACCAGCTTCTGGGCACACTTTAATGTAAAAAATGTAAGTTCATTGGATCGGGTTGATGAGATCGCATTGATGTTTATGCTTCCTTCAGGATGGGAAGTGCAAAATACAAGGCTGCAATCGGAAATGCTGCCAAAGAAGTTTGCGTCTTTGAAACTGAACCATGAGGAATATCTCGACATTCGCGATGATCGGGTGATGTGGTTCTTCGATCTACACCGATGGAAACCATTGTATAACGAAATGGATTTCGTAGTAAAAATAAATACGGTAACGGTTGGCGAATTTACAATGCCATCAATTTTCACCGAGGCCATGTACAACGGAAGCTTCAGGGCAACCGTAAAAGGTCAGAAGGTTAAGGTAACAGGAGTTGAATAATAATGAGTAAACTACTTTTTAGCATATCGCTATCCGGATTTTTGTTTTTGATCATCTGGGTAGCGATTCCATTGGAAAAACCTATTATATCAAAAGACTACAGCCAAACCATTTTGGCAAGTGATGGAGAAATCCTGCGTGTATTTTTGAACAAGAATGATCAATGGTGCATGCCACCTGTTGCCTCTGATGCAATTCCTGAAAAACTTAAAACTTCGGTTATACTCTATGAAGATGAATATTTCAGGTACCACCCGGGAGTTAATCCGGTTTCTATATTTCGGGCAATAGTACAGAACATCAAAAGCAAAAGAATTGTTAGCGGGGCAAGTACCATCAACATGCAAATTGCCCGAATGAAATTCAACAACAGAAGGACTTTCATCAGTAAATTGGAGGAACTTTTTTATGCCATTAAGCTGGATGTGCAATTTAAAAAGGAATCGATACTGGCAATTTATCTGAATCATGCGCCATACGGCGGAAATATTATTGGATACAAAACAGCTTCGATGCGCTATTTTCAAAAACAAGCCGATAAGCTCAGCTGGGCCGAAGCAGCGCTTTTGGCAGTACTCCCCAATTCACCGAGTACGATTTCGCCATCAAAAAATAACGATCGGTTAAAACAGAAACGAGATGGTCTATTAAACAAGTTGTTTCAAAAAGGTAGGATCTCTGAGTCGGTTTACAAATTAGCTCTCACCGAACCCATTCCACAGAGGGCGTATCCCTTCGAGATGATTGCCACCCATTTAACACAGCGAATTCACAATGCAAAAAATTCAGATATTGTTGAAACAACAATCAATTATACCTTTCAAAAGTATTTTGAGTTTATCTGCCGCCAATATGCGAATCAAATGAAACAGCAGGGGATCAAAAACCTGTCGGCAATTGTTATCGACAATAAAAAGAAAGCGGTGGTTTCGTACATCGGATCGCAGAATTATTTCGACACAGCAAATAATGGAATGATTGATGGTGTGCAGGCTGCCCGTTCGTCGGGTTCTATTTTAAAACCATTTTTGTATGCACTTTCAATCGACGAGGGACTTATAACACCCAATACCGTCATTTTCGATATCCCTACCTATTTCGATGCCTTCTCGCCCAATAATGCCGACGAAAAATTTAATGGGGTGGTTTATGCAAAAGATGCACTCAGCAGATCCTTAAATGTTCCGGCAGTCAGGTTATTAAATAGTTTCGGTTTGTTTCAGTTTTACAGCTTTTTGAAAGAAGCCGGAATTACAACGCTTTTTCGCAATGCCGACGATTATGGCCTACCACTGATTATTGGTGGCGCAGAAACAGCTCCATGGGAGATGGCGCAGCTTTATTGCGGACTGGCCAACAATGGCAATTTTAGCCCTATCGTTTCTGAGAAGAAGGATTCGTTAATAATAAAAAATGAAGAAAATCTCATTAGCTATGGTTCCACCTTTTTAACATTAGAGATGTTGAAAGAACTAAAACGGCCTGGAGCTGAATTCAACTGGCAACGGTATAGAAACAATTCCAACATTGCATGGAAAACCGGCACAAGCTACGGTCATAAAGATGCCTGGGCGGCAGGTTGTACTCCTGAATGGACAATAGTGGTTTGGGTTGGCAATTTTGATGGTGAGGGCAATGTGTTGTTGAATGGCATGGAGTCGGCCGGACCTTTATTCTTCGAAATATTCAATTACCTGCCCAAAAACCCTTCTTCGCTCTGGTTTGAAAAAAAGCTATCGGACTTTAAAACTATTCAACTTTGTAGTGAAACCGGTTTTATTGCCGGTCCCAATTGTCCACATAAACAATACACTTCGGTTCCAAAGGCCATGAATGCAATGAAAACATGCCCGTATCATATGAAATATGAAGTCAATACAACTGAAACTAAAACGGTTTGCTCACTCTGTTGGGGCAAGGAACATCATTCGAAAAGTTACCTGGTGTACCCACCCGAAGTAAATTATCAGCTCAATCTAAGAGGAATTCATACTGAACTTCCTCCAAATCATGATTCAAATTGTACCGGATTGCACCTGGTACGTAACATGGATTTTATTTATCCCAAAGATTCGAGCCAGATTTGGTTGCCCCGCGATTTTAACGGCGAATTGCAAAAGGTGGTGTTCAAACTGGCTCATCAAAAATCTTCAGCTTTGGTCTACTGGTACCTCGACGACCAATATTTAGGCCTTACCCAGACCAAGCATACCAAAGTATTGCAACTCACCTCGGGTTGGCATCAATTAATGGCAACGGACAACTTTGGGGAAAAATGCAAAACAACGTTTCAAATAGGGCTTTCAAAAGCAAATTAATATTAATATCCTCAAGGAGCCGGAGTATTGTCTACCTATTCGCCTTTAGCCGCAGAAACGATGGCAGCAGTTGCGGTAGCACCAATACGAGTACCCCCCCAGGAACGAACCTTTAAGGTATCTTCGTAGGTACGAACACCACCGGCAGCTTTCACCTCAATAGTTTCGTCGGTATGCTTGCGCATTAATTTTAAATCGTGTTCGGTAGCCCCTTTATAATTGTAACTTCCATCGTCTTGTTTCACAAAACCATAACCGGTCGATGTTTTTACAAAAGCAACTTTCAACTTGCTGCAAATTTCGCAAAGTTTGATTTTGAATTTGTCTTCTGTAAGGTAATCGTTTTCGAAAATCACTTTCAAAGCAGCATTTCCTGCCTTACAAGCATCGTTTATTTGTTTGATTTCGTCCTCAACAAAAGCCCAATCTTCGCCCAAAACTTTACCTATGTTCACCACCATGTCTATTTCAACAGCGCCATCAGCAATGGCTTCTTTCGCTTCAAAGACTTTAACTTTAGTTGAGCTGTTCCCATGTGGAAATCCAATTACAGCTCCCACCATTACGTCGGTTCCTTTCAACAATTCAACAGCCATTTTCACTGCATAGGGTTTTATACAAACCGATGCAACATTGTATTTTTTTGCTATTTCACATCCTTCAATCAGAATTGCATCAGTCATTGTTGGATGCAACAAAGAATGATCGATCATTTTCGCAATTTGATACGCAGTAACTTTTTCCATTTTTCACTATTTTAGCAGTAAATATTTTTTATGCTTTCTCGTAACATTTTAAAATGATATCCAAATGCTTACGGGCCAATTCCAGAGTCATTTGCACTTCCTCTAATCCTTCCAAAACATTCACAAAATGTTCTGCCAATGCATATCCATCGTCATGACCGTCCATGTTGGGAATTATGGTTTCACTTATTGCTTTGGTACCGTTTTCAGATAAGGAATAGAACTCAATCTCAGGAGCATCCCAGCTGCAAAATGCCAGTTTAATACCGCCCTTGGTTCCGTATATCCGAGTCTCGTTAGGAACCTCTACATTGTTATGCGAGGCGCGTTCCCAATAATAGTCTAAACCACCGGAAAACTTCAGTTTTGCAGCAAAGTGTTCTTCCACATCGTAAACGTCGGTTTCGGGATCCTTATTATCTAATCCATTGCGCATAAACAATACATCTACCTTTTCCAATTCAGGTTGATCATTTAATAGGCCAAGATGAAACGATAGGTCATAAACGCCCCAATCGAACAGTGGACCGCCACCTGCGATATCTTTATTCAAAAACCATTTAGCCGTTGGATGATACTCAATACCCGGACGGCTCTGACGGCCATTTGAATTATGATGGATGTAGTAAATTTCTCCCAGTGCACCAGAATCAATAATCTCCTTTACTTTTACGTATTTGGGTTGCAAACGTGCATGACGGGCCGAACATCCACTAACTTTAAGTTCAGGTCGTTCATTTTTAGCTGCAATCATTTCATCCACCTCTTTCAAATTCATGGCCAAAGGTTTTTCTGTCAATATGTGTTTACCTGCCTTAACCGCAGCTATAAACATTTTTTTATGCAAATTGGGTGGTGTTGTAATGACCACTGCATCAACAGAAGCATCTGCCAGGACCTGGGTATAATCGGTGGTTCTGTTAGGTATATTATACTTTTCGGCTACCCTGTCGATTGTACTTTGCGTACGTGCATTGATCCAGGTAATGTTCACTTTGCCTGTTTTGATCAAATTTTGAATATGGTTTTCGGCAATCATGCCGGCACCAATTAAACCTATATTAAACATATTAAAAAAAATTATTGAATTTTAAATACTGCACGTGAAAAAACAGCACCAAGCGATTCACTTCTCTGTCCAGGTGAAGCATTCCCTACAACTAGTTCATATTCACCTCTCATCAACTTATTTTCACCATTTTCATCAACCAGCTTTAAATCGTTAGCAGCTATTTCAAAGCTTAATTCCTGAGATTCGCTTGCGCTTAAATGCACACGT